>NZ_JBSFDI010000019.1:19560-203585 GCF_053593835.1 Streptomyces sp. NPDC002076
CCTTCACCGCGAGAAGGCCATGCGAACGGCCCGGGACCCTCGGTGCGTCCCGGACCGGTACGAAGCCACGGCGCCACGGTCGGCCAGACGTCCCGGCAGTGCCGTCCCCCGGTCACCTCGCCGCCCACGCGCGAGGAACAGCTGTCTGCTGCCGGTGCGGCGCGAGGACACAACGAGCTAGCGGATGCGCCGCCGCGCCGAGGGCCCGGGATCGCCGGATCCGCCGGGCCCTTCGCGTGCGGACGCCCGAACGCTCCGCGGACCGTCGGCTGCCCCCCGCTCGCTCACGCCGGCGCCACGGCAGCACGCACCCCTTCACCGCGAGAAGGCCATGCGAACGGCCCGGGACCCTCGGTGCGTCCCGGACCGGTACGAAGCCACGGCGCCACGGTCGGCCAGACGTCCCGGCGGTGCCGTCCCCCGGTCACCTCGCCGCCCACGCGCGAGGAACAGCTGTCTGCTGCCGGTGCGGCGCGAGGACACAACGAGCCAGCGGATGCGCCGCCGCGCCGAGGGCCCGGGGATCACCGGATCCGCCGGGCCCTTCGCGTGCGGACGCTCAGGGACTCCGGCCCCGACCATCGGCCGCGCAGCTCACGCCGGTGCCGCAGCACGCCAGCAGGGCGCTGCCGGACGTCACCTCGAAGATGTCCCGGTGCCGCTGGAGGGATGCCCCGGGGGGTGTACGCGGGCGAGGTCCCGGTGCGCCCTGAAGAGCCCGAGGGCCGGCAGCGCGCGCAGCGACCTCTCACCGGTGGAGCTCGCCGCTGGGAAGTCGCGGTGCCGTGCCGGCTAGGCCTCCCGGCGGTGCCGTCCGCCGGTCGCCTCGCCGCCCTCGGTGGCCAGCGCCGCCTTGCGCTCCGCCTCGGCCTTCTCCTCGGCCTCCATCTCGGCGAAGACGTCGATGGGCGCGGGTGCCTTCGCGAGGAAGATCCAGGTGAGCCAGACCGCCAGCAGGAACGGCGGGATCTTCAGGGCGACCAGGACCCAGCCGAGCTTGGTGGTGTCGGACCACCAGTAGAGCGGGAAGAGGATCGCACACTTGGCGAGCAGGATCAGGCCCCAGGCCCAACTCGCCTTCGCATAGGCCTTCTTGCGGCCGGGGTTGCGGGTGCGCCAGGAGAGGTTCTCCTTGAAGACCGGGCCGAGGATGAGGCCGATCAGGGGCACACCGGCCAGGGTCGTGACGATGTACGCCACCGCCAGGCCCAGCGTGTAGAGCATGCCGGGGAGGTAGAAGTCCTTGGCGTTTCCGGTGAACATCGCGAAGACGACACCGAAGGCCACACCGAAGACACCGCTGAAGGCGTGCTTGACGGTGTCCTTCATGGCGAGCCGGACCACGACCAGGACCAGGGACACGATCAGCGCGGCGATCGCCGACACGTGCAGGTTCTTGTCGACCGTGAAGATCGCGACGAAGAGCAGGCCCGGCACGACCGTCTCGACCATGCCGCGGACACCGCCGAACGCGTCGAACAGCGCGGCCTCGGTCACCGCACGGGCATCGCCGGTTCCGTCGGGCGGACTCTGGTCGGTGCCTTCGGTCGGCTTGTCGAGGGACGTCACCGGCTACTCCCGTCCGAGGGGTCGCAGTTCGTATTTCGGGTTGAACAGCACCCGGCGGCCCCGGCTCATCGAGATCCGGCCCGATGCGATCAGCTTGCGCCCCGGTTCTATGCCCACGATGGAACGCCTGCCGAGCCACACCACGTCCAGCGCGGCGGAGCCGTCGAACAGCTCGGCCTCCAGGGCGGGGACCCCGGCGCGCGGACGCAAGGTGACCGTGCGCAAGGTACCAGTTACCGTGACGATCTGCCGGTCGTGGCAGTCGCCGATCTTCGTACAGCCCGCGGCGTCGGCGTCCTCGCGCAGTTCCTCGGACTCCAGGTCCTCCTGCGACGAGGAGAGCCGGTCGAGCATGCGCCGGAACCGGCCGGCCGGCTTTTCGGAACGAGGAACAGCACTCATACCTGAAGCGTACCGGGGCACACCGACAGCACCGTAGCCAAGCTCACTTCGCAGCCCGCTCACTTGGCAGCGCTCACTTCTCGAACCGGTACCCCATACCCGGCTCGGTGATGAAGTGCTTCGGGTGCGAGGGGTCCGTCTCCAGTTTCCGCCGCAGCTGGGCCATGTACACGCGCAGGTAGTTGGTCTCGGTGCCGTACGACGGCCCCCACACCTCCTGCAGCAGCTGCTTCTGGCTGACCAGCCGGCCGGTGTTGCGGACCAGCACCTCCAGCAGGTGCCACTCGGTCGGGGTGAGGCGGACGTCCTTGCCCGCGCGGTTGACCTTCTTGGCGGCCAGGTCGACGGTGAAGCCCTCGGTCTCGACGGTCGTCAGGTCGTCCTCGCCGGGCCCGACCGGCTCGGCCCGGCGCACCGCGGCCCGCAGCCGGGCCAGCAGCTCGTCCATGCCGAAGGGCTTGGTGACATAGTCGTCGGCGCCCGCGTCCAGCGCCTCGACCTTCTCGTCCGAGGAGTGCCGGGCGGACAGGACCAGGATGGGCACGCGGGTCCAGCCGCGCAGGCCCCTGATCACCTCGACGCCGTCCATGTCGGGCAGGCCCAGGTCGAGCACGACCACGTCGGGGTGCCGGGAGGCGGCGAGGTCCAGGGCGGTACGGCCGTCGGGCGCCGCGTCGACCTCGTACTTGCGCGCCTTGAGGTTGATCACGAGGGCGCGCACGATCTGCGGCTCGTCCTCGACCACGAGCACCCGGGTCGTCATAGGGTCTGCCTTTCTGGTTCTGCGATGTCCGGGCCCAGGTCCAGGGGCTCGGGACCGGATCCCGCCGCCCGCAGGCTCAGGACCATGGTGAGTCCGCCGCCCGGCGTGTCCTCGGCGGTGAGGGTGCCGCCCATGGCCTCCGCGAAGCCCCGGGCGACCGCGAGGCCGAGCCCGACCCCGGCGCCGCGCGGGGCGTCGCCGTACCGCTGGAACGGCTCGAAGATCCGGTCCTTGGCCTCGTCCGGCACGCCCGGCCCCTGGTCCACCACGCGCACCTCGACCCGGTCGGCGATGGCGCTGGCGGAGACCAGCACGGGCCTGCGCTTCGGGCTGTACTTGACGGCGTTCTCCACCAGGTTGGCCACGGACCGCTCCAGCAGCCCGGGATCGACCTCGACCATCGGCAGGCTCTCGGGCACGTCCAGCTCGACGCTGTCCTCCGGGACGCCGCCGAGTGCCATCGGCACGACCTCGTCCACGTCGATCTCACGGATCAGCGGCGTGACCGTACCGGTCTGCAGGCGGGACATGTCGAGGAGGTTGCCGACGAGGTGGTCCAGCCGGTCGGCGCCCTCCTCGATGGCGGCCAGCAGCTCGGCCCGGTCCTCGTCGGACCACTCGACGTCGTCGGAGCGCAGCGAGGAGACCGACGCCTTGATGCCGGCCAGCGGGGTGCGCAGGTCGTGGCTGACGGCCGCGAGCAGGGCCGTGCGGATGCGGTTGCCCTCGGCGAGCGCGCGGGCCTGGTCGGCCTCCTCCTGCAGGCGCCGGCGGTCCAGGGCGACGGCGGCCTGCGCGGCGAAGGCGGCGAGCACCCGGCGGTCCTCGGCGGGCAGCACCCGGCCGGTGAGCGCGAGCGCCATGTGGTCGCCGACCGGCATGTCGACGTCGGCGTCCTCGGGCCGCTCCAGCGGCCTGCCGAATCCGGCCCGCCCGGCGCAGGTCCACGGCTCGGTGTCGCCCGCCCGCTCCAGCAGCGCGGCCGACTCCATCGCGAAGGTCTCCCGGACCCGCTCCAGCAGCTCCTCCAGACTGGTCTCGCCGCGCAGCACGTTCCCGGCGAGGAAGGAGAGTATCTCCGACTCGGCGCGCAGCCGGGCGGCCTGGTGGGTGCGCCGGGCGGCCAGGTCCACCACCGAGGCGACCGACATGCCGACGCCGAAGAAGATCGCGATGGCCACGATGTTCTTGGGATCCGCGATGGTCAGCCGGTGCAGGGGCGGTGTGTAGAAGTAGTTCAGCAGGAGCGAGCCGAAGGCCGCCGAGGCCAGCGCGGGCAGCAGGCCGCCGAGCAGCGCCGCCGCGACGGTGACGGTCAGGAACAGCAGCATGTCGTTGGCGAGGCCGAGGGCCACGCTGTTCAGCAGCACCGCGAGGACCGCGGGGCCCAGCAGGCCCACCGCCCAGCCCCAGATGATCCGGGCCCGCCCGAGCCGGGCGCCCCGGGCCACGGGCAGCCCGCGGCCCCTGGCGACCTCCTCGTGGGTGACGATGTGGACGTCGAGGTCGGGCCCCGACTCCCGGGCGACCGTGGCGCCGACGCCGGGCCCGAAGACGTACTGCCAGGCCTTGCGGCGCGAGGAGCCCAGCACGATCTGGGTGGCGTTCACGCCCCGCGCGAAGTCCAGCAGCGCGGCCGGTATGTCGTCGCCGACGACGTGGTGGAAGGTGCCGCCCAGGTCCTCGACGAGGGTGCGCTGGACGGCCAGCTCCTTCGGGGAGGCCGAGGTCAGCCCGTCGCTGCGGGCTATGTACACGGCGAGCACCTCGCCGCCGGCGCCCTTCTCCGCGAGCCGCGCGGCACGCCGGATCAGGGTGCGCCCCTCGGGGCCGCCGGTCAGCCCGACCACGATCCGCTCGCGGGAGCCCCAGATCTTGGAGACCCGGTGTTCGCTGCGGTAGGCGTTCAGGTACTCGTCCACCCGGTCCGCCACCCACAGCAGCGCCAGCTCGCGCAGCGCGGTGAGGTTGCCGGGCCGGAAGTAGTTGGACAGGGCCGCGTCGACCTTGTCCGGCTGGTAGATGTTGCCGTGCGCCATCCGCCGGCGCAGCGCCTCCGGGGACATGTCGACCAGCTCGATCTGGTCGGCCCGCCGTACCACCTCGTCCGGGACGGTCTCGCGCTGCCGCACGCCGGTGATCGATTCCACGACGTCGCCGAGTGACTCCAGGTGCTGGATGTTGACGGTGGAGATCACGTCCACACCCGCGGCGAGCAGTTCCTCCACGTCCTGCCAGCGCTTGGCGTTACGGGAGCCGGGGATGTTCGTGTGGGCGAGTTCGTCCACCAGGGCGACGGCCGGCGCCCGGCGCAGCACGGCGTCGACGTCCATCTCGCCGAAGGTGCTGCCCCGGTACTCCAGCCGCCGGCGCGGCACCTGCTCCAGGCCGTGCAGCATCACCTCGGTGCGCGGCCGGTCGTAGTGCTCGACGAAGGCCACGACACAGTCGGTGCCCCGCTCCACGCGGCGGTGCGCCTCGGAAAGCATGGCGTAGGTCTTGCCCACGCCCGGTGCCGCACCGAGGTAGATCCGAAGTTTGCCGCGTGCCATGGCTCCATTGTCTTCCGGTGACTGCTGCCTACGCAGCGTCGACCTTACGGCCAACAATCACGGCCAAACGTGACAGAGGGGCGGGCGACGGGCAACTTTGACGCAACCCTGATGACACCGCGGACGGTCGGCCGGCTCAGTGCTCGACGATCTCGCCGTCGCGCAGTTCCAGCACCCGGTCGGCCAGGTCGAGGAGGGTCGCGTCGTGCGTGGCGACCAGCGCGGACGGGGGCCCGTCCGGGTCGGCGGAGGCCGGCCCCTCGCTGCGTACGACGGCCCGGAGCAGCTCCATGACCGCGTGCCCGGTCTCGGCGTCGAGCTGGCCGGTCGGTTCGTCGGCGAGGAGCAGGGCCGGCCTGTTGGCGAGGGCGCGGGCGATGGCGACCCGCTGCTGCTGCCCGCCGGACAGCTCACCGGGCCGCTGGGCGGCATGGCCCGCCAGCCCGACGAGGGAGAGCAGCAGCTCGACCCGCTCCTCGCGCTCGCGCGGGTCCGCCCGGCGCAGCCTGAGCGGTACACCGACGTTCTCGGCGGCGGTGAGGATCGGGATGAGCCCGAAGGACTGGAAGACGAACCCGATCCGGTCCCGGCGCAGCCGCAGCAGCTCGCTCTCGCCCAGCTCCCCCAGCTGCCGCCCGTCCACTTCGACCCGCCCCCGGTCGGGCGTGTCGAGCCCGCCGACGATGTTCAGGAGAGTGGTCTTCCCGGACCCGGAACGCCCCTTGAGAGCGACGAGTTCACCCCGCCGCACCTCCAGCGAGACCCCGCGCAGAGCATGCACGACCGCGGCACCGCGCCCGTACGACTTGTGCACGTCCTCGACCCGCACCATGGTCCCGGTGACCACCCGTCCGCCCATACGGCCTCCCCCATCGATGGGGCGCCAGTATCGCGCCCCAAAGGGGCGCGGGGAACTGCGCGAGCAACCACAACGAACCCGCGCGCGGCGACGGCTCGACCCCGCAAAACGGGCCGCACCCCGCAAAGGCACGGCCCGTACATCCCTGCTGAACCCGGCGGAGCGCCTAGCGGACCTCCGTGATCTCCGGTCCGCGCTGCAGCTGACCCATCCCACCGGAGAAGCGGGAGCCCTCATCCTGCTGCACCCCCTCGGGGACCATCTGGGCGTCGTTCGGCAGCTTGAGGACGATCGGGTCGCGAGGCGCCATCGGCCCCTCACCGCGGACCACGACCGTGTCGCGGAAGATCTGCTCCAGCAGCCCGGCGGCCTGCGGCTGCACCGCGCCCTGCCCGGAGATCACACCGCGCAGGAACCACCGCGGACCGTCCACGCCCACGAACCGCACGACCTGGAAACCACCCGTGCCGTCCGGCAGCTGCACCGGTACCTGGGCGCGCAGCTCCCAGCCGAGCGGGCCCTCGGCCTCGTCGACGATGCCACCCTGCTGGGTGATGCCGGACGCGATCTCCTCGCGGACCTCGCCCCAGATGCCCTCGCGCTTGGGCGCGGCGAAGGCCTGGAGCTGGATGGCGCTGTCGCGCAGCACGACGGTCGCGGCGACGATCGCGTCACCGGCGACCTCGACCCTGAGCTCCATGCCGTCGACGCCCGGTACGAACAGTCCGCCGAGGTCCACACGGCCCTCGGCCGGGTCGCGTACCTCGCTGCTGTCCCACGGCCCGTCGGGCCGCGGCCCGGGCTCCAGCCGGACGCGCTCGCGCTCGGCCTCGGCTTCTCCCTCGTCCGCCTCGGTGTCGACGCTGTCGACGACCTGCTCGGCCTCGCCGGCCGCGTCCTCGGCGGCACCCTTCTTCTTGCGACGTCCGAACACGTCACTGTCCTTCCCGGTCGGATACGACCGAAGCGTATCGATTCCCACCCGTCGGACCGCCATCGGCGGCCTGACCGCTTGTGCCGCTTTCGCCGCCCACCGCGGCATGACCGCCGGTGGACCCGAAGCCCCCTTCGGCCCGCGTGGAGTCGGGAAGCTCCGCGACCTCCTGGAAGCGGACCCTCTCGACCTGCTGGACGACCAGTTGGGCAATCCGGTCGAAGCGCTCGAACCGCACGCTCTCACGCGGGTCGAGATTCACCACGATCACCTTGATCTCCCCACGGTACCCGGCATCAACCGTCCCCGGGGCATTGACGAGGGCGACACCGCAGCGAGCGGCGAGACCGGAGCGTGGGTGCACGAAGGCCGCGTACCCCTCGGGCAGGGCGATCGACACACCCGTGGGGAGCACGGCTCGCTCCCCGGGACCCAGTTCGCACGGCTCGGTGGTGCGCAGATCGGCTCCGGCGTCCCCCGGATGCTCGTACGCCGGAAGCGGTACGTCGGGGTCGACGCGCCGGAGCAGCACGTTCAGGGGGCCACGGCTCACGGGTTCACCTCGAAGGCGCGGGCACGCCGGATCTGGTCCGGGTCGCTCATGGCGGCCTGGATCTCCTCCTCGCGGCCGTGGTCGATGAAGTGGTCGACCTTGACCTCGATGAAGAGGGCGTCGGCGCGGACCGCGACGGGCCCGTCGGGGCCGCCGATGCGGCCGGTGGCGGTGGAGTAGATCTTCCGCCCGGCGACGGCGGTGACCTCGGCCTCCAGGTGCAGCGTGGTGCCGACGGGCACGGGCCGCACGAAGTCGGTCTCCAGCCGACCTGTGACGGCGATGGTCCGCAGCAGCCAGTTCAGCGAGCCGAGGGTCTCGTCGAGGGCCGTGGCCAGCACTCCGCCGTGCGCGAGGCCCGGGGCGCCCTGGTGGGCGGGCTGGACGGTGAACTCGGCGGTCAGCGAGACACCCTCGCCGGCCCGGGCCTCCAGGTGCAGTCCGTGCGACTGCCCGGGGCCGCAGCCGAAACAGTGTGCGTAGTGGGCGCCGAGGAGTTCTCCGGGCGCGGGCGCGTCGGGGTGCCGTACCGGTTTCACCGCGTCGGCGGGGGGCTGAAGGCTTGCGGAACTACCACTCACAGGCGCAGACCTTACCCGCGCGTCGGGCCGATACGGATCCCGTGCCAAGCTTGGCTCCATGCAGCCCTCCGCCACCCCCTACGAAGAACGCCTCACCACCCCCCGCTCGTGGTGGCTGATCAGCTTCCTGGTGGGCGTCTCCTTCGCCCTGATCCTGCTTCCCTTCGGCACTCTGCCGCTGCTCGGCGGCCTGGTCGGCGGTACGGCCGCGGCGGCGGTGGTCGCCAGTGCGTACGGCTCCCTGCGCATCCGGGTCGTGGGCGACTCGCTGATCGCGGGCGAGGCGAAGATCCCGGTGTCGGCGCTGGGCGACTCGGAGGTGCTGGACGCGGAGGAGGCCCGCGCCTGGCGGACGTACAAGGCCGACACGCGCGCCTTCCTGCTGCTGCGCGCCTACATCCCCACGGCGCTGCGGGTGGAGGTCACGGACCCGGAGGACCCGACGCCGTACCTGTATCTGTCGACGCGGGAGCCGGAGAAGCTGGCGGCGGCGATCGAGGCCGCGCGCAAGGCGGACGCGTAGCCTCCGGCGGGCCGGCTAGAGCTCTTCGGGAAGGTCGCGCAGCTTCAGCGGTTCCGCCGGCTCCTCCAGCGGCGGCAGCTCGGCCAGCTCCTCCCAGGGCACCTGGATCTTGCGCAGGTCGGCCCGGACGTGCGCGGCGAGCTTCTTGGTGTCCCGGCGGTTCATGACCGCCCCGACCGCGGCGCCCACCATGAAGGGCATGAGGTTGGGCAGGTCGCGGACCATCCGCTTCATGATCTGCTGGCGCAGTTCGCGCTTCATGCGGACGCTGAGGGCCGCGTCGTACGTCGACGGCTTCATCACGTCGATGCCGCGCTCCCCCGACCAGGAGGACAGATACGCGGTACTGCGGGTCTTGAGGTTCCCCGGCGGTCGTACGCCGTAGACCTCGTGCAGTTCGGCGACGAGCTTCAGCTCGATCGCGGCGACCCCGGTGATCTCCGCGGCCAGTTCGGTCGGCATCGCGGGCGGCACCGGCAGCATCGCCGCCGCTCCGATCCCGGCTCCCACCGTCGAGGTGCCGGCCGCCGCGCCCGCCACCAGTTTGTCGGCGAGTTCTTCGGGTCCGAGGCCCGGGAACTGCCGGCGCAGGGTCGCGAGGTCGCGTACGGGGATGCGCGGGGCGATCTCGATGATGCGGTCCGCGAGGTAGCCCAGGCCCGCGCGGGCGCCGCTGCCGCCCCTGCGGACCCCTTCCCGGGCCAAGTCCCAGGCCCTGTCGCGCATCACCGCGGCCCGTCGCCGGGCGACGGGCGCGGGCTGCTGCACCGGCGCCGGGTGGTCCGCCCGGTCGGTCACCGGTTCGAGCGGGGCCACCACTCCGGGTGCCCCCCGCTCGTCGTCACGCGCGCCGTACGAGCCGTCGGACGGCCCTTCGTCCGCTTTCCCCAGGGAGAAGCGGCGCTTCCGTGGAGGGGTCGAGCCAGACACGGCCGACCCCTTCTCAGTCGCAGTCGCGGCAGATCGGCTGACCGTTCTTCTCCCGGGCCAGCTGGCTGCGGTGGTGCACCAGGAAGCAGCTCATGCAGGTGAACTCGTCCTGCTGCTTCGGCAGCACCCGGACGGCCAGCTCCTCGTTCGAGAGGTCGGCGCCGGGCAGTTCGAGGCCCTCGGCGGCCTCGAACTCGTCGACGTCCACCGACGAGGTGGACTTGTCGTTCCGCCGGGCCTTCAGCTCTTCAAGGCTGTCCGAGTCGACGTCGTCGTCGGTCTTGCGTGGAGTGTCGTAATCCGTTGCCATATCGCTCTCCCCCTCTGGGTGTCTGCGGTGTCTCCAGCGCACGTAACGCGTGAGAGGCCGGACTTGTGCCCGACCTGAGGCGGAGATTTTGCCTCACATCAAGGTCTGTTACTCAATCGACACCCAACCCGACCCCTCAAGAGTGATCGGCTTGGATGGCGGTGAGGACCGTACACGGTTCGAATGCCGCACCTCAAAGGCGCCTCACCGTGTACTTCCCGTGATCATGAGCCCTGAAAACTGGGACTTTCCCGGCTTTCTGCCATGTTTCATGATCACAGAGAGTACATGGCTGAAAATCCGTCCATGTGATCGATCACACAACGGGAAGCCCATTCGGAGGCTGAAAAATTCCGCGTAAAGCGAACATCTCTCGCGTGTGTCGGTTCCGGGCCCAGGTTGCCCGGTCCCGGATCACAGCGGCAGGGTGACCCGCATCACCAGCCCGCCGCCCTCGCGGGGCTGCGCCACGATGTGGCCGCCGTGCGCGCGGGCCACGGACCTGGCGATGGACAGGCCGAGTCCCACACCCTTGTCGCTCCCTGTGCGCTCCGTACGGAGCCGTCTGAAGGGCTCGAAGAGGTTGTCGATCTCGTACGCCGGCACCACCGGCCCGGTGTTCGTGACGGTCAGCACCGCCTGCCCGTGCTGGACCTCGGTGGTCACCTCGACCCAACCCTCATCGGGCACGTTGTACCGCACCGCGTTCTGCACCAGGTTCAGCGCGATCCGCTCCAGCAGCACGCCGTTGCCCTGCACCACCGCCGGCTTGCGCTCGCCGCGGATCTTCACGCCCTTGGCCTCGGCCTCGGCGTGCACCTGGTCGACGGCCTGGGTGGCGACCTCGGCCAGGTCGACGGGCCCCCGCTCGACGATCTGGTTGTCGCTGCGGGCGAGCAGCAGCAGGCCCTCGACGAGTTGCTCGCTGCGCTCGTTGGTGGCCAGCAGCGTCTTGCCCAGCTGCTGCAGCTCCACCGGCGCGTTCGGGTCCGACAGATGGACCTCCAGAAGTGTTCTGTTGATCGCGAGCGGGGTGCGCAGCTCATGGGAGGCGTTGCCGACGAAGCGCTGCTGGGCGGTGAAGGCCCGTTGCAGCCGCTCCAGCATGTCGTCGAAGGTGTCCGCCAGCTCCTTCAGCTCGTCGTCCGGGCCGTCCAGCTCGATCCGGCGGGACAGGTCGGACCCGGCCACCTGACGGGCGGTGCGGGTGATCCGGCCGAGCGGGGACAGCACGCGGCCGGCCATCGCGTAACCGAACGCGAAGGCGATCACGGCCAGGCCCAGCAGGGCGAGCAGGGAGCGGCTGAGCAGGTCGTCCAGGGCCGCCTGGCGCTGCTGGTCCACGCAGTGGGCGATCACTTCGTTGAAGTCCGACAGCGGCACCGGGTTGGAGTTGATCGCGGTGATCGCGGGGCAGTTGTCGCTGGTGACCCGGATGTTCGTGCCGCTGACGATCTTGAACAGCGGCTGGTTGCCGGTACTGATCGCCTGCGCGGCCAGCAGGTAGATGATCGACAGCAGCAGGATGCCGGCGATCAGGAACATGCCGCCGTAGAGCAGCGTGAGCCGTATGCGGATGGTCGGGCGCAGCCACGGGAACGGGGGCTGCGGCCTTCTGGGGTCCCAGGTGGGTTTCGGTGGCGCCTGGGGCGGCGCGGGTGTGGCGGCCATGGCGGATCAGATCCGGTAGCCGGAGCCGGGGACGGTGACGATCACCGGCGGCTCGCCCAGCTTGCGCCGCAGGGTCATCACGGTCACCCGCACGACGTTGGTGAACGGGTCGGTGTTCTCGTCCCAGGCCTTCTCCAGCAGCTGCTCGGCCGAGACCACCGCGCCCTCGCTGCGCATGAGCACCTCCAGCACCGCGAACTCCTTGGGCGCGAGCTGGATCTCCTTGCCCTCGCGGAAGACCTCGCGGCGGTTGGGGTCCAGCTTGATTCCGGCGCGCTCCAGGACCGGCGGCAGGGGAACGCTCGTACGACGGCCGAGGGCGCGCACGCGCGCGATCAGTTCGCTGAACGCGAAGGGCTTGGGCAGATAGTCGTCGGCGCCGATCTCCAGGCCCTCGACCCGGTCGCTGACATCGCCGGACGCCGTGAGCATGAGCACGCGCGTGGGCATGCCCAGCTCGACGATCTTGCGGCAGACGTCGTCGCCGTGCACCAGCGGGAGGTCGCGGTCGAGGACGACCACGTCGTAGTCGTTGACGCCGATGCGCTCCAGGGCGGCCGCACCGTCGTACACGACGTCGACGGCCATGGCCTCCCGGCGCAGTCCGGTGGCCACCGCATCGGCGAGCAGCTGCTCGTCCTCGACGACGAGTACGCGCACGTCGCTTGTCCTTCCTCATGTCCACCCGCGTAGCGCGCCGTGGGCGCGTGCGGGCAGGGGTGTTCGTGGGGTGTGACCTCCATCCTGCCCTTTTCGGCCGTAAGTCGGCTGTAAGGCGGGTTGTGGACCGCACGGATCCGCGCTCCGGGGCGGGAATACGAGATTTTCTCCTCCGGTTGAGGTTTCCGGGTGAGGGAGCGGGGGGAGGACGGCTTTACACCCCGCGATCACGCTCTGCATGTGCCGCAGCACCATGCGGTACTCCGCGATCCGCTTCCGCAGAGTGGGCGCGGGTGTCCGGCACCGTCGCCGCCCAGCAGGGCAGCGCTGGGCACCCGTGAGAGACGTGATCGCCCCTTTCCCAAACAGGCACACCCCCGTGCCACCGACCCACGACCCAGGACGAGGGGGCGCAGCATGGACGCTTTCACCGCAGGACTTCTGCAGCGCATAAGGGCGACCGAGTCCGACCTGTCGCGGGCTCGTGACGAGGGTGACGACTTCCTCGTCGAAGTGGAGCAGGCAGAGCTCGACGACCTGCGACGCCTCGCCGCCGAACACGGTGTGGAGGTCGGCGCGTCACGCGTCTGATCGGCCCGAAAGCGCAACAGCGGGACCCCCGGCGAATCCAGCGCCGGGGGTCCCGTCTGTTTCTCACCTGCGGGCTCGGTTGCTTCTCACCTGCGGGCTCGGTCAGTCATGCCACGCCCCGAACTCCTCCAGCAGCCCCTGCAGCGGCTGGAACACCCCCGGTGACCCGGCGACGGTCAGATCCCGCGACGGCCGCTCTCCGGGCCGCCCACCGACCAGCGCGCCCGCCTCCCGGGCGATCAGGTCACCCGCCGCGAAGTCCCACGCGTTCAGCCCCCGCTCGTAGTACCCGTCGAGCCGGCCGCAGGCCACATCGCACAGGTCGACCGCCGCAGAACCGCTGCGCCGGATGTCCCGCAGCAGCGGGATCAGCCGGCCGGCCACCTCGGCCTGGTGGGCGCGGACCTCGGCGACGTAGTTGAAGCCGGTGGAGACCAGCGCCTGGTCCAGCGGGGGCGCGGGACGGCAGGCGAGCGCCCGCTCGCCCTCCCATGCGCCGGTGGCCCACGCGCCGCCGCCCCGTACCGCGTGGTACGTCTCGCCGCGCATCGGAGCGGCGACGACCCCGGCGACGGTCTCGCCGTCCTGCTCGGCCGCTATGGACACCGCCCAGGTCGGCAGCCCGTACAGGTAGTTCACCGTGCCGTCGAGCGGATCGATCACCCAGCGGACGCCGCTGGTGCCCGCCACGGAGGCGCCCTCCTCGCCGAGGAAGCCGTCGTCGGGCCGTCGGCCGGAGATCAGATCGGTGATCAGCTTCTCCGCAGCGATGTCCATCTCGGTGACGACGTCGATCGGGCTGGACTTGGTCCTCGCCACGGCCAGGTCGGCCGGTCGGCCGTCCCGCAGCAGCTCACCGGCGCGGCGGGCGGCCTCCTGGGCCAGCTCCAGCAGTTCCCGGTGCAGGGGGTCGGTCACGGGTCTCCTCACGCGTAGGGGCTGTCGGCGCCGGCGGCGGCCGGGTGGGGCGCACGGGCGGGGCAGCAGCCGACCGGGCAGAGGTTGTGGCTCGCGCCCAGCGCACCCAGGGCGCACGGGGCGACCTCCTGGCCGCGCTCCACGGCGGCGCGCTCCGTGATCAGGTCGCGGACGGCGGCGGCGAACCGGGGGTCGGCGCCGACGGTGGCCGAGCGGCGCACCGGCAGGCCCAGTTCCTCGGCCTTGGCCCTGGCCTCGGTGTCGAGGTCGTAGAGGACCTCCATGTGGTCGGAGACAAAGCCGATGGGCGCCATGACGACAGCCGGGACGCCCGCCGCGTGCTGCTCCTGAAGGTGGTCGCAGATGTCCGGTTCCAGCCACGGGATGTGCGGGGCGCCGGAGCGCGACTGGTAGACCAGCCGCCAGGGGTGGTCGACGCCGGTGCGCTCGCGGACGGCGTCGGCGATCAGCTGGGCCACGTCCAGGTGCTGCTCGACGTAGGCGCCGCCCTCGCCGTGAGTCTCGACCGGGCCGGAGGTGTCGGCGGCGGAGGTCGGGATGGAGTGGGTGGTGAAGGCGATGTGGGCGCCCGCGCGGACGTCCTCGGGAAGGTCTTCGAGGGCGCGCAGCACGCCGTCGATCATGGGCTCGACGAAGCCCGGGTGGTTGAAGTAGTGCCGCAGCTTGTCGATCTTCGGCAGCGGCAGGCCCTCGGCCTCCAGGGTGGCCAGCGCGTCGGCCAGGTTCTCGCGGTACTGGCGGCAGCCCGAGTAGGAGGCGTAGGCGCTGGTGGCGAGCACGAGGATGCGGCGGCGTCCGTCGGCGACCATCTCGCGCAGGGTGTCCGTCAGGTACGGCGCCCAGTTGCGGTTGCCCCAGTAGACCGGCAGGTCCAGGCCGTGCTCGGCGAAGTCCTTGCGCAGGGCGTCCAGCAGGGCGCGGTTCTGGTCGTTGATGGGGCTGACCCCGCCGAACAGGAAGTAGTGCTGCCCGACTTCCTTCAGGCGTTCCTTCGGGATGCCGCGCCCGCGCGTGACGTTCTCCAGGAACGGGACCACGTCGTCCGGGCCTTCGGGGCCGCCGAAGGAGAGCAGGAGCAGGGCGTCGTACGGGGTGGCATCGAGCGCGTCTGGCATGTCTCGATCCTGCCACTCGGTACTGACAGCCAGGAAACAGCGGGGTGACGAGTCGGGTTCCAGCCGGTTTATGCCTGTTTTTCCCGCAGGCAAAATCAGGTGCCGTTAGGGTCCCCTAACTCGTAAGCTGTATCAGCCGTATTCGCGCCTTACCGAGCCGCTTCGGAGACCCCGTGCCCAGCCCCTACAGAGCCCTGTTCGCCGAACCCGGCACCAAGGCGTTCTCCGCCGCGGGATTCCTCGGCCGGATGCCGCTGTCGATGATGGGCATCGGCGTGGTCACGATGGTCTCCCAGCTGACCGGTCGGTACGGGCTCGCGGGGGCGCTGTCGGCCACCATCGCGCTGTCCGCCGCGGCGATCGGGCCGCAGATCTCCCGGCTGGTCGACCGGCACGGGCAGCGCCGGGTGCTGCGTCCCGCGACCCTGGTGGCCCTCACGGCGGCGGCCGGGCTGCTGCTCACCGCGCACCTGAAGTGGCCGGACTGGGTGCTGTTCGTGTGCGCGGCCGGGATCGGTTCGGTGCCGAGTCTGGGGGCGATGATCCGGGCCCGCTGGGCGGCGCTGTACCGGGGCACCGACAAGCTGCACACCGCGTACTCGTTCGAGTCGGTCGTCGACGAGGTCTGCTTCATCTTCGGCCCGATCATCTCCATCGGACTGTCCACAACCTGGTTCCCGGAGGCCGGGCCGCTGCTCGCCGCCTGCTTCCTGGCCGCCGGCGTCTTCTGGCTCACCGCCCAGCGCGCCACCGAACCGGAGCCGCACCCGCGCGAACACCACGGCGGCGGTACGGCCCTGCGCTCGGCCGGGCTGCAGGTGCTGGTGGCCACCTTCGCGGCGACCGGCGCGATCTTCGGGTCGGTGGACGTGGTCACCGTCGCCTTCGCCGACGAGCGCGGCCACAAGGGCGCCGCGAGCGTGGTCCTGGCGCTGTACGCGGCCGGATCCTGCGTGGCCGGGGTGGTCTTCGGGCTGCTGCGGTTCGCCGGGGCGCCGGAACGCCGCTGGCTGCTGGGCGTGGCGGCGATGGCCGTGAGTATGATCCCCCTCCTACTGGTCGGAAACCTGCCGCTTCTGGCCGTGGCGCTGTTCGTTTCGGGGCTGTCCATCGCACCGACGATGATCACGACGATGTCCCTCATCGAAGAGCACGTACCTCGCGCGCAGCTCACCGAAGGCATGACCTGGGTGAGCACCGGCCTCGCGGTCGGGGTCGCGCTCGGCTCGTCCGTGGCCGGCTCGGTGATCGACGCAGCCGGGGCGCGGGCCGGGTACGGGGTTCCGGCCGTGTCCGGGGCCGTCGCGGTCGCGGTCGGTTTCCTCGGGTACCGCCGGCTGCGCAGGCCGGCCGCGGGTCGGGGAGGCACCGTTGAGCAGCACAGCGAGCGGGAAGAACGGCACGTGGCGTAACTGGGGCGGGAACGTCTCCGCCCGGCCCGCCCGGCAGGTCACACCGGCGTCGGTGGAGGAGCTGGCGGCGGCGGTGCGCCGGGCCGCCGAGGACGGCCTGAAGGTGAAGGCGGTCGGGACCGGCCACTCCTTCACGTCCATAGCCGCCACCGACGGTGTGTTGATCCGCCCTCAACTGTTGACCGGCATCCGCAAGATTGATCGTGAAGCCATGACGGTCACGGTCGAGGCCGGCACTCCGCTCAAGAGACTCAATGCGGCTCTGGCGCGCGAGGGTCTGTCGCTCACCAACATGGGCGACATCATGGAGCAGACCGTCTCCGGGGCCACCAGCACCGGCACGCACGGCACGGGCCGCGAGTCGGCCTCGATCGCCGCCCAGATCACAGGGCTCGAACTCGTCACGGCGGACGGCTCGGTGCTCACCTGCTCCGAGAAGGAGAACCCCGAGGTGTTCGCGGCCGCCCGAATAGGCCTCGGCGCCCTCGGCATCGTCACCGCGATCACCTTCGCCGTGGAGCCGATCTTCCTGCTCACCGCACGCGAGGAGCCGATGCCCCTCGACCGGGTCCTCGCAGAGTTCGATCAACTCTGGGCGGAGAACGAGCACTTCGAGTTCTACTGGTTCCCGCACACCGGCAACACCAACACCAAGCGGAACAACCGCAGCGCCGGTCCCGAGCAGCCCGTGGGGCAGCTGGCCGGCTGGTTCGAGGACGAGTTCCTCTCCAACGGCGTCTTCCAGGTGGCCCAGTGGGTCGGCCGCGCCGCCCCCGCCACCGTTCCCGCCATCGCCCGGATCTCCAGCAAGGCCCTGTCCGCGCGGACCTACACGGACATCCCGTACAAGGTCTTCACCTCGCCGCGCCGGGTGCGCTTCGTGGAGATGGAGTACGCCGTCCCCCGTGCGGCCCTGGCGGAGACGCTGGGCGAGCTGAAGAGCATGGTCGAACGCTCGGGGCTGCGGGTCAGCTTCCCCGTCGAGGTGCGCACCGCCCCGGCCGACGACATCACCCTGTCCACCGCCTCCGGCCGGGACAGCGCCTATGTCGCCGTCCACATGTTCCGGGGCACGCCCTATCAGGCGTACTTCACCGCCGCCGAGCGCATCTTCACCGCCCACGAGGGCCGGCCGCACTGGGGCAAGGTGCACACCCGGGACGCCGAGTACTTCACGCGCGTGTACCCGCGTTTCGGCGAGTTCACTGGGCTGAGGGACCGTCTTGACCCGGAACGGCTGTTCCAGAACGACTACTTGCGGAGGGTTCTGGGGTCGTAGGCGTCTGGGCGGACCCGCTGGGCGTGGGGGTCGGCGACGGGTTCGGGCCGCCGCTCGCCCCTCCGCCCGGGGAGTCGCCGGGCGTCGGCATCGCGCTGCGGGCCGTACCGTGGCCGGGACCGGGCGCGTGCTCGCGGGACGGAGTGTCCGAAGGAGCCGGTGTCTCCTCGGACTTGGCCGGCGCGTCGGGCGTCACGGAGGACGGGCCCCGGCCGGTGACGGCAGCGCTGACCGTCGTACCCGTGCTGCCGCTGAAGCTGTTGCCGGACACCAGTTCATACGTCGTGATGCCGCCCATGGTCACCCCGAACACGAGGGCGGCCGCGAGCACCGGCCGCCGCCAGCTCTTCACCCGCGCGCGGTAGACGGTGCCCTCGGTGAACTCACCCGGAGCCCGTGGCACTTGCTCCCTGGGACGGGTCGCGACCGTCGCCTCCCGCAACTGCTCCCCCGTCCGCTTGAAGAAGTGCTGGAACACCGTGCCCCCACAGGTGGCGACGATGCTGACGACTCCCGCGCCGAGAATCGTGCCGTACACCCGAAGTACGACGCCAGTTTGGCCGCCACGACGGCCGCGAGGGCGCTGCCCGCGACCTGGGGGACGCTCAGGTCGATCCGTTTGCGACCCACATCGGGCGTCTCACGCATACCCGGAACTTGCCTGCCTTTCCCGTACTTGATCGACATTGATCCACCGACTGCACGAGATAGGGACGTACAGCGGAAACCATTAGTTCCGTTTCTGGGGATTGCGTGAAGTTCGCCACGTTCATGATCCGCAAAACCGGTTGCCGACGGCCAAGTCGCAAGCGTTGCCAGAAGTTGGGCGGCGTGCCCATCCACGCACATGGTCCAAATGGAGTACTGTTGCGAACCCTGGGCCTGGTCTCCCACCAGGGTGTCCGCGGCCCTGAAGGACCGCCGGGAGGGGGCTAGTTGCACAGGGTGACGAATTTCGTCACTTAGCGTTGCGAATAGGTAACCGTGCCATAACGGCGGCCCAGGGCCCGTGCCCGACACGCCGGGCAACTCGGCAAGGTTGTGGCAGGCTGCACCCGGGCAGGCCACACTCGACTAGCGGAAGCAGCGACGCACGTGACGTCGGCAGGCACCACCCGGGAGGTCCCCATGCCCGAACTGCGTGTCGTGGCCGTCTCGAATGACGGCACACGGCTGGTGCTCAAGGCTGCCGACGCAACGGAGTACACCCTTCCGATCGACGAACGGCTGCGCGCCGCCGTGCGCGGCGACCGGCCGCGCCTCGGCCAGATCGAGATCGAGGTCGAGAGCCATCTCCGCCCCCGTGACATCCAGGCGCGTATACGCGCCGGTGCCACCGCGGAAGAGGTCGCCCAGCTCGCCGGCATCCCCGTCGACCGGGTCCGGCGCTTCGAGGGGCCCGTGCTGGCCGAGCGCGCCTTCATGGCCGAGCGCGCCCGCAAGACCCCGGTCCGCCGCCCCGGCGAGAACTCGGGTCCGCTGCTCGGCGAGGCCGTGCAGGAGCGGCTGCTGCTGCGCGGCGCCGAGAAGGACACCGTGCAGTGGGACTCCTGGCGCCGCGACGACGGCACCTGGGAGGTGCTCCTCGTCTACCGGGTCGCGGGCGAACCGCACTCGGCGAGCTGGACGTACGACCCGCCCCGGCGGCTCGTCCAGGCCGTGGACGACGAGGCGCGCTCGCTGATCGGCGAGTCCGACGACCTCGCCGTGCCCGAGCCGAGCTTCCCGTTCGTGCCGCGCATCGCCCGCCTGCCACGCGAGCGTTCGATGGACCGCGCGCTGGACCGGGGCGAGCGGGAGCGGCCGAGTCTGCCCGCGCAGGCGTCCGAGCCTCCCGAGGAGAGCACGGGCGAACGCGACTCGCTGACCAGCCTGCTGGAGGCGGTGCCGAGCTTCCGGGGCGACCTGGTGGTCCCAGAGCGCCCGGCGGAGACGCCGGAGGAACCCGACGGCGAGACGGCCGCCGAGGAGCCGCCGGCCCCCGCCGCCTCGGCCGGTTCGGCGTACGCGGACGTCCTCATGCCCCGCTCCGTCGGCAGCCACCGCGACCGGCTGATCGGCGCCACCGACCGCCAGGCCGAGGCCGACGGCGTCCGCCCCGGCCGCCGCGCCGCCGTGCCGAGCTGGGACGAGATCGTGTTCGGCACGCGCCGCAAGAAGCAGGAGTAACCGGCCGTTCGGAAACGGAAAGTGGGGGCACGCGCGCGTGCCCCCACTTCCCGTTGCGCGCGCCCGACTTTCGGGTGCACGCGTGCGTGCCCGGTTTACAGGCTGCACGCGTGCGTGCCCGCCTTCCGGCCGCACGCGTGCGTGCCCCGCCTCTCGACTGCCGCTACTGCGGATCCGCGCCCACCGCCACCGGCCGGGACGGGTCCGAGGACCACTCGGACCAGGAACCGACGTACAGGGCCGCCGGGATGCCCGCCACGGCCAGCGCGAGCACTTCATGGGCGCCGGAGACGCCCGAGCCGCAGTACACACCCACCTCGGTGTCCGTGGAGACGCCCAGGGCCTTGAAGCGGTCCCGCAGCTCCGCCGCGGGCAGGAAGCGGCCGTCGGGGCCCACGTTCTCCGTCGTCGGCGCCGACACCGCGCCGGGGATGTGCCCGCCGACCCGGTCGATCGGCTCCACCTCACCCCGGTACCGCTCCCCCGCCCGCGCGTCCAGCAGCACACCCGCGCGAGCCAGGGCCGCCGCCCCGTCCGCGTCCAGCAGGCCCGACGCGTCCGGCGCCGGCCGGAAGTCGCCCTCGGTCACAGCGGGCACCTCCGTGGACAGCTCGGCCTGCCAGGACGGCAATCCGCCGTCGAGGACCCGCACGTCCGGGTGACCCGTCCAGCACAGCAGCCACCAGGCGCGCGCGGCCGCCCAGCCCTGGCCGCCGTCGTACACGACGACCGGCCGGTCGGACGACACGCCCGCGCGGCGCATCGCGGCGCCGAACTCCGCGAGGTCCGGAAGCGGATGCCGGCCCCGTTCCCCGGGCACACCGGCCAGCTCCCGGTCCAGGTCGACGAAGGCCGCGCCGGGGATGTGCCCGGCCGCGTACTCGGCCCGCCCGTCGAAGGCCGGCGCGCCCGCCGCCTTCGCCAGGCTCAGCTGCCAGCGCACGTCCAGCACTACCGGAGGGCGGTCGCCGGTCAGCTCGTGCGCGAGATCGGATGCGGTGATGATGGCTCTCATGGCGCCATGCATACGCCAGGGGTGGCCGCGGCGTCCAGGTCCGGCTACTCTGCTCGGCCGGACAGGCTCGATCACGCGGCGTACGGGATCGAGCACGTGCTGTACAGCCGGCGGACACCCGCCGGCCCTCGTCAGGAAGCGGCGAAAGACGACGGACCGGGCATCCTCCCGGAGGTGTCGCCGAGCGTCGGCGCGGTAAGTCCCGGCGCGGCGTGGAGGATGCGGGCACCGGCGCGGGCGGACCCGCCGTCGGCGTGGACACCCCTTCCGGGGAGCGGAAGCGACACGGCCACCGCGAGGGGCCGGGGAGAGAGTGATCGATGACCGAGGCACGGGAGCCGGCCGGCCCGCACGCGCGGCATGCGCCCGGCACGCCCTGCTGGGTGAGCCTGATGGCGCACGGGCTGGCCGCCACCGAGGAGTTCTACGGTGAGCTGTTCGGCTGGGAGTTCCGGCCGGGCCCGCAGCAGCTCGGCCCGTATGTGCGGGCGCTGCTCGACGGGCGCGAGGTGGCGGGCATGGGCCAGCTGCCGCCGGACCACCGGCTGCCGATCGCCTGGACGCCGTACCTCGCCTCGCAGGACGTGGACCAGACGGCCGACACGGTGCGGGAGTGCGGCGGCACCGTGGCGGTCGGGCCGCTGGACGCCGCCGAGGCCGGGCGACTGGCCATCGCCGCGGACCCCTCCGGGGCGGTGTTCGGCATCTGGCAGGGCTCCGCGCACCTCGGCACCGCGATCAGCGGAGTGCCCGGCACGCCCGCGTGGAACGAGCTGGTGACCTTCGAGACCGAGAGCGTGTCCAAGTTCTACGCGACCGTGTTCGGTTACGAGCGGGAGCCGGTGGTCTCCGCCGACTTCGACTACGTGACCCTCCACCTCGCCGGCCGCCCGGTGGCCGGTCTGCACGGCGTCGGCCATGCGCTGCCCCGCGACCGCGGACCGCACTGGCAGACGTACTTCGAGGTCGCCGACGCCGACGCGACGGTGCGGCAGGTGGCGGACCTCGGCGGCCGCGTCATCAGACAGCCGCACAACAGCCCACACGGCCGGGTGGCGACGGTGGCGGACCCGGAGGGCGCGGAGTTCTCGGTGATCCAGAACCCGCACTGAGCATCCGGGGGCGGATTTCGACCGGCCACCGGGGGCGAGTCCGGGCGGTTGTCGGGGCGAGCCGGCCGGTCCTTCAGACCGGGGCCAGTCCCATGGGACGAGTCCCAGGCGCTCGGGACGAGTCCAGCCAGCCGCCCACAGCAGGACCAGCCAGTCGCTCAGGGCGGCATCAACCGGTCGCTCGGGGCGAGTCCAGGCAGTCGACGAACCGTGTGAGCTTGGGCAACCGGGTGCGCAGCGGCTCCCCGCCGCCGGAGGCAAGGACCGTACTCGGGTCGTCGGCCTCCCTGGAGGGCATCGGCTCCACGTACCTACTCGTGCCCGGTCCCCAGGCCGTCGGTGAAGGCGCGTCCGCGGTGCTACTCGCTTTCCCCTGCTTTCGAGGAGCGGAAGGCCAATGTCCCCACGAACGCCAGCGCGGCCATGACGGCGGCGCCGGCGAATGCGGCGGTGATGCCGCTGGTCAGGGCTTCCCCCGGCGTACCGGTCACGCCCCGGGAGCACGCTCCGAACACCGTGGTCAGGATCGCCAGGCCGAGCGTGATACCCGTCTGCTGAATGGTCTGCAGCGCCCCGCCGGCGGCCCCGGCCGCGCTGGACGGCACCTTCGCCATGATGATCACACTCAGCGGCATCAGCCCCAGCCCGGTACCACACCCCATCAGCACGGTCGCTGCGAACACCACGGGGAAGTAGCCGGTGTCGGGGGTCAGTCGAGTCAGCAGGACCAGCCCGGCGACCAACAGCGCGGTGCCGGTCATGGTCACCGGCTTCGGCCCGAACCGCCGCAACAGCCGCGGCACCAGCCGGATCATCGCGAACATCAGGACGGCTGTCGGGAGGAACGCGAAGCCCGTCGACAGCGGGCCTACTTGGCGTACGTCCTGCATGTACAGGGACAGGAAGAAAAACATCGACATGCTCGCCATGTAGCCGACGAACACATTGTTGTACGCGGCCGCGCGATTGCGGTCAGCGAACAGCACCAGCGGCAGCAGGGGCTGTACCGCCCGTTTCTCGACGAGGAGGAAGACCACGATCAGCGCGGCGCCCGCGAGGAGCGAGAGACCGATGGTGACATCGCCCCATCCGTGCGTCGCAGCCCGGATAAGGCCGAACACCAGGGCAGCGACCCCGCCCGTCGCGGTCAAGGCACCCAGCAGATCCAACCGGGCCTCCCGCCTGGGCAGGATCGGCAGGTACCGCCTGGCCAGCAGGACCGCCGGCACGCCCAGGGGAACGTTGATGAACAGTACCGCCCGCCAGCCGAGCCACTGGGCCAGCAAGCCACCGAGGATCAGGCCGACCGCGAATCCGGCACTCGCCATCCCCGAGTACAGCGCCAGCGCGCGCACCCGGGCCCTCGGCTCGGTGAAGACCGTGTTCAGCAGCGCCAGCGCGTTCGGTCCGGCCATGGCGGCCCCGGCCCCCTGTGCGACCCGGGCGGCCAGCAGCCAGTCGGCCGACTGTGCAAGGCCCCCGGCCAACGACGCCGCGGTGAACAGGGTGACTCCCGCGACGAACAACCGTCGTCGGCCGAACAGATCTCCCGCGCGGCCGCTGACCAGCAACAGCCCGCCGAACGCCAGGGTGTAGGCGTCGAGGACCCAGGGCAGACCGGTGGCGCTGAAGTTCAGGTCGGTCCGGATGCGGGGCAGCACTACGTTCATGACCGTGACGTCCAGGACGATCAACAACTGGCAGCTGAGCAGGATGGCCAACACGACGCCGGGGCGAAGGGGGCGACCATCCTCGCCGACCTCGGCATCTGGGAGCGCTGCGACATCAGACATGGGGACTCCGGGAGGGGGATCGAAACAGCGACCGGGCGGATCGGCGCGTCAACTGACCGAGATGCGACGCAGCTTCCTCGGGGAGTCGACGGAGTAGGCCGCGCGCGCGTGCACGACTCGCCGGTTGTCCATGACCAGAACCTGACCGGCCTGCCACCGGTGTACATACATCACCTCGGGGATGTTCAGCCACCGGTCCAGCACCGCGAAGAGCTCGAAACT
Organism: Streptomyces sp. NPDC002076; assembly: GCF_053593835.1. NCBI lineage: Bacteria > Bacillati > Actinomycetota > Actinomycetes > Kitasatosporales > Streptomycetaceae > Streptomyces > Streptomyces sp. NPDC002076. The sequence goes on from NZ_JBSFDI010000019.1 coordinate 43,515, forward strand.
CTGTTCCTTGGTGTAGCCGACCACGGCCGAGCCGAAGTTGCGTTCCGGATCCTCCGGGTAGTCGAGCCCGACCCAGAGCGTGTCCCCGCCCGTGACCGGGTCCACCTGCACCGGTGCCACGACCGGGTTGCCCTCGGGCCGCTCCACGTAGAAGCCCGAGACCCTGGACCAGTACTCGATCTGGATGCCGCGCAGTGTGTCCACCAGGGCGGCGGGAGCCGTCGCGAAGAACGCGCGGCTGCTGGCGATCAGCGTCTCGCCACCCTCGTCCGGGGCTTCGAGACACTCCAGCCCGATGTAGCTGACCCTGTTCGCGTTCAGGAGTGCGTCGACGTGCATCGGTATGGCGCCGGTGCGGAACTGGGAGTTGTCGGTCCCGGGCCGCTGCTCCTGGATGAGCTGCGTTCCGTAGCTGTACGACGCCGCCGCGCCGAGCGGCGCCATGATGTCCTCCAGGGACATCGGATCCGGGCCCTCGGGCTCCAGGACGACGAAGCCGTGGCGCTTCAGCTTCTCCAGGTACGGTGAGGAGGCCCTGCGGCCGCAGCGAGCGTCGGCGGCCGAGCGTCGCATGTCGGTGGGGAAGTCCATGGTTCTTCTCTTCGCTGGTCGGTGACGTGGCATCAGGTACGGCTCAGCTGCCGCGGGTGAGTTCCGCCCGGGTGTAGTTGGCAGCGGCCGTGCCGAACTGGAGCGCCGCGTGGGAGCCCGCGGTGTGGATGTCGCGCCACAGCCGCTGCAGGACCGAGCCGGTGCTGTGTCCGCTGGTGCCGGAAGCCCTCATGAGGCGGTCAACCGCGCGGACCAGCAGCTCGGCTGCGAATGCGCAGTCCCGCTGGTTGCGCGCCACGTCCGAGCGGGTGACCGTCGGCGCGGTGTCGGTGACCTGCGCGATGCGGTCGAGGAGCAGTTCGGCCGCGTCGATCTCACTGGAACTGCGCGCGAACACATCCGCGTAATGGGCGACTACCGGATCGTACGCACCCGGGCGCCCGTGCAGTTTCGCCCCGGTCAGCTGCTTCCAGTACCGCAGTGCGCCGTGGGCGGCGCCGAGCATCGGCAGACAGAACAGGAACGCGTTCACAGCCAGCAGCGGCACCGCGCGGCCGTCCGGGCCTGCCTGTGGAGCGTCCAACTCGGTGAGGAGGCCGGCGGGGAAGGTCATCGTGTCCGGGACGAAGACCTGCTCGACGACCGCCGTGTGGCTGCCGGTCGCCTGCATCCCGACATCGTCCCAGGTCCGATCGATGCGGACCTCGGCGCGCGGCACCAGGCACACCCGCTGCTCGGACCCGTCGGGCCCCTCCGCGGCGGCGGATAGGAGGATCCAGTGGGCCCGCTCCGACGAGGACACCGCCGGCCAGGATCCCGAGAGCAACCAGCCGCCCTCCACCGGGGCCGCGACGCCCCTGGGCGTCACACCACCGGCGATGAGAGTGTCCGGCCCGCCCGCCCACAGCTGCTTCTGTCCCGCCGGCGGCAGGTAGTTCGCCGTGCGGGTCATCAGTCCGGCCACCACCATGCACCAGGCGGTTGCCGGGCACTGCTCGCCGATGACAACGGCTGCCTGCTTCAGTTCCGCGAACGTCCCGCCGGAGCCGCCGAGCGACGTCGGCACGAAGTGACGTGCGGCCCCGGCGGCGACGAGCGCGTTGATGACATCGAGGTCCGGCGTGCGGGCGGCCTCGGCCTTCTCGGCCCGTCGGCTCGCCAACTCGGCGATGTCCGGCGCCTGTTCCACCAGCGACGAGGATCCGGTCGTCTTCATGGCAGCATCACATCCCGACCGCGTGCTGCGAAAGAATCTCCGCGGCGAGGCGTGCGACGGTCACCGGCTCGCGGAAAAGCCGGGCGACGGCGAATTCGACGTCGAACTCCTCTTCCAGGACGGACAGCAGCCGGACCATGTTGACCGAGTTGAGACCGGCGCCGATGAGATCCGCTTCGTACTCGTCGGGGCCGATCCCGTAGCCCTGTTGCTGTAGCTGATCGACGATTCCGCTGATCACCGTTGGTTCGTTCACTGCCACCCGCCCTCGATCCCGTCCTCTACGTGCCGCAGGTTCTCCGCCTCGAACACGTCGAAATGCCCACCGGTCAGCGCGACGGTGCGCATCGTCGGCGCCCATGCCCGCCAGGCGTCCGGGTCCGGTTCGGCCGGCCGTTCACTGGCGCGGAACTGGACGACCGGAACCCGTACGGGGCTCGGCTGCCAGTCGCGCAGCAGCAGCTTGTTCTGCCGGTACACCTCGAACCTCCGGTGCAGTGCCGGGTCGCTGCTCACGGCCTGCGCCGAGACCACCACACCGCCCGCCTGCCGGATGTCGTGGACGAACTCGGACACCATCACCGCGTCGGAGTCCTCACAGTGGCGCGCCGCCGCCGACACGGGGGTGTCGAGCATGACGACCCTGGTGATCGGGTACGTCGCCGCCCGCGCGGCCTCCGCGGCGAGCGCGCCACCGAACGACCAGCCGACGAGGACGCACGGCACACCCGGGTCGTCGATCTGCCCCTCCAGGTGGCGCATGCAGACGTCCGCCTTGACGGCCAGTGTGGGGGCCGTGGACCCGGGCGCGTCGAAGGGCCGGTCGAAGCCGAGCACGTGGACGTCGATGTCGCCCGGCAGGTTCCGGATCAGACCGGCGTAGCAGGCAACACCCCCGCCGACGGGCGGGAAGAAAATCACCCTGCCGCGCGGATTGGCCACCGAGCGCGGGGTGAAGCTCCACACCGCCTCGCTCGCCGACCCGCGTTCGGCCTTGCACAACTGCGCCAGGCCGGTCACCGTCGGGTTCGAGAGGAAGCGCCCGAACGCGATGTCGTACCCAAACCTGCTGCGCAACATCGTCAACAGCCGGATCGCGTCGAGGGAACTGCCGCCGGACTCGAAGAACCCCTCCGTTCCGGGCGCCCTGCCCAAGAGTTCGGTCCAGCAGGCCGCCACCTCCTGGGCGTGCGGTCCCCGGTCGAGCGGCACGGCTGCCTCTGCCGACGCAGCGGGCGGCGTCGCCGCCGTGCGCAACCGGCGGTGGTCGACCTTCCCGTTGGCGGTCAGCGGGATTTCGTCGAGGGCGACGAGCGCGTAGGGGACCATGTACGAGGGCAGTTCGTCGCGCAGCGCGGCGATGCTGCGCTCGCGCCAGTCGGCGGGGGCGTCGGCGGACAGCGTGACGTAGGCGAGGACACCGCCACCGTTCTGCGGGACGCACGCGGCGCTCCGGCGCACGTGGCCCATGGCGTTGAGCAGCGATTCGATCTCGCCCAGCTCGACCCGGTAACCGTTGACCTTGACCTGGGTGTCGATGCGGCCGAGTATCTCGACGACGCCGTCCGGGCCGCGGCGGCCGCGGTCGCCGGTGCGGTAGATCCAGCCGTGCTCCGGGTCGTCGACGAATGCCTGCGCGGTCCGCTCCGGGTCGTTCAGATACCCGTCGGCGACTCCGTGGCCCGCGATGTGGATCTCGCCGATGTGCCAGTCCGGACACACGTTGCGCTGGGCGTCCAGCACCAGGATGTCCTGGCCGGCCAGCGGCCTCCCGTACGGGATCGACCGGCCGGTGCAGTCGGGCGGCGTGATCCGGTGGTGGATCGACCAGATCGAGCCCTCGGTCGCACCGCCCAGGCTGATCACCTCCGCCCCGGCGGACAACCGCTCCAGCCCGGCGGGAAGGTGCAGCGGGATCCAGTCTCCGCTGAGCATGAAGGAGCGGATCGACGCGAGGGCGCCGCCCTCCTCCGCGAGCAGGGCGGCCAGCGCCGGAGCCGAGTTCCAGATCGTCACCGAGTGCTCCGTGACGATCCTCGTCCAGGCCGACGGGGTGCGCGCGGAGTCCTCGGGCAGCATGACCACCGCGGCGCCGACGAGCAGCGGACCGAAGATGTCGTACACCGACAGGTCGAAGCCGATCGAGGACACCGACAGCACGCTGTCGGACGGCCCGAGCTTGATCAGGTCGTTGATCGCGTCGATGGTGTTCAGTACCGCGCCGTGGCGGATGACCACGCCCTTCGGCTCCCCCGTCGACCCGGACGTGAAGATCACATAGGCGACGTCGGGCGCGCCGCGGTCCGGCAGCCGCCGCTCCCCCGGAGCCGTCGTCGGCACGGCGATCGTCCGCACCCCGCGCTGGTGCCACTCGTCGGCGACGTTCCGCTCGTCCCCGGTCACCGCGAAGCGCAGCCGGGCCTGACGAGTGATCCGGTCGAGCCGTCCCTGCGGCAGCCCCCAGTCCAGCGGAATGTACACGCAGCCGGCGAGCAGCGCGCCCAGGATCGCCACGACCTGGCCACGGCCGCGCGGCAGATGGATCGCGACGTGGTCGCCGACGACGGCGCCCGCGGTCACCAGCCGATGCGCGACCTCGGCGGCCGCGTCGGCCAGTGCCGCGTAGGTCAGCTCCCCGTCGCCGTCCCGGACCGCCGGCGCGTCGGGCATCAGCTCTACGGTCTCCAGCACCCGCTGCTGCAGCGTCGTTCCCCCGTGTTCCGCGGGGCGGACGCGGTCGGCCGCGGGAAGCGTGCGTCCGCCCGGCCTGGTCCAGTCGGCCCCGTCGGCCGCCAGCCGGTCGACCGCGTGGGCGTACTGCTCGATGAAGTCGTCGAGGAAGCCTTCGTCGAAGGCGTCGGTGCGCCAGTCGAAGCCCAGGTGGATGGTGCCGTCACGGTCCACGCCGACCTGGTGGTCCAGCAGGACCTGCGGCACTCTCAGTTGCACGGTGTCCCAGTCCCGCCGCAGGCCGAGCGCCGCTTCCCGCGGCGTGTCGAGTTCGGTCGCGGTGAAAGCGAACGGGTACAGCAGCCGGCGCCGGTCGGCAGTCGGGTCGGCCAGGCGGACGATCTCGGGGCCGCTGAGCGAGGAGTGCAGCGAGTGTTCCAGGACGCGGCCCTGCACCTCCCGCGCGAGCGAGACGAAGTCGCGCCCCTCGGCCGCCGGCATCGCCACCGGGAGGGGGGTGCCGTGGTTGCCGAGCTGCCTGTTGCCGGCGTGCGGGTCCTGCTGCGAGAGAACGAGGGTGAGGGTGTGTGGCCGGCCGCCGCCGACGGCGCCGAGGAGCGCCCCGTACACCGTGAGGAAGACCATCGGCACGGTCAGGCCGTGCCGGTTGGCCTGCCGGGTGATCGCCTCCGCCGTGGGCCGGTCGAGGTGCAGCATCCGGTGCGCCACGGCCCGGCCCGCGTGCCGCCAGTCGGGCCGCAGCGGTACCTCGGCGGTCTCCGGCAGCGTCGGCGCCACCTCGCGCCAGTACCGTTCGTCGCGCTCCTTCCGCCGACCGGTCGGCGAGGCCGGCTCGGGGTCGGCTGCCACGCCGTCGGCGTCGCGGACCAGCCCTTCCAGGAACCGCGCGAGTGACGCGGCGTCCATCAGCCACAGCGTGTAGACGAGGTGGATGCGCGCCCGCCGTGCCGAGCGCACCACGGTGACCCGCAGCTGCGGCCAGGTGTCGAATTCGAGCGCGTCCGAGCGGAACTCGTCGCGCACACCGCTGTCGAGAGTGTCGAAGGTGGCCTCCGTCGCGTCCAGTACGGTGACCGGGACGACGGCGTTCTCGGCGACCGGCGTCCGGGTCAGGTCGTTTCCGACGCGCATGCGCAGGATCGGGTTCTCCCGTACCAGACGGTCCAGGCGCCGTTGGACGGCGTCCACGGCGGACACCCGCAGCTCGCAGGCGACGTAGTACCGGGCCGGACTGCGCAGTTCGAGCCCGTCCTGGTCGCCGACCAGGTAGGCGCGCTGGAGCGGTCCGAGCACGTGGTCCGGCGCTTCCGGTGCCCGCGAGGCCGGCACGTCGATCGTGTCGACGTCTTCAGTCATGGGTCGCCTCCCAGCCCGTGCGGATCGCCCGCAGCAGCCCGCGGTGCACGCGCCCGATCACATCGGCGCCGGAGATTCCCTTGCGGTAGTAGTAGGTCATGACCATCTCGGGCCCGGACATCTGAAGCTCCCCCTGCAGTTGGTAGCGCAGCGCACGGCCGAGTGACCTCGGGCTCCAGGCCCCGAGGTCGCGCGCACGCAGATCCCGCGGCATCGGCCGCTGGTTGCACAGGACAGTGGACAGCGGAAAGCGGTCCGTGTCGCCCAGCCCCAGATCGGCGACACGCTGGTCGAACTCCCAGTCGCCGTACTGAGTGCCGTCGGCCAGCTGACGCGCCATGGCGCCGACGCTGTTCCGCAGGGACGGTGCGCCCGGTCCGCGGACTATCAGGCTCGTGGTGAAGTTTCCGACGACGGCGGCATCGGTCTCGCCGCGGTTCTGGCTCATCACGATGACGGACGGACGGTCGAGCCCGAAGGCGGCGGCGACCGCCTGCTCGAAGCCGGCCAGGACGACGGTGAACGCGGAGACGCCCAACTCCTGGGCGATCATGTGGACCTGGCGTGTGCACAGGGTGCCCAGGGGCAGCGAGAGCAGCTCGCCCTGCGCCCCGTCGGGTCCGGTGGCTTCGGGCAGTTCGACCTGGGTGACACCGTCCAGCAGGCCCCGCCAGTACGCGGCCGCCGGGCCCGGCTCCGGCTTCCTCGCCGTCGCGAGGCAGAACGCCCGGTATCCGCCGTGGTCCTGGTCCGCGACGGGGTCCGGGCCCCGGCCGGACAGCAGGGCCCGCAGCTCGCCGGCCAGCGCGTCCAGGCCCAGCCCGTCCACGAACAGGTGATGCGCCACTAGGAGGACCGAACTGCCGGTGGTCCCCCGGACGAGCGCGGCCCGGATCGGCGGCGCGGCCTCGGGGTCGATCAGCTCGGACACCAGCGCGGTACGAACGGCCTGCACCCCCTCGCGGAAGGCCGGCGAGTCCGTCTCGACGTCGATGTCCACGACACGGACCGCACAGGACAGCTCCGCCGGCGCGGTCCAGGTCTGTTCCTGCCAGTCGGCGGTGAGCGCCAGCCCCAGCGCGTCGTGCCGTGCGAGCAGCGGCCGGAGCGCCTCGGTGAGCGCTGTCTCGGACAACCGCCGCGCGATGGGAATCTCCCGGGAGATGTTGCACCAGTTCGCGTTGCCGCCCGACATGCAGATCCACATGTACGCCAGCTGACGGGAGGACAGCGGATAGCGGTGCGGCGCCGTCGGCGCGGGCGGGCGGCAGGTCTCCGCGGCGTCGGAGCCGGCCGGGCAGCGCCTGCGGTCGATCTCGCGGGCCAGGGCCGGCACGTCGCGCAGGCGGAAGGCCTCCGCCACGGTCAGCCGCACCCCGTAGACACGGTTGACACTGGACATCGCCGCGAGCATCTCCAGCGACGAGATGCCGGCGTCGACCAGGCCGAAGGCATCCTCGTCGATGCCCAGCAGGGCGTGCAGGTGCCGCTCGACCTCGTGACCGGCGGCACCGGCGGGGGTGGGGTCCTCGGACGGCGGGACGGTGAGCCGGTCCAGGGACGCCAGCAGGGCCCGCCGGTCCACCTTGCCGCTGCGCAGCATCGGCAGGTCCGCCCGCAGGTGCAGGGTGAACCGCGGCAGCCGCCGACTGCGGCCGAGGCCATGGATCGTGGTGCGCAGCGGCTCCTCGGCGGGAGCCTCACCCGGCGCGGTGGCGACGAAGAGCTGTGGACCCCCGTGATCGACGACCACGCACTGTCGTACCTCGGGCAATGCCTCGACGTCGTCGATCAGGGGCTGGAAGGAGACCCGCCGGCCGCCGAACTTGATGTCGTTGCCGCTCCGGCCGACGATCAGCAGGGCGCCGTCGTCGGTCCGGCGGCCGAGATCGCCGGTCGGCAGGGGGACGGGGAACGGAGCCGTCCGGTGCTGGTCACCGGTACCGGCGCACAGAATGCCGAGCGCCGGTGCCTGCGAGGTGAGGAGCACCTCGCCGACTCCGGTGTCGTCGAGGTCACGGAAGGCCACCTCGACGCCGGGGCGCGGCACCCCGACGGGTATCGACTGCGCGTCACCGTGGTCGAGTCGCTGGACATCGCGCCGGTACAACTGCGCGAGCGTCGCCTCGGTCTGGCCGTACAGGTTGACGATCTCGGCGTTGGGTGCGATGGCGGCCCACTGATCCACCACCCGCCGGCCGAGGACCTCGCCGGCGAAGAAGATCAGCCGCAGGCCCTGCAGTCCGGCTGCCGCGAGCCGCGGTTCCTCGGCCAGCCGGGTCGCAATGGACGGAACGAGGAACGCCGTCGTCGGGTCGCTGTCGACCAGGTGGTCGGCCAGCGCCGGCAGGTCGAGCTGCGCATCGACGGGCGGCAGCGACAGCACACCGCCCGCGCCGAGCACGCCGAGCAGTTCCCGCAGCGAGGGGTCGAAGTTCACCCGGGTGACGGCGGCGCACCGGTCCGACTCGGCGAGCCCGAACTCGTCGCGGAACCAGTCGAGGAAGAGGTCCAGGCCGCGACGGCTGCCGACGACGGCCTTCGGCTCCCCGGTCGAGCCGGACGTGGGGATCACATAGCCGGCGTCCGGGTCCTGGAACCTCCGCGCCCGCGACTCGGTGTGCGGGGCGGATTCGAGGAGGATCGCGCCGGTGCCGGATTCGACGACGATCTCGGTCACGCCTCGGGTCGCCCCCCGGTACTGGTCGGCCGGGGTGACATCGTGACTGATCACCGCGGCAGGGCAGGTGCGGTGTTCGAGCCAGGCGTACTGCTGCGCGGTCAGTCCGGCGTCCACCGGCACGGGGACCGCGCCGGCGCGCCACACGGCCAGCAGCCCGACCAAGTACGCGGGCGACAGCGGGCCCATGACCATGACGCTCGCGCGGGCCACGTCGGCCGCGGCGAGCCGCTCGGCCAGGGTGGCGACCGCCGCCTCCAACTGCGCGTACGTCATCGACCGGCCGCACCACTCCACGGCGGTCCGCGCCGACCGCTCGCTCGGGGCGACCGGGCATCGAAGGCCGATGCCTTCCGCGGGAGTCATATCGCGAGTGCTTCCTCGTCCTGGACGATGCGCTTGACCGCCTCGTAGTCGATCTTTCCGACCGGGGTCCGCGGCAGCGCGGCAGCGAACCGGTACGTCTGAGGCAGCTGGTACGGGAGCAGGTGCGAACCGACCTGCCGGCGGATCGACTTCGGATCGCACCCGGGCTCGGTCATGACCAGCGCGGCGACCTGTTCGCCGCCCTCCCCGTCAGGCAGCCCGACGACCGCGCAGTCGATGACGCCGTCGCACTTGCGCAGTACCGTCTCGACCTCGATCGGCGCGACCTTGTTGCCCGTGACGTTGATGAACGTGGACTTGCGCCCCCGGATGAACCAGCCCTCCGGCCGTGCGACGACGAGGTCCTGGGTGCGCAGCCAGCCGTCCACGAACATCGCCGACTCCGCCGCCGGGTCCCGGTAGTACCCGCGGGCCAGGGCCGGTCCGCGTACCAGGAGTTCGCAGATCTGTTCCTCGCCGTCGAATGCGTCGACCGGCTCCAGCGTCCACTCGATCCCCGGGAGCGGCAGCCCGATCGTGCCCGGTCCCGCGTTGTCGGCGTCGTACGTGATGATGCCGATCTCGCCCAGCCCGTAGCCCTGGCGCAGCGGCAAGCCGAACCGCTCGCCGAAGCGCGCCTGGGTGTCGGCGGCGATGGGGGCGCTTCCGGTGAGGGCGAACCGCAGGGAGCCGAGCATCGAAGGGTCGACCCGGTCGGCCGCGACGAGCATCTGGTACATCACCGGAAGGCCGCTGACGAAGGTCACCGCGTGATCGGCGATGGCGCGTGCCAGGCCACGGCCCGTCAGATGCGAGCCGCGGGTGAAAACGAGCTTCGCCCCGCTCAGCAGGCTGGGCAGTGCCAGCACGTCAATTCCGTGGCCGTGCCAAAGCGGCAGCGCGCACAGCACCACGTCCGAGGGCGCCAGGCCGACCTTGCCCGCCCAGGAGCTCACCCGCTCCATGACGGCCGCCTGGCTCATCACGATTCCCTTCGGCTCACCGGTCGAGCCCGAGGTGCAGTGCACGACGAAGTCCGTGAGCAGGTACTCGTGAGGCGCCCTCGCAGCGTGACCGGACCTCTCGCGGACGCCCTCGATGCCTCGTGCGGTCGGCTCCAACACGATGGAGCCGATGCCGCCGGAGCCGTCGCGCAGCACCATGTCCAGGTCGAACTTGGCCGAGAGACGCGCCGTCTCCTCGGGGGTCGCCCTGCTGTCCAGGAGCACGATGACCAGTTGCAGCTTGGCGGCGGCGAAGTAGGCGGAGACGAAGCTGACGGGATCGTCCAGCGCCAGGCCGACGACGGAGCCGAGCAGGGTGGCATCGAGCTGCTCGGCGATGGCGTCGGTGGTCTCGACGAGCCGGCCGTAGGAGACCGTGGTGCCGTCGTAGGACACCACGGCCGTCGAGTCGGGCAGACGCTGGGCGACGCTACACAGTTCCTGATACAGCGTCATGAGGTGGTGCTCGCCACCTTTTCGCCGGTCCTGCCCAGGATGTTGTTGAAGTGGCTGTGCATCGCCTTCGCCGCGAAGGTCCTGCGGTGCACGGCCTTCGAATCCTCGCGGGTCTGCTCCAGGGTCACCCGCAGCCGGTCGGTGAGCACGTGCTTGGTGGCCGAGAACGCGATCTCGGGGTAGCGCGCCATCCGCTGCGCCCGCTGCATCGCCCGGTCGAGCAGGAACTCCGGCTCACAGGCCTCGTCCGCCATGCCCCAGCGAAGTGCGGTGTCGGCGCCGATCGGGCGGCAGGACATGATGACATGGCGGGCGATGTCGTAACTGCTGATGGTGGAGAGGATGGCGGCCCCCATGGAGGCCCCGATGCCGTGCTCCAGCTCCGGCATGACCAGGTTCGCCCGGGTGGACATGATCTTCCAGTCGAACATCATGGCCAACTGGAAGCCCAGGCCGATGGCGTGGCGGTCGATCGCCGCGATTGTCGGCTTGCTTGTGTCCAGGACCGATACGTAGAGGTCGGTGATCCAGTCGATGAGCTCGTCGACCGAGTCGTCCGTCGCCAGCAGCATGACCTCGTTGAAGTCCCCTCCCGCGCAGAAGCTCCGGTCACGGCCGCCGTTGACGACGATCGCGCCCACCGTGTCGTCGCGGTCCGCTTCGCGCAGAGCGGACATGAACGCCTCGGCCATCCGCTTGCCGAACGGATTCGTCGGCTTCTCGTGGGCCAGGGTCAGGATCCGAATTCCGTCGACGTCCTCGATGTCGATCAATGCCACGACTTTCCCCTGTTCTCAGTGGTACTCACGGATGTAGGCGGCTATCGCCGCCTCCAGGCACTTGTCCGAGTCGATCGGCTCAAGCGGGGACTCGACCAGCGCACCGGCCTGTGCAGTGGCGACGTGTTCGTAGAATCGCTCCACGTCGACGGTCTCCAGGCCGATCAGACGGGCGACGGCGCCGTCAAGATTGCGCTGGACACCGCTGCCGTGGTGCATGGCCTGCTTCGGCCGCCACGCGATCTCCGGCGGGAGGAGCGCCTCCGCCGCAGCCCGCATGTGCCCCTTCTCCCGGTCCCGATGGCGCATGACCTCGGGGGCCGTGTCCAGGGCGGCTTGGATGACGGGCGTGTTCCAGTACATGTGGCGCAGGGCGTAGCCGTACGCTGCGGCCCCGGCACCGGTCCACTCGCCGCCCAAGGCCCCGTCGGCCAGGCACTGGGCGACGGCGCGCTGCAGATCGGGCACCGTGCCCGCCTCGACCCGGAGCCCGGAGTTGATGTAGTCGGCGCCGATGCCGGTCAGGATGGTGCCGGCGGGAATCCGGCCGTTCCGGTAGACCGCGACGAGGTTCACTCCTCCGGCGACCATCTCCCGGTTGGGAACGCCGAGCATCCGGACGGTTTCCGGGATCGCCCGGAGGATGTCCTCCTCGGAGAGCGCGATGCGACGGACCGTCATGCCCAGGTGGGAGCCGAGCTCGTCGGCCGCGGCGTATTCGTCACCCCACGGGGTGCCCAGTGTGGCGAGGTGATCGAGGATTCCGGCCTGCTTCGCCAGCGCGGCGACGAGCCCGGAGTCCACTCCGCCGGAGACGACGACGGTCACGGGCCGCGGCGTGCCGGAGGCGATGATTTCCCGACGCAGCACCTCGATCTGCCGGGCTCCGGCCTCGACGGCGCTCTCGCCGGCCATGGGAGAGGCCTTCCAGCCCTTCGACACGGTCTCGGTGACATCCGTCGAGTCGCCGTCCGCGGAGCGGGAGAAGACGACGGTACGACCGCCGCCGATCGTGCGGATCGAGGCGCGGATGGCGCGGATCTGCGCCACGCGATCGGATTCCGCGCCCACGCACGCGATGGCTCGTGCGGTCAACTGGGCCAGGTCAGTTCCGATCAGGACGCGGCCCGTGCCCGGCTGCTGCCAGTAGCGCAGGAGCGTGAGGTTCTGCCGGCTGGTGCGGACCGTGACGCGGTCACCGGTCCACTCGATCGTGTTGCAGTCGTCCGGGCCACCGGAGGGCAGCGGCCACTCGCGGCCGAACTCCTCCACCACGAGCCGCCCGATGTCACCGGGCTCACCGGCGCCGTCGAGCTGTGTCAGGAGGCCGGTGCCCTGGTTGTGTACGTCCAGGAGCAGCGAGGGATACCTGTTCATCGGGCCGTCCCCCTCACGCGACCGACAGCCGGACCAGCTTGCGCGGCTGGTTCGGGAAGGCGGCACGACCATGGACGACCTGGTGGTTGTCCTGGACGATCACCTCCCCGACCTGCCACTTGTGGGCGTAGAGCACGCTCGGTTGGTGCAGCACCGCCTTGATCCTGTCCAGCAGCTCGGCGCTCTCTTCGGCCGTGCGGCCCACGACCGTCGCGTCATGGGTGCGCATCGGGTCGTCGGGGTCGGTGAGGCCGATGACCAGCCGCATCTTGCCGGTGACCGGATCATCCTGGATCGGGGCCACCCTGGGGTGCTCCCCCTCGGGCCGGTTTCGGTAGTAGCCGGAGATCCGGTTGCGGTACTCGATGGTGATGCCGCGCATGACCTCGAGCAGATCGGCCGGCGCCTGGGCGAAGAACGCGGCATTGCTCGCGATCAGTGTCTCGCCACCGGCTTCGGGCGCCGTCACGCAATGCATGCCGATGTACCTGACCGCCGGTCCGGCGTTGAAGAGGCCGTCGGTGTGCAGCGGCATCCCGCGGCTGGTGAACTGCAGGTTGTCGGAGCCCTCCTTCGGCTGGAGGTCAAGCTTGGTACCGAAGCCGTACTCAACCGGTTCGCCCAGCTCCGACATGATGTCGTCGAGGCTGTGGTCGCCGGCTCTGTCCGGCTGGAGGACGACGAACCCGTAGTCGTCCAGCTTCTTCCGGAGGTCCTGGTGCTGTCCGGGAGGACAGACTGCGCGTTGGGCGATTTCCTGCATGTCGAGCGAGTTGATCATTTCCACCCCAAAGCGATCAGATGCGACGCAAGCGCGGCCGCACCGACTCGGTTGACGTCTCTGCTGCGGGAACAGCGATCCGACCGTGCAGCAGGTCGGAATCAGCAACGTCTTTAAGCCGCAGCGGAGTTCAAGCACCATCGCCGTGAATCCGTCGGCGGCTGGCGGCGTGCGGCTGTGTTTCGGCCGGGCGAGTGAGAAGGCCCGCCCAGGACTTGGCCTGCGGGAGCAGCACAGCGGAGCCGGCATGGAGTTGGCCGGGAAGGTCTCTCAGACTTCGCGCAAGCCCGTACGAATCGCGCCCTCAGACTGTCGCCCCTGTGCCGCCGAGGAAACCAAGCGTTCCGGATCCGGCGTCAAGGACGGCATGAGCTCCCAGGGGAACGGTCAACTGAACCGGACCGTGTCCGAAGGGCAGGTCCACGACGATCGGAACACCAAGGGGCCTCAGACGCTCGGCCACGACGCTCAGCACGCGTTCGGGGTTACCGCACCGTTCCCATGATCCACAGGCCACGCCCCTCACTCCGTCGAACCAACCGACGGCGAGCAGTTGTGTGAGCATCCTGTCGATCCTGTAGGGGGCCTCGCCGACGTCTTCGAGGACCGCGATGCCGTCTGCAGCGGGCCGGAACTCCCGCGTGCCCGCGGTGCTGCAGAGCATCGCCAGATTGCCTCCGACGGTCACGCCTTCGGCGACACCGGGCACGAGACCGTGGCCACCTGAGAGAGAGACCTCGTCCAACGGGCCGAAGAGGGCGGACCGCAACCCTCGCAACGATTCCTCATCAGGCTCCGCGGTACCCAGCACCGGACCGGCCACGGTGGGACCGTAGAAGGTCTGAACGCCAAGATGCGTGGCGAACGCCTGGTGGAGGGCAGTGATGTCGCTGGAGCCGATCAGCGGCTTTGCCGGGCCAGGCCCGGTGGCGCGCCTGAGTTCCGCCCAGTCCATGAGGCCCAGGATCCGGGAGGAACCGTACCCTCCGAGCGCACAGAAAACCGCGTCGATGTTCGGATCGCACCAGGCGTCGCGGAGATCCGCTGCCCGGTCGCGGTCACGCGCGGCAAGATGGCCGTGCTCGCCGCGCCCGAGCACATACTGGCCGAGCCGGACGTCCAGTCCCATGGAGCGCAGTACCGCACAACCGTGCTTCAGGCGTTCCTCGTTCACGGGTCCCGCTGGAGCGACCACACCGACGGTCATGCCCGGGGTCAGTGGAGCGGCAGGTGTGAGCCGCGGCAACGGTGCCATGTCTGAAGTCAATGATGCCCTGCCTGGATGGTTGTTCGGCGACTGAACGCCGAGTATGTCGGACCGAGGAATTCGGTGCGCCGGTCGCGACCGGCGTCGCCCCGGGGATCCGGTCACAGCACACGCACGGGGGCGTCCCGAAGGAACGCCTCGACGCAGTGCACGGCATCGGCGTAGAACACCTCGAACACGCCTTGGGTGCAATACCCGACATGTGGCGTCAGCACGGTATTGGGTGCGCGCAGGAGTGGATGCGAAGGCGGGATGGGCTCCGTGTCGTGCACGTCCAGGGCCGCTCCGGCGATCCAGCCTTCGTGCAGGGCGGTCAGCAGAGCCTCCTGGACGACGAGCGCAGATCGGGCCGTGTTGACGAGATATGCCGTCGGCTTCATGAGCCGCAGTTCGGGCTCGCCGACAACGCCCCTGCTCCGGTCGCCCAGCCGCAGGTGGAGGGTGACGAAGTCCGAGCGCCGCAGGAGGTCCACCTTGGTAACGGGCTCGACCCCGAGGCGCTGGGCATGCTCGGGATCGAGGTTCTGGCTCCAGGCGAGAACCTTCATTCCGAACGCCGCCCCCACGGACGCGACGCGCTGCCCGAGCCGGCCCAGCCCGATCACGCCCAGTGTCGCTCCGTCGAGGTCGCGGCCCAAGCCGCGTTGCCAGTCACCGTCACGCAGTGCGGCTTGCTCGGCACCGACGCGCTTGGCGAGCTCCAGGAGGAGCGCCCAGGTGAGCTCCGCCGCCGCGTACGGAGGCATACGTGTGCCGCACACGGTGATACCGAGCAACCGTGCCTCCGCCATATCGATGGCTGCGTTCGCCATACCGGTCGTCACCAAGAGCCGCAGCCGGAGCAGGCGCCGCAGCAGCGAGCCGGGGAACGGCGTGCGCTCTCTCATGGCGATGACGGCGTCGAACGGCCGGAGGCGTTCGGCGACCGCCGCCTCGTCGGCGACGTGGTCACCGAAGAACGTCACCTCCGCCTCGGGGGGCATGGCCTGCCAGCAGCTCAGGGCCGCTCCGAGGCCCTGGTAGTCGTCCAGTACCGCGATGCGGAACAAGGGTCCTCTTTCCTTCGGCGCGGTGGACTACGCCTCGATCGGTGCGGCGATCTGGACCCGCTTGAGATGCCTCGCGGGGTCTTCGAACGCGTTTCGCGAGTGAAGCATGCGCCAGTTGTCCCAGACGATCAGATCCCGCTCCTCGTAGCGGACGGCGACGTGATGCTCGTCGTAGATCTCCTTGCCGCGTTCCAGAAGGCGCGCGGCGACTTCGTCACCCTCGGGCAGGATCAGGTTGTTGTACGAGAAACGGAACACCAGCCCGGTCCTGCGCTGCTCCAGGACAGGATGCTCGGTCCGGTAGTCCACGCCGCGCCGCGCCAGGCCGTCGGTGGACTTCCACTCGTACGTCGTGGCGAGCAGGTGCTGCCGCTCGTCCTCGGTGAGTTCGTCGAGGAGCTGGTGACCGTCGAGCATGGTGGTCTCACCGCCCTCTCCGGAGGCCGGCGTGATGCACCACAGCGCGAGATACCGGGGCGGAGTACCGCGGTACTCGTACCCTTCGGTGTGCGGCACGAGCGACTTGCGATTCTGGGCGTGATAGGTGTCGTCCATGTCGGCTTCCGGCTTCAGGTCACCGACGACCGTGCCGGTCGGAGTGGGCTGAAAGTCGCCCAGCTCCTTGAGGAACGCCACGTGATCGAAGGTTTTCGGCACATTCACCACGTGCACGTAGCCGTTGTTGCCCAGCAGTTGGTGGAAGGCATAGCGTAGAACGCCTTCGGGAAGGAGATCCCCGTTGACGTCAGTACAGGACAGGACGCTGTCCGGCGACTTGCTCACGGTTCTGATATCTCTTTCTGGATATGTAACTAAGGTTGGTAACCCGGCTTGGTGAAGGCCGTTGCCATGATGTGCTCGATGAGGGCGTTGTACGAGATGCCCCCGGCCGCCGCCATGGTGGCAAGATTGCCCTGCCGGGAGAGCCCCGGGAGGGTGTTCAGCTCCAGAAACCAAGGTTCCCCCTGCTCGTCCAGCATGAAGTCGACGCGGCCGACGCCATGGCACTTGAGCGCCTTGAACGCCGTCAGGGCCAGTTCGGCCAGGCGATCCTGGAGAGCTGCAGGAATGTCAGCCGGACAGGAGTGCTGACGCAGGTCGGAGTTGTGCTTGATTTCATAGTCGTAGAAACCGCCGTCGAACGTCGTCGCCAGGACGGGCAGCACCCGGAGCTCGCCGGACATCTCCAGGATGCCGACGGAGATGTCCGTGCCTACCACGAGGTGGCTCACAAGACAGGACGTGTTCGATGCATCCTGTTGGGCCGCCGTGATCCGTGACTCGAGTTCTGGGATGTCGTTGACGATTGCCGACCCCAGACTGCCCCCGCCGGACGAGGGCTTCCAGAAGAGGGGGAAGGCGAGTTCCGTCGCTATGCGCTTGGCCTCTACGGCCGCGTCGGTGGTGAAGTCCACCTCTGTCCATGCGGGGACCGGTACGCCTGCGGCCTGCACGACCTTGTTCGCGGCCGGCTTGAACATCGCGCATGACGAGGCATAGACACCGGATCCCTGGTACGGCAACTGCAGGACATCCAGCAGCCCCTGGAGCTTTCCGTCCTCGGCGTACCAGCCATGTGAGGCGATGAAGGCCGCGTTGGCATTGGTCACCCGCTGGAGGAAGTCCGGCGCCTCCAAATCGACGATTTCTGCGTCCCAACCCGATTCTCGCAGCGCGGGGGTGGCGGTGTCACCCGACACGATCGAACCTCGGCGCTCGGGGGTGGGTCCTCCGACGATGACTGCCAACTTGCCCTTGTCCATCTTCTGGACCACTCCTTTGAATCGCAATCAGATCTCGGCTAACCCCATATGAGGTCGCCGGGCGCAACCTCCGAGGTCGCGGTGCTGCCGGTGGCGAGGGATCGACTTTCCGTGGCCCAGGAAGGCTCGACGATCGACAGGAAGGGGGCGGCCAGCGCCGCCGCGATGGCCAGGGAAAGGATCCGGCGCCGTACGCGGGCGACATGGGGAGCCTTCTGACTGTGTGACACGTGTTTCATGACGTTCTTTTTCAACTCTTGCACGAGAAGCAGAAGACATCTGTTCTCCTCGTGGCGCATGACTGTGGGGACCTCGATTCTTGTTGCGCACGGAGCGGGGAACAACCCCTGCCCCTGGCGCACACGGGTCCTGACACGAATGTGCCAGCCCTGACGTCGACTCTTCAGCGGTCGTGAGGGCATGACCGTGCCGTCGGTTCGCCCTGTTTGTTCCGCGTGATCGCGGGCGGGGCCTCCGCGTGTCGCTACGGCTGCGCCCGGGTTCCACGGCGCCCGGAGGCCGTGCGGGTCCGCTCCTTGCCTGGTCTTGTCGGGATGGTGGTCTGGCCGTCAGGTGACGGCTGGCAGGGCCGTCGGCCGGCGCCAGCAGGTGGTGAACGCCGTCGCCCAGGGCCAGGTCCGCTCGATCCACGGGAAGCGGCGGCGGGCGCGCAGGCGATGCGGGCGGGCGGGTGGCAGAGGCGGAAGCGCATGGTGTCCGGCTCGGCATGGGTCAGGCCGTCGATGTCGTGCAAGGCCAACAGCCGCCCCCACGCGTCGAGATCGGCAGCGAGGTTCGCGGCGAGCATCCATCCGCGATTCACCTCCCACGATGCGGAGGGCAAGTTGTCCAGTCCCATGGCCTTGTTGGTGCGTACCTTGCGGTGATGACAGTGGCGTCGAGGTCGATGACGATCCAGCCACACAGCCGCTTGCCAGCTGCCGTCAGCCACGGAAAGCCGCCCGGCCCCAGATGCAGCAGACTCCACACGTGGCGACGTCATCCGCCGGACCGACATGCCCGCCTCTCCGAGGCACTTGCTGAAGCAGGTGTCGCCGGCCACCGCCAGCAGTCGGGGCCCCGGCATGAGCGCTTGTGGTGCGCGGCAACTCCCGTCGGCTCTACGGTGAGAGGGGAAGAGCCGCACCGGTCAACGCAAAGCCGCCTGTTCCAGCACGGCCCGGGCCAGAATGCGTGTCACGTCGTGCACATTGGCGGGGAGTTCAGAGAACAGCGGGGACAGGTCCGTGCATCCGATGAGGACACTGTCACCCGACGCGGTCCAGGGTGCTTCGATCGCCTTGTGCAATTGGGCCGATGCTTCCGCGACGCGACCGGACTTGACCAGTTCAACGCATTCCTGGATTTTGAGCTGTGTCTCGCCGTCAGGGTAGACGGGCGTAATGTTCGCGCCTACGAGCGTCCTGTGCAGGTGGCCGAGTTTCAGAGCGCCACTGGTGATGGCCAGTGCGGGGCGCCTAACTTCTGCGTCGCGCAGCCCGGTTGCCACTGCCTGAAGCATGTCCACGACAGGGACGTCCACTGCGGCGGCCACTTCGTCGTAGTAGGCCTGTGTGGTGACCGAGGGCATGGCGATCAGTTGGGCCCCGGCCTCTTGGAGTCTGCGGGCCACGTCTTTGAGTTGCGCCACCGGAGACGGCCCGTCAGCCAAAAGGTGGTCCAGGCGGCTGGGTATGAAGGGGCTCGAGAGCAGCAGGACTTCCGGGTGCTGTTGGTCGCTCGCCGCCTCGGTCATCTCAACAAGCCGCACATAGAAATTTGCGCAGGCGAGCGGACCCAACCCCCCGATAATCCCGATTTTCTGCCACTGGTTGATCGGTTCGCTGTACACACGCACGACACTGCGATCCCGAGCAGTGTGCCCTCAAGCCCCACCGAGTGGCCACTGGCGGCCACGGCACCCACGCGCCAAGCGTGTCCTCGTGGTTGTCGGACATCGTCACGCCGGTTTCGGAAGGCGGCCGAAGTGGCGCGCTACGACTCGAACATGCCAGGGACACGCTGAGCAGCCGCGGCTGAACGCTACGTCGCCCTCGTGGTCGAGCTCGTGAAGAGAATGGTGTGAACATGATCACGGCGTAGCCGTCGCCGTCCCCATTCGCGAGGGCCACGTGCTGCCTGGCCGTCACGCTCGGCGCGGCGGCGGGTGGGCGACCTGTACCCCTGCACCGCGAGCCTCAGGGGCCTTCCACCCTGTGCGTGACCGTGCCTCGTCCACGGGCCGACCCGCTCGCGCAGTCGCTCGCGGACCGTTGCCGTCAAACGCGGCCGACGAAGATCCACGTATCTTTGGCCTGCACAGACGCGACGCGCACCGTGCCACCCTCACCATTTGCTCGCCGGCCTACTTTGAGACGGACATGCACCACGACCCTCATGGCACCCCCACACCTGAGGCTGGATTGCGTAACGCGATCACTCAAGCCAGGTCCGCCCTGAGTCGAGCGGCCTCGGAGATGAATGTGATCTTCGAGGCTCTCGACGTGGCGAGCAACCAACTCATCCTGAAGAACCAGCGGCAGCCCAGCCATGCCGTCGACGTTGAGGTGGTAGTGGGCCTGGAGCGGATCTCCGAGCTATTGGAGAGCATGACCCTACTCGCCCAGTGCGAGCTGGTCGGAATGCACCCGGGCATCGCTCTTTCCCCGGAGGAGCTCGGCAACGGAATCCGGCGGAACCGCGAACTACTCGACCGTGGGGTTTCCATTCGGAGTATTCACATGGAGCCGATGACACGGGTTCCGCACGGAGCGGTGCATGTACAGCAGCTGGTTGAGTGTGGGGTGCAGGTGCGGCTCGCGAATTCGCTGCCGTTTCGGCTGATCGTGGCTGACCGGTACTGGGCGATGGTACCGATCTCCCCGGTGGATGGTGAGCTGGCACTGATGCTTCTCCGTGGGGGACCGTTGGTGAACCTGCTGTGTGATCTCTTCGAGCATGCCTGGCTGCACGCCTCGCCGGTGAACGCCACCACACCTGTCGCTGAGGGAGCGAGCCCGACTCCCCAGCAGCGGTTGATGCTCAAGGCCATGGCCGCCGGGTACAAGGACGACACCGTAGCTCGCGAACTCGGAGTCTCCACACGAACGTACCGGAGGCTGATTGCGGATCTGTTGCGAGTACTCGGCGTGGAGTCCCGCTTCCAGGCCGGCGCGCAGGCGATGCGGCTGGGCTGGTTGGACTGAGCATCGATTCCGAGGCCGGCGCCGTGCTCGATGTACTGCGTTCTTGGAGCCGGTGTCGACCCAGCTCCAGGTGATGGTGGGGCAGGTCGTCTCGGCCTCTCCGAGGAGCCGTATCCCTACGGCTCCTCGGAGAGGCTCGCGGCTGTGACGGTCACGGCGAGGATCAGTCCGATGGCGTCGGTGAGGATGTACCGCCTCCGCCCGACGATCTCCTTGGCGGCGTCCGCACCCTGGCTGGTCAGCGGCACGCACGCATATCGTCGTGGAGATCCTGGTAGTCCTGGACGGGAGGACCCTGTTGCCGATCGACCGGATCGCTGCCGACCGGCCGTCCGAAGGGCAGCACGCCGTCACCATCTCCCACGCCAAGATCCGCGCGCTCGGCGGGCAGGCCATGGGGACTTGGGAACCGTCCCTTGTGGGCGGGCTGTCCTGGCCGGTAGGGGTCATGACAGGGAAGGGCCATTCTGACGGCATTGCCGCCCTGGCCCTTCGAGCCAAGGATTGATCTTGGCCGCGCCCACAATCTGCCGCGTGCAGGTGTGGCCCTGTTTCGGTGCACTCCGGTAAAGGAATGTCCAGAGCCAGGGGGCGGTGTGAGAAGCAAAGGCAGGACGGCGGTCGTTGTGAGGCCCGAGACCGGAGCGTGCATGACAGCTCATCTCCGGTGATACCAGGCTGCCGAACGCCCGAGCAACGGCCGGCGCTCGATGTTCGCCGACGCGTACGCATCGCCTTCGGTGCCGCAGTCGAGAGTGTCGCCGTGCGGGCGTTCACCCAGCCACCCACCGTCCTTGAGACAGCGGAGATGAGACGGCCGACATGTACGAGCACACTTCCGGTCGCCCAAGGTTGATTCTGGCCGACGGCCCTGGGGGACCACCCCCGCAGTGGTTCCTGCCCCGGCTCTGCGAGCGATACGAACTTCACGTTCTGCGGCGCCCGCTCGAGGATCCGGCCGCGGATCGCGATCGGGCGGGTCAGTTCAGCGCCTGGTGCCACCAGGAGGTAGTGGACCCGGAGACGCCGTTCCGGCAGGCAATCCTTGAGCACGCCGGAAACTGGCACCCGCACGGTGTGCTGTCGTTCAGTGAGTTGCTCGTCGAGCAGGCGCACATGGCCGCCTCGGCACTGGGTCTGCCCGCCAATCCCTCCCACGCACTGCCGGCCCTGCGGGACAAGTATGTTCAGCGGGAGCTCCTGCAACGGGCCGGCGTTCCGGTGCCGAGGTACGCCGGCGTCGACGGACTCGACCAGCTCAGGCACGCGCTGGCGCTGGTAGGCGGTAACGCCGTCCTGAAGCCGGTGGCAGGCGTGGGCAGCATGGCGACCCATCCTGTCAGCGCTTCCTCCGATCTGGCGCAGATCTGGGAGACCGCCCGGAGTGAATACCTGGCCGACCCTCGCGGGAACGGCAGGCCCGTGTTCATCCTGGAGGAGCGTCTCATCGGCCGCCCCTGGCACACCGACCCCCGCTATGGCACATACGTCAGCGTGGAGTCCCTGGTCCAGTCAGGGGAGATCATGCATCTCGCCGTGACCGACAAGCTGCCGCTGACCGAGCCCTTCCGGGAGAACGGCGGAATTCTGCCGTCTTCGCTGGGAGCGGCCGACATCGCGCGGTTGCATGCTGCGGCAACCGATGCGATCCGCGCCATCGGTCTTACCGACTGTGCGGTGCACACGGAGTTCATGCTCACTGCGGACGGCCCCAGGGTGATCGAGGTGAACGGCCGTATCGGGGGAGGAGTCACCGAGCAGCTGTTCCTCTCGTCCGGCTATGACGTCGTCCTCGCGATGGCAGCAGTCGCCACGGGAACGCCCGCTCCAGAGGCGCGGCCGGCCAGACGCAGTGCAGCGATCATGTTGCCGCAGGCTCCTGGAGAAGAGGCACGCCTGTCCCGAGTCCCCGAAGCAGCGGAGGTTCTGGCGCTCCCCGGTGTGGTCTCGGTGCAGATCAACTACTCAGTCGGACAACGTCCGGAGTGGGAGCGTGGCACTGCCGCTGGTACGCTCGCTCGCGTCTTCGCCGCAGCCGACCAGCCCGAGGTCCTCCTTTCCACCTTCGATGAGTTGTCCTCCTCGCGGTTCTTCTCCTTTGAACCCGTTGTGGAAGCCGAGCAGTCGGCCCCCCTTTCGATCCGGTGAGCAAGGGACGTTCGGCCGCTCTCCGATTCGGCGGGCGTGAAGCCGTCGGGAGCTGGCTGCTGGTCGTGCTGCTGGTGGACAAGACCGGCGCCGGCCTCTGGCAGACTTCCGCGGCTCTCTACTTCACCCATGTCGAGGGCCTCAGCCCCCGAAGTATCGGGCTGTTGCTGGGGATGGCGGGCACGGCCGGTATGGCGGGTGCCCCGCTGGCCGGATGGCTGGCCGATCACGTCTCGCTGCGGGGACTGGCCTTGGCGGGATATGTATACCGGGCGGGAGCCGCGGTCACACTACTGGTCTGCCATCAATTCTGGTCACTGCTCGCGGTGATGACGCTCGGAAGCGTCGGTGACCGAGCGGCAGCGGTGCTGCAGCGGTTGCTCGTGGCCAGGGTCGGCATGGACGATCGGGTGCGCTTTCAAGCCAAGGCGAGGGTGGCCACGAATATCGGGTTCGCGCTCGGGGCCCTGGGTGCCGGAGCGGCCGAGGCAGTGGGGACGGACCTCGCCTTCCACGTGATCCTGTTGACCAACGCCCTGTTCTTCGGCACCGCTGCGGTGCTGCTGCGCCGACTCCGGCTCCATGCCGCGCCTTGTGAGCCTGGTGAGGACGCGGCACCCCCGGGGGCGAAGCCGCGGTACGGCAGAGGTCCCTGGCGTGACCTCAGCTACCTGGCTTTCGTCCTGCTGGAGGCGCCGCTCTTCCTGGATGCCTCACTGTTCAATGTGGCCCTCCCGCTCTGGCTCGTATCCGCCACCCGCGCGCCGCATGAGCTAACGGCTGGGCTCTTCCTCCTCAACACCGTGTCAGTCATCGTCTTTCAGATGCGGTTGTCCCGCCTCGGCAGATCGATCGAACGCACGCAGGCGGCAGTGGCGGCGACCGGCGCGGCCTTTCTGCTGGGATGCTGTTGCGCGGCGGTGGCGGGTCACGGCGGCGCGATCACGGCGGCGATCGCTCTGTGCGGTGCCGCAGCGGCCATCACGGTGGCCGAGATGCTGCACGCACTGACTTCGTGGGAACTCGCCGTGAGCCTCGCTCCCCTGTCTTCCCGGGGCGCGTACATCGGAGTTCACGGGCTCGCCCAGTCCGCAGAGCGGGCGGGGGGTCCCCTTCTGGTCACCGGTGCGGTCCTGGCAACAGGACCGACCGGCTGGGTCACGCTGGGCTTCTGCCTGGCAGTCATATCCCTTGTGCAGTACTTCGTGGTCAGGGCACGCCGACGGAGCATGGACTCCGTTGTGCGAGCAAGGAGTCACCAGCCCCGAGTCAAGGTGTCCTGAAGAGCTCACCGCAGGATCACAAGGGCAGCGCCCATCGCCATGACAGTCATCGGTCGACGCCTCGTCGTCCCGTTCGTGTTCGCGCACACCACCTCGGCGTGCCCGGCAACAGCCTGCCGTGCGCGGTGACGGTCTTGTTGCAGTCGGCGGCGGTGGCGGTGGCCCGGGCCACTCTGGTGGACGTTGGCGTCCCAGACATCCGGCCGACCCGCCGGCCGTCGCGGAATGTCCAGGACACGCTCCGGCCGTCGGGGGCCGGTCGGTGGTGACAGTGACGGCGGCCTGGAAGCTGTCGGGCCACTGGTCGACGAGGTCGTAGGCGCCCTGGCAGCCGGCCGCGCGGGCGCCGCTGCCGCTGGGGCCGGGCCGGTGTGCGGTCGGGGAGCTGCCCTGCGGTTCGGGTCGGGTTTCTGGCGGCCCGGCCGGCTGCGGTGCGCGTGGCGGACGGGATGGCGGCGGGCGCCGTCGGCGAGCCGTGCGGGGTGGTGAGCCGGCGATCGGTTGCCGGTCGTCGCGGGCGGCGGTGCTGTCGTCGCCGGAGCCACCGAACGGCATCATCGACACGCCGAGCGCCAGTGCCGAGAGCAGCACAGCGGCGGCGAGCAGGCCGCCGCGCAGGGCGCGGCCGCGGCCGGTGCCCTCAGCCGGGGATGCGCGCCGCCTTCGGCGTGCCAGCGGCGCTCACGCCGCCGTCCCGCCTTCGTTCCGGGCCGGTCGCAGTTCTTCAGTGCGGTGATCGTCTCTTCGGTCATGAGTCCGAGGCCACTGGGCAACACACCGTCAGACGCGTCCTCCGCCGGGTTCAGAACGATGGGGCCGTCAGGTCAGCCCGACGTTACCGGCAGTACGTCAGGCGACAGTGCTGCCGCGCGCGCCGTCGCGCTCGTCATCTCCTTGCGATGATGACGGCGGCACAGGACCTCGTACCCGACGGCCTCCTCAGCCGCGCCGACGTCCCCCACCACGACCTGCTCGCCCTCGACGACCATCTTGCCGCCCACCGTGCGAGCGTTGTGGGTGGCCCGTGCCCCGCACCAGCACATCGCCTCCACCTGGAGCGTCTCGATCCGGTCCGCCAGCTCGATCAGCCGCTGCGAACCGGGGAACAGCTTGGTGCGGAAGTCGGTGGTGATGCCAAAGGCGAACACATCGAGGTCCAGATCGTCAACGATCCGGGCCAGCTGGTCGATCTGCTCCGTGAACAAGAACTGGGCCTCGTCCACGATGACGTAGTCGACCTTGCCGCCGAGCGACATACGCTCCACCACGAACGCATAGAGATCCAGCCCGGGTGTTGCCTCCACCGCGTCGGTCACCAGCCCCAGGCGCGACGACAGCTTGCCGGTCCCCGCGCGGTCCTCCCGTGTGAAGATCACGCCCTGCAGTCCGCGAGCCGAACGGTTGTGCGCAATTTGAAGCGCCAGAGTCGACTTCCCACAATCCATCGTTCCGGAGAAGAACGCCAGCTCGGGCATGAGGAGTTGAGCACCTTTCGGCGAGAGGTCGTGCGGGTCGGGAGGGTCAGGAGCGTACTTCGAGCAGCGGGATCAGCTGCTCGGCGGGCGTCATCGAACCGTGGTTGCCCACCAGCGACGATTCCTTGGGCTCCCGCTCGGACGCGATGATCAGGACGTCGTCGTACGCGGCCGCGACCACGTCCCCGAGCCGGGGGTACACCCGTTCGTCGATGTGCGGCCCGAACCAGCCCGCCGCGATCGCCTCGTCCCGCGAGGCCACCCAGAACTGCTCGCCGAGCACCTCGCGCCAGACGGTCAGTACGTCGTTCTCGGCGCCCGGCACCGCGTACACGTGCCGCGCCCGGCCCTCGCCGCCCAGCAGGGCGACCCCGGCGCGCAGCTCCCAGTCCGTGTCGAAGTCGATGCGGTGCTCGTCGTCGAACGGGACGTCGACCATGCCGTGGTCGGCGGTGACGTAGAGCGCGCTGCGGGGCGGCAGTTGCTCGGCGAGGCGCTGGGCGAGCCGGTCGACGTACATCAGCTGGCCGCGCCAGGTGTCGGAGGCGACGCCGTAGCGGTGTCCGGCGCCGTCCAGCTCGGAGTAGTACGTGTAGACCAGCGAGCGGTCCCCGGCGGCCAGTTGCTCCGCCGCGAGGTCCATGCGCTCCTCGCCGCTGAGCCGGCCGTGGAAGCTGCCGCCACTGAGCGCGATCTTGGTGAGCGGGGTGTGCTCGAAGATGGGCGAGGTCACCTGGGCGGCGTGCACCCCGGCCGCCTGGGCCAGCTGGAAGACGGTGGGGTACGGCTGCCAGGCGCGCGGATCGGTGTACGGCTGCCAGCGGAGCTGGTTCATCAGCTCGCCGGTGGCCGGGTTGCGCACGGTGTAGCCGGGCAGGCCGTGCACGCCGGGCGGCAGGCCGGTGCCGACGGAGGCGAGGGAGACGGCGGTGGTCGCCGGGTAGCCGGCGGTGAGCGGGCGGCCGGTGCCGCCGCGCGAGGTGCCGAGCAGCGAGGTCAGGAAGGGCGCCTCGTCGGCGTGCGCCCGCAGCTGTTCCCAGCCGAGCCCGTCTATCAGCAGGACACAGACCCGGTCGGCCGGGGTCAGCTCCTCGATCGTGGCCTTGAGGCCGGGGACGCCCATGCCGGCGGCCAGGGTGGGCAGCAGATCGGCGAGGGAGCCGGTGCCGTACTCGGGCAGCGGCGCGGTGTCCAGGGCGAGCGGTTCCGGGTGGTCCCAGGCGGAGAGCTGGGACATCAGCGGGCGATGTCCGCGGTCGCCTCCGAGATGGCCTGGGCGAAGGCGAGCGCCTGGCGCACCGTCTCCGGGCCGTCCCCGGCCTCGCTGACGCGCAGGCTGAGGTCGTCCGCCGTGGAGCTGCCCGTGTAGCCGTGGTCGGCGTCGCAGTTGGGGTCGCCGCAGGCGGCGGGCTCCAGGTCGATGCGGCTGACCGCGCCCCAGCCGATGGTCAGCACGACCTCGCGGGGCAGGGTGCCCGGCGCGTACTGCTCGGGGTTGGCGACCACCCGGCTGACCACGACCGACGAGATCCGCTCGATCTTGACGGACTCGGTGGAGGTGGTGGCGTACGGCGTCGGGGAGGTGCTGTCGGCGGCCTGCTCGTCGGTGTGGCTGACGATGAAGCGGTTGCCGGTGAGGACGAGCACGGTCACATGGCGCCGCACCTCGTTCTGATCGAAGGTGGTCTCCTGGTGGACCAGGTACGACCGGATGGGCTCGCCGCCCACAGCGGCCTCCACCGCCTCGGCCACGAGGGCCGGGTAGTAGCCGCTGCGCTCGATCGCCGCGCGCAGCCCCTGGGTCGTCGTACTGGTCTTGGCCATGGCGTCCATCCTAATCCGTGGGCATGGGGGGTCCGGTCCAGTCACGAAGACCGGGGTCGGCCTGCGCACGCGCGCGTGGGCGCCGCGGAACGAGCCCCGGCAGGATGTCCAGCCCCTGCGCGGCGATCAGACAGGAGACGGGTTCGGGTCCGCCGCCGTCCGCCTCGAACGCGACCACGACGGGCAGTGTTTCGCCCAGCGCTCGCCGCAGGCGTGCCGCCTCCTCGGCGGCGGGCTCACGGAAGACGGGGTCCTGGAAGGCGGAGGGGCACGCGACGAAGCCCGGGTCGGTGAAGACGATCTCCAGGCCGTGGTGATACGTGAGGTCGTATCCTGCGGCCAGCCGCAGCTGCCCGCCGTCCCAGACGATCACTTCCCAGTCCCACCAGCTGCCCTCGGGCAGCGGACGGCCGGCGATCTCCATGCGGTCTCCCTCCCCTGATCAGTAGGTGATCAGTAGGCCGGCATGGTGCGCGGGCCCAGGTCGTCGCGGGCCGGTGGGGGCGCGAGCCGTACCGTGGCGCTGAGGACGCTCACGCCGTGCGGGGCGACGACGACCGGTTCCAGGGTGACGGCGACCACCTCCGGATGGTCGTCGACCAGCCGGGACACCCGCAGCAGCAGTTCCTCCAGCGCCGGGGTGTCGACGGGCGTGGAGCCGCGCCAGCCGAACAGCAGCGGTGCCGTACGGATCGACCGCACCAGCGAGGTCGCCTCCCGGTCGGTGACCGGGACCAGCCGGTGCGCCATGTCGCCGAGCAGCTGGGAGGCGGCCCCGGCCAGCCCGAAGGACAGCACGGCCCCGGCCGCCGGGTCGATCACGGCCCGTACGACGGTGTCGACGCCGCGCGGTGCCATGCCCTGCACCACCGGCCGCAGCTCCTCCGGCGTGCCGAACAGCTCGGTCAACTCGGCGTACGCCCGGCGCAGTTGCTCCTCGTCCGCGAGGTCGAGGCGTACGCCGCCCAGGTCGGCGCGGTGTCTGAGGTGCGGAGCGGTGGCCTTGAGGGCGACCGGGTAGCCGAGGGCGCGGGCGGCTTCGGCGGCGGAGTCGGGAGTGGGCGCGGGCAGCGCGCGCCGCACGGGGATGCCGTACTTGCCGAGCAGCTCGCAGGTCTCCGCGTCGGAGATCGTGAGCCCTTGCCCGCGCGCGAGCAGCTCACCGATCAGCCGCGCGGCCCCCTTCTCGTCGATGTCGTCGTACTCGGGCACCTTCCCCGGGTCCATGGCCTCCCGCCGCCACTGCCCGTACTTGACGGCTTCGGCCAACGCCCGCACGGCACGTTCGGCGGCGGGGTAGGCGGGGATGAGGTGCATGCCCTCCGGAGGACTGGCCGCACCCGCTCTCGCGGTGGGCAGGCGTTCCGCAGCACGGAACAGGCGGGCACCGCCCTCGGTACCGGGTGCCTTGTCAACGGCCGCGGGTGCGGTACTGGCCGCTGCCGACAAGGCCTCCGCAAGCCCCCCGAGCTCCACATGCACCACCAGCACCGGCTTCCCCGGAACGGCAGCCGCGGCCGACCGCAACGCCTCCGCCAGCTCCGCATCCCCCGGCGACGCTTCCCCGATCGCGGGGATCGCCGTCACCACGACGGAGTCGCACGACTCGTCGGCCAGCGCGGCGCCCAGCGCCCGATGGAAGTCCTCCGCCGTCGCCCCCGTCGTCAGGTCCAGCGGACGCGAAGGCCGCAGCCCCTCCGCCAGACACCGGTCGTACGTCAGCACGCCCAGCGACTCCGAGTTCCCCAGGATCGCCACCCTCGGCCCCGCCGGCAGCGGCTGCCGGGCGAGCAGCAGCCCCGCGTCGACCAGCTCGGTGATCGTGTCGACCCGGATCACCCCGGCTTGCCGCAGCAGCGCGGAGACGGTGGCGTGCGGCAGCCGGGTGGCCCGCACCGCGTGTCCCTGCGGCGTGGAACCGTCCCCCTGCACCACGACCAGCGGCTTCGCCGCCGCCGTCCGGCGCGCGAGGCGCGTGAACTTGCGCGGGTTGCCGATGGACTCCAGGTACATGAGGGCGACGTCGGTCTCGGGGTCGTCGTACCAGTACTGGAGGACGTCGTTGCCGGAGACGTCCGCGCGGTTGCCGGCGGAGACGAAGGTGGACACGCCGGTGACCCCGGTGACCCCTCCGCCGCGCCGGTGCAGCCGGGACAGCAGGGCGATGCCGATGGCGCCGGACTGGGCGAACATCCCGATACGGCCGGGGCGGGGCATCTCCGGGGCGAGGGAGGCGTTGAGGCGCACGTCCGGCGCGGTGTTGATGATCCCGAAGGCGTTCGGGCCGATGATCCGCATGCCGTACGCGCGTGCCTGCCGCACGAGGGCCCGCTGCCGCTCGCGCCCCTCGGGCCCGCTCTCGGCGTACCCGGCGGAGAGCACGACGAGCCCCTGCACCCCGTGTTCGCCGCACTCGGCGACCACGGCGGGAACGTGCTCGGCCGGTACGGCGACCACGGCGAGGTCCACCGGACCGCCGATGTCCCGCACGCGCCGGTAGGCCGGCACCCCGTCGACCTCACCGAGGCTTTCCGGGAAGGCCTTGTTCACGGCGTGCAGCAGGCCGCCATAGCCGGCGTCCCGGATGTTGCCGAGGACGCTGCGGCCCACGCCGCCGGGGGCGCGGCCCACGCCGACCACCGCCACCGAGCCGGGCATGAGCAGCCGCCGTACCGAGCGGGCCTCGGCGCGCTGCTCGCGCGCTCGCTGCACGGCGAGGGAGCGGTCGGTGGGTTCGAGGTCGAACTCCAGGCGGACGACGCCGTCCTCGAAGCTGCGCTTCTGGGTGTAGCCGGCGTCCGTGAACACCTTGATCATCTTGGTGTTGGCGGGCAGCACCTCGGCGGCGAAGCGGCGGATGCCGCGCTCGCGGGCGACCGCCGCGATGTGTTCCAGCAGGGCGGAGGCGACCCCGCGGCCCTGGTGCGCGTCCTGCACCAGGAAGGCGACCTCGGCCTCGTCGGCGGGCGCCGAGGCGGGCATGCCGTCGGCGCCGATGCGGTCATAGCGTACGGTGGCGATGAACTCGCCGCCGATGGTGGCCGCGAGTCCCACCCGGTCCACAAAGTCGTGGTGCGTGAAGCGGTGGACGTCCTTGGCGGAGAGCCTGGGGTACGGCGCGAAGAAGCGGTAGTACTTCGACTCGTCCGAGACCTGCTCGTAGAAGCTGACCAGGCGGTCGGCGTCATCAACGGTGATGGGCCTGATGCGCGCGGTACCACCGTCGCGCAGCACCACGTCCGCCTCCCAGTGGGCGGGGTACTGGTGCCGGTCCTGCCGGTCCGCCGAGGTCTGCATGGGCCCCAGAGTACGGCTCGCGTCCGACAACGGCGCAGGGCAGTCTGTGGAGGACGGAAGCCGGAACCGAGGCCGCGGTTCCGACGCCACGCCGGGGCGGACGAAGGTCCGCTCCGGGGCATGCTTCGCGATATGGGAAACTGGTCTAGACAACCCTGAAGACTGAAGGGCAGCAACACATGGCTGAGCGCCGCGTCAACGTCGGCTGGGCCGAGGGCCTCCACGCCCGCCCCGCCTCCATCTTCGTCCGAGCCGCCACGGCCGCAGGCGTCCCGGTGACGATCGCCAAGGCTGACGGCAACCCCGTCAACGCGGCCTCCATGCTGGCTGTCCTGGGCCTGGGTGCCCAGGGCGGCGAGGAGATCGTGCTGGCCTCCGACGCCGAGGGTGCGGACGTCGCCCTCGACCGTCTGGCCAAGCTGGTCTCCGAGGGTCTCGAGGAACTGCCCGAGACGGTCTGAACAGCAGCACGCTGACACACCGGAGCCGCGTCGCCCTTTTCGGGCGGCGCGACTCTGCGTTTCCGGGCTCTTTGCGCACACACCGGAATTGAGGCAGCGGGAAATGCTGCGCAGCCGAATACCTCTTCTTTGTATACGGCGCCCGTGTTAATGCTGGAGGCCCGACATGTTTACGGCGTGTTGCGAAGTCCTCACACGCTCGCCGGCCCCGGAAAAGCGCAGCCGGTGCACGGCCGTCGCGCGCTCGGTGTGCAGCGCCGTGAGCGCCCGCGCGCGCTCCCCGTCGCCGCGCGCCACCGCGTCGACGATGGCGCCGTGCTCCGTCCAGTAGTCCACCGGGCTGGACGGCGCCTCCACCGCGTACATCCAGGCGATCTTGTGCCGGAGCTGGCTGAGCATCGCGGTCAGCGAGGGGCTGCCCGAGGCCTGGGCGAGCGTCTCGTGGAACCAGCCGCCCAGCGAGCGCAGATCGTCGCTGTTGCCCCTGCGGGCCCGCTCCTGGCCCAGCCTGACCAGGCCGCGCAGCACCTTCAGATGGGCCTCGGTGCGCCGCTGGGCGGCCCTGGCGGCGCCGAGCGGCTCCAGCAGCAGGCGCATCTCCAGCAGGTCGGCGGCCTCCTGCTCGGTCGGCTCGGCCACGCACGCGCCTGCGTGCCGTCGGGTCACCACGAAGCCCTCGGCCTCCAGGGTGCGCAGGGCCTCGCGGACGGGGACGCGCGAGACGCCGTAGCGGCGGGCCAGGACTTCCTCGGTCAACCGGCCGCCGCGCTCGTAGACACCCGCGACGATGTCGTCCCGGATGGCCGTGCACACCGAGTGCGCCGGAATACGCATGACCGACCTCCGCCTTAATCCCCGTGAAACGTCGACGATGGACGCCTGTCCCGTGACTCTATTCCAATGAGCCGCAATTTCCGACGGCGGGCCAGAATCCATGGATATTTTTTGGTCAGCGGATCGGGTGCGCCCCTGAAAAGACGACGAAAGCCCCGGCTCGGTGAGCCGGGGCTTCGCATGCCGCGCGATGAGGCGTCAGACGTTCACGCCGTGCTTGCGGAGGTAGGCGACGGGGTCGACGTCCGAGCCGTAGTCGGGGGTCGTACGGGCCTCGAAGTGCAGGTGCGGGCCCGTGGTGTTGCCGGTCGCGCCGGACAGGCCGATCTGCTGGCCCGGGGTGACCTGCTGGCCCACCGAGACGCCGATCGACGACAGGTGGCCGTACTGGGTGTACATGCCGTCGGCCATCTTGATCACGATCTGGTTGCCGTACGCGCCGCCCCAGCCGGTGGAGACGACGGTGCCGGAGCCGACCGCGTGCACCGGGGTGCCGCTCGCGGCGTGGAAGTCGATGCCGGTGTGCGAGCCGGAGGACCACAGCGAGCTGCTCGCCCTGTAGCCGGTGGAGACGTAGGAGTTCGCGATCGGGACGACGAAGGCGTTCATCAGGCGCTTGCGCTCGGCCTCCCGGGCGGCGCGGGCCCTGGCCTCGCGCTGCTCCTTCGCCCTCTTCGCCGCGGCCTCCTCGGCCGCCTTCTGCTCGGCGGCCCGCTGCTGCGCGGCGGCCTGCGCGTCGATGTGCTCGGCCACGTCGTCACTCAGGGTGAGGACCGGCGTGAGGCCGGTCTGCTCCACGGTGTTCTCGGCGGCGAGCGCCGGGGAGGCGGCCAGGGTGCCGATGACACCGGTGGTGGTGAGGGCCGCGATGCCTGCCGCCTGAGCGGTGGTGCGCTTGACCCGGCCGGGCTTGCGGTGCTTCCCGGTGGCGCACATGAACGCCATGGAGTGGCTGGTCCTTTCCTTCCTTCTCGCCTACCGGGTTAGCTGACGGGTTCGGAGCAGGAAGGTCTCCTACGGGCCCCCTCGCCAAGCGCGGGCGCCCGATTCACCCCAGGGACTGCGTGGGTCCCCGGCTCCCCTGGCTCGCGCCGTACGGGGACTCGGCGATGGCTGTCCGGTGCCGCGGGTGCGGCGCACTACCGACGAACAGCCCGGGTGACGCTACGTAAGCCTGCTTTCGAACCCCAAACGGATCCGGGCTTTTGTAGCGCATCCCACAGGGCAGACAGGCAACCTCCGCCTCAAATCGGGCATCCCGAAAAAGGAGTGAGAACGGCAGGGGCCCTGACGGTCCGTAGACCGTCAGGGCCCCACGCACGCGTGCGGTCACTCGGCCGCCACGACCGTCACTTCACCGATGCCGAGCGCCTCCACCGGTGCCTTGATCTGGGAGGCGTCACCGACGAGGACGGTCACCAGACGGTCCACCGGGAAGGCGTTCACGACGGCCGCCGTGGCCTCCACCGTGCCCGTCGCGGCCAACTGCTGATAGAGCGTCGCCTGGAAGTCGTCGGGCAGATACTGCTCGACCTGGTCGGCCAGCGTGCTCGCGACGGCCGCCGCGGTCTCGTACTTGAGCGGCGCCACCCCGACGAGGTTCTGCACGGCCACGTCCCGCTCGGCGTCGGTCAGACCGTCCGCCGCGAGGGTGCGCAGCACCTTCCACAGGTCCTCCAGCGCCGGGCCGGTGTTGGGGGTGTCCACGGAGCCGCTGATGGCGAGCATCGAGGCGCCCGTGCCGTCCGGCGCGGACCGGAGGACCTGGCCGAACGCGCGCACACCGTAGGTGTAGCCCTTCTCCTCCCGCAGGACGCGGTCCAGGCGGGAGGTGAGGGTGCCGCCGAGGCAGTAGGTGCCGAGCACCTGGGCGGGCCACACCCGGTCGTGCCGGTCGGGGCCGACGCGGCCGATGAGCAGCTGCGTCTGCACGGCGCCGGGCCGGTCCACGATGACCACGCGCCCGGTGTCGTCGGCGGTCACCGGCGGCACGGGCCGCGGCTCGCCCGGCGTGCCGGTCCAGGCGCCCAGAGTGTCGCCGAGCAGCGCGTCCAGGTCGACCCCGGTGAGGTCGCCGACCACCACTGCGGTGGCCGTGGCGGGGCGTACGTGCCGGCCGTAGAAGGCGCGTACGGCGGCGGCGTCGATCTTCTCGACGGTCTCCTCGGTGCCCTGGCGGGGGCGCGACATGCGCGAAGCCACCGGGAACAGCTCCTTGGAGAGCTCCTTGGCGGCCCGGCGGGAGGGGTTGGCCAGCTCGTGCGGGATCTCGTCCAGGCGGTTGCGGACCAGCCGCTCCACCTCGCTGTCGGCGAAGGCGGGCGCGCGCAGCGCGTCGGCGAGCAGGCCGAGGCCCTTGGCCAGGCGCGAGGCGGGGACCTCCAGGCTGAGCCGGACGCCGGGGTGGTCGGCGTGCGAGTCCAGCGTGGCGCCCGCGCGCTCCAGCTCGGCGGCGAACTCCTCGGCGGAGTGCTTGTCGGTGCCCTCGGAGAAGGCCCGCGCCATGATCGTGGCGACGCCGTCCAAGCCGGCCGGCTCGGCGTCCAGGGGCGCGCCCAGCAGCA
Source organism: Streptomyces sp. NPDC002076 (assembly GCF_053593835.1). NCBI lineage: Bacteria > Bacillati > Actinomycetota > Actinomycetes > Kitasatosporales > Streptomycetaceae > Streptomyces > Streptomyces sp. NPDC002076. The sequence continues at coordinate 77,944 of NZ_JBSFDI010000019.1, forward strand.
CCTCGACGGCGACGACCTGCTGGCCGGGGCGGTGGCAGCGCAGCACGGTCAGGCCGTTGTCGAGCGCGGTGCGCTCGGGCGCCGGGAACGCCCAGGGCTTGGCCTCGCCGGCCTGCGGCTGGGGATGGAAGTCCATGGTGGCGAGCTCGGTCACTTGGCCGTCTCCTCGTTCTCGTTACCGGCCTCTACGGTGGCTTCCTGCTCCGGGTCCTCGGGGACGTCGGCGTCCGGGGCCTGCTCCGGGGACTTCGGTTCGTACACCAGGACCGCGCGGTTGTCGGGGCGCAGACGGGCCTGGGCGATCTCCTGGACCTCCTGCGGGGTCACCTCCAGGACGCGCTTGACGGCGGTGAGGGCGAGCTGCGGGTCGCCGAACAGGACGGCGTACCGGCACAGTTCGTCGGCGCGGCCGGCGACCGTGCCCAGCCGGTCCAGCCACTCGCGCTCCAACTGGGCCTGGGCGCGCTCCATCTCCTCGGCCGTGGGGCCCTCCTCGGCGAACCGGGCCAGCTCCTCGTCGATGGCGGTCTCGATGACCGGCACCTCGACGTCACCGGAGGTCTTCACGTCCAGCCAGCCCATGGAGGGCGCGCCGGCGAGGCGCAGCAGGCCGAAGCCGGCCGCGACGGCCGTACGGTCGCGGCGGACCAGCCGGTTGTACAGGCGGGAGGACTCGCCGCCGCCGAGGATGGTCAGGGCGAGGTCGGCGGCGTCGCACGCGCGCGTGCCGTCGTGCGGAAGGCGGTAGGCGGCCATCAGGGCGCGCGCCGGCACCTCCTCGACGACGACCTCGCGCTTCTGCTCGCCGATGACGTCCGGCAGGGAGCCCTCACGAGGGGCGGCCTTGCCGTCGTGGGACGGGATCGAACCGAAGTACTTCTCGATCCAGGCGAGGGTCTGCTTGGGGTCGATGTCGCCGACCACGGAGAGCACCGCGTTGTTCGGCGCGTAGTAGGTGCGGAAGAACTGGCGGGCGTCCTCCAGGGTGGCCGCGTCCAGGTCCGCCATCGAGCCGATCGGCGTGTGGTGGTAGGGGTGGCCCTCCGGGTACGACAGGGCGGTCAGCTTCTCGAAGGCGGTGCCGTAGGGCACGTTGTCGTAGCGCTGGCGGCGCTCGTTCTTGACGACGTCCCGCTGGTTCTCCATGGACTCGTCGTCCAGGGCGGCCAGCAGCGAGCCCATGCGGTCGGCCTCCAGCCAGAGCGCCAGCTCCAGCTGGTGGGCGGGCATGGTCTCGAAGTAGTTGGTGCGCTCGAAGCTGGTGGTGCCGTTGAGCGAGCCGCCGGCGCCCTGCACCAGCTCGAAGTGACCGTTGCCCTTGACCTGCGCCGAGCCCTGGAACATCAGGTGCTCGAAAAGGTGAGCCAGGCCGGTACGCCCCTTGACTTCGTGGCGGGAGCCGACGTCGTACCAGAGGCAGACCGCCGCCACCGGGGTCAGGTGGTCCTCGGAGAGCACCACGCGCAGACCGTTGGCCAGGCGGTGCTCGGTCGCTGTCAGGCCCCCGGAGCCTGCCTCGGCTGTGGTCGTGTGACCCATGGGCATGTACATCCCTTCGCGAGCGGAGGCGGTTGTGAAAACCGCGGTTTTCCTGCCGTTCCTGCCACTGTATGCAAACCGTGCCGGGCCTCGGCGAAGTTCCCGCGGGACGTACGCCCACAGCGGATCGCGTAGCCTGCGACTCGCGTGCCCGCAGGACGGCCGGCGGGCACCGTGCGGTGCCGGTCCGGTGTGCCTTGCGGTGCCGGGCGGACCGTGGAAGACCGGGCCATGGCCCCGGTTGTCAGTGCCGCGGTCCACAATGGTCCGCGTCAGATCCATCAAACGCTTCAGTAGCAAGGAGCCGGCAGCGATGGCCCGCCGCAGCACGAAGACCCCGCCGCCCGACGATTCGTACGAGGAGAAGATCCTCGACATCGACGTCGTGGACGAGATGCGTGGCTCCTACCTCGAGTACGCGTACTCGGTCATCTACTCGCGCGCCCTGCCGGACGCCCGTGACGGCCTCAAGCCGGTGCACCGCCGGATCGTGTACCAGATGAACGAGATGGGCCTGCGCCCCGACCGCGGCTATGTGAAGTGCGCGCGTGTCGTCGGCGAGGTCATGGGCAAGCTGCACCCGCACGGCGACGCGTCGATCTACGACGCCCTGGTGCGCATGGCCCAGCCCTTCTCCATGCGCGTGCCGCTGGTCGACGGCCACGGCAACTTCGGCTCGCTGGGCAACGACGACCCGCCGGCCGCCATGCGGTACACGGAGTGCCGGCAGGCCGAGGCGACGAGCCTGATGACCGAGTCGATCGACGAGGACACGGTCGACTTCGCGCCGAACTACGACGGCCAGGAGCGGGAGCCGGTGGCGCTGCCCGCCGCCTTCCCGAACCTGCTGGTCAACGGCTCCTCGGGCATCGCGGTCGGCATGGCGACGAACATGCCGCCGCACAATCTGCGCGAGGTCATCGCGGCCGCCCGCCACCTGATCAGGCACCCGAACGCGGACCTGGACGCGCTCATGAAGCACGTCCCGGGCCCGGACCTGCCCACCGGCGGCCGGATCGTCGGCCTGGACGGCATCCGGGACGCGTACGCGACGGGCCGCGGCACCTTCAAGATGCGCGCGACGGTCTCGGTCGAGACGGTGACCGCCCGCCGCAAGGGCCTGGTCATCACGGAACTGCCCTTCGCGGTCGGCCCGGAGAAGGTCATCGCGAAGATCAAGGACCTGGTCAACGGCAAGAAGGTCCAGGGCATCGCCGACGTCAAGGACCTCACCGACCGCGAGCACGGCCTGCGCCTGGTCATCGAGGTCAAGAACGGCTTCGTGCCGGAGGCGATCCTGGAGCAGCTCTACAAGCTGACCCCGATGGAGGAGTCCTTCGGCATCAACAATGTCGCGCTGGTGGACGGCCAGCCGCTCACGCTGGGCCTGAAGGAGCTGCTGGAGGTCTATCTCGACCACCGCTTCGACGTGGTGCGGCGCCGCAGCGAGTTCCGCCGCGGCAAGAGGCGCGACCGGCTGCACCTGGTCGAGGGTCTGCTGACGGCGCTGGTCGACATCGACGAGGTCATCCGGCTGATCCGGTCCAGCGAGAACTCCGCGCAGGCCAAGGAGCGCCTGATGCAGCGCTTCTCGCTGAGCGAGATCCAGACGCAGTACATCCTCGACACGCCGCTGCGCCGGCTCACCAAGTACGACCGCATCGAGCTGGAGGCGGAGAAGGACAGGCTCACCGCGGAGATCGCGGAGCTGACCCGGATCCTGGAGTCCGACGCGGAGCTGCGCAAACTGGTCTCGAACGAACTGGCCGCCGTGGCCAAGAAGTTCGGCACCGACCGGCGTACGGTCCTGCTGGAGTCCGCGGGCGCCCCGGTGGCGGCGGTACCGCTGCAGGTGGCCGACGACCCGTGCCGGGTGCTGCTGTCCTCGACGGGGCTGCTGGCCCGTACGGCGACGGCGGAGCCGTTCCCGGAGGAGGCCGGCGGGAAGCGCGTCAAGCACGACGTGATCGTCTCGGCGGTCCCGGCGACCGCGCGCGGCGAGATCGGCGCGGTGACCTCGGCGGGCCGGCTGCTGCGGATCAACGTGGTCGACCTGCCCCAGCTGCCGGAGACGGCGGCCGCGCCGAACCTCTCCGGAGGCGCGCCGCTGGCGGAGTTCGTCTCCCTGGAGGACGACGAGACGGTGGTCTGCCTGACCACGCTCGACGAGTCGTCCCCGGGCCTTGCGCTCGGCACCGAGCAGGGCGTCGTCAAGCGCGTGGTGCCCGACTACCCGTCCAACAAGGACGAGTTGGAGGTCATCACGCTGAAGGAGGGCGACCGGATCGTCGGCGCGGTGGAGCTGCGCACCGGCGAGGAGGACCTGGTCTTCATCACCGACGACGCACAGCTGCTGCGCTTCCAGGCGTCCATCGTGCGCCCGCAGGGCCGTCCGGCCGGCGGTATGGCGGGCATCAAGCTCGCCGAGGGCGCGAAGGTCATCTCCTTCACGGCGGTCGACCCGGCGGCCGACGCGGTGGTGTTCACGGTCGCGGGCTCGCGCGGCACGCTGGACGACTCGGTGCAGACGACCGCCAAGCTGACGCCGTTCGACCAGTACCCGCGCAAGGGCCGGGCCACGGGCGGTGTGCGCTGCCAGCGGTTCCTGAAGGGCGAGGACTGTCTGTCGCTGGCCTGGGCGGGCGCGGTTCCCGCGCGCGCGGCGCAGAAGAACGGCACCCCGGCGGACCTGCCGGAGCCGGACCCGCGCCGGGACGGTTCGGGCACGTCGCTGCCGAAGACGGTGGCGGTGGTCGCGGGACCGGTGCTCTAGGCGGGCGGATCTTCCAGGTCCGCCTGGTCCGGGCCTTGGACATAGCGCAGGACGCCCCACATGCCGTGTTCGTCGGCGTGTGGGGCGTCGTTCCGGCACCCCTTGAGCTCCTGGCCGAGGGCCTCGCCGTCGATGCCGGAGCCGATCAGCACGAGCTGGGTGAGACGGTCGCCGGCAGCGGCCCAGGGCTCCGGGTAGAAGCGCAGGAACCGGCCGACGGCGTGTACGGCGTACCGGTTGCGGGTGTCGTACGGCCCGAAGTCGACATGGCCCTTGATCCGGTACAGCCCCTCGGGCCGGCTGTCCAGGAACCGCATGAGCCGGCGGGGTTCCAGGGGGACCTCCGAGGTGAAGGACAGGCTGTCGTAGCCGGTGTCCAGATGACCGGCGTGCTCATCGTCCCCGGTGTGCTCGTGGAGGTCGTCGAAGGACAGCTGCCCGATCCGCTCCTCGCTCGGCCTGCAGTCGAAGAGGAACTCGGGGTCGATACGGCCGTAGGTGGCGGGGACGACGGCGGCCCGGTCGGTGAGCGAGCGGACGAGGTCCAGCACCCCGTCGGCGTCGTCCGCGCGGTCCAGCTTGTTGACGACGACGAGGTCGGCGAACGCCAGGTGCCGGTCGATCTCGGGGTGCTTCGCGCGCGTGTCGTCGAACTCGGCGGCGTCCACGAGCTCGACCAGGCCGCCGTAGACGACCCTCGGGTGCTCGCCGGCCAGCACCATCCGCACGATTTCCTGTGGCTCGGCGAGCCCGCTGGCCTCGATGACGATCACGTCGATGCCGGTGCCCGGGTCGGCGAGCCGCTCCAGATAGCGGTCGAGTTCGCTTGCGTCGACGGCACAGCACAGGCAGCCGTTGCCGAGCGAGACGGTCGAGTCGCCGAGGGCGCCCGCGACGGCCATCGCGTCGATCTCGATGGCCCCGAAGTCGTTGACGATCGCCCCGATCCGGCTGCCTCCGCTGCGGTGCAGGAGGTGGTTGAGGAGTGTGGTCTTCCCGCAGCCGAGGAAACCGGCGAGCACGACGACGGGGATCTGCTGCGGGCTACGGCTGCTGTCCGGGCTGTTCGCCAGGCTGTTCCCCAACGGGCGACCTCTCTCGTGTGGACCGACTGCCGGTCCAGGATAGGAGGGGCGCCCGGGGCGGGTGCGTCAGCCGGCGACCGGCACCGCGACCGGCGGCGTCGGCCCCACGTACCGCGCGACCGGCCGGATGATCTTCGAGTCCGCCGCCTGTTCCAGGACGTTGGCGCTCCAGCCCACCACCCGCGCCGCGGCGAAGGTGGGGGTGAACATCTCGCGGGGCAGTCCGCAGAGTTCCATGACCACGCCGGCGTAGAACTCGACGTTGGTGTGGAGTTCGCGGCCGGGCTTGAGCTCGGCGAGGATCGCCTCTACGCGGCGTTCGACCTCCACCGCGAAGTCCACGCGCGGTCCGCCGAAGCTCTGGGCGATCTCCCGCAGCATCCGGGAACGGGGGTCCTCCGTGCGGTAGATGGCGTGCCCGAAGCCCATGATCCGGTCGCCGGCGAGCACCCGCTCGCGGATCCAGGGGTCGATCCGGTCCGGGGTGCCGATGGCGTCCAGGGTGTCCAGGGCCCGGCTGGGCGCGCCTCCGTGCAGCGGCCCGGACAGGGCGCCCACGGCTCCGGTCAGGCAGGCGGCCACGTCGGCCCCGGTGGAGGCGATGACGCGGGCCGTGAAGGTTGATGCATTGAACCCATGATCAATGGTTGAGATCAGGTATTGCTCGACCGCACGCGCCCGCCGGGGCTCGGGCTCCTCGCCCGTGAGCATGTACAGGTAGTTGGCCGCGTACGGGAGGTCCTCGCGCGGCTCGACCGGGTCGAGGCCCTGCCCGAGCCGGTACAGCGCGGTGAGCAGTGTGGGTACGGCCGCGCAGACGGCCAGGGTGTCGGCGCGGCGCCGGTCGGCGTCGATGTCGTACACCGGCCGCAGTCCGCGTGCCGAGCCGAGCAGGGACAGGGCCGTGCGCAGCCCGGACAGCGGGCCGGAGACGCGGCTCGCCGCGGCGATCGCGGGCAGCGCCGAGGCCACCTCCCCTGGCAGCCGCCGCAGCGCCGCCGTCTCGGCGGTGAAGGCGGCGCGGCGCTCCGCGTCCGGGAGCGTGCCGTGAACAAGGAGGTGCCAGACGTCCTCGAAGCCACGGGTCCGCGCGAGTTCGACGGCCGAGTACTGGCGGTAGTGGTAGAAGCCCTCGCGCCCCCGGACGTCACCGATCTCGGTCTCGGTGACGACGACGCCGGCGAGTCCGCGCGGTGCGTCGATGTACGGGGTTGCGGTCCTGTTGATCGCCATGATTCTCCTCCCTGGACTTGATCCGACTGTCCATGCTTGACTGATTTCTTGTCAATATTGATTGAATCAATGCAAGCCGATCAACATGTGCAGAGGCGGCTACGGTGACCCCCATGCGCGATCACGAACCCGCTCCCGGCCGTCCCGGGCGCAGGCTGACCACCAAGGAGACCGCCGAACTGCTCGGCGTGAAGCCGGAGACGGTGTACGCGTACGTCAGCCGCGGTCTGCTCAACAGCAGGCGCGAGCCCGGCGGACGTGCCAGCACCTTCGAGGCGAAGGAGGTCGAGGCCCTCGCCCGGCGCCACCGCCGGGAGGCGGCCGGAACCCCCGGCTCCGGCGGGGACCTGTCCGTCCGGACCCGCGTCACGCTGATCGAGCAGGACCGGTACTACTTCCGGGGCGTGGACGCCGTAGAGCTGGCACTCCGTCACTCCTACGAGGAGGTCGCGGAGTGGCTGTGGACGGGCCGGCTCACCCCGGGCGTGACCTTCTCCGCGCCCGCCCCGACCGTCGCGGTCGCGCGCCGCGCGGTGAACGCGCTGTCCGAGCACGCCTCCCCCACCGACCGGCTGCGCGTGGCGGCCGTCGCCGCGGCGGCCGAGGACCCGCTGCGCTTCGACCTGTCCGAAGACACCGTGCTGAACACTGCGCGGATCCTGATCCCCACGCTCGTCGACGCGCTGCCGCCGGTCCGGCGCGACCACAAGGACGACGGCCCGCTCGCCCACCGGCTCTGGGGCCGGCTCACCGGCCACCCCGCCGACGAGGCGTCCCTGCGTGTCCTGGACACCGCGCTCGCCCTGCTCGCCGACCACGATCTGGCCGCCTCCACGCTCGCGGTCCGGGTCGCCGCCTCGGCCCGCGCGCACGCCTACGCGGCCGTCTCCGCCGGGCTCGGCGTCCTGGAGGGCCCGCTGCACGGCGCCGCGAGCGGCAACGCCCACCGCATGCTGCTCGACGTGCTGGACCAGGGCACAGCGGTCCCGGTGATCGCCGACGAGTTGCGCGCGGGCCGCCGGGTCCCGGGACTCGGCCACCGGCTGTACACCGGCGAGGACCCGCGCGCGAGCGTGCTGTTCGGCCTCCTGGAGCGGGTCCCGCGCGCGGAGTCCGCCCTGCTCGCCGCCCGGGACATCGTCGCCACCACCGCCCGGCACACCCCGCTGCACGCCAACGTCGACCTGGCCCTGGCGGTGTTCACCGCGTCCAGCGGCATGCCCGCCACGGCCGGCGAGATCATCTTCGCCGTCGCGCGGACCGCGGGCTGGATCGCCCACGCCTTGGAGGAGTACGGCGAGCGCCCGCTGCGCATGCGCCCGGTGGGCCAGTACGTCGGTCCGCGCCCTCCGCAGCCGCTGCCGGAACCGCTCGGCCCCGAAACCCGCCCGGATTAGGACACGACCACGGCCGGAAGTCACCCCAGAGAGAGTCAGGTTAGGCTCGCCTCTGTGAGTACGTGTGCGACCGTCTCCCGGAGCCTCGACGAGCTCGTTTCCGGTACGGCGGCCACGGCGACGACGTGGCTGCTCCTGGAGCAGCCCGGCCCGTGGGGTGCCAAGGCGCTCACTTCGAGCCACCTGGACCCCACCGTCGGGCGGGCGCTGGAGGCGGCCACCGAGGGAACCGGCGTACGCGTCGCGCTCATCCGGCGCCCCGGACGCCATGCCGACCCCGGCACGTCCGCCGTCCGGCAGGTGTACGCCGCCCACACCGTGCCGGGCCGCGTCTGGCTGCACAGCGCCACGACCCGCGATCCGCGCCGACTGCTCGGCCTCGATTTCGCCGCCCTCGGAGCGGGCGACCACCGTTCCTTCGGCGCCGCGCTCGGCGGGCAGCCGTACGGCGGCGACCCGCTCGCGCTCGTGTGCACCAACGGCAAGCGCGACCGCTGCTGTGCTCTCCTGGGCCGTCCCCTCGCCGCCGAACTGTGCGCCTCGGGGGTGCGCGGCGTCTGGGAGGTCACCCATCTGGGTGGCCATCGCTTCTCGCCGACCGTGCTCGTCCTGCCGTACGGCTACGCCTACGGTCGCGCCGAGGCGCACACCATCAAGGAGGCGCTGCACGGCGCGCAGGAGGGGCGCGTGGTGGTCGAGAGGTGCCGCGGCTGCTCCGCCTGGGAACGGCCCGGTCAAACGGCCGAGCTGGCCGTCCGGTCGACGGCGGGCGAGTACCGGGCGGGGCTGCTGAGCGTCGTACGGACCGACGGTGCGGCCCCGCGCTGGGAGGTCACCGTCGGCCATGCCGACGGCCGTCGCTGGCGGGTGACCGTGGCGCAGGGGGCGTCGCTGCCGCCGCGCCCGGAGAGCTGCGGAGCGGCGGTGCTCGGCACCCCGGCGCGGATGGACGTCGTCGCCGTCCGCGAGCTCAGGCCTACGGCGCTGGCGGGCTGAGCGACCGCCTTCCCACAGCGACCTCATCTTTCAAGAACTGGTCAAGAGATCCCCACCACATCCCCTGGGGCGCGTCCGGTCACCCCACGTACCGTCATGGGCATGAGTCCCACTCCCCCTGCACGCCGTCTGCGTCTCGGTCTGCCGCGGCGGGTGTTCTCGCAGGTGCTGCTGATGCAGGTGGCGATCGCCGCGGGCGTCGCGGTGCTCGCGACCGGACTGTTCCTGGCACCGCTGAGCAGGCAGCTGGACCAGGAGGCGGAGCACCGCGCGCTGGCCATCGCGCAGACGACGGCCCAGGATCCGCAGATCGCGGAGGGCGTGCTGACCACCTCACCGAACGCGAACGGTCCCGTGCAGAAGGAGGCCGAGCGGATCCGACGGGCCACGCACGCGGAGTACATCGTGGTGATGAACCGGCGGGGCATGCGCTGGTCGCACACCACCGTCTCGGAGATCGGCGGGCACGTCTCCACCGACCCCAGGCCGGCCCTGGCCGGTCATGAGGTCATGGAGATCGACAACGGCACCCTGGGCCGCTCGGCCCGCGGCAAGGTGCCGCTGTACGACACGCACCACCGGATCATCGGGGCGGTCTCGGTCGGTATCGCCTACGACAGTGTGCGGGCGCGGCTGATCAGCGCGATCCCGGGACTGTTCGCGTACGCCGGGGGCGCTCTCGCGGTGGGCGCGCTGGCCGCCTGGCTGATTTCCCGGCGGGTCCAGCGGCAGACCCAGGACCTGGCCTTCTCCGACATCTCGGCGCTGCTCGCGGAGCGCGAGGCGATGCTGCACGGCATCCGTGAGGGCGTGGTCGCCCTCGACCGCGGCGGCCGTGTCCGCCTGCTCAACGACGAGGCGCGACGGCTGCTCGGGATCGGCGACGAGGCCGTCGGACGGACCCCGGACGAGGCGCTCGGCGGGGGCCGTACGACGGACGTCCTGGCCGGCCGGGTGACCGGCACCGATCTGCTCACCGTGCGCGGCCAGCGCGTGCTGGTCGCCAACCGTATGCCCACCGGCGACGGCGGCGCCGTGGCCACCCTGCGCGACCGCACGGAATTGGAACAGCTGGGGCGCGAACTCGACTCCACGCGCGGTCTGATCGACGCCCTGCGCGCCCAGGACCACGAGCACGCCAACCGCATGCACACCGTGCTGGGACTGCTGGAGCTGGAGATGTACGACGACGCCGTGGAGTTCGTCGGCGAGGTGGTCGGCGACCACCGGGCCACCGCCGAGCAGGTCACCGAGAAGATCCAGGATCCCCTGCTGGCGGCGCTGCTGGTCGGCAAGGCGACCGTGGCGGCCGAGCGGGGCGTCGCGCTGTGGGTGTCCGAGCACACCCGGCTGCCCGACCGGCTGATCGATCCGCGCGGTCTGGTCACGGTCGTGGGCAACCTGGTGGACAACGCCCTCGACGCGGTCGCCGGCACGCTGCACGCGCGCGTGGAGGTCGAGTTGCGCTCCGAGGGCCGTACGGTCGTCCTCAGGGTGTGCGACACGGGCCCCGGGGTCCCGGCGGATCAGCGCGAGTCGATATTCACGGAGGGCTGGTCCACCAAGAAGCCTCCTGCGCACGGCAAACGGGGCCTCGGGCTCTCGCTGGTGCGCCGGCTCGCCCAACGGCAGGGCGGAAGCGCGACGGTCGGCGAGGCGACCGGTGGCGGCGCGGAGTTCACCGTGGTCCTGCCGGAGGCGCTGACCGAGCCGGAGCTGGAGCCCGCGGTGCCCGAGAAGACCCTCGAGCCCGCTGCCGTCACCGAGGAGGAGACCCGATGATCGAGGTCCTGGTCGTGGACGACGACCCCCGCGTCGCCCGGGTCAACGCCGCGTACGTGGCGAAGGTGCCGGGATTCCATGTGGCCGGCGAGGCGCACAGCGCCGCCGAGGCGCTGCGGCAGGTGGAGACGCTGCCGCGGCTGGACCTGGTCCTCATGGACCACTACCTGCCCGACGACACCGGCCTCGCGGTCGTCCGCGAGATGCGCCGGCGCGGCCACCAGGCCGACGTGATCATGGTGACGGCGGCGCGGGACGTGTCGACCGTCCAGGCCGCGATGCGTCAGGGGGCGCTGCAGTACCTGGTGAAACCGTTCGCCTTCGTCGGCCTGCGCGCCAAGCTGGAGGCGTACGCGCAGCTGCGGCGCACACTGGACGGCGGCGGAGAGGCCGAACAGGCGCAGGTGGACCGCATCTTCGGCGCCCTGTCCGCGCCGTCGGAGCCCGTGCTGCCCAAGGGGCACTCCCCGACGACGGCAGAACTGGTGCGCCAGGCGCTGATGAACGCCGAGGGTCCGCTGTCCGCCCAGGAGATCGCCGAGCGGACCGGGGTGAGCCGGCAGACGGCCCAGCGGTATCTGAAGCTGCTGGAGCGCACCGGACGGGCGCGGCTGACCCTGAAGTACGGCGACGCGGGCCGCCCGGAACACCGTTACATGTGGGCGGCCCGCGGCTGAGCGGACGTCTGTACTTGACCGCGCTTACTTGGCAGCGTTGACGAACTCGGTGGTGTACGTCTTGCTCAAGTCGACCTTTGCGTTCTTGATGTTCGGGTTGAACGACTTGAGGACCTTCTCAACCGTCTCCGGGCCGCCCTGGGGCATCACGCCGTCGTCGGTGAACATCGGCAGGGTGCTCTTGATGGCCTGGGCGTAGAGCGTCTTGTTGCCCTGGGAGTAGTCGGCGGGCATCTTGGCGGCGATCTCGTCGGCGCTGTGGGTGGACATCCACTTGAGCGTCTTGACGAATGCGTTGACCAACTTCTGGACGGTGTCCTTGTGTCCGTTCACCCAGTCCGTCTGCATGTACAGACTTGACGACGGGTACGGCCCGCCCAGCGCCTTCTGCGAGCCCTCGGGGGTGCGCATGTCGATGAGGACCCTGCCCGCCTTCTTGTCCAGGATCGTCGCGACGGTCGGGTCGGTGGTCATGCCGCCGTCGATCGCCCCCTTCTGGAGGGCCGCGATGAACGTGGGACCGGCGCCGACGGCGACGGGGGTGAACTCGTCGACCTGCACGCCGTTCTTGACCGCGAGGTACTTGGTGAGGAAGTCGGTGGAGGAACCGAGCCCGGTCACGCCCAGCTTCCGGCCCTTGAAGTCCTTGGGCGACGTGAGGTCGCCGGCCGCCTTGTTCGAGACCACCTCGACCTCGCCGGGCGCGTGCGAGAACTGGACGACCGACTCCACCGACTTGCCCTTGGTCTGCAGGTCGAGGGTGTGGTCGTAGAAGCCGACCGCCCCCTGCACCTGGCCGGAGACGAGCGCGGTCTCGGCCTGGACACCGGCGGGCTCGCTGAGGAGTTGGACATTCAAACCCTCTGCCTGGAAGTAGCCGAGGCGCTGGGTGAGCATCGCGGGCAGATAGATGACCTTGTCCAGGCCGCCGACCATGATCTTGACGGTCTCGCCCTTGCCGCCGCCCCCACCGCTGCCGGTGTCGGCCGTGGAGCTGGCCGCGTCGTTGGCACAGGCGGTGAGCGAGGAGAGCGCCAGCAGGCCGGCGGCGGCCAGGGAGGCGTATCTGGCGGTGTTGCGCATGCGGTTCACGTCCTTGTGAGAGGGCGGTACAGGAAGGCGTGGGGGGCTGGTCCGGGGAGGGGCCCGGGGGTGGCCGGGGGGCCATGGGTCCCGGGGCGCCAGGTGGGGCCGGAGATGGATCGGTGAAAGGGAGCCGGTCAGCTGTCGGAACCGGAGGGCCTCCAGCGGAAGATGCGGCGCTCGGCGAAGGTCAGCAGCCCCTCGGCGGCGAGGGCGACGACGGCGAGGATGACCATCGCGGCGTAGACGCCGGCCGCGTTGAAGGTGTTCTGCGACTGTGCGACGAGCAGGCCGATGCCCTTGGTCGCGCCGATGTACTCGCCGACGATGGCCCCGATGAGGGCGAAGCCGAAGCTGACGTGGAGGCTGGTGAAGATCCAGGAGGTGGCCGACGGGATGACCACCTGGAGCGTCACACGGCGGTCGCCGGCGCCCAGGATGCGGGCGTTGGCCACCAGGTTGCGGTCCACCTCCCGGGCGCCCTGGAAGGCGTTGAAGAACACCGGGAAGAACACCAGCACGACGGCGGAGGCGACCTTGGAGGACGGCCCGAGCCCGAACCAGATCAGGAAGATCGGTGCCAGGACGATCCTGGGGATCGAGTTGAGCACCTTGATGTATGGACCAAGGACCTCGGCGAGCAACCCGATCCGCCCGAGTGCAATACCGAGGAGCACACCGGCGACCACACCGATGACCCAGCCGAGCAGTGCCTCGTAGAGCGTGTACCAGATCTGTTCGCCCAGCGAGCCGAGCGCGGTTCCGTGGGTCACCCAGGTCCAGATCTGGTCCCAGATCTTCGACGGCATCGAGAAGTTGAAAGGATCGATGACCTTCGCCCGGGACAGTCCCTCCCACAGCCCGAGGACGGCCAACAGCAGCAGCACGCGCACGGCGGCGACGAGAGCCTTGCGGCGGCGGGCGGCCTGGGCGCGGGTCTGCGCGCGGTTCGTCTTGTCGGCGAACTCGGTCGTGGCCGGCGCGACCTGAGCCTCGGGCATGACCTCAGGCGACATGGGCGGCACCCCTCTCACGGGTGATGCGGACCTCTTCGCCGAGGGACTCCCAGATCTCGCGGTAGATCTCGATGAACCGCGGCTCCAGGCGCACCGACTCCACCTTGCGCGGCCGGGGAAGGTCGATCTCGAAGACCTGCTTCACGGTCGCGGGTCCGGCGGTCATCACGACGACCTTGTCGGCGAGCGCGATGGACTCCTCCAGATCGTGGGTGACGAAGACGACGGAGGCGCCCGTGCCCTCCCACAGCTCCAGCAGCTCGTCCGACATCAGGGCCCGGGTCTGCACGTCCAGTGCCGAGAACGGCTCGTCCATCAGCAGGATCTCGGGGTCGTTGACGAACGTGGCGGCGAGCGCCACGCGCTTGCGCTGACCGCCGGAGAGCTGGTGCGGGTAACGGTCCTCGAAGGCGGCGAGGCCGACGCGGGCCAGCCACTCCCGGGCCTTCTCCTTGGCCTCGGCCTTCGGTACGCCCCGGAAGCGGGGGCCGGCCATGACGTTGGACAGGACCGTGCGCCAGGGGAAGGTGGCGTCCTGCTGGAAGACGAAGCCGACCTTGTCGCCCACGCCGTCGACGGCTTCGCCGGCCACCAGCACGTCGCCCTCGCTGGGCTCCTCCAGGCCGCTGACCAGCGTCAGCGTGGTGGACTTGCCGCAGCCGGTCGGGCCGACGACGGCCACGAACTCACCGCGCTCGACGGTGAGGTCCAGACCGCGCACGGCTGTGTGCAGTCCCCCTGACGGGGTTCTGAAGGTCTTGCTCGCGCCCCGCAGCTCGATGGCGGGGCTGGTGTGTGCGCTCATGGCCCGGGACGGTAGGTGTGGCCCCGGCCACAGCAGGAGTCTTGTGAGCGCAAGCCGTTCTTTTGCTCGCAAGAGCCTGTTGTGCTCTTTTTGCTCGCGCTACAACTGCGGAGCCGAAACACGGGCTTAACGCTCGTCGGCCTTGAAGGAGAGGCCTGATGATTGACGTCCTGGTCGTGGACGACGACTTCCGCGTCGCTGAGATAAACGCCAAGTACGTGGGGAAGGTTCCCGGCTTCCGGGTGACCGCCCGCGCGCACAGCGCTGCCCAGGCCCTGGCCGCCGTGGAACGCGGCACCATCGACCTGGTCCTGCTCGACCACTATCTGCCGGACCAGACGGGTCTTGATCTCGTGCACCGCATGCGGGAGCAGGGTTACGGCACGGACGTCATCATGATCACCGCGGCCGGCGATGTGACGACTGTGCAGCAGGCGATGCGCCTGGGCGCCCTGCACTACCTGGTCAAACCCTTCACTTTCGCCGCCCTGCGCACCCGCCTGGACTCCTATGCGGCGCTGCGTCGCACGGTGGACCGGGTGGGCGGCCGCGGCCTGACCGGGCAGGAGCAGGTCGACCGCATCTTCGGGGCGCTGCGGACGTCTCCCGCACCCTCCGCGCCCGGCGTGCCGAGCGGCCACTCGGCGCCCACGACCGACCTGATCTGCGGCGTCCTGCACCGCGCCGACCAGCCGCTGTCCGCCCACGAGGTGGCCGTCAGGACCGGCCTGAGCCGCTCCACCGCCCAGCGCTATCTCCGCCATCTGGAACAGGCCGGCCGGCTGCGTCTCTCCCTGAAGTACGGCGACACCGGACGGCCGGAGCACCGGTACGCCTGGGTGGCGCCGTAGCGATCCGTGCGCGGCGCTGGTGACCGGCTACACGGCGCCGGCGCCGGTCAGCGACCGGACCTCCGTCTCGGCGTACTTGGCCTCGTCCGCGACCTCCGCGGAGGTGATCGTGCCGAGCCAGCCGGCGAGGAAGCCGAGCGGGATGGAGACGATGCCCGGGTTCTGCAGCGGGAAGTACTGGAAGTCGACGCCCGGGAACAGCGAGGTGGGGCTGCCGGACACCACCGGGGAGAGCAGCACCAGTCCGAGCGCCGGGATCAGCCCGCCGTACACGGCCCAGACCGCGCCGCGGGTGGTGAAGCTGCGCCAGAACAGCGAGTACAGCAGCACCGGGAGGTTCGCCGAGGCGGCGACGGCGAAGGCGAGGCCGACGAGGAAGGCGACATTGAGGTCACGGGCCAGCAGACCGAGCGCGATCGCCACGACACCGATGCCGACCGCCGCCCAGCGCGCCACCGCCACCTCGCTGCGCGCCTTGCCTCGCGAGCGCCGCAGCGACGCGTACAGGTCGTGCGCCACCGACGTCGACGAGGCGAGGGTGATGCCGGCGACCACGGCGAGGATCGTCGCGAAGGCGACGGCGGCGACGACCGCGAACAGGACCGTGCCACCGGTGGAGCCCGCGCCACCGCCCAGGTCGAGGGCGAGCAGCGGCACCGCGGTGTTCCCGGCCGCGTTCGAGCCGCGCACCGCGTCCGTGCCCACCACCGCGGCCGCCCCGAAGCCGAGGACGATCGTCATCAGATAGAAGCCGCCGATCAGCCCGATGGACCACACCGCGGAACGGCGGGCGGCCCGCGCGGTGGGCACGGTGTAGAAGCGGGACAGGATGTGCGGCAGTCCGCCCGTGCCCAGCACGAGGGCGAGTCCCAGGCTGATGAAGTCGAAGCGAGCGGTCCAGGTCCCGCCGTACTTCAGGCCCGGCGCCAGGAACGCCCTTCCGTGACCGCTGCGGTCCGCGGCCGTGAGCAGCAGGCGGTCGACATCGCCGTGGAAGCGGAGCAGAACGAGGACGGTCAGCGCGATGGTGCCGCTCAGCAGCAGCACCGCCTTCACGATCTGGATCCAGGTGGTGGCCCGCATCCCTCCCAACGACACATAGATCACCATGAGCGCGCCGACCCCGATGACCGCCCAGGCCTGCTCGGCCCCGCTCGCCCGCCCCAGCAGCAGCGCCACCAGACTGCCCGCGCCGACCATTTGCGCCACCAGATACAGAACGGACACCGTGACCGAGGAAGTACCCGCGGCGATCCGCACGGGCCGCTCGCTCATCCGCGCGGCCACCACGTCGGCCAGGGTGAACCGCCCGCAGTTGCGGACCAGTTCGGCCACGAGGAACAGCACGACCAACCAGGCCACCAGGAAGCCCACGACATACAGCATCCCGTCGTACCCGTACAGCGCGATGAGCCCGGTGACCCCGAGGAAGGAGGCGGCCGACACGTAGTCACCTGCGATGGCAAAACCATTCTCCATGGGAGAGAACAGCCGCCCTCCGGCATAGAACTCCTCCGCCGAACCACGCCGCCGACGGCTCACCCACGTCGTGATGCCGAGAGTGACGGCCACGAAAACGCTGAACAGCAGCAGCGCCAGCGTCTGATGCTCACCGGCCACGAGGCACCTCCCGCACTTCGCGGGTCAGTTCCTGGGTGTCCCAGCGCAGCTCCAGCGCCGCCCGGTCCCGACGGAGCCGCGCGTGCCGGGCGTAGGCCCAGGTGAGCAGGAACGTGGTGAGGAACTGTCCGAGCCCGGCCAGCATGGCCACGTTCACCGCGCCCGCCACGGGACGGGCCATGAGCCCCGGCGCGGTCGTAGCGGTGACCACATAGCCCACGTACCAGGCGAGGAAGGCGGCGACTCCCGGCACGACGAACCGCCGGTACCTGGTGCGCACCTCCTGGAAGTCAGCGCTGCGCTGCACCTCGACGTACACATCACGTGCGCGCACCGCCGCTCCGCTCCGCTCCCCGCGAGCGGGTGGCACCGCCGGCGTCGGCACGCCGATACCGTCCGGCTCGCCCCAGCCGGAGGCCAGTGCGTCGTACCAGGGGTCTTCGTACGTCTCGTCGCGGGAGGGCGCGCCGTGGTCTTGCCGGTTCTCGGCCGAACTCTCGGGACCATCCCCGACTCCATGGGCACGACCGTTGCTTGACTGCATGCCCAAGGATGGACAGATCGGGCAGATCCCTGACTCTTCTTCCTCGGGCTCTTCACCCCATCAGGTGATTCACTGTGCGGGCGGTCTCACCAGCCCTTTGCTGTAGGCGTAACGCACCGCCTGCGCCCGGTCCTTGAGGCCCGTCTTGGCGAAGAGATTGTTGATGTGCGTCTTCACAGTCGCGGTCGACACATGCAGCTTGCGGGCGATCTCCTGATTGCTGAGCCCTTCGGCGATCAGCAGCAGTACCTCGGTCTCCCGAGCGGTCAGTCCGTCGGGCGGCGCCTGGACGGTCGCCTGCGGGCTGGGCTCGGGCTGCGACAGCCGCTCCAGCAACCGGCGCTGGACACTCGGCGACAGACCCGCGTCCCCCGAGAGCACGCTCTCCACGGCACGCACGATCTCGTCACCCCCCGCGTCTTTGGTCAGATAACCCCGGGCGCCGGCGCTCAGCGCCGGGAACAGCGACTCGTCGTCCGCGTACGTGGTGAGCACCACGACCTGGGTCCCGGGGTACTGCGCCCGGATCCGCCGGGTGGCCTCGACACCGTCGCAGCGGGGCATCCTGAGATCCATCAGGACGACGTCCGGGGCCAGTTCTCCGACCAGCCGCACCGCCTCCTCGCCATCTCCCGCGGCACCCACGACCTCCACCCCGGGCAGCAGCCCGAGCAGCATCACGATGCCCTCCCGGACCACGGTCTGGTCGTCGGCGACCACGACCCGTGCG
The DNA here is from genome assembly GCF_053593835.1 of Streptomyces sp. NPDC002076. NCBI lineage: Bacteria > Bacillati > Actinomycetota > Actinomycetes > Kitasatosporales > Streptomycetaceae > Streptomyces > Streptomyces sp. NPDC002076. Next base: position 96,075 of record NZ_JBSFDI010000019.1, read on the forward strand.
GGACTCTTCTCCCCCTCCGTCTCCGTCATACAGGCACCTTCAGCGTCACCACGAACCCCTCCTCCTGCGGCCGCGCGTCCAGTGAGCCGCCCAGCAACTCGGCCCGCTCGCGCATCCCCAGCAGACCGTACCCGGCTCCGGATCCCGTGAGTTCGCCCGGCCGCCCGCCCGTGTCCCGTACGTCCAGCCTCACTTCGTGCTCGCTGTAGTCGAGTCGCAGGTGCACCTTGGCGCCCTGTGCGTGCTTGCGGACGTTCGTCAGCGCCTCCTGGGCGACCCTGCGCACGGCCTGGGAGGCCTCGGCCGGCAGGGGTCTGCGCTCACCCGTCACGGTGACCTCGGCGCCATCGGCCCCGCTGACGAGTTCGCTCAGGAAGTCCTCCAGTGGGGTCAGCTCGCCCCGCAGCGCGGACAGGGCCTGCCGGGTCTCGGCGAGTCCGTCGCGGGCCATGCCCCGGGCAGCCACCACCCGCTCCAGGATGCGCTCACGGTCCGCACCCTTCTCGATCAGCAGCCGGGCCGCCTCCAGGTGCACCAGCTGCGCCGAGAGGCTGTGGGCCAGCACGTCGTGGATCTCCCGTGCGATGCGGGCTCGCTCGGCCAGCGCCGCGGACTCCGCCTCGGCCGCCCGGGCTGCGCGCTCCTGGGCAAGCAGTTGCTGCGCGTGGCCGCGGGCTTCGGCGTCCAGCCGAAGGACGTATCCGGCGAGGGCCATGCCCGCCACGGAGGCGGCCGTGGTCAGCCAGACGTCGTTGTTGAAAGCGGAATATGCTGCCAGGCCCACCGAGGTCACCGGCGCCGCGGCCGCGAGCGGCAGCCGCTCCAGGGCGCCGATCCCACAGCCGCACCAGATCACGAGGGCCGGCCCCCTGAATCCCGTGGCCTCAGCCGCGACCGCGATGCCCATGAGGGCGCCCATCAGCATCAGGGAGGGGACCAGCCGGTGCTGGTAGGTGGTCCGGAAGAAAGCCCAGGCCAGAAGAGCGGCGACAAGGACCCCGGCCATCGCACCGAGGGCGCCCCAGAGGCCGACGTGCCTCTGGTTGTACGCGCCCCACAGGAGCATGCCGATGACCAGGCATCTGACGGACCAGGCGATCAGACGCCGCGGCCGGGTGGTCCCCTCGCGGCCGAGGGCCTCCTGTGACGGCCAGCGCGTCCAGGCGTTCTCCTTCACGCGCGCTCCCTCCATACCGACCGCATGCCGTCACCGTACGCCGGGGCAGGGTGGTCCGCGGTGCCGAGGGACTGCGCCCGCCAGACGAGGATTCCGCCGCGGACTAGCAGGGTGACGGCGAGAGCGCACATCAGGGCGGAACTGTTCTGCTGCAGGCCGAGTACGGCGCCGATGGCGTAGATACCGATGCGCAGGGCTATGCCCACGATCCACACCGCGACGCTCGCCTTGGTGCTCTTCGTCCACACGACGCCGTCCGGTTCCCTCCAGATGCGGGTCGTCCAGGCCCAGCCGGCACCGGTGGCCACACCGATGATCAGCTCCACCGCGAGCAGCGCGGCGGATTCCGCATGATGGTGGGCGTCGAGAATGCCGGGCCTGCGCAGCGCGACAGCGGCAAGGACCACAGGGATCAGCCACCAGCGCCGGTCGGTGTTGATCGCGCGGGCGCGAAACTGCCGCACGATCACTATGGCGGCGACGGCCACGATCACCAGCGCGTTGACGAGCCCGGACATCAAAGCCTCCGTGAGCGAGAAGGGTGGTGCCGGGAGCAGGTGCTGCCGACACCTACGAAGCTACGGAAAAGCGCAGGTCGAGAGATCGGAGCGGGGGTGGATCACGGGTGGAAACCTGGAGCGGCTCGTCTCCACCCACGGGTGTAGATCCCGCGGGTCCGCATACCGGGCCGGTGCGGAGGCAGGGAGCGCCGGTGCCGGGGTGAGCGGGGAATCCAGCACCACCTCCGACGCCGGTTGACCGCCAGAAGAGCCGGGACCTCCCACTGCTCACGACGACTCGGACGGGAACGGGGGGCTCACACAAGCGCCGCCGAACGCCCGCGAGCCCCCGACCGCAGCCGCGCCGGACCAGACCTTGTCCGGCCCAGCAGGATCAGGCCTTGTCAGCCCTGGCAGGAACAGGTCTGTCGGGCCCAGCAAGATCGGCCCACACAGGCCGGGAGGGCAGCCGACGCCGCCGGTGCGATGCCGAGTGCGCGGCCGGCGTCCAGCCCCGGTCGTCGCGGTGGAACACACAGTCTGCCGTGTCCAGGCCACGGCTCACCGGCCACCGCACCCGACATCGAAGGAAGACCAAGCGACCACCGGCGACAGCCCCAGCCGCGGAGGCAAACCACTGTTCCCCTCCGCAACCAGCTGATGACCGCCGCCGCGGCCGACCAGGTCAGCCCGCCTCGGGCAGCCCCGTCGGCCGATGCCCGGTGCAGCGGCTACGCGTCGATGCGCGACCGGTCCAGCGTCGCCGCCGAGCTGGAGATGAACTCCTTGCGCGGTGCCACGTCGTTGCCCATCAGCAGATCGAAGACCTGCTCGGCGGCCTCCAGATCGGCCAGGTTGATCCTGCGCAGCGTGCGGTGACGCGGGTCCATCGTGGTCTCGGCCAGCTGGTCGGCGTCCATCTCACCCAGGCCCTTGTAGCGCTGGATCGAGTCCTTGTACCGGATGCCCTTGCTCTGGAACTCCATGAGCTTGTCCCGCAGCTCACGGTCGGAGTACGTGTAGACGTACTTGTCCTGGCCCTTCTTCGGCTGGACGATCTCGATGCGGTGCAGCGGCGGCACCGCGGCGAAGACGCGGCCGGCCTCGACCATCGGCCGCATGTAGCGCTGGAACAGCGTGAGCAGCAGGCAGCGGATGTGGGAACCGTCCACATCGGCGTCGGTCATCATGATGATCTTGCCGTAGCGGGCCTGGTCGATGTCGAAGGTCCGGCCCGAGCCCGCCCCTATGACCTGGATGATCGCACCGCACTCGGCGTTCTTGAGCATGTCGGTCACCGACGACCGCTGCACGTTGAGGATCTTGCCACGGATCGGCAGCAGGGCCTGGAACTCGGAGTTCCGCGCCAGCTTGGCCGTACCGAGCGCGGAGTCGCCCTCGACGATGAACAGCTCGCTGCGGTCGACGTCGTCGCTGCGGCAGTCGGCGAGCTTCGCCGGCAGGGACGAGGACTCCAGGGCGGTCTTCCGGCGCTGGGCGTCCTTGTGCTGGCGGGCCGCGACGCGCGTACGGGCTGCGGCCACCACCTTCTCCATGACGACCCGGGCCTGCGCGGCGGCGTCCCGCTTCGTGCTGGTCAGGAACGCCTTCAGCTCCTTGGTGACCACGTTGTTCACGATGCGGCGGGCCGCCGAGGTACCCAGGACCTCCTTGGTCTGGCCTTCGAACTGCGGCTCGGCCAGGCGCACCGTCACGACGGCGGTCAGGCCCTCCAGGGCGTCGTCCTTGACGATGTTGTCCTCGGCCACCCTCAGCAGCTTCTTGGCGCGCAGCACGTCGTTGAACACGCCCGTCAGGGACTGCTCGAAGCCGGAGACATGGGTGCCGCCCTTGGGGGTGGCGATGATGTTGACAAAGGACCGGATGGTGGTGTCGTACCCGGTGCCCCAGCGCATCGCGATGTCCACGCCCAGTTCACGCGTGACCTCGGTCGGGGTCATCTGGCCGTGCTCGTCGAGGACGGGGACGGTCTCCTTGAAGGTGCCCTTGCCCGAGAAGCGGATGACGTCGCAGACCGGCTTGTCGCCCGCCAGGTACTCGCAGAACTCGCTGATGCCGCCGTCGAAGCGGAAGGACTCCTCGCCCTTGCTGCCGCCCTCTCCCAGGCCGAACTCGTCGCGCACGATGATCGTCAGACCCGGCACCAGGAAGGCCGTCTGCCGAGCGCGCTGGTGCAGGTTCTCCAGGGAGAGCTTGGCGTCCTTGAGGAAGATCTGGCGGTCGGCCCAGTAGCGCACGCGCGTGCCGGTGCGGGTCTTGGGGATCTTCTTGGTCTTGCGCAGGCCGCTCTTGGCCTCGAACTTCGCGTCGGCGCCGTCGGCTGCGAAAGCGCCGGGCACTCCGCGCCGGAAGCTGATGGCGTGCGTGTGGCCGCCGCGGTCCACCTCGACGTCGAGGCGGGCGGAGAGGGCGTTCACCACGGAGGCACCGACGCCGTGCAGACCGCCGGAGGCGGCGTACGAGCCGCCGCCGAACTTGCCGCCCGCGTGCAGCTTGGTCATGACGACCTCGACGCCGGACAGGCCGGTCCTGGGCTCGACGTCCACAGGGATGCCACGGCCGTTGTCGCGCACCTCAACGGAACCGTCGTCGTGGAGGATCACCTCGATGCGGTCGCAGACGCCCGCGAGGGCCTCGTCCACGGAGTTGTCGATGATCTCCCACAGGCAGTGCATCAGACCACGACTGTCGGTCGAGCCGATGTACATGCCCGGGCGCTTGCGCACGGCCTCGAGGCCCTCGAGGACGAGCAGGTGCCGCGCGGTGTAGTTGGAACCGTCCCGGTCTGCTCCTGCCAGCAGCGCTGTGGACGGCACGGACGTATCGGCGGTCACGCGGTTCGCTCCTCGCTGAATTTCAGTTTGCCCCCTACTGGGTAAGGGGACGGCTTCGGTCGCCGCTCAGAGGGTACCGAGGCCTGGTAGAGCCGGTGTAACGCCACCCTCGTCGAGAACTCAGACTAGTCCAGGCTCGCATAGATGTTCGATCCCTCGATGGAGTGAAGTACATATCACGTTCCCTTGGAGGCATGAACCATTTAGGCTCCGGGCACGTCCTCATGAACAACAGGCAACCCCGCCTGGAGGACCGAGACACAACACTGCGCGAAACCGTAAGCACCACAAGAGACGCACTACGGCACATTCGCCGCCAACCGGCAGCAGACAGCCGCCCCGGAAGTTTTTTTCGAGGAATAGCCACGAGCGGGAACGTTTTCGGGCTGGTTGGATGTTGACCCTGGTACGACAGCTCGTCGAGCTAGAGAAGAGGCGACGTGACTACTGTTCTGACCCCCGCGAGCCCGTTGACGGCCGCCGATCGCTGCGACCGCTGCGGCGCCCAGGCATACCTGCGCGTCGTCCTGCTCAGCGGCGGAGAACTGCTCTTCTGCGCCCACCACGGTCGCAAGTTCGAGCCGGAACTCAAGAAGATCGCCGCTGAGATACAGGACGAGACGGAGCGGCTGACCTCCGCTCCGAACACCGCTTCCGAAGAAGAGCGCTGAATCTCGCACACACGACGAGCCAGCCCCGGCACAGGCCGGTGCACGGGCGGCCGCTCCCCTCGGGGGAGCGGCCGCCCGTGCTCATGTCCCTGTGCGGGCACCTCAGGAGCCTCCGTGGGGCCTCCTGCGGTTCCCTGAGGCCGCTTCCAGGGCTCTCATGACGCCGGACACGCGCGTGTACACGCCAGGCCTGCCCGGCCTGCCGCAGCCGCTGCCCCATGACACGAGGCCGATCAGCCGCCCTCCCGCCACCAGTGGGCCGCCACTGTCCCCCTGGCAGGCGTCCGGGCCCCCCGCAGCCTCTCCGGCGCAGAGCATGCTGCCGGCCCGGTAGGCGCCGTCGGGACCGCCCGGATAGGCGCGGGCGCAGAGGTCGTCGGGCAGCACGCGCACGCGTGCGGCGTACAGCCTGTGCGCATAGGCGCCCCCGCCGGTCGTGTCCCCCCATCCGGACACGGTGGCCTGCGTGCCCGGCGCGTAGGCCGGATCACCTGCACCCGCCATGCCGACGACCGCGCGCTGCGGCAGCGGCTCGGCGAGGGTGAGCACGGCGAAGTCGCCGGCATTGGTCCCGGTGTCGTACCCCGGATTGACCCAGGCATCGCGTACGGCGATCTCCTGCCCCTCGTCCGACAGCAGATCGGTGCGGCCCGTGATGACCCGCAGGTCGCGCACGCGGTTCGGGGGCGCCCCGAGGACCTCCTCGGCCAGGCAGTGAGCCGCGGTGAGCACCGCCGTCCGGGCGACGGCCACACCGCCGCAGAACTGGCCCGCCCGCGTACCTCCGAACCGGTCACGGCTGGACAGCGCGACCGTCCACGGGGCTTGGGACACGTCTATCGGAAAGCCCCCGACCACCACGCTGTCGGCGGCCACGGGAGGCGCGCTCACCAGCGGTGTGGCGGTCATGACGGCCGCAAGGGCCAGCGGCCGGATCAGGGCTCGCGCAACGGAACAGCGCATGCAGACTCCTCACTCTCAGTGGTGCTGGAACACCCAGAGTGATCCACGGCGCCGTCGCGCGCAGCACGAAGGCCCGGCTCCCGCGAGCGGAGCCGGGCCTTCGCCGTCGTACGACCTGACCTAGTCGAGGTAGTCGCGCAGCACCTGGGAACGCGAGGGGTGGCGCAGCTTCGACATGGTCTTGGACTCGATCTGGCGGATGCGCTCACGCGTCACGCCGTACACCTTGCCGATCTCGTCGAGGGTCTTCGGCTGACCGTCGGTGAGACCGAACCGCATCGAGACGACGCCGGCCTCGCGCTCGGACAGGGTGTCCAGAACGGAGTGCAGCTGCTCCTGCAGGAGCGTGAAGCTGACGGCGTCGGCGGGGACGACAGCCTCGGAGTCCTCGATGAGGTCACCGAACTCGCTGTCGCCGTCCTCACCCAGGGGGGTGTGCAGCGAGATGGGCTCGCGGCCGTACTTCTGGACCTCGATGACCTTCTCCGGGGTCATGTCAAGCTCCTTGGCCAGCTCCTCCGGGGTGGGCTCGCGGCCCAGGTCCTGGAGCATCTGGCGCTGCACGCGCGCGAGCTTGTTGATGACCTCGACCATGTGCACCGGGATACGAATGGTGCGGGCCTGGTCGGCCATGGCGCGGGTGATGGCCTGACGGATCCACCAGGTGGCGTAGGTGGAGAACTTGTAGCCCTTGGTGTAGTCGAACTTCTCGACCGCGCGGATCAGACCGAGGTTGCCCTCCTGGATGAGGTCCAGGAAGAGCATGCCGCGGCCGGTGTAGCGCTTGGCCAGGGAGACCACCAGACGGAGGTTGGCCTCCAGGAGGTGGTTCTTGGCGCGGCGGCCGTCCTCGGCGATGATCTCCAGCTCGCGCTTGAGCTTCGGCGCCAGCTTGTCGGCGTTGGCCAACTTGTCCTCGGCGAACAGACCCGCCTCGATGCGCTTGGCCAGCTCGACCTCCTGCTCGGCATTGAGCAGGGGGACCTTGCCGATCTGCTTCAGGTAGTCCTTGACCGGGTCGGCGGTGGCGCCGGCCGCGGCGACCTGCTGCGCGGGCGCGTCGTCCTCGTCCTCGTCGGACAGGACGAAGCCCGCGTTCTCGGCGCCCTCGGGCTCGTCGGCGACCTTGGTGTCCTCGAGAACCTCGTCCTCGAGAATTTCGACGTCGTCCTTCTTGGCCGTGGTCTTCTTGGCCGCCGTCTTCTTGGCGACGGTCTTCTTGGCGGCCGCCTTCTTGGCGACGGTCTTCTTGGCCGCGGCCTTCTTGGCGGGTGCGGCTTCCTCGGCGGAATCGGCTGCGGCAGGAGCGACGGGCTCCGCGGGGGCGGCCGTGGTGGCGGTGGCCTTCCTCGTCGTCGTCACCGTCTTCGCCGCGACCGTCTTGGTGGCGGTGCGCTTCGCCGGGCTCTTCGCTGCGACGCTCTTGCGGGTGCGCTTGGGCTCTGCGGCACTGACCATCAGCGTCACACCCTCTTCCTCAAGAATCTGGTTGAGGCTGCGCAGTACGTTCTTCCACTGAGTGGCCGGAATCTGGTCAGCTTCGAAGGCCCGACGCACATCGTCGCCGGCGATCTGCCCCTCAGCCTTTCCCCGCTCAATGAGCGCCATGACAGAGACGGACTCGGCGATCTCCGGCGGGAGCGTACGGGATGTGCTGGCCGACACGAACAACCTCTCGGAACGTTGGAAAACGGCTTCCGGCACCGTCCACTGCGGACAGGAGCCGACCACCGGCCTGGGGATGGGCCGACGGCGCGGGCGGGGGCCGGGGAAGATGCACAGCGCCTGTGTTGGCGTCCGTATTCCCTCCGCGGCTGTCACCTCTTAGGTCATCGCGCTGTTTCCACGAGCGTTACGCCCAATCTGCGTGGCCCGAGTCACACCCCGTAAGCGGTCAAAACCAGTCAGACATGGGCAGACGAGATCACCATTGCCATCCTGCCCGGTTGCGCACATGACCCCGGCGGCCCGCCGCGCCGCTGGACCCCGCCGGACCGCACAGGGTCCGGCGGGGTCCAGCGGCGGCCGGCAAGGAGCCCGGCGCCGCCACGAGCGCGCCGCACACCGACGACCGCGGGGGTCAGTGCTCGCGCGGGGCGGGTACCACGCGCTCGACCTCGGGGTGGACCGTGAGCAGTTGACGCATGGCCGTCTCGGCGGCCGCGCCGTCGCCGGTGCCGAGCGCGTCGACGATCCGCGCGTGCTGCGCGAGCGACGTCTCGTTCGGCCGTTCACACCCCGTGACCGGGCCGCCGGAGACCTGGAGGGCCGCCGAGACGATCCCGGAGAGGTGCTCCAGCATGCGGTTGCCGGCGATCTGGATGAGCAGCGCGTGGAACTCGTTGTCGGCGCGCGAGTACGTCAGCGCGTCGCCCTGCGCCATGGCATGGCTCATGATCTCGACCATGTCACAGAGGCGCTGCTGCACGTCCTCCCGCCCGTGCCCGGCGGCGAGGCGGGCGGCGAGCGGCTCGATCGTCCAGCGCAGCTCGCTCAGCTCGCGGCGCTGGTCGTCGCGCTGGGGCCCGAAGGCCCGCCACTCGATGATGTCCGGGTCGAGCAGGTTCCAGTCGCTGACGGGACGCACGCGCGTGCCGACGTTCGGGCGGGCACTGACCAGGCCCTTGGCCTCGAGGACACGGAGGGACTCGCGGACGACGGTGCGGGAGACCTCGAAGCGCTGGCCGATCTCCTCGGGCACCAGCGGTCGGTCCGCGCCCAGGTCGCCCGAGACGATCATCTGTCCCAGCTGCTGAACGAGTTGGCCGTGCAGTCCACGTCCGCGGCTGCCCGCGGCACGGCGGCCTACGCGGCCCAGATCAGGGTCCGCGCCCTCCCACGAGGGCGCTCCGACGCGGTCGGCCACCTGGGGCTCTGCGTAGGGGTAGCGGTCGAGTTCGCCCGGGCCGGCCAGACCGGAGTCGGTGGAGCGGGCGGCGGTCATCATGGTGTGCGCAAGGGTACTCACGGATCCTTTGTCGGCGCCGTCTCCAACTCCCTTGAGGTCTTTGGTGAAAAGCACACGAAAGGGTGATCGCTCACGCCGTCGCAATTGACGCCTTATCGGAAAGAAATGGGCTTGCCGTGCGGAGTTGTGCACACGGCGGGATCGGAAGTGGACGCACACACGTCACCGGAACCGGGTGCGCAGCGTCGTGAACACATACGCGCACAGCAGCGCCGACAGCGACAACGCCAGTGCGCTGCCCACGGGTTGGGCGAGCACCCGGGCCATCCCGAGCACGTAGCGCTCGCCGCCGAAGGGCCACTGCGGCAGGAAAACCTCCCGCATCCGCACCGGGAACCCGGCGGCCATGCGCAGGGCGGGCCCCTGCATCGCCTGGTGCACGAGGGGGACGACGACAACGGGTACGGCGAGTACGGCGGCCAGGCCTCCCGTGGTGGACCGGAACACACCGGCCGCCAGTACACCGGCCCAGGCACAGCCGACGGCCAGACAGAACCAACTCGCGCCCAGCGAGAGCCAGTCCGCGGGAACTTGTGTCAGCTCTCGTCCGTAGACGATGTAGAGCGCTTCGGCGTCGCAGCCCACGGTGAGGAAGGCGAGCATGGCGGCGGTGGCTCCGGAGACGAGAAGTTTCGCGGTGAGCAGTCCCAGCCGGCGGGGCACGGTGCCTCGGTCCGCCGCGAGGGCGGGGTGGCGGAACTCGTCCCCGAAGGCCAGCGCACCGAGCAACCCCGCCGCGAGCGCCGCGGGCGGCAGCGGCAGCTCCCGCGGCCATGCGGCGAACAGCCGCTCCTGTGGGGTGTGTCCGATCCTGGCCAGCAGAACGGCGATGAGCGCGGACACGGCCAGTACGGCACCGCAGGTGACGAAGCCGACGCCGATGCCGGTGGCACGCCGGATCTCGTAGCGAAGGGGGCGGAGGGGGCTGGGGGCGGGGCGGACGGAGATGGGGGGCGGGAGGGGGAAAAGGGCATCGGGACAACGGACGCCGTCGGAGTGGGCGGCACGGGTGGTCTGCGGCTGACGGGTGCCGGGCTTCCTGGCGCCGGGGAGGCGGGTACGCAGGGCGGCGATGCTCGCTGCCACAGCGCTCGGGCCGCCGGGCTGCGATCCCTGGGCCGCGGAGGCCGCGTCGCGCCCGGCGTCCTTGGCAGCCGCGTCGGCGGTCCGGCCGCCGACGGCTCCCGCGAGCACCCCGGCGGACAGCACTCCGGCACTTCCGCCGAGCGTGTCGTCATCAGAGGGACCGACATCGCCGTATGCCGTCCCGCCGGTTCCCGGAGCCGCGTCGTCCGGCGACGCGCCCTCGGCCGGTACGCGCTGTGTGGACTCCAAGTACTCCGCCCCCGGCCGGGCACTGGGCGTCTCGCCGAGCGGCGGCTGCCCACCGTCGGCGGCCTGTGCCCGCCTGCCCTCCGGCGGTTCCTCGCCGGAGGAGACGCTGGACACAGCCCGCTGCGGCCCCGGCGTGTGCGCCGGGGCGTTCTCTCGCTCCCCCACCGAGAACCCGAACGGCAGGGCCGCCCGTTCTCTCCCCGAGAAACCCGAGGCCGTGACGCCCGGCGCACCCGACGAGAGGCCGGACGCCACGCGTGCCTGCCCCGACACGGACGCGTCTACCGCCGACGCGCCGGACTCAGCCGCCGACGAACCGGGCGCCGGGAGGCCGGACGCGGACGCGGCCAGGCCGATCCCCGAGGCACCCGGCTCCACCGTCGGCAGGCTACGCACCGCCGGCTCGGGCTCCGCGGACGAGGAACCGGGCCCGGCGTGTTCCAGCTCCGCTCGGGGCTCGTTGGCCGCCTCCGCGGTCGCCTCCTGGGACAAGCCTCCGATCGCGGCACCGGATCCCGGCCCCATGTCGCCGATCTCGTCCGCGAGTTGGTGCACGGGGATGCCGTGCCGGAACGCCGTCTCACCCACGTCGGCGGTCGTGGAGCCGTACACCGAGAGTCGATTGCCGCCTTCCCGTACGACTTCCACGGAGCGGCGAGCGGTGCGGGCCTCCTTGGCGAGCAGGGCCGCCAGGCGAGCCGCGTGCGGACTGCGGACCGCCACGCGCGGACGCAGCCGGGTGCGGGCGAACTCGCCGGCCACCTGGTCGGCCACGAGCCTGCCGCCGTCGAGGGTCACGACCCGGTCGGCCGTGCGCGCCGCCTCCTTGGGGTCGGCCGTGGTGAAGAGAACCGTGCCACCCTGGCCGGCATGGGCACGCAGCATGCCGTGGAGCCACTGCGCCTCACGGGCGGACAGACCGTAGGCGGGCTCGTCCAGGACGAGCGTGTGCGGATCGGGCAGCAGAGCGCAGGCCAGGCCGAGTCCGCGGTCCATCCCGCGCGAGAGCGTGCCGAGCCGCTCCTCACGGAGGCTGACAAGGCCGACCACTTCGAGGACTTCGTCGGCCCGCCGCGCGGGAACTCCCGCAGCCGCACACAACATGCGCAGATGCCCGCGGACCGAACGGGCCGGATGCCCCGGCACGTCCCCGAGGAGCACGCCGACCTCCCGCGAGGGGTGGGCGATCCGGTGCAGGGGCCGCCCTCTGAAGTAGGTGATGCCACGCCCCTGTTGAAGCTCGAGCATCAGCCTGAGCGTGGTCGTCTTGCCCGCGCCGGCGCCTCCGAGGAGCACGGTGACATGCCCCGGTTGCGCTTCGAAGGACACGTCGTCGACGGCGGGCGGGTGCGCCTTGCGGGGATTGCTGGTCAGTCCGAAGGCCTGGATCACCTGCAGCAAGATAGCGCGCAATGTCCTGTTTTTCGGGTATCACCCGATCCAATACCACACGTGCTGCCGATCAACCTGGTTCGGATGCGCCGTTCGAGGGATGCGACGCCCCACCTCCACGGTCGGCCCACCTGATCGTCCGCACGGCCGACCGCCTGTGCGCCTCAGACCTCAGGGCGCAGCATCGGCGGATTGAGCAGGGTGGCGCCGCCCGCCCGGAAGAGCTGCGCCGGCCGGCCGCCCTGGCGCGTGGTCGTTCCTCCGGTGGGGACGAGGAATCCGGGGGTTCCGGTGACCTTGCGGTGGAAGTTGCGCGGGTCGAGGGCCACCCCCCACACCGCCTCGTACACCCGTCGCAACTCGCCGACGGTGAACTCGCTCGGGCAGAACGCGGTGGCCAGCGACGAGTACTCGATCTTGGACCGGGCCCGTTCCACGCCGTCGGCGAGGATCTGGGCGTGATCGAAGGCGAGCGGCGCCACGGGCTCGCCGTCACGGCCGTAACCGCCCTGCTGCAGCAGTTCCTCGACCGGTGCCCAGCGCGCGTTGCTGGCGTCGCCTCCCGCACGCGGGGCGGGCAGGTCGGGCGCGAGCGCGAGGTGCGCGACGCTCACCACACGCATGCGCGGGTCCCGCTTGGGGTCCCCGTAGGTGGCGAGCTGCTCGAGATGAGCCCCGTTGTCCTGGGCCGGGGCCGAGGGGTCGTGTGCACACAGCCCGGTCTCCTCGGCGAGCTCGCGCGCCGCCGCCTGGGAGAGGTCCTCGTCGGCCCGTACGAAACCTCCGGGCAGCGCCCAGCGCCCTTGGAACGGGGGCTCGCCCCTGCGCACCGCCAGCGCACACAGGGCATGGCGGCGCACGGTCAGCACGACCAGGTCCACGGTGACGGCGAAGGGCGGAAAGGCTGACGGGTCGTAGGGCATGCCGCGATCATAGTCGTCTGCCTGACGATAAACACTCCCTTCCCCGGCCGCATCGACGGTGATTCCACTTCGTTCTGGTATCGCGCGCAGGGCCGGCTCCTGTTCTTGGCTTCCGTGGTGTCGTACGAGGTCACACTCCCAGTTGCAAGCCTTCCGCCGCCTCCTCGACCAGGGCGAGCCCCAGCCGGCTGATGCGCACGGCGAACGGGGCGCCGGCGACGCGCAGCCCGGTCAGGCTGAGTTCACCGAGCGGTGCGCTGCGCACGGGTCGCAGGGTGACCGTTCGGCCGGGGGCGTCGGGGCGGATGCCCGCGAGCGAGGTGAGCATCGTGATCACCGACGCCGCCGCGGTGGCCGCCGGCCGGCAGGCCGCGGGGTGCGGGGTGCGGGAGGGGTGCGCTTCCGGCGGAGCGCTGTTCACCGGCGAACATCTCCGGCAGCGGGTGGCCGAAGTGTTCCGCCGCTTCCAGCAGGCCTTTCATGAGGCCGCCGGCTTCCTTCTCGTAGCCGGCGGCGGCCAGTCCGCCGATGGCGAGTGCCGTGTCGTGGACCCGGACGGCTCCGGTGCGGTGGCCGAACGGGTTGTGTCCCGCTTCCTTGGCACCGAGACCGCGCAGTCCCCAGCCCGCGTCCATGGCGGGGGCTCCGAGCAGCCGGGCGAGGTGCCCGGTCTGTACGGAGTCGAGCAGGCCCGGGGCGAGCCGGCCGGAACCGAGCAGGCCGGTGTCGAGGAGGTGAACGGCGGCGGAGCCCAGGTGCGGCACGGGCCGGCCGTCCGGCGCCAGGGCTGCGGCCGGGCGTCCACCGGCGTGGTCCTCGACCCAGAAGCCGGCCCGGAACGCCGCCTGCAAGGCCTGGGCCCACTGGCGTAACTCGGCGGTGCCGGGCCGGTCGTAGGCGTCGAGGAGATCGGCGCCGAGCAGGGCCGCCCGATACGCGTGGGCCTGGGTCTCGCAGCGGGCCGGGCCCCCGGGCTGGGGGTCGCGAAGGTAGGGGCCGTCGCCGGCGGTCGTCCGCAGCCAGGTGAGGCAGGTTCTGCCGCGGGCAGCAACTCCCTCGTGTCCTGCTCGGGCAGTCCCCAGCGGCGGGCCTCGGCGAGCAGGACGGGGAAGAGCAGTGTGGCCGCCGTACCCGTGCAGCCGGGCGGAAGAAACGGGCCGGCATCGCGCCAGGGTCCCGGAATCATGCCGGCCTGCGGACTCCGGTCCCGGAGCTGGGTGCGGGCCAGGGTCCGCAGTGTGCCCGCGGCGAGCCGGGTGCCGAGCGGCAGGGCCATACGGGCCGCGGCCAGGGCCTCGGCAGGGGCCATCCCGCAGCGCCAGGGCGCACCCGCCGCGAGATGGGTGTCGGAGGGATGGGCGGGGCCCGCAGAAGCAGCGCCTGGAGATCGGCGACCGCCGAGTCCAGCAGCGGGGCCACCCGCGGGTCGTCTCCCGTCGCGCGGGCGGAGGCCAACGGGCTGGTCGTGGCCTGTCCCGGCGCCCGCAGGGGGCCCGTGCCGTCGAGGCGCACTCTCAGTTCCGCGGCTGCCGTACCGCCCGGCGGGAGTTCCAGTTCCCAGCGCAGCAGTCCGGCGGATGCGCGGGCGTCGGAGGGTGGCGGGTCGGCGAGATCGCCTCCCGAGCAGCCTCCGAGGGCGGGCGCCGCACCCCGCAGACTCCGTCGATACGCCGGACGTCTTCCCTGGGCAGACCTGTTCGACCAGGTACCGCCGACACTCCCTCGCACGGCGATCATCCCTCCCCTTCGGGCTTCCGGTGGTCGTTCTTCGACAGGGCTGCGCCGGCCGTGGTGCCTTCCGCCGCACGCGTGCGCGCGCTGCCGAGGCCACGGCTGCCGGGGCGTGAGGATTCGGCCGCCGACGGGCCGTGATGGAAGCCGGCCGGCCTCCGTCGTCCGCCCGTGGGCCTGGCCGCGCGAGGGGCATCGCCGCCGTCGGCCGGTCGTACCCGGCGCCGTCGGCGCGTGCCTGTCTCTCGGCCCGCTTCGGCGCCGCCCTGATCGTCCGCTCGGGCGGCACCTGTCGCGTCATCGGTTGCCGGGAGCTCGGCACGGGCCGTCTTCTCCTCCATGTCCGGCTGTGAGCCGGTCTCCGTCGGCGTACGCCCCGCCCGGTCCGCGCGCAGGCAGCGGCGGACCGCTTCCGGGTCGAGGCCTTCGTTGCAGGCCTGGTGCAACAGCCGGGCGAACAGATAGTCGGGATCCGCGCCCAGCGCCATGGCCAGCGCCTCACGGGCCTCCAACTCGTCACCTGTCGACCAGGCGACCCAGCCGGCCAGGGTCAGCGGGGCCGCGGCGTGCTCGCCGTAGGGCCCGACGCAGCGGCGGGCCAGGGCCCGCCAGAGCCGGAGGGCCGGACCCGCCTCGTCGCCCTCCATCCATGCCGCCGCCCGGTCGCGGGTCGTGCGGTCCTGGAGGCCGAGGATCAGAGTCGCCGCCTCGTCGTGTGCGAGCAGGCGGTCGTCGCGCAGGTCCGCGGGGTGCGTGCCGGACACCGGTGCCGCGGCGGCGAAGCGGTGGATGATGCGCGCGGCGAGGCACAGGGTCTCCTCCGCGACTTCCGCGCGGGACGCCTCGTCGAGAATCCGGGGCACCAGGGTCATACCGGCCGCGTCCAGGGCGATCTCCTGCTCCAGGGCCGCGGTGGTCTCCCAGGGCTGCAGCCTGGCGCGCAACTCCCTGAGCGTGCCGCGCACTTGGATGCCGGCGTAGGTCGCCGCGGCGGCCAGGACGGAGGTGCCGGGAAGGCCCATCGGCGAGCCGTCCTCGGGGCAGCAGCTGTCGATCGGGCAGCAGTAGGACCAGAAACGGCCGTCGGAGATGCACAGTGCCTCGATGACCGGCACGTCGAGGTCGCCGCACTGGGTGCGCAGCAGGTGGGCCAGCCGCTGGAGCCGTCGTTTGACGTCGCGGCCGGACTCTCCCGGGGCGGGTTCCTGGCAGACGTAGGCCACCATCTGTTCGGGCCGGGCGCCCCGCCGTTCGCTGCCGGTCACCAGTCCGTGGGCGAGCTGGTGTGCGGCCGCCTCCCAGTCCTCCTCGTTCGCCGGGATGCCGAGCCGGGCCCTGCCGCCGAACCTGCCCCGGCCTTTGCGGTCGTGCAGGGCCACCAGCACCATGCTGTCCTCCGGCCGGTAGCCGAGGAGGTAGGGCAGGGCGTCGGCCAGCTCGGCGGGGGTGCGCAGCGTGACCTGCGCGTCGTGCGCGGACGGGCCGGTGAACGGGTCCTGTCCCGAGATGTCGCCGTTTTCGAACGGTCCGGTGGTTTCGCTGTGATTCGTCATGTGCAGACGATCTCGCGGATTTTGTGATTCCGCTTTGACCTGTGGACAAGTCAGATCAGGGACACGACAAGACCGTCCCGGTTGTCCACAGCCGGGGCAGTGGCCCGCCCGCTTGTCGGTCCCGTCCTGTTGTATGGGACGCATGGAGCACACGAGCAACGCGGATCTCCGGGCGCAGGCGGACGCCGTCCTCGCCCGGCTCGTCGGGGATGCCACGGGCGCGGCCCGGCTGCGCGAGGACCAGTGGCGGGCGATCGAGGCGTTGGTCGCCGAGCGGCGCAGGGCCCTGGTCGTGCAGCGCACGGGGTGGGGCAAGTCCGCGGTGTATTTCGTGGCGACCTCGCTGCTGCGGGCCAGAGGCAGCGGACCCACTGTGATCGTCTCGCCCCTGCTCGCGCTCATGCGCAATCAAGTGGAGGCCGCGGCCCGGGCCGGCATCCACGCCCGCACCATCAACTCCTCCAACACCGAGGAATGGGACGCCGTGCAGGCCGAGATCGCGGCCGGCGAGGTCGATGTCCTGCTGGTCAGCCCGGAGCGGCTGAACAACCCGGACTTCCGCGACCAGGTGCTGCCCAAGCTGTCCGCCGCGACCGGCCTGCTGGTCGTGGACGAGGCACACTGCATCTCCGACTGGGGTCACGACTTCCGTCCCGACTACCGACGGCTGCGCACCATGCTCGGCGATCTCCCGCCAGGTGTCCCCGTGCTGGCCACCACCGCCACGGCCAATGCCCGGGTGACCGCGGATGTCGCCGTGCAGCTCGGCACCGGCGGCACCTCGGACGCCCTGGTGCTGCGCGGGCCGCTGGACCGGGAGAGCCTCAGCCTCGGCGTGCTGCGGCTGCCGGACGCCGCGTACCGGATGGCCTGGCTCGCCGACCACCTCGACGACCTGCCGGGCTCCGGCATCATCTACACGCTCACCGTCGCCGCCGCCGAGGAGGTCACCGCGTTCCTGAAACAGCGCGGGCACACCGTCGCCTCGTACACGGGCAAGACGGAGAACGCCGAACGTCAGCAGGCCGAGGACGATCTGCTCGCCAACCAGGTCAAGGCCCTGGTCGCCACCTCAGCGCTCGGCATGGGCTTCGACAAGCCCGATCTCGGTTTCGTGGTCCACCTCGGCTCCCCCTCCTCCCCCATCGCCTACTACCAGCAGGTCGGCCGGGCGGGCCGCGGTGTCGAACACGCCGAGGTACTGCTGCTGCCGGGCAAGGAGGACGAGGCGATCTGGCAGTACTTCGCGTCGCTCGCCTTCCCCTCGGAGGAGCTGGTCCGGCGCACTCTGGATGTCCTCGCCCGGGCGGACGGCCCCCTGTCGCTGCCCGCGCTGGAGCCGCTGGTGGAGCTGCGCCGCTCCCGGCTGGAGACGATGCTGAAGGTCCTCGACGTGGACGGAGCGGTCCGCCGCGTCAAGGGCGGCTGGATCACCACCGGGCAGCCCTGGTCGTACGACACCGAGCGCTACGACTGGGTGGCCCGGCAGCGGGCGGCCGAGCAGGAGGCGATGCGCGCCTACGCGTCCACCACCGAGTGCCGGATGGAGTTCCTCCAGCGCCAGCTGGACGACGAGGGTGCCCGGCCCTGCGGCCGCTGCGACAACTGCGCCGGACCGCGGTTCACCGCCGACACGTCCATGGCTGCGGTGGACGCCGCGCGCGGCGACCTGGGCCGGGCCGGTGTCGAGGTGGAGCCCCGGCGCATGTGGCCGACGGGCCTGCCGGCCATCGGCATCGATCTCAAGGGACGCATTCCGGCCGGTGAACAGGCCTCTTCGGGGCGGGCTCTGGGTCGGCTGTCGGACATCGGCTGGGGCAACCGGCTGCGTCCGCTCCTCGCGCCCCAGGCGCCGGACACCGCTGTGCCGGACGACGTGGCGCGGGCCGTGGTCGGGGTCCTGGCCGACTGGGCGAAGGGCCCTGGCGGCTGGGCTTCGGGCGCGTCCGACGCCCAGGCCCGGCCGGTGGGTGTCGTCACCGTCGCCTCGCGGACCCGGCCCAAGCTGATCCACTCCCTGGGCACCCGGATCGCCGAGATCGGCCGGCTGCCGCTGCTCGGCACCGTGGAGTTCGCCGAGGACGTGCCGCGGGTGTCGCGCAGCAACAGCGCGCAGCGACTGAAGGCCCTCGACGGTGCGCTGACGGTACCGCCCGCCCTCGCTTCGGCGCTCACCGCGGCCGGCGGCCCCGTGCTGCTGGTCGACGACTTCACGGAGACGGGCTGGACCCTGGCGGTCGCAGCACGGCTGCTCAGAGGGTCGGGCGCGCGGGCGGTATTGCCGCTGGTCCTGGCCGTCCAGGGCTGACCGCGCACCCGCAGCGGTATCTGTACGGGACTCGGCCCGACACCTCAGGCGTCATCGGGCAGACCTTTGGGTAGGGATATAAGCCACGCACCACCAGATAACCGTCGGTGGCGTCAATTGCTCGTTGCCGCATCCAAGTTCGGCAGGAAGAATTGAGGTCCGCTCCCCGCACGGCTCGTCCGTGATCGGTTGGGCTCTGCTGCGGTGCGCGGTCCCTCGAATCCGACCTCGCCCGCAGTATGGGCGCGTAGCCGAAGGGAGGAACGTGACCTTCGGATTCGCCTCGTCCTCGGCGGCCTCGTTGTCGACCTCCGCGTCCGCCGCTTCCGCCAGTCGTCTGCTCGAGCCGTCCGAATGGGCCGCCGCCGGAATCCCTCTGCTGCGCAACCCCCGTGAAGTCGTCAGCGGGCTGCATGCGCGCCATCGGCCGAGGCCCTCCACGGCGATCGTGGCAGTGCTCGATCCGGGCGAGCGGCTGTGCGCCAGCGCATCGTTCACACGTCGTCCGGCCCCGGCCGACGGCTGGATGTTCCGCAACGCACTGCTCGACCAACTGCGCCGGGTGATTCCGCACGACCTGAGACGCCGGACCCCGGTGCGCACGGCCATCCTCATCTACTGCCGTGAGGGCGACGCGCGTTGGACGGAGGAGGACGGCGCCTGGATGTGGGGCCTGCGTGACGCCTGCACCCTGCACGGTCTGCGATGCGGGGCGTACATCACACTGACCCACGACGGTTGGCATGTGCTCGGCGAAGGACGCAGCGGCCGCCGTCCCAACGCCGACTCCGCACCCGAACCCTTCGCCATGTCCGAGACCCCGCCGCTCCCATCGCGCACCGGCGGCCCGGTCTCCGAGGTCCTGCGCCGCGCGGCGGCTCGCTGAAGGGCACGGCAAGAGGCCGGACCCGCGCCCGACCGCCTTTTGGCCACCACCCTGCCCGCACGGACGGCAACTCGA
Source organism: Streptomyces sp. NPDC002076 (assembly GCF_053593835.1). NCBI lineage: Bacteria > Bacillati > Actinomycetota > Actinomycetes > Kitasatosporales > Streptomycetaceae > Streptomyces > Streptomyces sp. NPDC002076. The sequence continues at coordinate 115,412 of NZ_JBSFDI010000019.1, forward strand.
CCACGCACTGCCCCACCCGCGCGGACGGCGAGCCGACCACCCACCGTCCGGCCGCCAGGACGCCGCGCCGCATCAGGCCGCACCGTGCCCCGAGGAACGCAAGGGCCGCCCGTGCCCCAAGCGATGTATTGGCCATACCGCGCCCGGGGGACACGGGGCTGGGCCGACCCGGGGGTGCACCAGGCTGGGCCGCGCCGAGCAAGCCGGCGCCCATGCGACATCCTGCAAGCAGCCGTACGGGCCGAGAGCCACAACCCGAGTTCCCGCGGCCATGCCCCTATGGGCGACGGCTGCGCGGTGCCGATCGACAGGCCCAGCAGCGTGAGCCCGGGTCCCCTCTCCGCCCTGCAACCGCTGCTCCGTATGCGGCGTCCTGGCGTAGTTCCGGGAAGCCGCCCAGGAGCCGAACGGCCGCTGGTCGTGCGGGCATGCCAATGGTCACGCCGTGCGGATTCCCCCCGGAGCGGTTCCTCTGTCACCCCGGTGCCCCGAGGTGCGTCGGAGCAGGCTCAGACGCCCGCGCCCAGTACCGAATTGATCTGCTGCGGGTCGCCGCAGACGATCAGCAGGGCACCGGCCCGGGTGTGGGCCAGCGGAAGGGCCGAGGCAGCAGCGGAAGCCGGGCCTCCGTTGACGGCCACGACGACCACGGGACGTGACGCGGCGCGGGAGGCGACGGCGGCGTCCGCATAGAAGACGTCGTCACCGGCGTCGTGCTGCGCCCAGTAGGAAGCTTCACCGAAGGACAGCTCGTGCTCCGCCCACGGGTGCTGGGACCCTGTGGTGATCACGAGTACGTCGCCGGGGGCACGGCCGGAGTCCAGCAGCAGGTCCACCGCCTCCTCGGCGGCGTCGAGGGCGCCCTCGGCCGAGGCCGGGATCAGCTGGATCTGCGGGGTGACCGCCGCGGCGGCGGGAGCGGCCGGACCGGACGGGCCCGGCTTGGCCGGAGCCGCGTCACGCGGCGTGCGCTGCACCGGCGGAGCCGGCCGCGGAGGGCCGGGACGACCGGGGCGGGACGGAGCCGCGGGGCGGGGGCCGGGTACGGGGCGGGGGGTCGGCGCGGTACGGCCGCTGGCCGGAGTGGCGCGGGGACCCTGGGCACTCTCGTGAATCTGAGGCTCCTCGGGAATGAGAGGCATGAGCTGATATTTATCAAACATTGGTGCGGCGCGGGTGACCGGGTGGCACATCAGTGCGAGCGGAACCGTCAGAAATCGAAGCCGAGCTGACCCTCGATCTCCGGAACGCTTCCGTCCGCCCAGCTGCGGACCTTCTTGAGATGCCGCCACTGAGGCAACGCATCAAGATACGCCCACGACAAGCGGTGGTGCGGGGTGGGCCCCCACTCCTCCAGTGCGGCCTTGTGCACGGGCGACGGATACCCGGCGTTGTCCGCAAATCCGAAGTGTGCATGGTCGACACCCAGTTCGGCCATCATTTTGTCGCGCTGAACCTTGGCGATCACCGACGCCGCCGCGACGGCCACACACGACCGATCGCCCTTGATCACCGTGCGCACCTTCCAGGGGGTGCCGAGGTAGTCGTGCTTCCCGTCGAGGATCACGGCGTCGGGGCGGACCGGCAGGATGTCCAGGGCACGGACCGCGGCGAGCCGCAGCGCGGCCGTCATCCCCAGGTCGTCGATCTCCTCGGGAGAAGCATGCCCCAGCGCATAGGCCGTCACCCACGCCTGCAGGACCTCCGCCAGTTCCGTGCGCCGCTTGATCGTCAGCAGCTTGGAATCGGTCAGCCCCTCGGGCGGGCGGCGGAGTCCGGTGATCGCGGCGCAGACAGTGACAGGTCCGGCCCACGCGCCGCGCCCCACCTCGTCGACACCGGCAATGACCTTCGCTCCGGTCGTGGCGCGCAGGGAGCGCTCGACGGTGTGAGTAGGCGGTTCGTACGGCATGGCGCCCTTAGCGTACGCCGATGGGGTCGTCGGCCGACACCCCGGTCGCCCCACCGCCACACGGATCGCCGCCGCGGGGGATCAGCTGCCGTGGGGCCGCAGCAGCGGGAGCATCAACTGGTCGATCATCTCTTCGAGATCCTGATCGCTCCATTCACTGGCGCACATCTTCGAGCGGTACATCATCATGGCCGGGATGGCGTCGAAGACATAGCCGTTGGCAGCGTCGGGACGCACCTCGCCCCGCTCTATTCCACGGGCGATGACCTCACCAAGCAGTTTGACGGTCGGCTCCACCACTCCTCCGACGATCACCTCCTGGAAGCGTTCCACCTGGGTCTGATCGCACTCGTGAATCACGGAGCGCAGCGCGACACCCGGGGGCGAGAACATGATCTGCCGCACCTCGCGACACAGAGCGAGGAGGTCCTCGCGCACACCGCCGAGGTCCGGGGCCGTCTCGACCCGTGGCAGTCCGGCCACCAGGGCGTCCGCGACAAGGTCCTCCTTGGAGGGCCAGCGGCGATACACCGCCGCCTTGCCGGTCTGCGCGCCGGCGGCAACTCCCTCCATGGTCAGGCCTTTCCAGCCGACCTCACCGAGCTGCTCCAGCGCGGCGTCGAGGATCGCGCGCTCCAGCACCACTCCGCGCCGACGAGGGGAAGCCGCCCGATCGGAAGCGGCCGTCCAGCGCGAGGTAACCATCTGTGTCCCTCCAACAAGGGAAGCGGGGATTCCGGGGGCAGGGTGCGCCGCGCCGCAGCAACAGGGGGACGCAAAGCGGGGCGCAGTATTAAGTGAACGCTTGCGTTCACTGTTGCGGACTCACTACCGTGGACGCCTCAGTGAACGCGAGCGTTCACTAACGCCTGTATGGGGGACCCATAGTGACGACCTCTCAGCTGCTTCAGGAACCAAAGCCGGGCGTGGCCCGCCGGGAGGGGCATCCCGGCATCGCACTCACCGTCATCGCGGCCTGCCAACTCATGGTGGTACTCGACGCGACGATTGTGAATATCGCGCTCCCGCACATTCAAGACGCGCTCAAGTTCAGCACCACGGATCTGACTTGGGTGGTCAGCGCCTACACGCTCACCTTTGGCGGCCTGCTGCTGCTCGGTGCGCGGGCCGGTGACATCCTCGGTCGGCGCCGGGTCTTCATGACCGGCATTCTCCTGTTCACCTTCGCCTCCCTGCTGGGTGGTCTCGCCCAGGAACCCTGGCAGCTGCTGGCCGCACGGGCTCTGCAGGGGGTGGGCGGTGCGATCGCTTCGCCCACGTCGCTGGCGCTGATCACCACGACCTTCCCCGAAGGTCCGGAACGCAACCGGGCCTTCGGTGTGTTCGCCGCCGTGTCCGCGGGTGGCGGCGCCATCGGCCTGCTGGCGGGCGGCATGCTCACGGACTGGCTGGACTGGCGGTGGGTGCTGTTCGTCAACGTGCCGATCGGCGTGCTGATCGCCTCGCTCGCGCCGCTGTACATCAACGAGTCCGAGCGGCATCCCGGGCGCTTCGACATCACGGGTGCGCTGACCTCGACGGCGGGCATGGCCTCGCTCGTCTACGGGTTCATCCGCGCCTCGGAGAACGGCTGGCGGGACGGTCTCACCCTCGGCTCGTTCGGCGCGGCTGTGGTGCTGCTGGCCGCCTTCGTCCTCACCGAGGTGCGGGCGAAGGAGCCGATCACCCCGCTCAGGATGTTCGCGGACCGCAACCGCTGGGGCACGTACGTGATCATGCTGAGCCTCGCCGCGGCGATGTTCGGCATGTTCTTCTACATCGTGCTGTTCGTGCAGGACGTACTCGGCTACAGCGCGATCAAGGCGGGTCTGGCCTTCCTTCCCGTGACGGTCGCGATCGCGGTCGGTGCCGGACTGTCCCAGCGCTTCCTTCCGGTCCTCGGCCCGAGGCCGTTCATGATGGCCGGCACGGGGCTCGTGGCGATCGGGCTGACCTGGCAGGCCTTCATCCGGCCGGACAGCTCCTACCTCGGCGGCGTGCTGGGGCCGATGCTGGTGTTCGGCTTCGGCATGGGCCTGAACTTCGTGACGGCCACGGTCACGGCAGTGGCCGGCGTCGCCCAGCACGAGGCGGGTGCCGCCTCCGGACTTCTCAACGCCATGCAGCAGGTGGGCGGTTCGCTCGGCCTGTCCATCCTGACGACGGTGTTCGGCTCGGCCGCCAAGGACGAGACGAAGAAGCAGCTGCCGAAGTTCCTCGCCAACGGCTCGCCGGGACAGCAGGCCCACTTCGCCAAGACGCACCAACTGCCCGCGCCCTGGGGACACGATGTGCTCGCCCACGGCATCTCCACCGCCTTCGTGCCGGCTGCCGCGATGGCCGGGGTCGCGTTCCTCACCTCCTGGCTGGTGATCAGGGTCCGCAAGAGCGATCTCGATTCCCTCGCAGGCGTGGCGGGTCCGGGCATCGGCTGACCCGTCCCCAGCCGCACGGAGCCACAGTCGGCCGGACCGCCGCCCGGGGATGGACGGCACACGCGACGGTCCGGTCGACCGCACCCCGGCCACTGACACCCGCAGCAGAACCAGGACGGGAACCACCACCAGCACCGCCATCAGGTAGGCCATCTCCACACCCCCGCCAACCGTCGCTCTTCGCCTGTCTGTCGACCCGCGGCCGCAAGCCGCGGGGCTGCGGCGGACATGAGAGGAACGGCTGGCGGTCACGGAGAGTTCCCAGTAGACACGGAGAGTTTCCAAGACCGCCTGCCCGGGTGCGAAAAGCACCGGCTCGGGCCACGAGATCACACCCGGATGCCCTCCGGCCGCGGCCGTCGGACCCGTCAGAGCGCCGCCGGCACCCAGTCCGGCAGCACCTCGCAGCGTTCCACCCACTCGACGGGCGGTGCCCCCGCCTTGCCGGAGGCGAGCACACCGCCCACGATCGCGCAGGTCGTGTCCACATCGCCGCCGACCCCGGCCGTCGTCCAGAAGGCCGCCTCGAAGTCGCCCAGGCTCCGTGCGGCCGACCAGAGGGCGAAGGGAACGGTGTCGTGGGCGGTCGTACGGCGTCCGCAGCCCAGCACCGCCGCGACGGTGCCCGCGTCGCCGTAGTCGAGCATGTCCCGGGCGCGCCGGAGTCCCTGACCGACGGCGCTCTTCGGCACCAGGGCGATGACGCCGTCGAGGAGCGCCTCCGGGCTGGGCGGTCCGCCCGGCGAGCCGGCCAGCGCCGCCGCGGCGGCCACGGCCATGGCGCCGACGACGGCCTCACGGTGCTGGTGGGTGGGGTAGGCCGAGATCTCCGCCTGGTGGGTCGCCTGCTCCGGATCGTCCGCGTACCAGGCGCCGAGGGGCGCGATCCGCATCGCCGCTCCGTTGCCCCAGGACCCCTGTCCGTTGAACAGTGCGGCGGCCAGTTCACGCCAGTCCTCGCCCTCCCGGACGAGTCTCAGAAGCCGGTTGACCGCGGGGCCGTAGCCCCGGTCGAAGTCGTGGTGCTCGGCGAAGGAGCGGGCCAGTGCGTCCTGGTCGATGCGCCTGTGGGCGGCCAGGACGGCCACCACGGAGCAGGCCATCTCGGTGTCGTCCGTCCACTGCCAGGGACCCGCGGGTAGTGCGCGTCGCTTCAGCAGGGGGTAGTTCGCCGGGACGAAGAACTGGGAGCCCAGGGCGTCCCCCACAGCCAGTCCGCGCAGGCTCGCCAGGGCGCGCTCCAGGCATCCGGAGGAAGAGGAGTCAGCGGTCATCGCTCTGCCACTCTATCCGTTCGCCCAGGTTCGCCCAGTACGGCACCGGTTTTCGCCAGCGCTCGAAGGGCCGGTCGAGCGTGTACTTGCCGTCGTCCCCGAGAACGAGCATCCGCATCTCGGCGTTCCCGGGGTTCGACAGTGACTCGAATTCCGCGACCGTCCAGTGGAACCACCGCATGCAGAACAGTCGCATCGCCAGTCCGTGTGTCACCAGGAGGACGTTCGGTGGGTGGTCCGGGGCCTCGAAGCTGCGGTAGAGACTCTCCAGGAAGCCGCCGACCCGGTCGTACACGTCGGCGCCGGACTCGCCCTGCGGGAACCGGAAGAAGAAGTGGCCGTACGCGTCGCGGTAGGCCTTCTGCAGGCGCACGTCGTCGCGGTCCTGCCAGTTGCCCCAGTCCTGTTCGCGCAGCCTCGGCTCCTCCCGGACCCGTATGAGTTCGGGGTCGAGGTGGAAGGCGCGGAGTGTCTCGTGCGTCCGGCGGTACGGGGAGACGTACACGCTCACGCGTTCCCGGCCGAAGAGCTCCCGGAGCTCCTTGCCGGTCTCCTCCGCCTGCCCCCAGCCGCGCTCGGTCAGCGCGAGAGCGTGGTCGGGCTCGCGCTCGTACACGGAGTCGTCGACGTTGCCCGTGGACTCGCCGTGCCGGACAAGGACGATGCGCCGTGGTCGTGCCATGCCAAAACCCTAGATCGAACGAGGGAAGATCGAGCACCCGGACCGGCCCCATACGGCGTAGGTCACACGAATCTCGCCGTCAGGGCCATTCCGGGGCCCGGTGAGTCGCACCTTCAGGCGGTGAGTTTGGTATTCAAACGCACGATGGTGGCCTCAGACCGTCCAGGACGGCTCCAGCTCCACGATGTCACCGGAGAGTGCCGCGACGTCGGCCTCGGTCTGGGCACGCAGCGCGAGACGTTCCACCCGCTCGGTACGGTACTTGCCGTGCTCGGCCGCCGACCGCCACATCGACAGGACCAGGAACTCCTGTTCGGGCGCCTCGGCGAACATGCCGCGGATCATGCCGGGCGAACCGGCCATCGCCGGGTTCCAGACCTTCTCCTGCATGAGCGTGAAATGCTCCACGCGCTCCTCGTGGACGCGGCACAGGGCCACACGGACCAGATCGGAGTCGGTGAACCGCGGCTCGAAGCCCGTCTTCACATCGAAGCGGTACTCGAAGAGCTTGACCTGCGCGTCCTTGAACGTACCGGACTGGGCGGCCGCCAGGCGGTCGTGCGAGCGGGCCATGAAGGAGTCGTAGAAGGCACGGCTCTCCCAGAAGGCGAAGATGTGTGCCACCCCCGGCCGCTGCCGGCTCCAGCCTCCACCCTGCCCCCGGAAACCCGGCTCCCCCAGAAGCCCCGCCCATTTCCGCTGCCCCCGCTCGAAGCCGCGGCGGTCCACCACGGTGCAGCGAATCCACTTGACCAGCACCGCGCCATCGTAAGGCCACGGGGCGTGGCGTCGGTCACGCTCCGGCGGAGATCGCCCGCGCATGCGCCCCGCGCGCGTGGCACGATGGACAAGGAGCCCTGACTGCACCCGAGTTGGGGAGCATGGCAGCCACCGGGGGAAGGGGAAGCCTGTTGACCGGTTTCAGCAAGGGAATCGGCAAGGTCGAGGTCGGGCTCAAGTGGGACCCCAGTCCTGCGGGTCAGCCGCCCACCGATCTCGACCTCGTCGCCGCGACGTTCCTGTCGGGCGATCCGTACGGGACCCCGGCCTATCTGGTGCACTTCGACAGCCGCTCACCGGACGGCACGATCTTCCTCAACAGGGACAGCACCGACGGCAGAGGCTTCGGCTGGGACGAGGTCATGACGCTGGAACTGGACCGGCTCGACGGCCGGTACGCGCGCGTGGTGGTCGGTGTCGTCATCCAACAGCGGTTCGGCCACAAGACGTTCGTCAATGTACTGAATCCGGCCATGCGCATCCGGGTGGACCGCTACACCGTGCTCGCCCAGGACAACTTCGGCTCGGTCCTCGGCGCGACGGCGGCCACGATCGCGGAATTCGTCCGTGACGACTCCGGGGAGTGGACCTTCCGTCCCGGCGTGCACGGCTTCGACGAGGACCCGGCGACCTTCACCCGGGTCATGGGCAGGGCCCAGTAGCGGTAAGGGGCGCCGGCCATTGCCGACGCCCCTTACTTCACTTCAGAAACCGCGCTTCATCAGCTGCAGCCGCTGGTCGAGCCGCAGCCCTCGCAGATGTAGCAGGAACCGGCCCGCTGCATCTTCGTGCCGCAGGAGAAGCACAGCGGGGCGTCGGCCTGGATGCCCAGCTGCATCTCCACCAGCTCGGCGCTGGTGTGGGCCTGCTTCGGGGCGGGCTTGGCCGCCTCGGACTCGGCCTTCGGTGTGGCGACCGCCTTCAGCTCCTGCGCGCGGGGCGCGGACTGGGCCAGACCCTCGACGTCGACCTCGTCCTCGTTCGGCTCGTAGGAACCGGTCTCCAGGTGCCGCTGACGCTCCTCGGCGGAGTGGATGCCGAGCGCGGAACGGGTCTCGAAGGGCAGGAAGTCCAGCGCCAGGCGGCGGAAGATGTAGTCGACGATCGACTGCGCCATCCGCACGTCCGGGTCGTCCGTCATGCCGGCCGGCTCGAAGCGCATGTTGGTGAACTTCGAGACGTACGTCTCCAGCGGCACGCCGTACTGGAGGCCGACGGAGACCGCGATGGAGAAGGCGTCCATCATGCCCGCGAGGGTCGAGCCCTGCTTGGACATCTTCAGGAAGACCTCGCCGAGACCGTCGTCCGGGTAGGAGTTGGCGGTCATGTAGCCCTCGGCGCCACCGACCGTGAAGGACGTGGTGATCCCCGGACGGCCCTTGGGGAGACGCTTGCGGACCGGGCGGTACTCGACGACCTTCTCGACCTTGGCCTCGACGGCCGCGGGCTCCTCGGCCTTCTTCTCCTCGATCTCCTTCTTCTTGGCCGACAGCGGCTGGCCGACCTTGCAGTTGTCGCGGTAGATCGCGAGCGCCTTGACGCCCAGCTTCCAGGCCTCGAAGTAGATCTCCTCGACCTCCTCGACGGTCGCCGTCTCCGGCATGTTGACCGTCTTGGAGATGGCGCCGGAGATCCACGGCTGGATCGCGGCCATCATGCGGACGTGGCCCATCGGGGAGATGGCGCGCTCGCCCATGGCGCAGTCGAACACCTCGTAGTGCTCGTGCTTCAGGCCGGGGGCGTCGATCACATTGCCGTGCTCGGCGATGTGGGCGACGATCGCCTCGATCTGCTCCTCCTGGTAGCCCAGGCGGCGCAGGGCCTGCGGGACGGTGCCGTTGACGATCTGCATCGAGCCGCCGCCGACCAGCTTCTTGAACTTCACGAGCGCCAGGTCGGGCTCGACACCGGTGGTGTCGCAGGACATCGCGAGACCGATGGTGCCAGTCGGGGCGAGGACGGACGCCTGCGAGTTACGGAAACCGTTCTTCTCACCGAGACGGACGACGTCCTGCCAGGCCTCCGTGGCGGCGGCCCACACCGGGGTGTCCAGGTCGTCCATGCGGACGGCCTTGCCGTTGGCGTCGGCGTGCTGCGCCATGACGCGCTTGTGGGCGTCGGCGTTGCGGGCGTAGCCGTCGTACGTGCCGACGACCGCGGCCAGCTCGGCGGAGCGGCGGTAGGCCGTACCGGTCATCAGGGAGGTGATGGCGCCGGCCAGGGCGCGGCCGCCGTCGGAGTCGTAGGCGTGGCCGGTGGCCATCAGCAGGGCGCCGAGGTTGGCGTAGCCGATGCCGAGCTGGCGGAACGCGCGCGTGTTCTCGCCGATCTTCTGGGTCGGGAAGTCCGCGAAGCAGATCGAGATGTCCATCGCGGTGATGACCAGCTCGACGACCTTCTGGAAGCGCTCGGTCTCGAAGGACTGGCTGCCCTTGCCGTCGTCCTTCAGGAACTTCATCAGGTTCAGCGAGGCCAGGTTGCAGGACGTGTTGTCCAGGTGCATGTACTCGCTGCACGGGTTCGACGCGGTGATCCGGCCGGACTCGGGGCAGGTGTGCCAGTTGTTGATGGTGTCGTCGTACTGGATGCCCGGGTCGGCGCAGGCCCAGGCGGCCTCGGCGATCTTGCGGAAGAGCGCCTTGGCGTCGACCTCCTCGATGACCTCACCGGTCATACGGGCGCGCAGGCCGAACTTGTCGCCCTCCTCGACCGCCTTCATGAACTCGTCGTTCACGCGGACCGAGTTGTTGGCGTTCTGGTACTGGACGGAGGCGATGTCGTCGCCGCCCAGGTCCATGTCGAAGCCCGCGTCGCGCAGGACGCGGATCTTCTCCTCCTCCTTGACCTTGGTCTCGATGAAGTCCTCGATGTCGGGGTGGTCGACATCGAGGACGACCATCTTGGCGGCGCGGCGGGTGGCACCACCGGACTTGATGGTGCCGGCGGAGGCGTCGGCGCCGCGCATGAAGGAGACCGGTCCGGAGGCGTTGCCGCCGGAGGACAGCAGCTCCTTGGAGGAGCGGATGCGGGAGAGGTTCAGGCCGGCACCGGAGCCGCCCTTGAAGATCATGCCCTCTTCCTTGTACCAGTCGAGGATCGACTCCATGGAGTCGTCGACGGACAGGATGAAGCAGGCCGAGACCTGCTGGGGCTGCGGGGTGCCCACGTTGAACCAGACGGGGCTGTTGAAGCTGAAGATCTGGTGCAGGAGGGCGTAGGCCAGCTCGTGCTCGAAGATCTCTGCGTCGGCGGGCGAGGCGAAGTACTTGTGGTCCTCGCCGGCCTTCCGGTACGTCTTCACGATGCGGTCGATCAGCTGCTTGAGGCTGGTCTCACGCTGCGGGGTGCCGACGGCACCACGGAAGTACTTGCTGGTGACGATGTTGACCGCGTTCACCGACCAGAAGTCGGGGAACTCGACGCCACGCTGCTCGAAATTGACCGAGCCGTCGCGCCAGTTGGTCATGACGACGTCACGGCGCTCCCACGAAACCTCGTCGTACGGGTGTACGCCGGGGGTGGTGTGGATGCGCTCGATGTGCAGTCCCTTGTTACCCGCCTTGGTGCCCTTGGCTCGGGAACCTCGCGCCGGACCGCTCGCCGTCTCTGTCATGCCGCCTCCCTGTACGGGCAAAAACGCCCTGAAGTGCCCCGTTTGTTCCCGTGGCACGGTGTTGTGTCTTTCGTTGCGAGCACCCTCAGCTGCCGCCCGCAACAGGTCTTCGGTCGCCGCCTGGCGGCCGGAACCCGGCTCTCCTCCGGATTCCGGCCCGCCGGTCAGTCGGCGACGTGGGCGGGCACGGGGACCTGAGTGGTCCCGCCGCGCCCGCGGTCGTCTTCCTGGCTCCCCGCTCCCGCGACTTCCTCGTCCGCGGCGGGGCCTCGCGTCGTCTCCCTCAGCTCCGCGATGGCAGCCTCGAAGTCCTCGAGCGAGTCGAACGCCCGGTAGACGGAGGCGAATCGCAGATAGGCGACGAGGTCGAGCTCCTGCAACGGGCCGAGTATGGCCAGCCCCACGTCATGGGTGGTCAGCTCGGCGCTTCCGGTGGCTCGCAGCGCCTCCTCGACCCGCTGGCCGAGCTGGGCGAGCGCGTCTTCGGTGACAGGCCGTCCCTGGCATGCCTTGCGCACGCCGTTGATGACCTTGGTACGGCTGAAGGGCTCAGTGACCCCCGACCGCTTGATCACCATGAGCGAACACGTCTCCACGGTCGTGAAACGACGGGAGCAGTCAGGGCACTGGCGGCGCCTGCGGATCGACGTGCCGTCGTCGGTGGTACGACTGTCGACCACACGGCTGTCGGGGTGCCTGCAGAAGGGGCAGTGCATGATCTCCAACCCTCCTCACAGCAGACTCAATAACCTCACCAGGCCACATGAGCCCCGCGAAGCAGCCCTAAGCATAGGCGATCGCCGAGCCGCCTCGGACCGGGGGGACCACAACTTCTGGGCTGGTGTAGCCATCCAACCACTAGATGTGGGGCTTGGCTCATACATCGAAGCCAACTCGCGTGTCGCGAGAAACGGAAGCGGACGCCGACCTGCACAGGGCCCGCAGAGACACGCGGGCGCAGAGCCGTATCGCTGCGAGGCTTACGGAGATAGCGTGGGCGCCGCACGGAGGACGCGTGGGACTCCGGCACAGGAGGGACCCGGAGCCCGGACGAGCAGGTTCCGGATGACAGACTGGGGCAGCGACCCACGAGGTCGGCAACCCCAGCGGTGAAGAGTACAACAATGGGCGCTTTTGCCCGCCAGGTGGCGCGTCAGCGATACACCCAGACACATGATCGCGTCAGGTGAATCGCACTTTTTCACTCGAACGTGTGTTTGGCGCAACCTTTCGAAAGCAACTACCGTTGTCCAGCAGGGAGACCATCGAGAGGGGCCGACGTGACCACCACCGCAGACAGTGCCACCATCACCGCCCAGGACCGCTCCCAGGGACGAGTCGAGCCGGTACACGTGATGAACGAAGCCACGAATCCCGAGGGACACAAGCGCTCCCTGCCGGGCCGACCTCCAGGCATCCGGGCCGACAGCTCCGGGCTCACCGACCGGCAGCGCCGCGTGATCGAAGTGATCCGGGACTCCGTACAGCGGCGCGGTTACCCGCCGTCGATGCGGGAGATCGGCCAGGCCGTCGGCCTCTCCAGCACCTCCTCGGTCGCCCACCAGCTGATGGCGCTGGAGCGGAAGGGCTTCCTGCGCCGCGACCCGCACCGCCCTCGCGCGTACGAGGTCCGAGGCTCGGACCAGGCCGTGACCGTGCAGCCCACGGACACCGCCGGCAAGCCCGCCGCGTCGTACGTCCCGCTGGTCGGCCGCATCGCCGCAGGTGGCCCCATCCTCGCGGAGGAGTCCGTCGAGGACGTCTTCCCTCTCCCCCGCCAGCTCGTCGGCGACGGTGAACTGTTCGTGCTGAAGGTCGTCGGTGACTCCATGATCGAGGCCGCGATCTGCGACGGCGACTGGGTCACCGTCCGCCGTCAGCCGGTCGCCGAGAACGGCGACATCGTGGCGGCGATGCTCGACGGCGAAGCCACCGTCAAGCGCTTCAAGCGCGAGGACGGCCATGTCTGGCTCCTCCCGCACAACGCGGCCTACGAGCCGATCCCCGGTGACGACGCGACCATTCTGGGCAAGGTCGTCGCGGTGCTGCGGCGCGTGTGACGCTTGCGGCGGGCGGGCCGTACGGCCGGCTCGCTCCCTGACCGGGCCCCGGAACCCCTGCGCCGGTTCCGGGGCCCTGCTGTGTCCAGCGGGGCTGCACGGTGCTGTCGCATCGCGGGGTGGCCTGACCGGCGCCGGTCAGGCCACCTTGCGATCACTTCGCCTCGGCCTGCTGCGCTTCCGCCGCCTGCGCCGCCGCGTCGATCGCCGCGAGCGACTTGCGCACCTGATTACGGTCCGTGGTGTACCAGAAGCCCGGCAGTGATGCCTTGAGATAGCCGCCGTACCGTGCCGTGGCCAGCCGCTGGTCCAGTACGGCGACCACGCCCCGGTCCCCCGACGCGCGGACGAGCCGGCCGGCACCCTGGGCCATGAGCAGGGCCGCGTGGGTGGCGGCCACCGCCATGAAGCCGTTGCCGCCCGCGTCCTCCACCGCCTTCTGCCGGGCGCTCATCAGCGGATCGTCGGGACGAGGGAACGGGATCTTGTCCATGACGACGAGCTGACAGCTGGGGCCGGGCACGTCGACGCCCTGCCACAGGGACAGGGTCCCGAACAGGCAGGTCTTCGGGTCGGCCGCGAAGTTCTTGATCAGTTCGCCGAGGGTCTCCTCGCCCTGGAGCAGGATCGGGAACTCGGGAATCCGGGAGCGCAGCTCCTCCGCCGCGAGCTGCGCGGCCCGCATGGACGAGAACAGCCCGAGGGTGCGGCCACCGGCGGCTTGGATGAGTTCGGTCAGCTCGTCGAGCATGTCGGAACGCTCTCCGTCACGCGCGGGGCGCGAGAGATGCTTGGCGACATAGAGGATGCCCTGCCTGCGGTAGTCGAAGGGCGAGCCGACATCGACGCCCTTCCACTTCGGCAGGTCCTCGCCCTCCACGCCCTCGGGGCCGAGGCCCAGGGACGCACCGACGCCGTTGAAGTCGCCGCCCAGCTTGAGGGTCGCGGAGGTGAGGACGACGGCGCGGTCGGCGAAGAGCTTCTCCCTGAGCAGGCCCGAGACCGACATGGGAGCGACCCGCAGGGACGCACCGAAGCGGTCGTGCCGTTCGTACCAGACGACGTCCCACTCCGAGCCGTTCAGGACCCGCTCCGCCACGTCGTGCACCGTCTCCACCGAGGCCAGGGCCTGCTTGCGGACGGCGTCCTCGTCCTGCACCGACTTGTCGCGCGTCGCACCGATCGCGGAGATGACCGTCCGGGCGGCGTCGCGCAGCGCCATCAGGGCATAGCCGAGGTCTTCCGGGATCTCCTCCAGACGGGCGGGCAGGGCCAGCTCCATCAGCCGCTCGAAGCCCTCGGCGGCGGTCTGGAGCTGATCGGCGGCCTTCTCGTTCACCAGCTTGGCGGCGCGGCGCACCGCACGGTTGACCTGGCCGGGCGTGAGCTCGCCGGTCGCGACGCCGGTGACCCGCGACACGAGCTCGTGCGCCTCGTCCACGATCAGCACCTCGTGCTGCGGCAGCACTGGCGCGCCCTCGATGGCGTCGATGGCGAGCAGCGCGTGGTTGGTGACCACGACCTCGGCGAGCTTGGCACGCTCGCGGGCCATCTCCGCGAAGCACTCGGCGCCGTAGGCGCACTTCGACGCGCCCAGGCATTCCCGCGACGACACCGACACCTGCGCCCAGGCGCGGTCCGACACGCCCGGGGTTAGGTCGTCCCGGTCGCCCGTCTCCGTCTCGTCGGACCAGTCCCGCAGCCGCAGGAGGTCCTGGCCCAGCTTGCTGGTGGGTGCGGCGGCCTCGAACTGGTCGAAGAGGCCGTCCTCCTCGTCCTGCGGCATGCCCTCGTGCAGGCGGTGCAGGCACAGATAGTTCGACCGGCCCTTGAGCATCGCGAACTCCGGCCGGCGGCGCAGCAGCGGGTGCAGGGCCTCGACCGTGCGCGGCAGGTCGCGTTCCACGAGCTGGCGCTGCAGCGCGAGTGTGGCCGTCGCGACGACCACCCGTTCCCCGTGCGCGAGCGCCGGCACGAGATAGCCGAGCGACTTACCGGTGCCGGTGCCGGCCTGGACCAGCAGGTGGGATCCGTCGTCGATCGCCTCGGCGACCGCTTCGGCCATGGTCACCTGGCCGGGGCGCTCCGTGCCGCCGACAGCGGTGACAGCGGCATGCAGGAGTTCGGGGAGTGAGGGCTTCGTCATAGCCCGACCACCCTACGGCCCGGCACTGACAAACGGGCGGTCAAGACGGGGAGGGAGGGCGGGATCACGGCCGGGCTCCTGTTGGACATTGGCTTCGGAAATTTCTCGGAACGCGGGAACCCCAGCGCCCCCCGCTTCGTACTACATGTGAGCGCGCAGTCACACAGCGCTACAGCACATCGCGCAGGACTCGGTCCCGGATCATGAGGGCGGCCCGCTTGCCGGGCAGGTCGACCTCGTCCGCGTACCGGAAGCCGGCGCTCAGGAACGCCGCGACGGAGGGGGTGTTGCGAAGATCGGGTTCCGCTACGACTCGTGCGCAGGCGGGGCGCCGGTCCAGGATCAGGTCGGCCACGGCGCGGAGCAGGGCGGATCCCAGCCCCCGCCCTCGATCCGCCGCTCCGCCGACGAGGAGGTGGACCCCGGTGTCATGGGGACGAGCCGGATAGCGGCGGGCCAGCGGATCCAGGTCTGCCCGGTAGATCTCCCAGTAGCTCATCGGCGTGCCGTCCAGCACACCCAGACACGGCGTGCTGCGTCCGTCGCCCTCGAGTTGGGCGCGCAGGTGGTCCTCCGTCCGGTTCTGGGGTCCGGCCAGCGCCCAGAATTCCGCGACGGCGGGGTCGTTCATCCAGCGATGGATGAGCTGCAGGTCTTCATCGATACGGACAGGAACCAGTTGGAAGGAGCCGACGCGAGTGACCACCGGACCCCACGTGGGGAGCTGGTCCAGGAGGTAGGCCGTACCTCCGGCGAAGAGCGCGAGGAACTCGGCGGGCAGATGCAGGTCCAGCGTGTCCTCGCTGTCCCCGTCGTCGTCCTCGATGGCGAACCCGGTGAACGGGGCCCGCAGGGCACCCATGCTGTCCGCGCGGGGGCCGGCGGTACTGCCCCACGCTCGGCTTCGCTCGCACGGGGGCGCCCCCACGTGGGCAGGGGCGCCTGGGCCGACGGGGGCTCCCGGACAGGCAGGGCTGGGGCCGGGGGCGGCGTTCGCGTCGGTGGGAGGCATGGTGCGCTCCTCTCAGGAGACGAGGTGGGTCATGGTCCTCGGAAGTGCGGAGAGACGGTTCGATTCGCTCAGGAATGAAGGGGGTTGGCGATGGTGACGTAGACGGACTGGGTGTCGACCGGGCCGATGAGTTCATCGAGGCCGTGCAACCGGGTCAGCAGGTTGGCCTTGCACCGCAGCACGGGCGAGTCGAGCAGGCGGCGGGGCAGGGAGGTGCGCAGGGCGTTGGGTCCTGCGGCGACATCGGTGAGGAAACGCCGGAAGGCTGCAAGGAGGAGTCGTTCGTCGGCCAGGCGTTGGGAGCCGAACGCGCCGATCAGGCCGAGCACGTTGTTGATGGCGAGGTAATAGGCGAAGCGTTCGTCGGTGACCTCGTCGGAGACGAAGGTGTCGCTGCGCTCACCGATACCGGGCAGCCGGGCGTCCAGTTCGGCTCGCCGGGACTCGCGGAAGTAGTAGCCCTGGTTGTCGCGGTAATAGCCGCCGGCGGGCCAGCCGTCGCCGTCGAGCAGAAGCAGGGTGTTCTGCTGGTGGGCTTCGAGGGCGATGCCGGCCTCGCTGTCCAGCCAGAGCACGGGGCGAACGACCTGCTCCAGGTAGCGGAGGAACCACTCCGCGGCAACGGCTCCGACGGGCCGCCCGGTGCGTGCGGCGAGCCTCGCCACAAGCTGGGCCAGCCGGGAGCGCATGGGCCGGGCCGGCTGCTGGACGCAGAAGCTGCCTTCGGGTTCGGGTTCGGCAACGGCCCCCGGCGAGACGAGACCGGCGACACAGCCGACGTTGTCGGTCGGGCCGAACGGGTTGTGCCTGATCATCACGTCGAGTCCGGGCACGGGCCGGCCGTCCGGGTCGTCGACGGCGAGCCAGGCGGGGTCGCGGACGATGTCGAAGCCGGGGTGTACGGCCTGCCACTGCTTGAACAGGCCGGTGCGCAGCAGCCGGTGCACCTCGACTCCCCGATGGAGTTCCTTGCGCAGGTTCTCCCGGCGGGAGTTGGTGATGCGCAGTCCCAGCGACAGCTTGAGCATCGCCGGGGCGCCGGATCGGTGGACCGTGCGCACGGAGGACGTGGGATGCCAGTCGGCGCCGAGGGGACCAAGGTCGCGGAGGAGACCGGAGTCGAGCAGGGCGGCGACGGGTTCGCGATGGCGTAGCTCGCGGGCCTGCCAGGGGTGCAGAGGGAGGGCGGCGTGGCCGTCGGTCGGGAGGAGGTCGGTTGCGGCGAGGCGCCGGGTGAGGTGGTCGGCGGGGACGGGGCGCCCGCGCTCGGTCCAGGCCGAGTCGGTTGCGAGGAGGGAGGGGGCGACAGCCATCCAGTGCAAGGGGAAGGAGCCACGCAGCTCCGGTGAGTAGAGGCGGGCTTCTGCCTCGGTCAGACCTTCCCGGCTCTTGGGTGTCGGGTGCAGGGGGTGTCCGAGGAGGAGGGCCTGCTCGGCGGAGAGGAAGAGGCCGGGCGCATCGGTCGGGTGCTCGCGCCGGTCGCGGATGAAGGTCGCGGTGCGGCGGAGGGAGTCGGCCACCCTGGCCACGAGATCGCCGTCGTCGTGGAGGCAGGCCGCACCGGAGTCCTGGGCGCGGGAGGTGCTGCCCGTGTCTCCGGCTCTCTCCCGGGCGAGCAGCGCCGCCAGGGTGACGGCGTCGACGGCCGGGGCGGCCTCGGGGGCGCTGGTCAGGCGTGGTGGACCGAAGCGGTGCGAGCCGGTGGGCGACCAGTAGCGGACCGGCACGAGCAGGGAGATGCCGCTGGCCGGAAGCGGGAGGCGGAGGGTCCCACTGGTGGGGGCGGCGAGGCTGGTCTCGCGTACCCAGCACCGCAGCAGGTTCTCCACGGCGGCGGCCTGGGCCGCGATATGCGGGTCGGGATGTTCCAGCAGGTCGGCGCCGGGCTCGGTCACACGGGTGAGATCCGCGGTGCGCCTCTTCTGCTGGGGAACCGACTCGGCGAGCGGCACGGGAGCGGCCGGGGTGGCGGAGTCTCCCTGGTCGTCGGGAGCGCCGGAGCTGCCGTCGGGAGTGGGAGTGGCGTTGATGACGGCTCCTCGTGGCTGGCTGGGTTGGTGCTGGGCTCGTGCCGTCGCTCCGGCACCGTTCTCTCGGCCGATGGTTGCCTCGGCGGCG
This sequence comes from Streptomyces sp. NPDC002076, assembly GCF_053593835.1. NCBI lineage: Bacteria > Bacillati > Actinomycetota > Actinomycetes > Kitasatosporales > Streptomycetaceae > Streptomyces > Streptomyces sp. NPDC002076. The sequence goes on from NZ_JBSFDI010000019.1 coordinate 133,444, forward strand.
CCGACGGTCGGCTCGGCCGCGTCGGAGGTCGGCTCGGCCGCGTCGAAGGGCCGGGGCGCCGGGGAGAGCGGGCGTGGGCGAGAGGGCTGGGGGTGCGTCATGGGAGCCCGTTTCGGCCTGAGCGTCCTTGGAAGGAGATGCAGTTGGATGAGCAAGGTCGGTGTTCGTGAGGCTGGTGCCGGCTTCGAGGGCCGGGCGGTGTGGGTGCGGCTCTCAGCCCGTGCGTTGGCCAGGGCCGTGGTGTCCGCCGTGGTGTGGGCCGTGTGGGCCGTGCTCTTCGTGACTGCGGGCGACCGCGGCCACCGCGTCCGACAGCCGGTCCAGAACGGCCGTCGCCTGCTCCTCGCTGATCGTGAGCGGGGGAAGCAGCCGGACCACGGCCGAGTGGCGGCCGCCGAGTTCGACGATCAAGCCGCGCTGAAGGCACTCCCGCTGTACTGCCACGGCGAGTTCGGGCGCGGCCGGATACGGGGTGTGGGAGGGCTCCAGGCCCGTGGCCGCGGAGCTGTGGTCGAGGGGCTCGGACCCGGCGCGCGCCGGGTCCACCAGCTCGACCCCGATCATCAGTCCACGCCCCCGCACCTCGCCCACACACGCGAACGTGCCGGCGAGTTCGCCGAGTTGGTTCAGCATGCGGGAGCCGAGGTCGGCCGCGCGGTCGGCGAGGCCGTTCTCTCGGACATAGGTGAGGGTGGCGGTGCCCGCGGCCATGGCGAGCTGGTTGCCCCGGAAGGTTCCCGCGTGGGCGCCGGGTTGCCAGACGTCGAGATCATCGCGGTAGACGATCACGGCCAGTGGGAGGCTGCCGCCGATGGCCTTGGACAGGACCATCACGTCAGGGGTGACGCCGCTGTGGTCCACGGCCCAGAAGGCGCCCGTCCTGCCCACTCCGGTCTGGATCTCGTCGGCGATCAGTGGGATGGAGCGGTCCGCCGTGAGCCGCCGCATACGGCGCAGCCAGTCGTCCGGGCCGGGAATCACTCCGCCTTCGCCCTGGACGGGTTCGAGGATCATCCCGGCGGGCAGCGGCACGCCCGACTTCGGGTCGTCCAGGAGGGACTCGGTCCAGCGGGCGGCGAGTTCGGCGCCGCGCGCTCCGCCGACGCCGAAGGGGCAGCGGTAGTCCTGCGGATAGGGCAGCCGGGCGACCTGGACGTCCCGGGCTCCGCCGGAGGCGGCCAGGGCGCCGGCGGTCATGCCGTGGTAGGCGCCGGTGAAGGCGAGGATGCCGGTGCGGCCGGTCGCGGCCCGGACCAGTTTGAGGGCGGCCTCGACGGCGTCGGTACCGGCCGGGCCGCAGAACTGGACGCGGGCGCGGTCGGCGAGGCCTGGCGGGAGGGTGCGGAACAGCTCGGTGATGAAGGCGTCCTTCACGGGGGTCGCCAGGTCGAGGACGGAGAGGGGAGCGCCGGAGTCGAGGACCCTGCGGATGGCTTCCAGTACGACCGGATGGTTGTGGCCGAGGGCGAGCGTTCCGGCGCCGGAGAGACAGTCCAGATAGCGGCGGCCGTCGGCGCCCTCGATGGTGAGCCCTCGGGCCCGGACCGGGACGATGGGCAGAGCCCGGGCATAGGTGCGGGCGGAGGACTCACGCGCCGACTGGCGTCTGAGGATCCCCTCGTGCACAGCACGCTCTTCCCCGTGCATCCCTGCAGCCATCGACTCCGTAACGGCCACGGCTCGCTGTCCTCCCCGCTGTCCAGAGGCGAGTTGATCCGCGGGGGCCGGATACAGGCAGCTGGCCCCCCACCCCTACAACCGTGGACCGTTCGGCGGGTTACGGGTTTACGCAAGATCATTGCCACGACGGGACGACGGCATGGGCGGCAATCCGGAAGGCCGTGCCGCCGAGTGGACGTCGCATCGGGCGATCCAGGGATGGTTGTCCTGGTCAGACGGCTTGTGGCCGAACCGTTGCCGTTCCGTCGGAAGTCCCCCACAGCCAGCGCATAGTGTGTGATGCCGTTCCTAGACGGTCGTGAGACCGGCATGAACTCCCCACGAGTTCTCGGCCGGTGGCACGGCCGAAGCGCCGAGTACCTTCACAGCAGGGGGAGTCACAGCATGCGATCCATACGGCCGTCGTTCACTGTTCGGCGAGGGAGGGGCGCGCGCCGTACCTCCCCCGCGCTGGCGGCGGTCGCCCTCGCCTCCACGCTGGCGCTGACCGCCACTGCCTGCAACGGCGACAACAAGGCCGACGACAAGCCGACCGCCTCGGCGACCGCGGACGGCATTGGCGACGGCAAGATCAGGATCCCGGACGACCTCAAGAAGAGGCTCAAGGAGCACGGGATCGACATCGACAAGTGGAAGAACGGCGCCTGGAAGAACTGGAACAAGGAAGACTGGCTGCGCGAGGCCAACGACTTCATCAACCCGATCATCAAGGGCCTGTGGGATCCCAACCGGATGCGCCACGCCAACGACCCGAACAAGGGTGTCAACGACAACGACATCTCCGGTGACCAGGGCGTGACGGACCCGACCCCGCAGCCGGTGAAGGCCCAGGCGGTCACGCCGCCGTACCACACCAACGCGGCCGCCTCGGGCAAGGTGTTCTTCGACTCCCCCCAGGGCCACATGGTGTGCTCGGGCACGGTCGTGGAGGACCCCGCGCACCCGGGCAAGTCCAACCTCGTCTGGACGGCGGGGCACTGCGTGCACGCCGGCAAGAACGGCGGCTGGTACCGCAATATGGCCTTCGTGCCGTCGTACAACAACTCCGGCGAGTCGGTCGCTCAGCTGCAGAACGCCAGCCGGTCCGAGATCGCCCCCTACGGTGTCTGGTGGGCCGATGCGGCGCGGACCTCGCAGCAGTGGATCGACCAGGGCGGTGAGACCGGCGGCAACGGTGCCCCGTACGACTTCGCGGTGATCCATGTGACGCCCGAGCAGGGCAACGGCGGCAAGTCGCTGGAGGAGACCGTCGGCGGGGCGCTGCCGGTGAACTTCAACGCTCCCGCGGTGCCGAAGGTCGACGGCATCACGGCGTCCGGCTACCCGGAGGCGGCTCCGTTCGACGGTCAGTTGCTCTACCAGTGCAAGGACAAGCCGGGCCGGCTCTCCATCGACCAGTCGGCTCCGACGATGTACCGCATCGGCTGCACGATGACCGCGGGCTCCTCCGGCGGTGGCTGGGTGGAGACCGGTTCCGACGGTAAGCCGGCGCTGGTGTCCAACACCTCGATCGGTCCGGTGACGTCGGGCTGGCTCGCCGGGCCGCGGCTGGGGTCGGTGGCCAAGGGCGTGTATGACGCGGTCAGCAGGAAGTTTGCCGGGCAGTAACGGCGGTTGACTTCGCCATCTCGCGGCTGGAGAGGCGCGAAAGGCCCGCCCCCCGAAAGGGGAGCGGGCCTTTCGCATGGCCTTGGATCAGGACGCGGAGACCGGTGCGTACGGCGCCAGGTCCGCCGCCAGTTCCTCGTGCACCCGGACCTTGAGCAGGGTGCCCTCCGCGGTGTGCTCCTCGGAGATCACCTCGCCCTCGGTGTGGGCGCGGGCGACGAGCTTGCCGTGGGTGTACGGCACGAGCGCCTCGATCTCGACCGAGGGGCGGGGCAGCTCGTTGTCGATCAGGCCGAGCAGTTCCTCGATGCCCCGGCCGGTGCGGGCAGAGACGGCGATGGAGCGCTTCTCGACCCTGAGCAGCCGCTGGAGGACCAGCGGGTCCGCTGCGTCCGCCTTGTTGATCACGACGATCTCGGGCACGTCGGTGGCGCCGACGTCCCGGATCACCTCGCGCACGGCCGCGAGCTGCTCCTCCGGGTTCGGGTGCGAGCCGTCCACCACGTGCAGGATCAGGTCGGAGTCGCCGACCTCCTCCATGGTGGAGCGGAACGCCTCGACCAGGTGGTGCGGCAGGTGACGGACGAATCCGACGGTGTCCGCCAGGGTGTACAGCCGGCCGCTGGGGGTCTCGGCCCGGCGGACGGTCGGGTCCAGGGTCGCGAACAGGGCGTTCTCGACCAGGACTCCGGCGCCGGTGAGGCGGTTGAGCAGGGAGGACTTGCCGGCGTTGGTGTAGCCCGCGATGGCGACGGACGGCACCTTGTTGCGCCGGCGCTCCTGGCGCTTGATCTCGCGGCCGGTCTTCATGTCCGCGATCTCCCGGCGCATCTTCGCCATCTTCTCGCGGATCCGTCGCCGGTCCGTCTCGATCTTCGTCTCACCGGGGCCACGCGTGGCGAGGCCGCCGCGACCGCCACCCATCTGCCGGGACAGCGACTGACCCCAGCCGCGGAGCCTGGGCAGCATGTACTGCATCTGCGCGAGCGCGACCTGCGCCTTGCCCTCTCGGGACTTGGCGTGCTGGGCGAAGATGTCCAGGATCAGGGCCGTACGGTCGATGACCTTGACCTTGACGACGTCCTCCAGCTGGATCAGCTGGCCCGGGCTCAGCTCACCGTCGCAGATGACCGTGTCGGCGCCCGTTTCGAGGACGATGTCGCGCAGTTCCTGGGCCTTGCCGGAGCCGATGTAGGTGGCCGCGTCGGGCTTGTCGCGGCGCTGGATCACACCGTCGAGCACGAGCGCGCCCGCGGTCTCCGCGAGGGCGGCCAGCTCCGCGAGGGAGTTGTCGGCGTCCTGAGCGGTGCCGGTGGTCCACACCCCGACGAGCACGACCCGCTCCAGGCGGAGCTGCCGGTACTCGACCTCGGTGACGTCCTCCAGCTCGGTGGACAGGCCCGCCACACGGCGCAGCGCCGCGCGCTCGGAGCGGTCGAACTGGTCGCCGTCCCGCTCGCCGTCGATCTCGTAGCTCCAGGCGTCGTCCTCTTCCATCAGGGCATCGGCCCGAAGACCCTCGGGATAGGCGTACGCGAGGCGCTTGGTGTCCTGGGAAGGGGAAGAAGAGGAGGTCATTGGATCCTTACGTCGATGGGAAGCCGTTACGGCGTCGGTGGCCGGTCCCACTGGACCGGCTCTGTGTGGTCAACGCACGAATACCCCGGGAGATTCCCGTCGTCCCGTCTCGCGCCGACCCGAAGATGGTCGCACGAGGCGGCCCGTCTCGTCACCGCGTTATCGCGCGCTCCGCGATGCCTCGGGCCCGGCGGTCTCGGTCGGTGAAAGCTGCTTCCACTCCGGGTGGCCGGGCATCGGCGGGGTCTTCTCACCGTACAGCCAGTCCTTGAGGAAGCCGCTCAGGTCGCGGCCGGAGACCGCCGAGGCCAGCTGGACGAAGTCGGCGGTGGTGGCGGTGGAGTCCCGGTGTTCGCGGACCCAGATCCGTTCCAGCCGCTCGAAGGCCGGTCGGCCGATCTTCTGGCGCAGGGCGTAGAGGACCAGCGCGGCGCCGTCGTACACGTTGGGGCGGAAGATGCCGATCTTCTGGCCGGGGGCGGGCGCCTTGGGCCGGGCGGGCGGGCCGCCGGCCTCGCGCCAGCGGTCGGAGGCGCTGTACGCGGCCTTCATCCGGTTCTCCATGGGCCGGTGCGCGGTCTCCTCGGCGTACAGCTGCTCGTACCAGGTGGCGTGCCCCTCGTTCAGCCAGACGTCGGACCAGGTGGCGGGGCTGACGCTGTCGCCGAACCACTGGTGGGACAGCTCGTGCACCATGACCGACTCGATGTACCACTTGGGGTAGGCGGGCTCGGTGAACAGGTTCTTCTCGAAGAGGGAGAGGGTCTGTGTCTCCAGTTCGAACCCGGTGGAGGCCTGCGCCATGAGCACGCCGTACGTCTCGAAGGGGAACCTGCCGACCTTGCTCTCCAGCCAGGCGATCTGGCCGGGCGTCTTGGCGAGCCACGGTTCGAGGGCCTTGGCGTCGGAGCTGGGCACGACGTCGCGCATCGGCAGCCCGTGCGGTCCCTCACGGCGCAGCACGGCGGAACGGCCGATGGACACCTGGGCGAGTTCGGTGGCCATGGGGTGCTGGGTGCGGTAGGTCCAGGTGGTGGTACGGCCTACCCGGTCGGCTCCGGCGGGCAGACCGTTGGCCACGGCCGTGTAGCCGTTCGGGGCGGTGATGTGGAAGGTGAACATCGCCTTGTCGGACGGGTGGTCGTTGCACGGGAAGACCTGGTGGGCGGCGTCTGCCTGGTTGGCCATGACAAGGCCGTCGGAGGTGCGCACCCAGCCGCCGTCCTGGTCCTTGGCGTAGACGGGATCGCTGGTGTGCTTCACCGTGATGCGGGTCCAGTTGCCCTCCGCGATGCCGTGGTCCGGGGTGACGACCAGGTCCTCGCCGGCGGTGGTGAAGGCCGCGGGACGCCCGTCGACCTCGACGGACTGCACGGTGCCGTGCGTGAAGTCGAGGTTGATCCGGTCCAGGTCGGCGGTGGTCCAGGCGTCGATGGTGGTGACGGCCTGGAGCGGCTTGTCGTTGGTACCGGGATAGGTGAAGGACAGGTCGTACGACGCCACGTCGTAGCCCGGGTTGCCCAGGTCCGGGTAGAGCCGGTCGCCGATGCCGAGGGGCTCGGCCGGGCCCGCGGCGGCGAGGAGACAGACGGAGACGGCGGAGGCGAGCAGGGCCGCCTTCCGGTGCCGCATGGCCCGGGGCCAGGTCCGGGAGTGGGGTCGGGATCCGGTCCCGGGCTGGGTCCGTGACTCGGAGCAGGCACGAGGGCCGACGCGGGGGGTGAGGAGCATGTCCCACCGCTACCAGTGGCTGCCCGCGCTACGACGGCGACTCGCACCCGGCCCACCCGATCGGGTTCGGTTGGGAGGGCCTTCTGATCCAAGCGCGGCAGCCCTCAGGAGGCCGGGGCCTGATGCTGGGCGCGGGACACGTCGTACACGCCCGGGACGTCCCGCATGGCGCGCATCAGGGCCGGGAGGGCGGCCGCGTCGGGGAGCAGGAGGGTGTACGTGTGCCGTACCCGCTGCTGGCTGGGCGGCTCCACGGTCGCCGAGACGATGTCGACGCCCGTCGAGGAGATCGCCTCGGTGAGATCGGCGAGCAGATGGGGGCGACCGAACGATTCAGCGACCAGGGTGACCCGGCACTCGGTGGTGTCCCCCCAGCGCACCCCGATCTCCGCGCGCCCCCTGCCCTTCATATGCGCCACCGCGGCGCACTCCACCCGGTGCACGGTCACCACTCCCCCGCGTACCGCGAAGCCGGTGATCTCGTCGGGCGGCACGGGCGTACAGCACCGGGCGAGCCGTACGGAGGCCCCCGGCCGGTCCACGAGGACATCGGCGCCGCGAGAGCGGGCCGGGGAGCCGGCCTCGGCCGGCGCCGCGTCCGCCGGGCGGGGCGCGGTGGTGCCCGGGGCCGCATCGGCGTGCCGTGCGGGGGCGGTGCCCTCGGCGGTTTCGGCGCGGGTGCCGGTCATGTCCTCCGGGCCGGTGCCGCCGCCGGGGTGCGTCGCCAGCCAGCGCTGGATGGCGATGCGGGCGGCCGGGGTGTGGGCGTGCTCCAGCCATTCCCGGGAGGGCTCGGAGGCCGGGTCCTGGCCCATGAGGAGCTGGACGGTGTCGCCGTCCTTCAGGACGGTGCTGAGGGTGGCCAGGCGGCCGTTGACCCGGGCGCCGATGCAGGCGTGCGCGTCCTCGCCGTACTGGGCGTACGCGGCGTCCACGCAGGTGGCGCCCTCGGGCAGGCCGAGCGTGCCGCCGTCGGGGCGGAAGACGGTGATCTCGCGGTCCTGGGCGAGGTCCTCGCGCAGCGTGGACCAGAAGGTGTCGGGGTCGGGGGCGGCCTGCTGCCAGTCGAGGAGCCGGGAGAGCCAGCCGGGACGGGTGGGGTCGGCGCGCTCACCGTCGGCGGGGGCGTCGGATGCGGCAGCGGGGGCGTACGGGTTGCCGAGGGCGACGACGCCGGCCTCGGCGACCTTGTGCATCTGGTGGGTGCGGATGAGGACTTCGACGACCTGGGCGGCGATGGGGGTCCCCCCGGGCGAGTCGGTTCGAGCCTGGGGGAGGGCGACGGCCGTGTGCAGCGACTGGTACAGGTTGAACTTCGGTACGGCGATGAAGTCCTTGAACTCCGAGACGACCGGGGTCATGCACGTGTGCAGTTCGCCGAGGACGGCGTAGCAGTCGGCGTCCTCGTTCACCAGCACGAGCAGGCGGCCGAAGTCGGTGCCGCGCAGCTGTCCGCGTTTGCGGGCCACGCGGTGGACGGAGACGAAGTGCCGCGGGCGGATGAGGACTTCGGCCTGGATGCCGGCCTCGCGCAGCACGCCGCGCATCTCGTCGGCGACCTCGCCGAGCGGGTCGTCGGGGCGCGCGGCGTTCTCGGCGATGAGCTCGCGCGTGTGCTCGTACTCCTCGGGGTGCAGGATGGCGAAGACCAGGTCCTCCATCTCGGTCTTCAGGGCCTGCACGCCGAGGCGTTCGGCGAGCGGGATGAGGACGTCGCGGGTGACCTTGGCGATCCGCGCCTGTTTCTCCGGGCGCATCACGCCGAGGGTGCGCATGTTGTGCAGGCGGTCGGCGAGTTTGATCGACATCACGCGCACGTCACTGCCGGTGGCGACGAGCATCTTGCGGAAGGTCTCCGGCTCGGCGGCGGCTCCGTAGTCGACCTTCTCCAGTTTTGTGACGCCGTCGACGAGATAACGAACCTCCTCGCCGAACTGTTCCCGCACCTGGTCGAGCGTCACATCGGTGTCCTCGACGGTGTCGTGGAGCAGCGAGGCCGTCAAGGTCGTGGTCTCGGCGCCGAGTTCGGCGAGGATCAGGGTCACGGCGAGCGGGTGGGTGATGTACGGTTCACCGCTCTTGCGCATCTGGCCGCGGTGCGAGGACTCCGCGAGGACGTAGGCGCGGCGCAGCGGGTCGAGGTCCGCGTCGGGGTGATGGGCGCGGTGCGCCTCCACGACATGGCTGATGGCGTCGGGCAGTCTGCCGCGCACGGCGGGGCCGAGCAGCGCGGCCCGGCCGAGCCTGCGCAGGTCGATCCGGGGCCGGGACTTCCTGCGGTCCGCCCTGGGCACCGCGGGGGCGGTGGCCGCCGCGGACGCGGTGGGCGCTACCGGGCCAGGGGTCGCAGGGTTCGTGGCCTCCGCACTCATGGGCACCTCCGGCTCGTGGACCGGCGGACGGAGGCCCCAGGGCGTACGCGGCTCAGGGATGGCGACGTTCCCCCGTCCGTGCCGGTGCTTGATGCTATCGAGCCCACCACGCCCGACCGACCGCCTCTCGCCGAGCGTGAAACGGATCACCCATTCGAGCGATGAAAAGGAGGTTTAGGGTTTGCGCCAACTGCCTTGGTCCCGGCCGCCGTTTCCAACGCCCCGGGGCACCGGAAACCGCTGATCCGGAAGCCGTGGGGCGTCCCCCACGCGGTCACGCCGCATCAGCGAAGGGCGTTTTCCAGCCATTCACCGTCGATCTCGCCCTCGGCGACGATCACGGCGGGTCCGGTCATCTCGATCTCACCGTCGGGCCGCTCGGTGATGACCAGACGGCCGCCGGGCAGGTCGACGGTGTACGTGGCCGGGGTTCCGGTGACGGCCGGGTCGGCCCCGTCACGCCGAGCGGCGGCCACGGCGACGGCGCACGCGCCCGTGCCGCACGAGCGGGTCTCGCCGGAGCCGCGCTCGTGCACGCGCATGGCGACGTGGCCGGGGCCTCGGTCGACGACGAACTCGACGTTGACCCCGTCGGGGTAGGCGGCGGCCGGGCTGAACGGCGGCGGGTCGTACAGGGTGCCGGCCTGTGCGAGGTCGTCGACGAAGGCGACCGCGTGCGGGTTGCCCATGTTCACGTTGCGGGCGGGCCAGCTGTGCTCGCCGACGCTCACCGTGACCTCGCCCTCCGGCAGGCGGGCGCGGCCCATGCCGACGGTGATGTCACCGTCCTTCGCGATGTGGACCGTCTTCACGCCCGCGCGCGTGGCGATCGCGAGGTCGCCCTCGCCCACCTGCCCGGCGTGCTGGAGGTAGCGCGCGAACACACGGACTCCGTTGCCGCACATCTCGGCGACCGAGCCGTCGCCGTTGCGGTAGTCCATGAACCACTCGGCCTCGGCCGCCATCGCCCTGGCCTCCGGGTGCGCGGCGGAACGCACGACGTGCAGCACCCCGTCGCCGCCGATGCCGGCCCGGCGGTCGCACAGGGCGGCGACGGCGGCCGGGCTCAGGTCGAGGGCGTTCTCCGGGTCCGGGACGATCACGAAGTCGTTCTCGGTGCCGTGGCCCTTGAGGAAGGGGATCCGCGTGCGCGTGCTCATTCCTCGATCGTAAAGGACGGCAGCGGTCACTCTGCGGACCGGTTGTTCAGCGCAGCCTTGCCACGCGCCAGACCGCGAGGACCACGACCACGGCCACCAGGAGGACGTATCCGAGTACGACCCGCCAGTCCGGGCGCTGATCCGAGCCCCGTGGTGGGAGGCCGGGCCAGGTGTAGCCCACGCGGCGGGCGGCCATCATGCCCCAGCCGGCGGCGCAGGAGCAGATCAGCAGGCCGAGCATGGCGATGACGGCGCCGCTGTCGCCGAAGTCGAAGGCGAGCGGGAAGGCGAACATCAGGGAGCCGACGGCGGACAGTCCCACGATGGGAGCGAGCTGCCAGAGGCGGAGCCTGCGCTGCGGGCGCAGCTCGACCTCGACCTCCGGACCGCCCGGGTACATCTCCTCGGGCGTCGGCCCGTCGTCGGTCACACCGTCCGGCGTCTCGTCGGGACCGTCGTCGGTCAGCCGGTCCGCGGTGAGCCAGGGGCCGACGAGCCGGTCGTCGGTGAGACGGTCATCGGTGAGCCGGGGGCCGACGAGCCGGTCGTCGGTGAGACGGTCATCGGTCAGCCGGGGGCCGACGAGCCGACCGTCGGTGCGGCCGTCATCGGTGAGGCGGGCCTCCGCCGGCCGGCCTTCGGCCTCCGCCGGCAGGTCCCCAGCCCGACGGGCCTCGGGCAGCCGGTGGCCGGCCGGGCGGTCTCCGTTCAGACGCTCTTCGGTCAGAGGGTCCTCGCCCGGGCAGTCGTCGGTCAGACGGCCGCCGGGGTCCGGTTCGTCACCCGCAGTGGTGACGTGCTCGGTACTCTGTGCGGTGTCGCGAGGGCCGGCCTCCATCGCCACGCGCCCTCCCAACTAGGCTCCACTTGGTCGATCGAAGCTCGATGATGGCACGGCACCGAAGGCCTCGATGACCGGCGGCGCATCCCGATGCCATGACGTGATCAGGCTGTAACCGGTCGTTCGACCAACGCCAGGGCCTGGTGCGGAAGTTCCCCGCGGTCGGCCACGGCCCCACTCAACCAGTGCACCCGGGGATCGCGCCTGAACCACGAATCCTGACGGCGCGCGAAGCGCTTGGTCGCGCGTACGGTCTCGGCCAGGGCTTCCGCTTCGGTGCACTCTCCGGCGAGCGCCGCGAGCACCTGCTGGTAACCCAGCGCACGCGACGCCGTGCGCCCCTCGCGCAACCCCTGCGCCTCCAGCGCGCGCACCTCGTCCACGAGGCCCGCCTCCCACATCCGGTCGACACGGCGCGCGATGCGCTCGTCGAGCTCCGGACGAGCCACGTCGACTCCGATCTGGACGGTGTCGTACACGGAGTCGTGACCCGGCAGATTGGCGGTGAAGGGCCGGCCGGTGATCTCGATCACTTCCAGCGCCCGGACGATACGGCGGCCGTTGCTGGGCAGGATCGCGCGGCCGGCCTCGGGGTCGGCGGCGGCCAGCCGGGCGTGCAGCGCACCCGAGCCGCGCAGGGCCAGCTCCTCCTCCAGGCGGGCGCGGACCTCGGGGTCGGTACCGGGGAACTCCAGGTTGTCGACGGCCCCCCGGACGTACAGGCCGGAGCCGCCGACCAGGATCGGCCAGCGGCCCTCGGCGAGCAGTGCGTCGATCCGGGCGCGGGCCAGTTTCTGGTACTCGGCGACAGAGGCGGTGACCGTCACGTCCCAGATGTCCAGCAGGTGGTGCGGGATGCCGCCGCGCTCCTCGGGCGTCAGCTTGGCGGTGCCGATGTCCATCCCTCGGTACAGCTGCATGGAGTCCGCGTTGACGACCTCCCCGCCGAGCTGTTGGGCCAGGAAAACACCGAGATCGGACTTTCCGGCCGCGGTGGGTCCGACGACGGCGATGACACGGGGGGTGGAGGGTGCACTGCTCACCGCACCAGTCTCGCAAACCTCCAGGCCGTGCCTCGAACGAGTTACGTGACGGGTGGAGTTGCGGGTCGTTGCCCGAGGCGGATACCGCCATCCGGATCACCGGAGGCGGTGACCCGGGCGGCGCAACCGTACGCACCGGGTAACGCGGGAATTCGCCCGCACGAGTACCGTATGGAGTGGATATGGGCGTTTTTGCTCGATTCTTCGGAAGGTCGAAGACGACTCCGGAGACCTCGGCCGCCGAGGCACCGGCCGGTGCGGAGCCGGAAGGAGCCGAGGCGGAGGAAGCGGAGTCGGCGAAGGCCGAGGCGGCCGGGTCGGCGCAGGCGACGGGGTCGGCCGGGGGCGAGAGCGAGGACGCGGCGACGCGGTCGGACGCCGCCGCGGACGACGCGTCCGACGGCTCCGGCATCCCCAGGCAGCAGTCCGCCGAGGAGGCCGCCGACAACGAGGCCGGCGAGGGCGCCCGCAGGTAACTGCCCCGCGAGGGAAGGTGGACCATGGGTCTGATGGACAACATGAAGGCCAAGCTCGGCCCGGCCAGGGACAAGGTGTCGGACCTCGCGCGACAGCACGGGGACAAGGTCCAGCACGGTATCGACAAGGCCGCGAAGGCCGTGGACGACCGGACCAAGCACAAGTACAGCGAGAAGATCCACGCGGGCACCGGCAAGGCCAAGCACGCGGTCGACCGACTCGCGCACAAGGAAGGTCACGGCCCGGAGCGGGCCGGCGGCAATCCGACGACCCCCACCCGGCCCACCCCGCCGGAGGGCCCGCCACCGGCTTCCTGAGCCTCCGGGACGGCGGCACACGAGCCTGCCGGACGGCATGCGGCCGTACGGCAGGCGGATCGGCGGACGGTCGTGGAGCACAGCGGCTCCCGGCCGTCCGCCGGTTCCGCCTGTGCCGGGAGTTCCCGGGACCGGGTGGCCACCGAGCCGCGCTAGGACCAGGTGGCCACCACGTATCCCACGCCGTACGGTGCGTCCTCGTACAACAGTGCGCCGCTGAGGTCGGCGCCCTCGGCGGCGCCGGCCAGGACCTGCCAGGGCGCCCGGCCGGAGGCCTTCAGTTCGTGTGCCAGCTCGGCGTCCAGCGCCTGGACGGCCGCCACGTCCGCCGCGCCCAGCGCCCTGGCGACCTCCGCGTCGAAGGGTGCCGCCCGCTCGTCCAGGTAACCCGGCGCCTTGACCGTGCGGCACGCGCTGGCGTCTCCCATCACCAGCAGCGCCACCCGCCCGGCCCTGGCGCCGATCTCCCTTCCGGCTTCGACGCACCGCTCGGGCGCGAGCGGTTCCCCGACACCGAGTCCCTCGATCGGGGCATCCGCCCAGCCGGTCCGCTCCAGCAGCCAGGCGCCGACGGCCAGCGACGGCGGCAGCTCGCGCTCGGAGACGGCCTCCTCGGCGGGGCCCAGGCGGACCTCCACGTCGACCCCGAAGCCGCGGAAGGACCCCGGAGTGCCCTGCGGAAACGATCCGCGCCCGCTCTGCTCGGCGGGCCCGACGACCACCAGGAGGTCCGGGCGGGAAGCGGCGAGCACACCGAGCGCGTCGGCGCAGGCCGCGCGCGCGGCATCCATTTCGTGCGCGGCGCCCGCAGCCACCTCGGGCACGATCAGCGGAGGGCAGGGACAGACTGCGGCTGCGACAAGCATGATCGGCAGGGTACGCCGTACGGCAGCCGCCGGCCGAGTCGGTCCTCGATGAGCACGCCGGTCAGGTCGCTCTCTGTCGTGGCGGGCCCTCAGTCGCAGCCGCAGCCGCTTGCCGTGGCGACCGGCAGCGGCTCCGGCACTCCGATCCTCGGCAGGCCCAGCATGACGCCGGCCGGCTTGGCGGCCTCGGCGGCGTTGCGCTTCTCCCAGGCGTCCCCCGCGCGCGTGCGGCGCACGGAGAGGACGGGGCCCTCGGCGAGGAGGTGGTGCGGGGCGGCGTACGTCACCTCGACCGTGACCACGTCACCGGGGCGGACCTCCTGCTCCGGCTTGGTGAAGTGGACGAGGCGATTGTCCGGGGCGCGGCCGGAGAGCCGGTGCGTGGCGCCGTCCTTGCGCCCCTCGCCCTCGGCCACCATCAGTTCCAGCGTGCGGCCGACCTGCTTCTTGTTCTCCTCCCAGGAGATCTCCTCCTGGAGGGCGACGAGCCGCTCGTAGCGCGCCTGGACGACCTCCTTGGGGATCTGGTTCTCCATGGTCGCGGCCGGGGTGCCGGGCCGCTTGGAGTACTGGAAGGTGAAGGCCTGCGCGAAGCGCGCCTCACGGACCACGTGCAGGGTCTGCTCGAAGTCCTCCTCGGTCTCGCCGGGGAAGCCCACGATGATGTCGGTGGTGATCGCGGCGTGCGGGATGGCGGCCCGCACCTTCTCGATGATCCCCAGGTAACGCTCCTGCCGGTAGGAGCGGCGCATCGCCTTCAGCACGGTGTCCGAGCCGGACTGCAGCGGCATGTGCAGCTGCGGCATCACGTTCGGCGTCTCTGCCATGGCGGCGATGACGTCGTCGGTGAAGTCACGGGGGTGCGGGGAGGTGAAGCGGACCCGCTCCAGGCCCTCGATCTTCCCGCAGGCGCGCAGCAGCTTGCTGAAGGCCTCGCGGTCGCCGATGTCGGAGCCGTACGCGTTGACGTTCTGGCCCAGCAGCGTGATCTCGGAGACACCCTCGGCGACCAGCGCCTCCACTTCGGCGAGGATGTCGCCGGGCCGGCGGTCCTTCTCCTTGCCGCGCAGGGCCGGGACGATACAGAAGGTGCAGGTGTTGTTGCAGCCGACGGAGATCGACACCCAGGCCGCGTAGGCGCTCTCGCGCCGGGTCGGCAGCGTGGAGGGGAAGGCCTCCAGCGACTCGGCGATCTCGACCTGCGCCTCCTCCTGCACGCGGGCGCGCTCCAGCAGGACCGGCAGCTTGCCGATGTTGTGCGTGCCGAAGACGACGTCCACCCAGGGCGCCTTCTTCACGATGGTGTCGCGGTCCTTCTGCGCGAGGCAGCCGCCGACCGCGATCTGCATGCCGGGCCGCGAGGCCTTCTTCGGCGCGAGCCTGCCGAGGTTGCCGTACAGCCGGTTGTCGGCGTTCTCCCGTACGGCGCAGGTGTTGAACACGACCACGTCCGCGTCCCCGTCCGACCCCTCGGGGGCCCGCACATACCCGGCGTCTTCGAGCAGGCCGGCCAACCGCTCGGAATCGTGGACGTTCATCTGGCACCCGTAGGTGCGCACTTCATAGGTCTTGGGTGCTTGAACGTCCACTGCGGGGCTCCGGTCGCTGCTGCTGGTCATGCGTAAAGGGTAGGCCGTCCCCGGAGAACCCCGCCCCGGGCTCCGCCGCGGTGGGCCGGGACGAGTTGGCCGACGCGGTGACGAGGGGTGATCGGGTTTCCGGTTCCGCTGTCTCCTGCGGCAAAGGCCGAGACCGTCGGCGATCGGAGTGCGGCCCGCGCCGGGGGGACGGATAACCGGTGTCGCATCCCTCGATGCCTCTGACAGGATGCGTCCATGATCCCGTTGTCACCGGTGCCCCCGGTCGTCCCCGCAGGCCGGATGGCCCAGCTCCAGCAGCCGGTGCTCGATCTGCCCCACGGCCTGGAGCTGCGGCCGTGGCACGTCGACGACGCCGGTGTCCTGGTGGCCGCCGGTCAGGATCCGGCCATACGGAAGTGGAACCGCCTGGACGTGGGGTCACCGGAGGGCGCGCGCCGGAGGATCGAGCGGATGCACCGGCGCTGGCAGACCGAGGAGGCCGCGATCTGGGCCATCGCCCGGGCGGACGGCGGCGAGGCCCTGGGCCTGATCGGATGGGGGGACATCGATCTCGCCGACGGCAACGCCGAGATCCTCTACTGGATCCTGCCCGCCGCACGAGGCGGCGGTGTCGTCGCCGAAGCAACCCGGGTTGTCAGCCGGTGGGCCCTCGACGAGCTGGGCCTGCACCGGCTCCGTCTGTGCCACTCGACCGCGAATTCCGCATCCTGCCGCGTGGCGGAGAAGGCCGGCTACTCCTACGAGGGCACCCAGCGCAGCGCGCTGCTGCACGAGGACGGATGGCACGACGAGCATCTGCACGCCCTGGTGCAGGGAGACATCTGAGACCGTCAGAGGTCGTTGCCCGCGCGGGCAGGGTGAAGCACGGGCGCCATACCGCTCAGCGTCGTACAGCGGTTGATGGCCGCCGACGGCGCGGCTGGGGCCACGCCCGTGTCCGCTCTGGAGACGGACTTCGCTACGCCGGCGGCTTCCCCTCGCCCTGCGCGGCCTGCAGGTCGGCGAGGAGTTCGGCCTGGCCGGCGAGCACGCCGGAGAGGATCGTACGGGCCACGCGCAGCAGTTCGGTGACGTGCGGGCTGGTGAGCGAGTAGTACACGGTCGAGCCCTCCTTCCGGGTCTTGACCAGGTTGGCCCGCCGCAGCACGGCGAGTTGCTGTGAGAGGTGCGCGGGCTCGATGCCCACCTCGGGCAGCATCTCCGCGACCGCGTGCTCGCGCTCGCTCAGCAGTTCCAGGACACGGATGCGGGCCGGGTGACCGAGCGTCTTGAAGAACTCGGCCTTCAGCTGGTACAGCGGCGTACTCACCTGGCCGTCCCCTCCCCGGTACAGCGGCACGGCCCCGCCGGCCGGGCCTCGGCGCATCGCATCCACCCACTCGTCACGAACATGCGGCCCATCCTCGCCTGCGCACGCGGCCAAGCCGAATCCGCAGGTGAGGACGGGGGCCGCGGACGCGAAGCCGCCCGGGACGTCGTCCCGGGCGGTCGGCACGGCGAGGTGTCGGGTCAGGCCTTCTTGACCACGCTGGACTTGAGCTGCATGGCGCCGAACCCGTCGACCTTGCAGTCGATGTCGTGGCCGTCCACGCCGTCGACGAGGCGGATGTTGCGCACCTTGGTACCCGCCTTGATCCCGGTGGGGCTGCCCTTGACCTTGAGCGTCTTGACCACCGTCACGGTGTCACCGTCGGCGAGCACGTTGCCCACCGCGTCCCTGATCACCTTGGCCCCGGCATCACCTGCGGACTCCGCGGACGGCGACCATTCGTGCCCGCACTCGGGGCAGACCAGGAGCGTACCCATCTCGTAGGTGTACGCACCGGAGCATTCGGGGCAGGAGGGAAGGTTGTCACTCATGGCACAGGGGTCTTTCCGTCGGTGAGCGGGTGTGTGGGTCGGGCGGGGGTCAAGGGAGTGTCAGGCGGGCCAGCCGTCGGTGCGCCATGCCTGGTGCCCCTCCTCGGGGGCCGATGGGTGCCGGGCATGGGCGGCGCGGGCGGCGGCCAGGTCGCAGTGGACGCGGATGTCCGGGCAGTCGCCGGTCGGGACCAGCGGGCCGTCGGCGGGGATGGCGGCCAGTTCCAGGCTACGTCCCGCCCCGGCGAGGCGGCGTGCGGCCTCGGCGATGGCCAGCTGGCCCTCGGCGGACCAACTGAGCAGCTCGGTCAGGTCGAGGATGACCGGTCCGGTGCCGCGGGCGACCACCCAGCCGACCGCGCCACCGAAGCGACGGACCGCCTCCGGGCCCAGATATCCGGCGACGGAGAGGATGCCGAGATCCTGCTCGATGGTGTAGCGCCACTCGATGGTCATGGGGGTGAACTTCCTTGCGGTCCGGCCCGTCGGGTTCAGAGGGGGAGGGTGATCCAGATGCTCTTGCCCCGCCCGTCGGCGTCCGCGCGGACCACCGCGGTGGCGCCGAGCTCCCGGGTCAGCTCCATGACGGTGGCCAGTCCGCCGGTCCCGCCGCCGGAGGCGCCGTGCAGCGGAGGCTGGTAGGGGTGACGGTCGTGGACGGCGAAGGCCAGGCAGTCCGGGCCCGCGGCGTAGATCACGGTCAGCTGCGGGGAGAGGACGGCGGCGTGCCGGACGCTGTTGGTCACCAGCTCGCCCAGGATCAGCAAGGCCGGGTCCACGGCGGGGTGGCGCAGGCCGATCCCCCACTCCGTCAGGGCCTGTTCGGCCGTCTCGCGGGCCGTCCGCACAGCGGCCGGCGTGGTCGGCAGGGTGAGCACATGCCGGTGGGGAAGGGCTTCGCGGCGCATGGACGTCACTCATGCCTCCACGCGGGCGAGGCGGAAACCGGTGACGGTCTTGGGCTGCAGGCGCAGCAGGGTGTCGTGCGGGCCGTGCGTCCAGCCGGACAGGGTGCGCAGATAGTGAGCGGCCTCGTCGGGATCCGTGATCACCTGGGCCGGCCCGGACACGGTGACCGTCCAGCCGGTGCCGGTCACCGTGCGGATCTCGTCCACGTGGTACGTCGCCGTCGCGGGCACCGCCGTGGCCGGGGCCGGAGTACGGACGACAAGACGGCCGTACTCCCACACATGCCGGGCGGGCCGCACCACGGTCAGGTCCCGCTGCGCGTAGGCCAGCCGTCCCAGGCTGCTGCCCTCCAGCAGCCACAGGGTCTCCGCGCCGGAGACCTCGACCATGCGGAGGGGACCGGGGGGAGTGCTCATCGCAGGGCTTCCTCGCTGGAGGTTCGGGGCTTGTGGTGGGGAGGTGCGGGCAGGAGTCCGGCGAGTTGCAGGTGGTCGCGAGCGCCTCGGATCGCCTCCGGGGTGGTGGCGTAGTCCCGGCCGGCGTGCCGCAGCAGCGCCAGCGCGCCGACGGAGTCAAGGACCTGGCGCTGGCCAGGGCGTATCCCGGAGGCCAGGACGAGGATGCCGCGCCGTGTCAGCTTCTCCACCGCGTCCTTGAGGACCAGCGCCCCGGTGGCGTCCATGGTCGACACCCGCGACATGCGCAGGATGACCACCCGGACGTCGGCCACATCGGTCAGCTCCAGCAGGAAGCGGTGCGCGGCGGCGAAGAACAGCGGCCCGTCGATGCGGTAGGCGACGATGTGCTCGGCCAGCAGGGCGTGCTCCTCGGCGCTGTGGTCGCCCCGGTCGAGGGGCACCTGGTCGAAGCGGGCCTGCTTGGCCACGGCGCGCAGGGCCAGGGCGCCCGCCACGACCAGGCCGATGATCACGGCGTAGACGAGGTCCAGGACGAGGGTCGCCGCGGCGGTGAGGACGAGAATCAGCGCGTCCGAGCGGGTCGCCTTCGCCATCGCCCACAGCGAGCCGACCTCGACCATGCGGATAGCGGTGGCCAGCAGTACTCCGGCCAGGGCGGCCAGCGGGATCCTCGAGACAAGGGGCGCCGCCGCGAAGACGATCACTGCGAGCACCGCGGCGTGGGTGAGGGCGGCCAGCCGGGAGCCCGCGCCGGTGCGGACATTGACCGCGGTGCGGGCGATCGCACCGGTAGCGGGGACGCCGCCGAAGAGCGGGGCGGCGATATTGGCGAGGCCCTGCCCGAACAGCTCCCGGTCCGGGTCGTGTTTCTGCCCCACCGTCATCCCGTCCGCGACCGAGGCGGACAGCAGTGACTCCAGGGCCGCGAGCGCCGCCACGGCCACGGCCGGACCGAGCAGGGTGCCGAGCGAACCGAGGTCCAGGAAACCGAGGGACGGCGCGGGCAGCCCGGACGGCAGGTCGCCGATCGGCTTCGCCGCGTCCAGCCGCGCGCACTGGGACACGACGGTCGCCGCGATGACCGCGAGGATGGAGAACGGGACGGTCGGCCACCGGCGGGCGCCGATCAGCATGACCACGGCCACCGCCCCGGCGAATCCGACCGCCGTCCAGTTCGGATGCCGCGCGAACGCTTCGACGGCCCGCCAGGTCACCACCAGCACCCGGTCACCCTCGGGCTTGGGCACGCCGAGCGCGTTCGGGACCTGTTGGAGCCCGATCACGCAGGCGATGCCGAGAGTGAAGCCCTCGACCACGGGTGCGGGCACGTATTGCATGTACTTGCCGGCCCGCAGCGCGGCCAACGCCACAAGCATGAGGCCCGCCATCAGCCCGACGGTCAGTACGCCGGTCGGCCCGTACTTGCCGACGATCGGCACCAGCACCACGGTCATGGCTCCGGTGGGCCCGGACACCTGGAGATTGGACCCGCCGAACAGCGCGGCGAGCGCGCCGGCGACCACGGCGGTCGCCAGTCCCGCCGCGGCGCCGAGACCGGAGGAGACGCCGAAGCCGAGCGCGAGCGGCAGCGCCACGATCGCCACGGTGAGACCGGCCAGCAGGTCCCGCCGGGGGTCGCGGCGCATGTCTGCCAGGTCGGCGCGGGCGGGCAGGAGTGCGGTGAGCCGGGCCTTCGCCCCGCTGATCCCCGAAGTCATCGCGCGGCGACCTCGGCGTCCCGCAGCTCGGCCAGCAGTTCGCTACGGCCGGCGAGCATCTCGGTCAGGATCCGGCGCGCGGCCTTCATCAGGTCGGCGACGTCCCCTCCGGCCAGCTCGTAGACGACGGTCGATCCCTCCCGGGTGGCGGTGACGATCCCGGACCGGCGCAGCACCGCCAACTGCTGGGACAGGCTCGAGGGTTCCACCTCGATGGCGGCCAGCAGGTCCCGCACCGGCCGCGGTCCGTCCTGCAGCAGTTCCAGCACCCGGATCCGTACGGGATGCCCCAGCATCCGGAAGAACTCGGCCTTGGCCTGGTACAGCGGAACGGACACGAGCCCTCGGCTTCCCTACGACGCGGCCCGCATGGGAGCGGACACCATAAACAAAGCATCTAACCAATTGCGAAATTTTGCAATTCCGCATGTGCGGCTCACGAACGTGTGCGCGTCGGCGCTGCCCCTGGTGCGGGCCGCACGGCTCCTCTCCCGCCCCGCCGGGCGCACACTTGTAAGCAGAAGGCCATGCGTCATGAGCCGCACGTGGAGGTGAGCCATGAGCACCCTCGAGCTGCATGTCGACGTCGATGTTCCGGTCGACAGGGCCTGGGAGACTCTTCACCGGGTGGAGAACTACCCGCGCTTCGTGGACGGAGTGCGGGGCGCGCGTACGGAGGCGGGGGGCCGAGCACATCTGGAGGTCGAGGCAGGTGGCCGGGCCCGGGAGGTCGAGGCCGAGGTGACCGACCGCGGCGAGCACGTGATGGAGTGGCTCACCACGAGCGCTCCCGAGCTGACGGGCTCCTTCTCGGTCCAGCCGATCGACCGGAACCACACCCGGATCCAGGCACGCCTGGAGTACGACCCCGGCACGGTCCGGGACGCCTTCGGCGGGCCGAAGGGGTTCGCCCAGACGAACGCGATCGAACGGCTCGTCCGCAGCGATCTGGAGCACTTCAAGGAGTACCTGGAACGCGGGTGAGCGGCGCGCACACGGTGAGCGTGGCAGCGCCGGGCGGCGGGTACGCCGGTCAGGTCTCCATCACGGCATCGCAGTCCGGGCAGACCAGAGAGGCGTGTTCCTCGGGGTACCAGGGCGCTCCCGGATGTTCGGCGGGCTTCCAGTCGGTCGTCTCCATGGCGAAGGTGTCCCTGCCGCAGAGGGTCCGCGGGCCCGCGGCCGTCCGCGACCCCGGTGCCGCGGGTGCCGCGTGCACCTTGCGGACGCGGCGTTCCGCGCCACCCGCCGGTCCCGTGGCTCCGGTGGAGCGTGTTGCGCCCGGCCTGTCGAGTTCGTAGACGACGATCTCGCTCATGTCTCCACCGTAGGCGTCGGCACCTGATGGTGCGGTGAACCCGGTCGTGAACTCCGTACCCGGAGAACCGGACGATCTCGTGCGGGCCCTCGCGGCCGCCGGGGTCGGGGACGAGCGACTGCTCGCGGCCGTCCGGACGACACCCCGCGCGGAATTCGTCCCGGCCGATCAGCGGGCCGCCGCCTACTTCGACGTACCCATTGCGATCGGGCAGGGGCAGGTCACCACGCAGCCCTCGCTGTCCGCCATGATGATCGAGGGTCTTGAGCTGAATGGGTCGGAGCACGTCCTGGAGGTAGGTACGGGCCTGGGCTTCCAGACCGCTCTGCTCGCACAGCTGGCCGCGGACGTGGTCAGCATCGAGATGCGGCCGGACATGGCCCGCGAGGCGCGCGCGAATCTGGCACGTCAGGGCGTGCGGAACGTGGAGCTGCGGGTCGGCGACGGCAGCGGCGGCGTGCCGGACCGGGCTCCGTACGACGCCGTCCTCGTGTCGGCCGCCTTCCCGGAGGTGCCCGCGCCGCTGGTCGCACAGGTGCGCCCGGGTGGCCGTCTGGTGCAGCCGATCGGGCCGGGGGGACACGAGCAGGTGGTCTGCTTCGGGCGCACCGCCGCGGGGCTGGCGCGGCTGCGGGTGGTGACCTCGGCCTGCTTCGTCCGGTTGCAGGGCCGATACGGCTTCCCGATCGGCGAGGCGGAGTCGAGTCCAGGCTCTCCCTAGTCGTCCGCGACGCGTACGACCGCCAGCGTGATGTTGTCGGGGCCGCCCGCGGCGATGGCGGCCTTCCACAGCTCGAAGGCGGCGCGGCCGTCGTCGTGCTCCCGCATCACCTCGTCCAGCACATCCGCGGGCAGCGGATCGGTCAGGCCGTCGGTGCAGACGAGGTAGCGGTCGCCGGGAGAGAGGGACTCGGCCGTCACATGGGGGTGGACGGCGCGGTACGAGGGGCTGCCGCCCAGGCACTGGGTGACGATGGACGTGGTGCGCTGCCCGGGTTCGAGCGGCGGGCTGTCATCGACGCTCACCTGCCGCAGCCCGTCGCGGGAAGCCCCGTAGACCCGGCTGTCCCCCACGTTGAACACCAGCAGCGAGCCGGACTGTACGACGATGCCGGCGACCGTCGTGCCCATGGCGGTGAGCTCGGTCTCCTCCTCGCCGCCGGCGGCCGCGTACACGGCGCGATTGCAGGCGTTCAGGGCGTCGCGGACGGCGTCCTCGCCGCTCAGGGCGGGTCCGACGGACGCGATCCGGCGGGCGACCAGGGCGCTGGCCACATCGCCGCCGGGATGTCCGCCGAGCCCGTCGGCAACGGCGACGACAAGGGGCGTGCCGAGCGGGAACATCAGGGTCTGCGGACTCTCCGTCACCGTGGCGCACAGGGTCCACGGCCCGATCACGAGACTGTCCTCGTTCCGTTCGCGGAGCAGCCCGGGATGACTCAGCGCGCTCACCGCCACGTACCGCATGGAACGCCACCGCCTTCCCGGTCGGGCCACGGCAGTCCGCCGGCTCGCTGTCCGCGGCTCCAGGGTAGGCGCTCGCCCCAGGAGCCGAGGCGCGCCGCGGCACCTCGGCGGGGCGTGGGCACAGGCCCCGGTGCCTTCGGAAACCCGGTGGAGACCGGAGGCCCGCCGTGCCTAGGCTCGCGGGATGAGCACTCGCACTTTCCGGATCACCGTCCGCGGCGCCTTCGACGGCCTCACCGACGCACAGCGGGCCGCACTGCTGGCCGACGCCGCCGAACACGACGTGCTGCGCGCCGCGTTCACCACCGAAGGCACCCTCACCTACGACATCGCCGCCCGACCGGCCTTCGTCTTCCGTTTCTCCGCCACCGGGGAGGAAGAGGAGGACATCCTGGAGGCGACCGAGCGGGCCGAGGAGGCGGCGAAGGCCTGGCTGACCGAGCGCGGCTACGGCTTCAAGAACCTCCGCTCCACCGCCGAGGACCTCTCCCAGGCACCGATGGGCAAGCGGCAGCGACGCGCCGCGCGTTCGAACGGCGCATAAACTTGAGTACTCAAGGAGATCGCAATGAGTGGCCGCAAGGACACCGGGAGCGGGCGATGAGCGGCCATGAGTGACGCCCTGGACGCGGCACTGCGACTGGTACGGGCCCAGGCGGCGCTCGTGCGGCGCTTCGACTCCCGGCTGAGCGGGCTGCACGGCGTGAGCCTCGCCGACTTCACCCTGCTGCTACGGCTGAGCCAGGCGCCCGGCGGCCGTATGCGGCGGGTCGACCTCGCCGAGGCACTGGGCCTGACGGCCTCCGGGGTCACGCGCGGGCTCGCGCCACTGGAGCGGATCGGACTGGTGACCCGCGAGGCGGATGCCCGGGACGCGCGCGTGGCCTACGCGTCGCTGACCGGGACGGGCCGCCGGCGGCTGAAGGAGATGCTCGCGACGGCCGAGGAGACGGCCACCGAGGTCTTCGCGGCTCCGGCGTTGAACGCCGAGGACATCACACAGCTGTC
This sequence comes from Streptomyces sp. NPDC002076, assembly GCF_053593835.1. Taxonomy (NCBI): domain Bacteria; kingdom Bacillati; phylum Actinomycetota; class Actinomycetes; order Kitasatosporales; family Streptomycetaceae; genus Streptomyces; species Streptomyces sp. NPDC002076. The sequence goes on from NZ_JBSFDI010000019.1 coordinate 157,417, forward strand.
GTCCCTGCTGACCCGCCTCGGCGGCACCGGTCTGGCCGGCCCCTGAGCCACAGCCTCACATCACCGTTTTTCGGCCCCGCCGTGGCGTGAACTCACGGTGGGGCAGGTCACCTTGAGACGTGGCCGGAATGTGCGGGCCTCCCACCCAAGGGCATGGCATGCTCATGGCCGATCACGAGTTACCGGCCGGTTCTACCAACCAGTAGCCAACTCGCCCGGTACCTCTCCGACACCCCCCACTTCACCCAGGACCGACCATGCGCAGACGCATGCGGCACAGACGAGCCCTGCTGCCCGCCTTCGCCGTGACCACCCTCTTCCTCGCCGCGGCCTGTTCCTCGCCCGCCTCGCACGCCGGACCGTCGGCCACCGCGGGGCACGACCGACAGGTCGCGGACCGCTCCGCCGGCGGTGCGGACCACTCGCTCGCCGTCGCCGCCGCACCCGCGACCACCGCCACCGCCACGAGCGCCGCGTCCGCCACGACGGGGTCGACCGGCTCCGGGCAGCGGGCGCACAGGACGGCGCTCTCCATCACCTCGTACGACAGCCGCACCCGGCGGGCCGTCCTCACCGACAAGTCCAACAAGCCCGTCCAGCAGGGCAGTTCATCCCCTTCCTCCCCGACCACCTCCCCCGTCCCGTCCGGCGCCCCGCACAAGACCTCCGTCGGCGATGTGATCGCCAGTGCGCCCGCACCCGGGGCACCGCACGGGCTGCTCGCCAAGGTCACCAAGGTGCTCGGCGCGACGGACGGCGGGACCGAGGTACAGACGGAACCGGCCACCCTCAACGCGCTGCTCGGCGACGAGACGGCCAAGGGCGCCGTACCGGTCGACCCCTCGTCGTTCGCCGTCGACAAGCTGCTTCCCGGTGTGAAGGTGTCCTGGGCGACGGCCGGCCACCTGCACGCCGGCCCGAAGGGTGCCACGGTGCCGCTCGGCAGCCTCCGGCTCGACGTGAGCGCCGGCATACCGACGGCCCCGAACGCCCCGGTCTCCGCCACCGCCTCGGTGCACGGCTTCGTCCAGGTCGCCCCACAGGTCGACTTCGCCTACGGCGGCGCCGGTACCGATGCCCCGCCCGGCTCCGCCTACCTCGGCCTGTCCGGCGACTGGACCTCCGGCTGGGCGGTCGAGGGCCGGGCCGCCGCGGCCACCGGCACCCCGCTGCGGATCCCGTTCGCCAAGCTGCATGCCGACCCCGTCCTCCAGGTCGGCCCGGTCCCTGTCGTCGTCAACCTCGACCTGACCGCTTATGTCCAGATCAGCGGCGACGGACGGGTCACCGTCGACGTCCAGCAGAGCCTCAAGGGCGACTTCAAGGCGGGCGGCACCTTCGGCCCGGCCAGGGGCTGGACACCGGTCAGCTCCTCGGACATGACGAGCACACCCGTGCGCGCCTCCGTCACCACCGCCGGGAACATGAAGACGGCACTCGGCGCCGAGGCCTCGGTGGGCCTCTACGGCACCGTCGGTGTCACCGCCGACCTGGCACCGTATCTGCGGGGCGAGGCCTCCGGCACAGTCACCGCCGCCACGGGCGGCGGGGCGAAGGCCTCGGGCGCCTGGAGCGTGTACGGCGGGGTCGATCTGTCCGGGACCCTGCGGCTCCAGCTGTCCGTCTTCGGCACACCGGTCATCCAGCGGAGCATTCCGCTGGGCACCCTGAACCGCGAGTGGAAGCTGGCGGGCGGCACCTTCTAGACCCCCGCCTGCGCAGAACGGTCCTGCGCCGCCGGTATCCAGCCCTGGCGGCGCAGCACGGCCGACACGTCCGGCGCCCGGTAGTGCTCGCCCTTGAGGACCTTGCCGTCGGCCCGGCGGGCGACCTGTCCGTCCGGGCCGAGCTTGCTCATGTTGGCGCGGTGGATCTCGGCGATCACCTGGTCGAGGTCGATGCCGTGGACCAGCGCCGTGCCGTACGCCACGTAGACCACGTCCGCCAGTTCGTGCGCGAGCTTGTCCAGCGGGCCGTCGACCGCGACCTCGGCGACCTCCGCGGCCTCCTCGGCGAGCAGTTCCCCACGGTGCGCGGCCAGTTCGGGGTCCACCTCGGCCGGCGTACTGCGGGCGTCGAGGCCGAAGGCGAGGTGGAACTCTCGGACGAGGTCTGCGGGCGAAGTGCTCATGCGACGACTGTAACGGCCACCACTGACAGAGCCTTCCGTCCACTTCCGGGCCATGGACTGACCCCGCCCTGGTCAGCGTCGCGCCCGGCCTGGCAGGATCGCCGCATGTCCAAGGTGTTCCCCCGTATCAGCAGGCGCCGGGCGCTGCCGGCCACGGCCGCCGGTGCCGTGGTGCTCGGGCTGCTGCTGTGGTGGCTGCTGCCGCTGGGCGAGAAGCCGCCGAGCGGGGAGATCGTCTTCAGCACGGGTACGCTCCGGGGCGTCTACCAGGAGTACGGCGAGCGGCTGCGCGCCGAGTTCGCCAAGGACATGCCCAACTTGAAGGTGAAGCTGCTGAACAGCGCCGGCTCGCAGGAGAACGTGCAGCGGGTGGCGACCGGCAGGGCCGACTTCACCATCGCGGCGGCCGACGCGGTGGAGGCGTACGAGCTGCGGCACGGCAGCGGCGCCGGGCGGCTGCGCGGGGTGGCCCGGCTCTACGACGACTACGTCCACCTCGTCGTGCGCAGCGACTCGGACATCAGAAACGTCGCGGACCTGCGGCACAAGCGGGTGGCGATCGGTCTGCCCGACTCCGGGGTACGGCTGATAGCCGACCGGGTGCTCAAGGCCGCCGGCATCGACCCCCGCAAGGACATCACCCCGGTCGCGGACGGCATCGACACCGGGCCCGACCGGCTGGAGCAGCGCAGGATCGACGCCTTCTTCTGGTCGGGCGGCCTGCCCACCAAGGGACTCGTCGCGCTGGCCCAGAGGTCCGCCTTCAAGTTCGTACCGATCGAGGGCGATCTGGTCACCAAGCTGCACAGCCAGAGCGAGGAGGCGCGCTACTACCGGGCCACCAACATCCCGGAGTCGGCCTACCCGGCCGTGCAGCAGGGCAACGAGGTTCCGACGATCTCCGTCTCCAACCTCCTGATGACCCGCGCGGACATGGACCCCCGGCTCACCGAATGGGTGACCCGCACGGTCATCAAGAGCCGCGACGACATCGGCGCCCATGTCCACTCCGCCCAACTGGTCGATCTGCGCACCGCCATCTACACCGACCCGTTGCCCTTGCAGGAGGGCGCCCGGCGCTACTACCGCTCGGTCAAGCCGTAGCCCAGGCGCGCCCCGTTCCGCCGCCCGCAGCGGCGCCCGCCCGACCAGGCCGCCGCCGGCTCCGGCACCGCCGCTGCTCGCTACGTCAGGATTCCCCGTGCCGAGGCACGGTCACCGTCACCCGCAGCCCCCGCGGCTCGTGGTGGGCGTAGTCGATCGAGCCTCCGCCCGCCATCAGCAACGCACGCACGATGGACAGGCCGAGGCCCGAGCCCTTGATGTTCTGGTGGCGGCCGCTGCGCCAGAACCGGTCGCCCACGCGCGCGAGTTCCTCGTCGGTGAGGCCGGGCCCGGTGTCGGTGACGACGACCGTGGAGCTGTCGCCGTCGGCGGCGACGGTGACCTCCACCGTGCCGCCCTCGGGGGAGAACTTCACGGCGTTGTCGATCACCGCGTCCAGGGCGCTGGAGAGGGTGATCGGGTCCGCCCAGGCGGTCGTGGGCGGGCAGTCCCCGGTCAGCCGGACCCCCATGGCCTCGGCGGCCGGAGACCAGGCGGCGACCCGCTCCTCGGCGAGGGCGCCGATGTCGGTCAGCCTCAGGTCCGCCTCGGCGTGCTCGGCCAGCGCCAGGTCCAGCAGGTCGTCCAGGACCTGTGCGAGGCGCTTGCCCTCGGTGCGGACCGAGGCGATCTCCTCGTTGTCCTCGGGCAGTTCGAGGGCGAGCAGTTCGATGCGCAGCAGCAGCGCCGCGAGGGGGTTGCGCAGCTGGTGCGAGGCGTCCGCGACGAAGGCGCGCTGCTGCTCCAGCACGTCCTCGACGTTGTCCGCCATCTCGTTGAACGAACGGGCGAGCCGTCTGAGTTCCGGCGGCCCGCCACCGACCGCGACCCGTGACTTGAGCCGTCCGGTGGCGATGTCGTGGGTGGTGGCGTCCAGGACCCGTACCGGTCTGAGCACCCAGCCGGTCAGCCGCAGCGCCGCGCCGACGGCCAGCAGCATGGCCGCGATCTCGCCGGCCCCGATGACCAGCCAGCCGCGGAAAATCCGTGAACGCATCTGCCCGGTGGGCGAGTCGGTGACGACGACCGCCACGACGTCCCCGTCCCGGATCACCGGCGAGGCCACGACCAGTCGGCTGCGCTGCCACGGCCACACCTGCCGCGGGTCATGGCTGCGCCGGCTGAGCAGTGCCTCCTCGAAGGCGTTCCGCACCTCCCCCGTCCGCGGGACGAACCAGTCGTCGGGGGCGTTGGCCATCGCCGAGCCGTTGCGGTAGAAGACACCCGCGCGGATGCCGTAGACACCGTAGTAGCTGCCGAGTTCGCTGCGCAGGGCCTCCAGGCGCTCGTCGGTGCTGGTGCGGCGCGATCCGCTGGGCGCGTCGGTGACGAACTGGGCGAGCGCCGCGAAGCGTGCCGTGTCGTCGATGCGGTCGACGACGACCTTCTGCTGCTGTGCGGCGGCCAGGCTGATTGCGAGCGGCAGCCCGAGGGCGAGGAGGACGGCCGCCATCAGGACGATGAGCAGCGGCAGGAGCCGTGTGCGCACCCGTCCCCGCTAGGCGGCCGGGGCGACGAGCCGGTAGCCGACGCCGCGTACGGTCTCGATCAGCGCGGGCATGCGCAGTTTGGCGCGCAGGGAGGCGACGTGCACCTCCAGGGTGCGGCCGGTGCCCTCCCAACTGGTGCGCCAGACCTCGCTGATGATCTGCTCCCGCCGGAAGACCACCCCGGGGCGCTGCGCGAGCAGGGCGAGCAGATCGAACTCCTTGCGGGTCAGTTGGATGACCGAACCGTCCACGGTGACCTGCCGGGTGGGCAGTTCGATGCGTACGGGACCGAGCAGCAGGGCGCTCTCGCCTCCGGCCGACGGGTCCTCGTGGGCGGTGCGCCGGCTGACGGCGTGGATGCGGGCGAGCAGTTCCCCGGTGTCGTACGGCTTCACCACGTAGTCGTCGGCGCCCAGGTTGAGCCCGTGGATGCGGGAGCGGACGTCGGAGCGGGCGGTCACCATGATCACGGGGGTGCTGGTGCGCTTGCGGATCTTGCCGCAGACCTCGTAGCCGTCCTGGTCGGGCAGGCCCAGGTCGAGCAGGACCACACCGAAACCGTCGCCCTCGGGGACGAGCGCCTGCAGGGCCTCCTCGCCGCTGCGCGCGTGCGTGACGTCGAAGCCGTGCCGCGCGAGTACGGCGGACAGGGCCGCGGCGACGTGGTTGTCGTCCTCGACGAGCAGCAGTCTCATCCCGGCCCCCTCCGGTTCAGCGGTCGTACGTCGTGGGTTCGCGTGGGCGGTATAGCTCACGCGCGCGTGCACCATGGCAGTGACGCCGATGGATTAGGACGGCGTCAAGAGGGTTCCGGTTGCCCGTCGCTTCCGTTATCCGGCCGATACGCGCAGGGCGGCATGTGTCACGACACGTGTCCGACAGCTATCGGATCGTGATGCTCAGATCTCCCTCAGATGTGATGACGCAGGTCACAGCCGCTCACTACTGTCCTCCGAAACCGAGGAGGACGGAGCCCGAGAGCGATGACCAATGTATCGGTGACCGAGGAAGAGGTGGTCACGTCCGGCGAACTGGTCGTCCTGAAGAGCGTCAACAAGCACTTCGGCGCGTTGCACGTTCTCCAGGACATCGACCTGACGATCGCCCGCGGCGAGGTCGTCGTGGTCATCGGGCCCTCCGGGTCCGGAAAGTCGACCCTGTGCCGCACCATCAACCGTCTGGAGACGATCGACTCGGGCACCATCGCCATCGACGGCAAGCCCCTGCCCCAGGAGGGCAAGGAACTGGCGCGGCTGCGGGCGGACGTCGGGATGGTCTTCCAGTCCTTCAACCTCTTCGCGCACAAGACCGTGCTCGAGAACGTGATGCTGGGTCAGCTCAAGGTCCGCAAGGCGGACAAGAAGCAGGCCGAGGACAAGGCCCGGTCCCTGCTCGACCGGGTCGGCGTGGGCACCCAGGCCGACAAGTACCCCGCCCAGCTGTCCGGCGGCCAGCAACAGCGCGTCGCCATCGCCCGGGCACTGGCGATGGATCCGAAGGTCATGCTCTTCGACGAGCCGACCTCCGCCCTCGACCCCGAGATGATCAACGAGGTCCTCGAGGTCATGCAGCAGCTCGCCCGCGAGGGCATGACGATGGTCGTCGTCACCCACGAGATGGGCTTCGCTCGATCGGCTGCGAACCGCGTGGTCTTCATGGCCGACGGCCGGATCGTCGAAGAGGCTGCGCCCGACCAGTTCTTCAGCAACCCGCGCAGCGACCGGGCCAAGGACTTCCTGTCCAAGATCCTGCACCACTGACGACGCCGGCCGCCCCGCGCCCCTGGGTCGCCTTTTCAAACGGACCTCGTTCCGCACCCCATCAAAGGATGTTCACCATGAAGCTCCGCAAGGTCACCGCCGCCTCGGCCGCCGTACTCGCGCTCGCCGTGGGCGCCACCGCGTGCGGCGGCGGCAAGAAGGACGACAACGGCTCCTCCGGTGGCGGCAAGAAGATCGCCATCGGCATCAAGTTCGACCAGCCGGGCCTCGGCCAGAAGACCCCGCAGGGCTACTCGGGCTTCGACGTGGACGTGGCCACCTATGTCGCCAAGAAGCTCGGTTACAGCGCCGACCAGATCGAGTGGAAGGAGTCGAAGAGCGCCGACCGCGAGACCATGCTGCAGCGCGGGGACGTCGACTTCATCGCCGCCACGTACTCGATCACGCCGAAGCGTGAGGCGAAGGTCGACTTCGCCGGCCCGTACCTGCTGGCCCACCAGGACGTACTGCTGCGCGCGGACGAGACGAAGATCAAGTCTCCGGCGGATCTGAACGGCAAGAAGCTCTGCTCGGTGGCCGGCTCGACCTCGGCGCAGAACGTCCACGACAAGCTGGCTCCCAAGGCCAACCTCGTGACGTACCCGACCTACTCGGCCTGTCTGGGCGGTCTGCAGAGTGGCGCCATCGACGCCCTCACCACGGACGACTCGATCCTCGCGGGCTACGCCGCCCAGGCCCAGTTCAAGGGGAAGTTCAAGCTCGGCGGCTTCAAGATGACCAACGAGAACTACGGCATCGGCATCAAGAAGGGCAGCGACCTCAAGGCCAAGATCAACAAGGCTCTTGAGGAGATGGTCTCCGACGGCTCGTGGGAGACGGCCGTGAAGAAGAACTTCGGTCCGGCCGACTACAAGAACGAGCCCGCCCCGAAGATCGGCGACATCAAGAGCTGAGGCAACGCCCCGCCGGTGCGCCGCCTTTGAACACGGCAGCGCACCGGGGCATCCCTACACGCGGAAGCGCGGGAGATCGTGTTCGACTTTCTTGACAAGTACGACGTGCTGGGCGCCTTCTGGACGACGGTGCAGCTGACGCTGCTGTCGGCCGTGGGCTCCCTGGTCTGGGGCACTCTGCTGGCCGCCATGCGGGTGGGCCCCGTACCGCTGATGCGCGGCTTCGGCACCGCCTATGTGAACATCGTGCGGAACATCCCTCTCACGGTGATCATCCTCTTCTCCTCCCTCGGCCTCAACCAGACGCTGGGCGTCAGCCTGGGTGCAAACAGCTTCGACACGATCAACTTCCGGCTGGCCGTGCTCGGCCTGATCGTCTACACCTCGGCCTTCGTGTGCGAGGCGATCCGGGCCGGCATCAACACCGTGCCGGTCGGACAGGCGGAGGCGGCGCGTGCCATCGGCCTGAGCTTCCCCCAGGTGCTGGGGCTGGTCGTACTGCCGCAGGCCATCCGCGCGGCCGTCGGTCCGCTGACCAACGTGCTGATCGCCCTGACGAAGAACACGACGGTCGCCGCCGCGATCGGCGTGGCGGAGGCGGCATTCCTGATGAAGAAGATGATCGAGAACGAGGCGGAGTTGCTGGCGATCTCCGCGGTCATCGCCTTCGGATTCGTCTGCCTGACCCTGCCGACCGGTCTGATCCTCGGCTGGGTGGGCAAGAAGGTGGCGGTGAAGCGATGAGCTCGGTCCTGTACGACGTCCAAGGGCCTCGCGGCAAGCGGCGCAACATCCTGTACACGGCGGTCTTCCTGATCGCCCTCGCGGCCGTCGCATGGTGGGTGTACAAGTCGTTCGACGACAAGGGACAGCTGGCCTGGTCGCTGTGGAAACCCTTCTTCAGCGGCACCGAGGCGTACTCGACGTACATCTGGCCCGGGCTGCAGAAGACCCTGGAGGCTGCGGCCCTCGCGATGGTCATCTCGCTTCCGCTCGGCGCCGTCCTCGGTATCGCCCGGCTCTCGGACCACCTGTGGGTGCGCGTCCCGGCCACGATCGTGGTGGAGTTCTTCCGCGCGATCCCCGTCCTGGTCCTGATGATCTTCGGGCTCGCGCTCTTCGCCCAGTACACCGACGTCAGTTCGGACGACCGGCCGTTCTACGCGGTCGTCACAGGCCTGGTGCTGTACAACGCGTCGGTGCTCGCCGAGATCGTCCGCGCGGGCATCCTCGCCCTGCCGAAGGGCCAGTCTGAGGCGGCCCTGGCGATCGGCCTGCGCAAGGGGCAGATGATGCGGCTCATCCTGCTGCCGCAGTCGGTCACCGCCATGCTCCCGGCCATCGTCAGCCAGTTGGTGGTCATCGTGAAGGACACCGCACTCGGCGGCGCGGTCCTCACGTTCCCCGAACTGATGGCCTCGGCCAACACGATGGCCGGCTACTACGGCAACATGATCGCCTCGCTGACGGTGGTGGCGGTGATCTTCGTGATCATCAACTTCTCCCTGACCTCGTTCGCGAGTTGGCTGGAGGGCCGGCTGCGGCGGGGCAAGAAGTCGACCGGGGCGGTGCTCGGCGTGGAGGACACCGTGGGCGTCGCGGGCCACGCGGGAACGGGAATCGCGGCCTGACACGAGGTCAGACCCGAACTCATCACCCGGAGGCAGTGGCGTGATCACCACTGCCTCCGGTCGCTTGACGCAAACTCTGCCAATGGGTTGCATACGTTTTGTGATCGTGCACCCCGCTCCCCCTTCCTGTTCACTTGTCTCCGTCAGGGCATCGTCACGGGCAGGGGGCGCCGCGTCATGGACCCGGTGATCATCGTCGGAGCGGGGCCGGTCGGGCTCACGCTCGCCCTGGCGCTGGCCCGCCAGGAGGTGCCGTGCGTGGTCCTGGACGAGGGCCCCGGCAAGGACGAACCCCGCCCCGCGCGCACCGTCGTCCTGCGGGAGGACACGGCCGCCCTGCTGGAGCGGCTGACCGGGGTGGCGCTCGGTGAACAGGGTGTGCGCTGGGCCGGATGGCGGTCCCTCAGGCGCAAGCAGGTGATGAGCGAGATCACCTTCGAGGAGGCGGACCCCACCGCCCCGCTGCACATCGCCCAGCACGTCCTCAGCGGCGCCCTGCGCGCGGTCATCGCCGACGAGCCGCTGGTGAAGGTGGCCGTGGACAGCCGTCTGGACTCGATCGAGCAGGAGCGTTCCGGCGTCACCGCGCACACCCGCGGCCCGAGCGGCACCTGGTGGCGCGGCAGTTACCTGGTCGGCTGCGACGGACCGCGCTCGACGGTGCGCAAACTCCAGGACATCCGCTTCCCCGGCCGTACGGCGGTGGAGCGGCACGCGGTCGCCGCCCTGCGCACGGAACTTCCGTGGCAGGGTCGGGCGTTGCTCCATCGGACGCCGCCGTGGCGGCAGTCCGGGCCCCCGGCCGGGGAGGTGACCGCCCGCCCCCTCCCGGACGGCGTGTGGCGCCTGGACTGGCTGCTGCCACCGGGCAAGGACCTGGTCACGCCCGAGATCCTGGTGGCCCGGATCCGCGAGACGCTCGCGGGCTGGACGGACGGCTCCACACCGGCGTACGAGCTGCTCGACACCGGTGTCCACACGGTGCACCACCGGCTGGCCCGCCGGTGGCGCGTCGGCCGGGTCTTCCTCGCCGGGGACGCGGCCCATCTGCTCGGCGCGCTCGGCACCCAGGGGCTGGACGAGGGCCTCAGGGACGCCGACAACCTCGCCTGGAAGCTGGCCCCGGCCTGGCACCACGGCCCGCACGAGGCGCTGCTGGACAGCTACCAGACCGAACGGCGCGCGGTGGTCGCCGCCCGGCTGCGCGCTGCCGACCAGGTGCTGCCGGTGCTGCGCGGCGCCGGCGGACTGCGCCAGATCGTCCCGGGTGCGGCGCGCGGCCACGATGCGCTGCTCATGGACGGTCACTTGGGGCGCGGGCCGCTCGGTGCGCCGGGGGTGTACGCCAACTCGCCGCTCGCGCCCCGGCATCTGGAGGGCGAGGTCCCGGTCGACACCCCGTCCGGAGCACCCGTCACCGACGTACGGGTCACCGCGGAGGATGGTTCCTTCGTCCAACTGCGCGACCGGCTCGGCCGCGGCGCCCTGCTCGTCGTGCTGATCGCGCCCGGCACGGGGGTCTGGGACCGCAAGCACTGGGTCTCCGCCGGAGTGATGCCCCGGCTCGCGGCGGCCGTGACCGCGCTGCCGTACCCCGCCGAACTGCTGGTCGCCGAGAGCTACCCGGGTGCGCCGGCGCACAGCGTGCTGCTCGTGCGCCCCGACGGCCACCTGATCACCGCGCTGAGCGGCGTCCGTCCGGCCGACCTCTACGCGGCGGCGGAGGCGGCGGTGGGCGGCGCGGCCAAGGAGGAGCCGGCCCGGGCGGCCTCCGCCGCCCGCTGACCGCAGCCCCGTCACCCTCTGTCCACATGGTGACGGTGAGTTGACCGCAGTACACCGGCATGCTGTACTCCGGACCATGACCGACACCTGTGTGCGCCTGTGGCGGAGGGTCCATATGGACCTCGTCCGCTATGCGGGCTGCGTGTGTCGCCCGTCCTGCTGACTTCGCATTCCTCTTCCTGTCCGGGCGCCGCAGTGCGCCCGTTCCGCGAACCTTCTTCAGGCTTCAGGACGGTGTACGTGTCTGTCTCCCCCGCTCCCGTGTCCCCTGCCGTCGGCTCGGCACCCACCCAGGCGGACCTCCTCGACTTCGTCCGGCGCACGGCCGCCGACGCCGAGCTGATCGCCTCCCTTCCGCTCGACCCGGAGGGCCGCACCTGGGTGCGGCTGCAGGGTCCGGGCGGCAGCGAGGCATGGCTCATCGGCTGGCCACCCGGAACCGGCACCGGCTGGCACGACCACGCCGACTCGGTCGGCGCGTTCCTCACCGCGTCGGGCGTTCTCAAGGAGAACTCGCTCGCCGCCCGGCTGCCGACCGACGGCTGGAAGACCCTGGAACTCACCGAGGACGTGGACCGCGCACGCCGGATGCCCGCGGGCGAGGGCCGCTCCTTCGGCCGCCACCATGTCCACGAGGTCCTCAACGAGTCCCCAGACGAGCACGCGATCTCCGTGCACGCCTACTACCCACCCCTGCCGCGCATCCGGCGCTACAGCCGTACGGGGCATGTGCTCCGCCTCGAGCAGGTCGAACGCCCGGAGGACTGGCAGTGAGCGGCACCATCGGTCAAGCCCCGGTCGGCATCGACGAGTTGCTGGAGCGGGTGCGCGCCGACTACCGGCGCATCGAGGCTCGCGAGGCGCACGAGGCGGCGCGGACCGGCGAGGCGCTGCTGGTCGACATCCGGTACGCGGCCCTGCGCGAGCGGGACGGGCTGATCCCCGGCGCTCTCGTCATCGAGCGCAACGAACTGGAGTGGCGTCTCGATCCCCAGGGCAGCCACCGCGTCCCCGAGGCAACCGGCCACGACCTGCGCGTCGTGGTCATCTGCAATGAGGGCTACGCCTCCAGCCTCGCGGTCGCTTCCCTCCGGCAACTGGGACTGCACCGGGCCACGGACCTCGTGGGCGGCTTCCAGGCGTGGCGGGCGGAGGGCCTCCCGGTGGAGCCGACGACGCCCTGTTGACCCCACCGCGGACGCGGGGAGATCGCAGAACCCGACAGCTCCACGCCCTGCGCACCGAAGACTCAGAAGTCGCCTTCTCCCAGGAAGTCCGTGTCCTCGCCCTCTTCCTCCAGGGCCTGGCGGACGACACGGAGGGCCATGCCCTCGGGGTAGCCCTTGCGGGCGAGCATCCCGGCGAGTCGGCGGAGCCGCTTGTCACGGTCGAGGCCACGGGTGGCGCGCAGTTTGCGGTCCACGAGCTCGCGGGCCGTCGCCTCCTCCTGCTCGGAGTCGAGCTGGGAGACGGCCTCGTCGATCAGCGTCTTGTCGACCCCTTTGGTGCGCAGCTCCTGGGCCAGCGCCCGGCGCGCAAGCCCCCTGCCATGGTGCCGGGACTCCACCCAGGCGTCGGCGAACGCGCTGTCGTCGATCAGCCCGACCTCCTCGAACCGCGACAGCACCTCCTCGGCCACGTCCTCGGGGATCTCCCGCTTGCGCAGAGCGTCCGCGAGTTGCTTGCGGGTGCGCGGGGTCCCGGTGAGCAGGCGCAGGCAGATCGCCCGTGCCCGCTCAGCCGGGTCCCCTGAAGACTCCCCCCGCTCGGCCCTCGACGAGGAAGGGGCGCCTTCGTCCTCATCGGGCGCGTCCCCGAAGCCGCGCCGCCGCCGGCCGCGCCCGCGCTCGCCCCGCGGGCCGACGCCGCCTCGGGAGCGCCGGCCGGGCGAGCCGCCCCCGTACGGCTCGTCGCCCGTGTCGTCCCGGTGGGCGCCACCGGCATCCCCGTACCCACCGGAGCCGCGGTACTCGTCCTGCCCGTCGTGACCCTCGTAACCGTCGTCCGGGTATCCGTCGTCACCGCCCGGGGCGGCGCCCGGATGGCCCCCGGTGCCCCTCCCCCGTGGGGCACCGGGGGTGGCGTACTCGTACTCGGCCCAGTCGGTTCGTCGTGTCACGGGTCAGCTCTTGGCTGCGGCGGCCTTGGGCTTGGTGGCCTTGGCGGCTGCCGGGGCGGGCACCGTCTTGGCGTCGCCGGCGGCAGCGGCGGTGACCGCAGCGTCCCCGCCCGGCTCGGCGGCGGGCTCCTCCGGCCGGACACCGACGCCCAGCTTCTCCTTGATCTTCTTCTCGATCTCGTTGGCCAGATCGGGGTTGTCCTTGAGGAAGTTACGCGCGTTCTCCTTGCCCTGGCCGAGCTGGTCGCCCTCGTACGTGTACCAGGCGCCGGCCTTGCGGACGAAGCCGTGCTCCACGCCCATGTCGATCAGGCCGCCCTCGCGGCTGATGCCCTGGCCGTAGAGGATGTCGAACTCGGCCTGCTTGAAGGGCGGGGCGACCTTGTTCTTCACGACCTTGCAGCGGGTGCGGTTGCCGACCGCCTCCGTGCCGTCCTTCAGGGTCTCGATGCGGCGGATGTCGATACGCACCGAGGCGTAGAACTTCAGCGCGCGGCCACCGGTCGTGGTCTCCGGGGAGCCGAACATCACGCCGATCTTCTCGCGGAGCTGGTTGATGAAGATCGCGGTGGTCTTGGACTGGTTGAGCGCGCTGGTGATCTTCCGCAGGGCCTGGCTCATCAGCCGGGCCTGGAGACCGACGTGACTGTCGCCCATCTCGCCCTCGATCTCCGCGCGCGGGACGAGCGCGGCGACGGAGTCGATGACGATCAGGTCGAGGGCACCGGAGCGGACCAGCATGTCCACGATCTCCAGGGCCTGCTCGCCGTTGTCGGGCTGGGAGAGGATCAGGTTGTCGATGTCGACGCCGAGCTTGCGCGCGTACTCGGGGTCGAGGGCGTGCTCCGCGTCCACGAAGGCGACCTGACCGCCGGCCTTCTGGGCGTTGGCCACGGCGTGCAGGGTCAGGGTCGTCTTACCCGAGGACTCCGGGCCGTAGATCTCGACGACACGGCCGCGCGGCAGGCCACCGACGCCGAGGGCGACGTCGAGCGCGGTCGACCCGGTCGGGATGACCTCGATGGGCTCCTTCGACCGCTCGCCCATGCGCATGACCGCGCCCTTGCCGAATTGCCGTTCAATCTGCGCGAGCGCGGCGTCGAGCGCCTTCTCGCGGTCGGTTCCTGCCATGGGTTCCACCCGGTTTGCTTGAGTCGATCGCTTCACGTCAAAGACGCTAACGCCTGCCACTGACAATGCGCCCCGACGCAGGCCCAGCCTGTGGATAACCCTGGGACTTCTTCCCGCAAAACGGGACGAAATCCACCGCCCAAGCCTCGCCTGAGCCTCCATAAGAATGGATGTTCGATTTTGGTGTCAAGCGCACCACGCGGTGCCCTGAACGCGTGCTCCGGCGCCCCGCACCGCTACTCCCGGCGGCGTACGGCGGGTGTCTTCGGCCGGACGACGACCGGGCGTGCCGCTCCCAGGAGCCTTGGCCCATGAACAATCCGCGCGCCGTCGACCGCCTCTGTCATGCGACGGGGCTGCTTCTCGTCCTGTCCGGTCTCGTGCACCTGGGGGTCTTCGCGGTCGACGGGGGCCCGTGGTTCGGTCCTGTCTCCTGGCGCAAGCCCGTCACGTTCGGACTGTCCTTCGGGCTGACGCTCATCGCGATCACATGGGTCACGTCGTATCTGCGCGTCGGCCCCCGGCTGCGCTCGGCCCTGCTGCTCGTCTTCGCCGCCGACTGTGTGGTGGAGGTCGGCGGGATCACCCTCCAGGCGTGGCGCAGGGTGCCCTCGCACCTGAACATGGAGACCCCCTTCGACACGGCGGTGTCCATGACGCTCGCGGTGGGCGGCGGTGTCCTGGTCGCCCTGCTCACGGTGTTCGCCGTCGCGTCCTTCCGGCACCGGCCGACAGGCCCGGCCGCAATGCCGCTCGCGGTCCGCTCCGGGTTCGCGATCCTGCTGGTGGCACTGGCCTCCGGGGCGGCGATGATCGCGCGCGGGGTCGTACTGACCCGCACCGGCCATCAGGAGGCCGCCTACCGTTCGACGGCCCCGCTCAAGCCCCTGCACGGCGTGAGTCTGCACGCCGTGCTCGTCCTGCCCGCGCTGGCCTGGCTGCTGTCCCGCTCGCCCTGGAGCGAACGGACACGCCGGCGGATCGTGGTCACAGCGGTCGGCTGCTATACGGCGGCCGTCGCCGGAGCGGGAGTGTGGGCGGTGCTGACGTACCGATGACGGGACCGAGGCGGCACCGGCTCACCCCGTGCTTCTCCGGTCACCGGCCCGCGACATCCGTTTCCGAGGCGCACCGCCCTACGACAACTCCTCCGGCTCGGGCTGCGCGACCCGCGGTCGGCGTATCCGCGCCAGCACCCCGGCACCGCCCGGGCCCCGGCCCCGGTGCCCGTGCACCCTGGGGTCGTCCGTGACGGCGTAGCGCTTCACATACGCCCCGAGGAACGCCTGGAGGGTGGCCACCGCCGGGATGGCGATCAGCGCGCCGACGGCGCCCAGCAGCGCGGTGCCGGCGATGACCGAGCCGAAGGCGACCGCGGGGTGAATGTCGACGGTCCTGGCGGTCAGCTTGGGCTGGAGCATGTAGTTCTCGAACTGCTGGTAGACCACCACGAAGGCCAGCACCCACACCGCGTACCAGGGGTCGACGGTGAACGCGATCAGCATCGGCAGCGCGCCGGCGAGATAGGTGCCGATGGTCGGGATGAACTGCGAGACCAGGCCCACCCAGACGCCGAGCACGGGCGCGTACGGCACGCCGAGGGCCTGGAGCAGGATGTAGTGGGCGATGCCGGAGATGAGCGCCATCAGGCCGCGCGAGTAGAGGTAGCCGCCCGTCTTGTCGACGGCGATCTCCCAGGCGCGCAGCACCTCGGCCTGGCGTGCGGGCGGCAGGACGGAGCACAGGGCGCGGCGCAGCCGGGGACCGTCGGCCGCGAAGTAGAAGGAGAACAGCCCCACCGTCAGCATCTGGAACAGCCCGCCGAGCACCTGTGCGGAGACGTCGAGGACACCGGCGGCGCTGTTCTGCGCGTACTTGCGCAGCCACTCGGAGTGGAGCAGGCCCTCCTGGACGTCCACCCGCCGCAGCTCGGTGTGGAAGCTCTCATTGATCCAGTTGATGAGCGAGTCAAGGTAGTCCGGGAAGCCCTCGACCATCTTGATGATCTGGCCGGCCAGCATGGAGCCGAGCAGGGTGACGAACCCGGCGACGGCGATCGTCAACCCGAGGAAGACCAGGAAGGTGGCCAGCCCCCGGCGCATGCCGCGGGCGGCCATCCGGCTCACCGCGGGCTCGATCGCGAGGGCCAGGAAGAACGCGATCAATATGTTGATCAACAGCCCGGTCAGCTGGTGGAAGGCCCAGCTGCCGAGCTGGAACGCGGCGATCAGCGCGAGCGCGAGCACCATGGCGCGCGGCAGCCAGCGCGGCATGCGGCCGACCGCGGCGACGGCGTCGGGAGCCGTGGGCCGCTCGGGCCGTGTCGTGCCGTTCGGTGCCGCGTCCCGGGTCAGCGACTCGTTGTCCTCGTCAATCGGTGCCACGGGCCAAGTCTCGCCCACGCCACCGACAACCGGCGCCCACCTGCGATCTTCGTGACCGATCGGTGCCGTACGGCCGGCCTCTTCGGGGACGAATCGGAATCTTCCAGGCAGCGCGTCAGCGCCGCTCGCCCGGCACGTTCATGACCGTGCAGACCACGCGCCACACGTCCTTCGCGTCCCAGCCGGCGTTCAGCGCCTCGTGCACCGTGCGCCCGCCCAGCTCGGACATGACGTGATCGCGCGCGAAGGTGTCGGCGTACCCCGGACCGAAGTGTTCCGCCATCCGCTGCCAGAAGACCGTCAACCGCATGACTCCAGTATCCCGCCCCTGGGGGTGGGCCCCGGCCGGGAGCGCTTGCCGAGACCGCTTTCCGTCCTACGGTCTGACGCATGGCCGAAACAGGAGCTTCCCCACTCCCTTCCACGCCCCCGGCGCGCTCCCCGCTCTTCCGCGCCGAGCAGTTCGTGTGGCTCACCGCGCGCGTGCTGGAGCAGCGCCTCTTCGCGTACCACTTCCTGCACGGCACCCCGGACGCGGTCGAAGCGGCACTGGACGCCTACCGCAACGAGGACGGCGGGTACGGGCACGCGCTGGAGCCCGATCTGCGCGGCCCCGTGAGCCAGCCCCTGCACTCTGCGCACGCGCTGCGCGTCCTGGACGAGATCGGGCGCTGCGGCGGGCAGCGGGTCGAGCGCGTGTGCCGCTATCTGACCTCGATCTCCACCACGGACGGCGCCCTGCCGGCGATCCATCCCAGCCAGCGCGGATATCCGGTGGCACCGTTCGTCCCGGTCGTCGACGACCCTCCCAGCGAGCTGCTCGCCACGGGACCGGTGGTGGGGCTGCTGCACCGCAACGAGGTGTGGCACGCCTGGCTGTTCCGGGCCACCGACTTCTGCTGGCAGGCCGTGGAGTCCCTGGAGAAGTCCCATCCGTACGAGGTGGAGGCCGCCGTGGCCTTCCTGGACTCCGCTCCCGACCGCTCGCGCGCTGAGGCCGCCGCGGACCGGCTCGGCCGCCTGGTGCGGGAGCAGCGGCTCGCGGCCCTGGAGCCGGACCGGCTCGACGCGTATCCGGTCGCGCCCGGTTACGCTCCGGGCGAGCATCACTTCCCGCACGACTTCGCCAGGACTCCGGACTCGCTCGCGCGCGCGTGGTTCACGGACGACGAGATGGCACGCTCCCTGGACCACCTGGCCGCCGAGCAGCAGGACGACGGCGGCTGGCCGATCCGGTGGCACCAGTGGGCACCGGCCCCCGCGCTGGAGGCACGCCCCCGGGTGACGATCGAGGCACTGCGCACCCTGCGGGCGTACGGCCGTTTCGTGGGCTGAGCCAGTGCCGTACGCCCGCCCGCCCGGCGTCCGGGCCCCACCGGTTCGCGCACGGAACCGCCTCGTGAGCCGCGTCGGCCCGCGTCGGTCCCGCGTCATCCGCCGAGGGCCCGTACGCCCGCCGTCACGATCACGGCCGCCGCGACGACCAGCAGGAACGGCGCGCGCAGCACCAGCGCCACAGCAGCCGCGCCGAGCCCCGCGACCCGTGCGTCCAGCACGATCCCGTGCCCGTCGGCGAACGTCTGCTGAGCCGTGAGCGCGGCGAGGAGGGCGACGGGCAGCAGGGCGGCGATCCGCCGTACGAACGGTCGCTCCATGGCGCCCGCGGGCACCAGCAGCCCGGCGAGCTTGACGGCGTAGCAGCCGAAGGCGGTCAAGGCGATCGCTGGCCAGGTGTTCACCGGTCCTCCTCCGCTGCGGCGCCGTCGTTCGGTCCGCTCGCCGGCTCGCCCTGTGGGCCGCGTGGCCTTCTGCGTCCCTCGGCGAGGAGAGCGATCGGTGCCGCCAGGGCCGCCACCAGGACCGGGGCGCCGGCCGGGAGGACGGGCAGCAGACCGAGGCCCAGCAGGACCGCCAGGGCGGCGACCGCGCGCTCGGTGGTCGTCCGCAGCATCGGCGCGAACAGCGCCAGGAACACGGCGGGCCCGGCCGCGTCCAGTCCCCACGCGCGCGTGTCGCCGATCGCCTTGGCGCCGAGCGCGCCGAGCAGCGTGGTGAGGTTCCAGAGCGCGTACAGCGTGAGCCCGGTGACGGTGAAGCCGATCCGCCGGGCGCGCCGGGTCGGCTGGGCCAGGGTGACCGCCGTGGTCTCGTCGATCACCCACTGGGCCGCGAACGGCCGCACCCCGCGCGGGAGATCGAGCAGCTGCGACAGCCGCAGCCCGTAGAAGGCGTTGCGCACGCCGAGGAAGAAGGCGCCGGCGGCCGCCGTGAACGGACTGCCTCCCGCGGCGAGCGCTCCGACCAGGGCGAACTGGGATGCGCCGGTGAAGACCAGGAGGCTGAGCGCGCAGGTCTGGAGCAGTCCGAGCCCGCTGCCGGCGGAGGTCACCCCGAAGGCGAATCCGGACAGGCCGACGGCGACGCCGACCCCGAGGGCGTCCCGTACGACGGCCCGGTCGGGCTTGTCCGCGCCGTCGGCGGTCATGTCCGCGAGTGCTGTCTGCTGTGCCACGCCGCAGACGGTACGGACGTCCCTCACCCCGGGTCTTGTACGTTCTTGCACCCGCGCATGTTCTTCGGCTCGCTATTGTTCCTGCGCTCGCGCTGGTAGGCGCCCGGGGGCACGCCGATGATCCGGGTGAAGTGCCGGTTGAGGTGCGGCTGGTCGGTGAAGCCGACGGCGGTGGCCGCCTCGGCGGGGGGCGACCCCGCGTCCAGCAGGAGTCGCGCGCGGCGCACGCGGGCGTCGGTCAGCCAGGTGTGCGGCGGCATGCCGTAGGTGTCGCGGAACGCCCGCAGGAGCGCGAACGGGCTGGTGCCGAGGTCGGCGGCCAGCCGTTCCAGGGTCGGCGGCGCGGCCATCCGCTCGTCCAGCACCGCACGCGCGCGTGCCGCGATACCGGCTCCGGCCGTGCGGACCGGGCGCTGGGACAGCGGTCCGCCGTTCAGTCGCAGCAGTCTCGTCACGGCGACCCGCAGCAGGGTGTCGGCGGCCAGCGCGTTGCCCTCGTCGGCGGCGCGCAGCACCTGGTGGACCAGGCAGACGGTGTAGGGGTCGTCGAGGACGGGACTGACGAAACCCGGCGTGCCCCGGATGGTGGTGGTCTCGGCGGCGATCGCGGCGACCACTTCGGGCGAGGGGTAGACCGCGCCGTACCGCCAGCCCTCTGGGACGCCGGCGCGCCCGGTGTGGGCGGTGTCGGGGTTGACCAGAGCGAGGGCTCCCGCGCCCGCGGACACGTCGGAGCCGCGGTGGTGGAAGACCTCGACGCCGTCGGCTATGGCCGCGATCACGAAGTGCTCATGGGTGTGCCGGACGAAGGTCTTGTGGATGTACCGGGCCCGCAGCAGGTCCACGCCCGGCAGGTCGTCGTACCGCCAGTGCCGCGCACGCTCCACCGGCCGACGCCCGCCCGTCTTCCCACCCGTCCGTTGCTCGCCCCGCCGAGCCGCACCCGCCATGCGCCCATTGTCCGCCCACCGCTAACGCCCGGCCTCGGCACGCTCCCGCACCACCACCCGCAGCCGCCGCTGGCTCCGCGCACCATCACCGCCAGCCGCCACGCTCACGCCGGCACCGCCCACTCACAGCCGCCGCTCAGGCCACCGCCACCAGCCGCCGCTCAAGCCCGCGACACCACCGCAGCCGCCATCACATCACTCCCGCCGACCGCCTCCCTCGACCCACTCCCGCCGCACGGCGTTTGCCCAGGTCAGGGTGATTGTCAGTGGCCGGGTGCAACATGGACGCATGGTCAGCTCCGCACACCGAGCCCTCGACGGCTTCTCACCCGCGACCCGCGGCTGGTTCACGGGGGCGTTCTCCGCGCCCACCGCGGCCCAGGCCGGCGCGTGGCAGGCCATCGGTGCGGGCTCGGACGTGCTGGTGGTGGCCCCGACCGGTTCGGGCAAGACACTGGCCGCGTTCCTCGCCGCCCTGGACCAGCTGGCCGCGACCCCGCCCCCGGCCGACCCGAGGAAGCGCTGCCGGGTGCTCTACGTGTCCCCGCTGAAGGCCCTCGCGGTCGACGTCGAGCGCAACCTCCGCAGCCCGCTGACCGGCATCCGCCAGGAGTCCGTGCGCCTGGGCCTGCCCGAGCCCGAGGTCAGGGTCGGCATCCGCTCCGGCGACACCCCGGCGGCCGAGCGGCGCGCCCTGTCCACCCGCCCGCCGGACATCCTGATCACCACCCCCGAGTCGCTGTTCCTGATGCTGACCTCGGCCACGCGCGACGCGCTCACGGGCGTGGAGACGGTGATCCTGGACGAGGTGCACGCGGTCGCGGGCACCAAGCGCGGCGCCCACCTCGCGCTCTCCTTGGAGCGACTCGACGAGCTGCTGCCGAGGCCGGCCCGCCGGATCGGCCTGTCGGCGACGGTCCGTCCGGTGGACGAGGTGGCCCGGTATCTCTCGCCCCGGCGCAAGGTGGAGATCGTCCAGCCGGAGTCCGGCAAGGAGTTCGACCTTTCCGTGGTCGTCCCGGTCGAGGACATGGGCGAACTGGGCGGCTCCCCGGCGACGGACGCGGCCGAGGGCGGGGAGCGGCCGTCGATCTGGCCGCATGTGGAGGAGCGGATCGCCGACCTGGTCCAGTCCCACCGCTCCACGATCGTCTTCGCCAACTCCCGGCGCCTCGCCGAGCGGCTGTGCAACCGGCTCAACGAGATCGCCTACGAAAGGGCGACCGGCGAGACCCTGGACGAGCACCACGCCCCTGCCCAGCTGATGGGCGGCTCGGGCGCGGCCCAGGGCGCACCCCCGGTGATCGCCCGCGCGCACCACGGCTCGGTCTCCAAGGAGCAGCGCGCCCTGGTCGAGGAGGACCTGAAGGCGGGCCGGCTGCCCGCCGTGGTCGCCACGTCCAGCCTGGAGCTGGGCATCGACATGGGCGCCGTCGATCTGGTCGTCCAGGTCGAGTCGCCGCCGTCGGTCGCCTCCGGTCTCCAGCGCGTGGGCCGCGCGGGGCATCAGGTGGGCGCCATCTCCACCGGTGTCGTGTTCCCCAAGTACCGCGGCGACCTCGTCCAGGCGGCCGTGGTCACCGAGCGGATGCGCACGGGCTCGATCGAGTCCCTGAAGGTGCCGGCGAACCCGCTCGACGTGCTCGCGCAGCAACTGGTCGCGATGACGGCCCTGGACACGTGGCAGTTCGACGACCTGCTCGCCGTGGTCCGCCGTGCGGCCCCCTTCGCCTCGCTGCCCGAGTCGGCGTTCACGGCGGTCCTCGACATGCTCGCGGGCCGCTATCCGTCCGACGCGTTCGCGGAGCTGCGCCCGCGCGTGGTGTGGGACCGCGTGACCGGCGAGATCACCGGCCGCCCGGGCGCCCAGCGCCTGGCCGTCACCTCCGGCGGCACGATCCCCGACCGCGGCCTGTTCGGGGTCTTCCTCGCCGGTTCCGACCCCAAGAAGGGCGGCGGCCGGGTCGGCGAGCTGGACGAGGAGATGGTCTACGAGTCCCGGGTGGGCGACGTCTTCACTCTGGGCACGAGTTCCTGGCGCATCGAGGACATCACCCGCGACCGGGTCCTGGTCTCCCCCGCGCCCGGCGTGCCGGGCCGGCTGCCCTTCTGGAAGGGCGACCAGCTGGGCCGCCCGCTCGAGCTGGGCCGCGCGGTGGGCGCGTTCCTGCGCGAGGTCGGCTCGCTGCCCAAGGACGACGCCCGGCTGCGGCTGCTCGCGGCGGGCCTGGACGCCTGGGCGGCGGACAACGTGCTGTCGTACCTGGACGAGCAGCGCGAGGCCTGCGGCCATGTCCCGGACGACCGCACGATCGTCGTGGAGCGCTTCCGCGACGAGCTGGGCGACTGGCGGGTCGTCGTCCACTCGCCCTTCGGCGCCCAGGTGCACGCCCCGTGGGCCCTCGCGCTCGGCGCCCGCCTGTCCGAGCGGTACGGCATGGACGCGCAGGTCATGCACGCCGACGACGGCATCGTGCTGCGCCTGCCCGACGCCGACCTTATGGGCCTGGACCTGCTCGACCAGGCACCGATGAAGGCCGGCACGGAGTACGACGCCGAGCAGGCACCCGTCGGCGCGGCGGACGTCGCCTTCGACAAGGGCGAGGTCGACCAGATCGTCACCGACCAGGTCGGCGGCTCCGCCCTGTTCGCCTCCCGGTTCCGCGAGTGCGCCGCCCGCGCGCTGCTGCTGCCGCGCCGCAACCCCGGCAAGCGCACCCCGCTGTGGCAACAGCGCCAGCGCGCTGCCCAACTCCTCCAGGTGGCGAGCGAGTTCGGCTCGTTCCCGATCGTCCTGGAGGCCGTCCGCGAATGCCTCCAGGACGTCTTCGACGTCCCCGGGCTCACGGAGCTGATGGGCGACATCGAGTCCCGCAAGGTACGCCTGGTCGAGGTCACCACCCCGGAGCCGTCCCCCTTCGCCCGCTCCCTTCTCTTCGGGTACGTCGCCCAGTTCCTGTACGAGGGCGACTCCCCGCTCGCCGAGCGCCGCGCCGCCGCGCTGTCCCTGGACTCCCGGCTGCTGGCCGAGCTGCTGGGCCAGGCGGAGCTGCGTGAGCTGCTGGACGCCGAGGTGCTGACCGAGCTGGAGCGCGAGCTGCAGTGGCTCACCGAGGACCGGCGGGTGAAGGACGTGGAGGGCGTGGCCGACGTACTGCGGCTGCTCGGCCCACTGACCGACGCCGAGCTGGTCGCGCGGGGCGCGGATGCGCAGTGGGCGCGCGAGCTGGCCGGCGCCCGCCGGGCCATCAAGGTCCGGATCGCCGGCGCCGACCACTGGGCGGCGGTCGAGGACGCGGGCCGGCTGCGCGACGCGCTCGGCACGGCACTGCCGGTCGGCGTGCCCGAGGCCTTCACCGAGCCGGTCAAGGACCCGCTGGGCGATCTCCTCGCCCGGTACGCCCGCACCCACGGCCCGTTCACGTCGGCCACGGCCGCGGCCCGCTTCGGCCTGGGCGTGGCGGTCACCGAGGGCGCCCTGCAGCGGCTCGCCGCGAGCGGCCGGGTGGTGCAGGGCGAGTTCCACCCGGCGGGCATCGGCCAGGAGTGGTGCGACGCGGCCGTACTGCGCCGCCTGCGCCGCCGTTCCCTGGCGGCCCTGCGCCATGAGCTGGAGCCCGTGCCCCCGGCCGCGCTCGCCCAGTTCCTGCCCCAGTGGCAGCACATCGGCAAGGGGCACGGTCTGCGCGGCATCGACGGACTGGTGCGCGCCGTCGAGCAGTTGCAGGGCGCCTCCGTGCCCGCCTCCGCGCTGGAGAAGCTGGTCCTGCCCTCCCGCGTGGCGAACTACACGCCCGCGATGCTCGACGAGCTGACGGCCGCCGGCGAAGTGGTGTGGTCCGGCGCGGGCGCGCTGCCCGGCAAGGACGGCTGGGTCTCCCTCTATCTGGCGGACGCGGCCCCGCTGCTGCTCCCGCCGCCCCATCCCCTGGAGCTGACCGCGCTCCACCAGTCCGTACTTGACGCCCTCTCCGGCGGCTACGGCCTGTTCTTCCGCCAGATCGCCGACCAGGTCCGTGCCAACACCCACCCCGACGTCACCGACCCCCAACTGGCCGACGCGCTCTGGGATCTGGCCTGGTCGGGCCGGCTCACCAACGACACCCTCGCGCCGATGCGCTCCCTGCTGGGCTCGGGCCGTACGGCGGGGTCGACCGCCCACCGCGCCAAGCGCGCCGTCCCGCGCGGGCGCTACGGCTCCCTGACGGCCGCCGCGCGCATCGCATCCCGTACCGGTCCTCCGACGGTCGCCGGCCGCTGGTCACTGCTTCCGACGGCCGAGCCGGACCCCACCGTGCGCGCGCACGCGCTGGCTCGCACCCTGCTGGACCGGCACGGCGTGGTCACCCGCGGGGCGGTCGCCGCGGAGGGGATCGAGGGCGGCTTCTCGGCGGTGTACCGCGTGCTGTCCGCGTTCGAGGAGAGCGGCCAGGCGCGCCGCGGCTATGTGGTCGAGGGCCTGGGCGCGGCCCAGTTCGCCATGGACGGCGCGGTGGACCGGCTCCGGGCGGTGTCCAACGCCCGCGACCGCGGCGAGAGCCTGACCGCCGCGGCCCCCGGAAACGGCTTCCCGAGTCCCTCGAACGGCTTCGCCGCACCGCCGTTCCCGAACGACTTCGGCGGAGGCGACGGCCCACCCCACGAACACCCTCTCCCCGGCGCCTTCGACGGGTCGGACGGCGGTTTCGCCCACCCCGGCCTCGACGGCGACTTCACCTGGCCACCTGCGGACCCCCCGCCCGGCCCCGGCGACTACGTCTCGCCCCGCGACCTCGCCGACCCGTTCGCCTCCCCCGGCTACGGCGGCCCCAGAGGCGGCGGATCCAGCGCCTACGGCTCACCGGCGCACCGGGGCTACGGCAGTGGTCGTACGGGCATGGCCGCACCGGACCCACGTGCCGTGGTCCTCGCCGCGGCCGATCCCGCCAACGCGTATGGCGCCGCCCTGTCCTGGCCCGAGCCGCCGACCGGTGCCGGGCACAAGCCGGGCCGCAAGGCGGGCTCGCTGGTCGTCCTGGTGGAGGGCGAGCTGACGCTGTACATGGAGCGCGGCGGCAAGACCCTGCTGGCCTGGCCCGCCGGCCCGGGCACCGCGGCCCCGGACGACCCCCGGCTCCGTATGGCCGCGGAGGCCCTGGCCGCGGCGGCCCGCGCGGGCTCCCTCGGCACGGTCACGGTCGAGCGGATCAACGGCGCCCAGGCCCTGACCTCACCCATAGGCACCCTTCTCGAAGCAGCGGGCTTCGTGGCGACACCACGCGGCCTGCGCCTGAGAGCGTGACCGCGGACGGGCGGCCCCGCCACCACCACCGCCACCACCACCGCCGCTACCAGCACCGCCACCGCCACCGCCACCCGAACGCCCACCTCACCCGACCGTGGCACCCTTGACGCATGCCCGAAGGTGACACGGTCTGGCAGGCCGCGAGGCGGCTGCACGAGGCCCTCGCGGGCAAGGCGCTGACCCGCAGCGACTTCCGGGTGCCGAAGTACGCGACGGTCGACCTCACCGGAAGTACGGTGCTCAGCACGATCCCGCGCGGCAAACACCTGCTCACCCGGTTCGAGGGCGGCCTGACCCTCCACACGCATCTGCGGATGGAGGGAGCCTGGAAGGTGTACGACACCGGCGAACGCTGGCGGGGCGGTCCGGCACACCAGATCAGGGCCATCCTCGGCACCGCCGACCGCACGGCCGTGGGCTACCGACTCCAGGTCCTGGAACTGCTGCGCACGAGCGAGGAGGAGCGGGTCGTCGGCCATCTGGGCCCCGACCTGCTCGGCCCGGACTGGGACCCCGAGCGTGCCCTCGCCAACCTCCTCGCCGATCCCGCCCGCCCGCTCGGCGAGGCCCTGCTCGACCAGCGCAACCTCGCCGGCATCGGCAACATCTACAAGAGCGAGCTGTGCTTCCTGCTGGGCGTCACCCCATGGCTGCCGGTCGGCGCGCTGCCCGGGGACCGCGCGGAGAAGCTGCCCATGCTCGCGAAGAGACTCCTGGAGGCGAACCGCGACCGCCCGGTCCGCCAGACCACGGGCCTGCACCGGCACGACCTGTTCGTCTACGGCCGCGCACCCCGCCCCTGCCTGCGCTGCCACACCCCGGTCCGCATGGCCGACCAGGGCGACGGCTCCCGGGAACGCCCCACCTACTGGTGCCCCACCTGCCAGACGGGCCCCGCCCCGGCCCCGGGCTCACCGCAACACCGACGAGACCGCCGGCCCCGCCGCACCACCTGACACCCCGCCCCACACCGCTCCGGCGCCGCCGGCGCTGGCGTTGTCGGAGCGGCATCGGCGGTCCTGACACGGTAATTGACGCTCCGTCAGAAACGGTCGTACCGTCGCTCCATGCCCCTCACCGCGTACGACCTCACCGGACGCACCGCATTCGTCACCGGCGCCGCCGGCGGTATCGGCCGGGCCTCCGCCGTGCTGCTCGCCGTGGCGGGGGCGACCGTGCACTGCGCCGACCGGGACGCGGACGGCCTGCAGGGCACGGCGGAGCTGATCGAGAAGCGCGGCGGCACGGCCCGTACGCATGTCCTGGACGTCACCGACCGGGCCCGGATCGCCGAGGCGATCCGGTCCTGCGAGCGCCTGGACGTGATGGCGGCGATCGCCGGGATCATGCACAGCAGCCCCGTGCTGGAGACCCGTGACGAGGATCTCGACCGGGTGCTGAACGTCAACTTCAAGGGCGTGCTGTACGCCTGCCAGGAGGCGGCCCGTTCGATGCTGGCCCATGCCACGCGGGGCAGCATCGTGACCATGGCCTCCGGCGCGGTCGACACCGGAGGCGCCGGGTTGCTCTGCTACGGCGCGGCAAAGGCGGCCGTGGTCCAGCTGACCAGGACGCTGGCCACCGAGGTCGGCCGGCACGGCATCCGGGTCAACGCGATCGCGCCGGGCTGGATCCGCACCCCGATGACCGACCGCCACGACCGCGAGACGCAGGCGCACACCGAGGCCGTGATGGCCCGGATGGCACCGCTGGGCCGGGTCGGTGAGCCGGACGACGTCGCTCACGCCGTGCTCTACCTGGCGTCGGACGCCTCGGCGTTCACCACGGGTCAGATACTTCGCCCGAACGGGGGTGTGGCGATGCCGTGGTAGCGCCCCTCTCCCGCCAAGCGGCCACCCAGCGGCCCTTCGACACGGCCCCCACCGCCTGCCCCTTGGGGACGCAGTGCACGGGCAGCAGGCTCAGCCCCCACCCGCCGGCCGCGACGGCGCCTTCCAGGACGCCCGCGCCCTGACCCAGAGCGATCCGGAGCACGGCCCACCACCACAAGGCCGCGAACCCCAGCCCGACCGCCCAGCGCACTGTCCGCGCCACCATGCGCCACCACCTCCTGCCGGACGCTAGACCTCCGCCCGCCCGGCGGGGAAGGCGCACCACGGGCTCACCGGTGCACGAACATCAGCCCGTCCGCACTGGGCAGCACCGGCAACCGGCCCTTGCCCCGGTCCCGGTCCCGGTCCCGGCCCCTGCCCCTGCCCCGGTCCCGGTCCCGGTCCCGGCCCCTGCCCCGGCCCCTGCCCCGGCCCCGGCCCCGGCCCCGGCCCCGGCCAGAACACCTACGCGTTCTCCGCCTGGAACATCCAGTGATGCTTCTCCAGATCCGCCGTGATCCCGATGAAGATGTCCTGGGACACCGGATCCGGCTCTCCCGTCGCCGCCACCCGCACCCTCATCCCGGCGATCACCGCGCCGAGCGCGTCCACCATCGCCCGGACCGCGTCCCCGTCCTTGATCCAGCCCGCCGGAGTGGTGCCGATGCCGCTGCCGGAGGCCACCGTGGCGGCGCGCCCGTCCGGCGGTACACCCAGGGCCGAGGCCCGCTCGGCCACCGTGTCGGAGTGGGTGCGCGCGGAAGCGACGACCTCGTCGAGCTGGAGGTGGATGGAGCGGAAGCGGGGCCCGACGATGTTCCAGTGGATCTGCTTGGCGACCAGGGAGAGGTCCACCAGGTCGACGAGGGCACCCTGCAGCGCCTCGGCCACGGTCTTCAGGTCCCCCTCGGCCAACGGGCTCTTCACGACGTACATCCGCTTCCTCCGGTGCTTCGGCGCCGTCACGTCCCTCCACCATGACCGCATGGACCGAGCCCGGCAAACGGGCACAAAAGTGATACAACCCACACGCACGACCGGCAAAAGGAAAGCCCCGGCCGCACTTCTCGGTTCGTTCCGAGAAGCCCGGCCGGGGCCTCACACGTTCGCTAGGCCACGCACGCGTGTGTCACGCGGCGACCACGTCCACTGCCTCCGCGGGCGCCTTGATGGTCACCCGTTCCGGTGGCACACCGGTCACCGAGACGGAACCCAGCATCGGACGGACCGGCGTGGGCACGGGCTCGGTGGCCGCGGCGGACTGGGCCAGTTCGGCGAGCGCCAGCTCGTCGCTCACTTCTCGCATGAGTTCCGACATCCGTACGTCCAGCGCGTCGCAGATGGCGGAGAGCAGCTCGGAGGAAGCCTCCTTCTGCCCCCGCTCCACCTCGGAAAGATAGCCGAGTGAGACTCGGGCGGACGAGGAGACTTCGCGCAGAGTACGGCCCTGGCGTTGGCGCTGCCGACGCAGCACGTCACCCAGCAGGCGACGGAGCAGAATCATCGGTGGCTCCCTCCTCGGACCGCGTAGCCGCATCCTTCTCGCCCCACCGTACCGCCTCGCGCTGCGGCCGTGCGGGGAGCGATGTCGTGTTCACTCAGGGCTGCAAACATCAAAACCCCCCGTTCCGTTCCGTATCCTGTGCCCGCTCATTACCGGTCTGTTCGCCCGCTAGCTGCTCGAGGAGCACTGCGAGTACGCTCCGTACACTCTCCATACGAATTTCCGCACGGCTGCCGTTCAACCGCAGGGCTTCCACTTTTCCGCCACCGGCGGAACCGGGGCGGTCGGTGAGCGGCCCGTCCACGGCCACGAAGACCGTCCCGACGGGCTGGCCGTCCTGCGGTTCGGGGCCGGCGACTCCGGTGGTCGCGATGCCCCAGTCAGCGCCCAAAACCTTCCGTACTCCGGCTGCCATCTCACCCGCGACCTGCGGATCCACCGCTCCTCGCTGCGCCAGCAGGGTGGCGTCGACGCCCAGCAGCTCATGCTTCAGCTCGGTGGCGTAGGCGGTGACCGAACCCCGGAACACCTTGGACGCTCCGGGGACCGATGTGATCTCCGCCGCCACCAGGCCACCGGTGAGCGACTCGGCGACGGCGAGGGTCTCGCCCCTCACGGTCAGTAGTCGCACCAGTTCGGTGGCCTTCGAGCTCACGCTTCCTTCTCCTCCAACGCCGCCGCGCGCTCGGCGATTCCCTGCCTGCGCAGCACAATGGCTTGTCTCACGTAGTCGAGTCCGGTGACGACGGTGAGGACGACCGCCACGGCCATCACCCAGAACCTCAGTGTGGCCAGCCATCCCGTCAGCGCCAGGACGTACATCCCGACCGCCACACCCTGGGTGAGGGTCTTCAGCTTGCCCCCACGGCTGGCCGGGATCACGCCGTAGCGAATGACCAGAAAACGAAGCAGCGTGATGCCGAGTTCCCGGCCGAGGATCACGGCCGTCACCCACCACGGCAGATCGCCCAGGGCCGAGAGACAGATCAGCGCCGCTCCCATGATCGCCTTGTCGGCGATGGGGTCGGCGATCTTCCCGAAGTCGGTGACCAGGTTGTAGGTGCGAGCCAGATGCCCGTCGAACAGGTCGGTGATCATGGCGATGGCGAAGGCCGCCCAGGCCAGCGAGCGCCAGGCCGGGTCATAGCCGCCGTTCGCCAGCATCAGCGCCACGAAGCCGGGCACCAGGACCAGCCGGAGCATGGTCAGCAGATTGGCCACGTTCCAGACGCTGGCCTGGTTGACGGCCGCGGCCGCGATCTTCCCGCCGCGCGCGGGCCTGCCGCCACTGTCGGGACCTGGAGCAGAACCGGAGACCTCGGACCGAGCGCCGTCGGCAGCGGCGGCGGAACTCCGGGCGCCGTGCGCGCCGGAGGAGCCACCCGCGGCGGATGCCGGGACTCCGGTCATCTGCCCGCCTCCTCACTGCACGCGAGCGAGCCGGCCAGCGGCTCGGCCACCAGGTCGACACCTTCCGTACCGACCACCTTCGCCTCGACCATACGTCCGACGCTCAGGCCCGCGCCGCTCGTGAGCAGAACCTGGCCGTCGGTCTCGGGCGCCTGGTGCGCGGCACGGCCGTACACGCCCTCTTCCTCGTCGACGGACTCGACCAGGACGTGCACGGTTGCGCCGACGCGCTCCTCGGCGCGCTGCGAGACGAGCTCCTCGGCCAGCCGGGACACCCGGGCCAGGCGCTCGGCCACGACGTCCTCGTCGAGCTTGTCGTCGTAGGTCGCGGCCTCCGTGCCCTCCTCGTCGGAGTAGCCGAAGACACCGATGGCGTCCAGGCGGGCGCCGTTCAGGAAGCGCTCCAGCTCGGCCAGGTCCGTCTCGCTCTCGCCGGGGAAGCCGACGATGAAGTTGGAGCGCACGCCGGCCTCGGGCGCCTTGGAGCGGATGGTGTCGAGCAGCTCCAGGAAGCGGTCGGTGTCGCCGAAGCGGCGCATGGCGCGCAGCACGCCGGGCGCGGAGTGCTGGAAGGACAGGTCGAAGTACGGGGCGACCTTCGGGGTGGAGGTCAGCACGTCGATCAGACCCGGGCGCATCTCGGCCGGCTGCAGATAGCTCACCCGCACCCGCTCGATGCCGTCGACCTCGGCCAGCTCGGGCAGCAGGGACTCCAGCAGGCGGATGTCCCCCAGGTCCTTGCCGTAGGAGGTGTTGTTCTCGGAGACCAGCATGATCTCC
Source organism: Streptomyces sp. NPDC002076 (assembly GCF_053593835.1). Classification (NCBI taxonomy): domain Bacteria; kingdom Bacillati; phylum Actinomycetota; class Actinomycetes; order Kitasatosporales; family Streptomycetaceae; genus Streptomyces; species Streptomyces sp. NPDC002076. The sequence goes on from NZ_JBSFDI010000019.1 coordinate 188,138, forward strand.
TTCACGCCCTGCTCGGCCAGCCAGCGCGTCTCGTTCAGCACGTCGCTGGGGCGGCGGGAGATGAAGGAGCCACGGAAGGACGGGATGGCGCAGAAGGAGCAGCGCCGGTCGCAGCCGGAAGCGAGCTTCACCGAGGCGACCGGGGAACCGTCGAGGCGGCGGCGCAGGGGGGCGCGGGGGCCGGAGGCGGGCGCCAGGCCCTCCGGGAGATCGGCAGGGGCGTGCCCGGGCAGGGCGACGGACGCGGCCGATTCCTGGCGCTCGGCCGGGCTGATCGGGAGCAGCTTGCGGCGGTCGCGCGGGGTGTGGGAGGCGTGGACGCCCCCGGACAGGATGGTCTGCAGACGGTCGGAGATGTTCACGTAGTCGTCGAAGCCGAGCACGCCGTCGGCCTCGGGCAGCGCCTCGGCGAGCTCCTTGCCATACCGCTCGGCCATGCAGCCCACCGCCACGACGGCCTGGGTTCTCCCATGGTCCTTGAGGTCGTTGGCCTCGAGGAGGGCGTCGACGGAGTCCTTCTTCGCGGCCTCGACGAAGCCACACGTGTTGACCACGGCGACATCGGCGTCCGCGGCGTCCTCGACCAGCTGCCAGCCGTCCGCCTCCAAACGGCCTGCGAGCTCCTCCGAGTCCACCTCGTTACGGGCGCAGCCGAGAGTGACGAGTGCGACGGTACGGCGTTCAGGCATGGGCTCAAGAGTACTTCGTCTCACTGACAGCCCACGTCGACGGGGTTGGCCGATCTTGGTCAACCCCGTCACACGCACTCTTCCCGAGGGCTCCTCAGCCCGCCACCGGGTCACCCTTCGTGTAGGTGAGGCGCTCCACCTGGCCCGGCTGGAAGTTGTCGTCGATCTTCTTGCCGTTGACGTACAGCTCGATCGCGCCGGCGTCGCCGAGGATCAGGTTGATCTTGGAGCTGTCCTGGAAGGTCTTGGACTCGCCCTTGCTCAGCAGCCCGTCGAAGAGCATCCGGCCGTTGTGGTCCTTGGCCGAGATCCAGCTGCGTCCGTTGGGCGCGCTGACCTGGACGGTCACCTTGTCCTGGGGCGCGGCGGCGATGGCGCTGTCGGAGGGCTCGGTGCTCGGAGTGGCGGGCTTGTCCTTCTTCGGCGTGGGCGAGGCCGACTTGCTCGCCGCGGGCGTGCCGCCGCCCCCGGCGACCTGCGACTTCGCGTCGTTGCCCGAGGTGCCGCCCTTGACCGCGGTGAAGGCGACGAAGCCGATCACGACGACGATCGCGGCGACCATGGCGGCGGTCCAGTTCGGCCCGCGCCGCTCCGGCCGGATCCGCTCGGCCTCGAACAGGGGTGCCGCCGGGGTGGGTGCGGGACGGCCGCCGTGCTCGGCGTCGTACTGGGTGATCAGGGGTGCGGGATCGAGGCGTACGGCCTTGGCCAGCGTTCGGATGTGTCCGCGGGCGTACACATCGCCGCCGCAGGGGGCGAAGTCGTCCGCCTCGATGGCGTGGATGATGGCGATACGGACACGAGTGGCGGTGCTGACGTCGTCCACGGTGAGCCCGGCCGCGATCCGCGCCTGCTGCAGGGCGCGGCCCACGGAGACACGGGCTTCCTGGGACTCGTCTTGCAACGGACGCTCGTCTTCAGGGGAGTTGCCGATGGACACGGGGGCGCCTTTCGAGCGTGTAGCCACCTGTGCTGGAAGCTCAGTCTAGGGGGGGTACGAAAGGGTGGGGCAACCGGGCGGTCTGACTTTGTACATCATAGGAATGGCCGGACATTCCTATGGTTCGACAGGCAGGTACCCCATCGTGGGATGCCCATCTGTCCTTTCGCTCAACTGGACGTACGACAAAGGGAAACGGTTGCTCGCCGCTCTCTAACGGGTGGATCACGGACGATGCCGCCACCCGGCGTAACCGGCGTCCGCCGGACGGCCCTTCGCCCTACTCCCCAGACTCCCCGCGGATCAGGGCGAGCACGCCGTCCAGGTCATCAGGCTTCACAAGAACGTCACGTGCCTTGGATCCCTCGCTCGGGCCCACGATGTTGCGGGACTCCATGAGGTCCATGAGCCGCCCGGCCTTGGCGAAGCCGACACGCAGCTTGCGCTGGAGCATGGAGGTCGACCCGAACTGGGTGGAGACGACCAGCTCGGCCGCCTGGCACAGCAGGTCCAGGTCGTCGCCGATGTCCTCGTCGATCTCCTTCTTCTGCTTGCTGCCGACCGTGACGTCGTCCCGGAAGACCGGCGCCATCTGGTCCTTGCAGTGCTGGACGACGGCCGCGACCTCGGCCTCGGTGACGAATGCGCCCTGCATACGGGTCGGCTTGTTCGCGCCCATCGGCAGGAACAGGCCGTCGCCCTTGCCGATCAGCTTCTCGGCGCCGGGCTGGTCGAGGATGACCCGGGAGTCGGCGAGCGAGGAGGTGGCGAAGGCGAGCCGGGAGGGCACGTTGGCCTTGATCAGGCCGGTGACCACGTCGACCGACGGACGCTGGGTGGCGAGCACCAGATGGATGCCGGCCGCGCGCGCGAGCTGGGTGATGCGCACGATCGCGTCCTCGACGTCGCGCGGGGCGACCATCATCAGGTCGGCCAGCTCGTCCACGATCACCAGCAGATACGGGTACGGCTGCAGCTCGCGCTCGCTGCCCTCCGGCGGCTTGACCTTGCCGTCGCGGACGGCCTGGTTGAAGTCGTCGATGTGCCGGTAGCCGTAGGCCGCCAGGTCGTCGTAGCGCAGGTCCATCTCGCGCACGACCCACTGCAGCGCCTCGGCGGCCCGCTTGGGATTGGTGATGATCGGCGTGATCAGGTGCGGGATGCCCTCGTAGGCGGTCAGCTCCACCCGCTTGGGGTCGACCAGGATCATCCGGACGTCCTCCGGGGTCGCCCGCATCATGACCGAGGTGATCAGACAGTTGATGCAGGACGACTTGCCGGAGCCGGTCGCACCGGCGACCAGCATGTGCGGCATCTTCGCCAGCGAGTGCATCACGTACCCGCCCTCGACGTCCTTGCCGAAGGCGACCAGCATCGGGTCGTCGTCCTCGGCGGACTCCGCGAGCCGCAGCACATCGCCGAGGTTGACCATCTCCCGGTCGGTGTTCGGGATCTCGATGCCGACCGCGGACTTGCCGGGGATGGGGCTGATGATCCTGACGTCCGGGCTGGCGACGGCGTACGCGATGTTCTTGGTCAGCGCGGTGATCCGCTCGACCTTCACGGCGGGGCCGAGCTCGACCTCGTAGCGGGTGACCGTCGGGCCGCGGGTGAAGCCGGTGACGGCCGCGTCGACCTTGAACTCGGTGAAGACCTGGGTGAGCGAGGCGACGACCGCGTCGTTGGCCTCGCTGCGCGCCTTGCCGGGCCCGCCGCGCGTGAGCAGGTCCAGCGACGGCAGTGAGTAGGTGATGTCCCCCGAGAGCTGGAGCTGCTCCGCGCGCGGCGGCAGGTCGCGCGGCTCCTCGGGGGCTCTCTTGGTCAGGTCGGGGACGATCCCGGCCGTGAGTTTCTCCTGCTTGGGGCGCGCGGCCGGGACGGGAGCCGGGGCGGGCGCGGGGGCCGGCGCCGGGGTGGGCACCGGCGTGGTCTCCTCGCGGTCGCCCACGCTGACGCCCTGGGTCAGGTCCGCGACCAGCGGGGAGGGCGGCATGCCGTGCAGCACCGCGCCGTCGAGCGCCGCGGCGGCGGCCGCCGCGACATCCACGGCGTCCATCCGGCGCTGCGGATCCGGCTGGGGCACCGCGGAGCGCCGGGGGCGCCCACGGCGCTGTGAGAGGGCCTCCTCCTCGGCGCCGTCGGGGTCGTACGCCTTGGGGGCGGACGAGCGCTTGCGGGGGCGTGCGGGCAGCCCCTCGCGCCACTGTTCGTCGTAGCGCTCGTCGTCCTCGGTGAAGTCCTCCGCCTCGTGGTCGTGCAGCACGCCCAGGCGTACGCCGAGCGCCCGCAGCCGCTGCGGGATGGCGTTGACCGGGGTGGCGGTCACCACGAGCAGCCCGAAGACCGTCAGCAGCACCAGCAGCGGTACGGCGAGCGCGTCGCTCATGGAGTACGTCAGCGGAGTGGCCGCCGCCCAGCCGATGAGGCCGCCTGCGTCCCTTATGGCCTGCATGCCGTCGCTGCGGGCGGGCGAGCCGCAGGCGATGTGGACCTGCCCGAGCACGCCGATGACGAGCGCGGACAGGCCGATCACGATCCGCCCGTTGGCCTCCGGCTGCTCCGGGTGCCGGACGAGCCGTACGGCGATCACCGCGAGCAGGATCGGCACCAGCAGGTCCAGCCGGCCGAAGGCGCCAGTGACGAGGATCTCCACGAGGTCGCCGACGGGGCCCTTCAGGTTGGCCCAGGTGCCGGCGGCGACGATCAGCGCGATGCCGAACAGCAGCAGCGCGATGCCGTCCTTGCGGTGGGCCGGATCGAGGTTCCGCGCGCCCCGCCCTATGCCGCGGAAGACGGCGCCGACGGCGTGCGCGAGGCCCAGCCAGAGGGCGCGCACAAGTCGGTACACGCCCCCGGTGGGGCTGGGCGCCGGCTTCGGCGGCGCGGCCCTTCTGGCCGGGGCCTTCTTGGCGGGCGCCTTCTTCGCCGGAGCCTTCTTCGCTGCGGCCTTCTTCGCCGGAGCCTTCGCGGGAGCGGCCGCCTTCCTGGCGGGCTGCTTCTTGGCTGCGGAGGGACGTGAGGCCATGGGTGTGAGGTTACCGGGGGAGACGACGGCGGACACGTGTGCCCACAGCTTCACCCGTTCGTGTCGCCCTTGTCGAGGACCGGAACTGACGCACGCTCATGGGCAACCGCCGCCCGAGTGTACGTCAGTTCTGCGCCGGCACCGACGAGCCGCCGGGGCCGGCGCCCGGCTCCAGGGCGTCGAGCGCGCGGCGCAACCCGGTGAGTTTGCGCTCCAGATGGGCCGCCGTGGCCACCGCGGCCGCGTCCGCCGAGTCGTCGTCCAGCTGCTTGGACAGCGCCTCGGCCTGCTCCTCCACGGCCGCGAGCCGCGCGGACAGCTCGGCGAGCAGCCCGGCGGACTCCTTGCCGCCGACCGCGCCCTTGCCGCCGCCGTCCAACTGCAGCCGCAGCAGCGCCGCCTGCTCCCGCAGCTGGCAGTTCTTCATGTACAGCTCGACGAACACCGAGACCTTCGCGCGCAGCACCCACGGGTCGAAGGGCTTGGAGATGTAGTCGACCGCGCCCGCCGCATAGCCCCGGAAGGTGTGGTGCGGGCCGTGGTTGATCGCCGTAAGGAAGATGATCGGGATGTCCCGGGTCCGCTCGCGCCGCTTGATGTGCGCTGCGGTCTCGAATCCGTCCATGCCCGGCATCTGGACGTCCAGCAGAATGACCGCGAAATCGTCCGTGAGCAGTGCCTTGAGCGCTTCCTCCCCGGACGATGCCCGCACCAGCGTCTGATCGAGCGCAGAGAGGATCGCCTCCAGCGCCAGCAGATTCTCCGGCCGGTCATCGACCAGGAGGATCTTGGCCTTCTGCACCATGGCCCGCCCTCCTCGCCCCGGCGGTACACCGGGCGCCGCCCCAGGGGACGACTCCCTTTCGCCGCCCGTCCTTGTGCCGGTCATCGTAGCCGCACCCCGCCCGTCGCCACACCCTGTCACCGCGATGTCACTGTGCACATAGCGAAAACGCGGCGGGGGTGGTGATGGTTCCCGGAATCCCGCATTCCCATACGTTCGCAGGCCACCCTAAGCCGTACCTTCGCCCTCACCTCAAGTGGACAACTCCCGACCCACGCCAAGGGTTCTCCGGGTGTTCACATCCCGGTGCGCCGATCTCGTCACTTCCCACCCATCCACTGCTGCATCACGGCCAGCAGATGATCCGGGTCGACCGGCTTGGTCACGTAGTCGGAGGCACCGGACTCGATCGCCTTCTCCCGGTCGCCCTTCATCGCCTTCGCGGTCAGCGCGATGATCGGCAGCCCGGCGAACTGCGGCATCCTGCGGATCGCCGTGGTCGTCGCGTAGCCGTCCATCTCCGGCATCATGATGTCCATCAGCACGACCGCCACGTCGTCGTGCTGCTCCAGCACCTCGATGCCCTCGCGGCCGTTCTCGGCGTACAGCACCGACAGACCGTGCTGCTCCAGGACGCTGGTGAGGGCGAACACGTTGCGGATGTCGTCGTCGACGATCAGCACCTTCTCGCCGCCGAACCGCACCCCGCGCGCGGACTGCGGCGCGCCCTCCTGCTCCGGCACCGCCGCCCAGTGCTCGGGCCGCTGCTCACCCTGCGGCAGACCCCGGCGCCGGCGCCGGAAGAGCGCGGCGGGACCGTTCTGCGTCTCCCGGTACGACTTCACCTCGGCCGGGGTCTCGATCTCCACGGCGGACAGCTCCGAGGACTGCCGGGCCTCGGAGGCCAGCAGCTCGCCCGCCTCCAGCGGGGGGACCGACTGCTGGTAGCCCTGCGGCGGCAGCTCGCTCGGGTGCAGCGGCAGGTACAGCGTGAACGTCGAGCCGCGCCCCGGTTCGCTCTGCGCGTGGATCTCACCGCCGAGCAGCTGCGCGATCTCCCGGGAGATCGACAGACCGAGGCCGGTGCCGCCGTACTTGCGGCTGGTCGTGCCGTCCGCCTGCTTGAACGCCTCGAAGATCACCCGCATCTTGCTGGCTGCGATGCCGATGCCGGTGTCCGTCACCGAGAACGCGATCAACGGTCCGTCCGGATCGGTCAGCGAGCCGGCCTCCAGCAGCTGCTCCCGGATGCCCACCGGCACGTCCGCGCCGGCCGGCCTGATCACCAGCTCCACCGACCCGGAGTCGGTGAACTTCACCGCGTTCGACAGCAGGTTGCGCAGCACCTGCAGCAGCCGCTGCTCGTCGGTGTGCAGGGTCGCGGGCAGCTCCGGGGAGACCCGAACGGACAGATCCAGGCCCTTCTCCGCGGTCAGCGGCCGGAAGGTGGCCTCCACGTAGTCCACGAGCTGCACGAGCGCGATACGCGTCGGGGAGACGTCCATCTTGCCCGCCTCGACCTTCGACAGGTCGAGGATGTCGTTGATCAGCTGCAGCAGGTCGGAGCCGGCGCCGTGGATGGTCTCGGCGAACTCCACCTGCTTCGGGGACAGGTTGCCCTCGGCGTTGTCGGCGAGCAACTTGGCCAGAATCAGCAGCGAGTTGAGCGGCGTACGCAGCTCGTGCGACATGTTGGCGAGGAACTCGCTCTTGTAACGCATCGACACCGCGAGCTGCTCGGCACGCTCCTCCAGGACCTGCCGGGCCTCCTCGATCTCGGTGTTCTTCACCTCGATGTCGCGGTTCTGCCGGGCCAGCAGCTCGGCCTTCTCCTCCAGTTCGGCGTTGGAGGCCTGCAGCGCCTTCTGGCGGTTCTCCAGCTCGGCCGAACGCTCGCGGAGTTGCTCGGTCAGTTCCTGCGACTGCTTCAGCAGCTGCTCGGTCTTGGTGTTGACCGAGATGGTGTTGACGCTCGTCGCGATCATCTCGGCGATCTGGTTGAGGAAGTCCTTCTGGATCTGCGTGAACGGTGTGAAGGAGGCGAGCTCGATCACACCGAGCACATTGCCCTCGAACAGCACCGGCAGCACGATCACCTGCGCCGGCGGGGCCTCGCCGAGGCCGGAGGAGATCTTCAGATAGCCGCTGGGCGCGTTCTCCACCAGGATCGTGCGCTTCTCCTGGGCGGCCGTGCCGACCAGCGCCTCACCGGGCCGGAACGATGTCGGCATGGAGCCCATCGAGTAGCCGTACGAGCCCAGCATCCGCAGCTCGTAGGTGTCCTCGCCGTCGCCGACGTCCTTGCCCTCCATCAGCGGCATCGTCAGGAAGAACGCGCCGTGCTGCGCGGAGACGACCGGCGTCAGCTCGCTCATGATCAGCGAGGCCACGTCCTCCAGGTCCCGGCGGCCCTGCATGAGGCCGGAGATACGGGCCAGGTTGCCCTTGAGCCAGTCCTGCTCCTTGTTGGCGATCGTGGTGTCGCGCAGGTTGGCGATCATCTTGTTGATGTAGTCCTGCAGTTCCTGGATCTCGCCGGACGCGTCGACGTCGATCTTCAGGTTCAGGTCGCCGCGGGTCACCGCGGTCGCCACGCGCGCGATGGCACGCACCTGCCGGGTCAGGTTCCCGGCCATCTCGTTCACCGACTCGGTCAGGTCCCGCCAGGTGCCGTCGACGTCACGCACGCGTGCCTGGCCGCCGAGCTGTCCCTCCGTACCCACCTCGCGGGCCACGCGCGTGACCTCCTCGGCGAAGCTGGACAGCTGATCAACCATGGTGTTGATCGTCGTCTTCAGCTCGAGGATCTCGCCGCGCGCGTCAATGTCGATCTTCTTGGTCAGGTCACCCTTGGCGATCGCCGTGGTCACCATGGCGATGTTCCGCACCTGACCGGTCAGGTTGGACGCCATCTGGTTCACGGACTCGGTGAGGTCCTTCCAGGTGCCGGCCACACCAGGTACGTGCGCCTGGCCGCCCAGGATGCCGTCCGTGCCCACCTCACGGGCCACCTTGGTGACCTGGTCGGCGAACGAGCTCAGCGTCTTGACCATGATGTTGATGGTGTCGGCGAGCTGCGCGACCTCACCGCGCGCCTCGATCGTCACCTGCCGCGTCAGGTCGCCATTGGCGACGGCCGAGGCCACCTGGGAGATGTTCCGCACCTGCATGGTCAGGTTGTTGGCCATGAGGTTGACGTTGTTGCTGAGGTCCTTCCAGATACCGGTGACACCCGGTACGTGCGCCTGACCGCCCAGGATGCCCTCGGTGCCCACCTCACGGGCCACCCGGGTCACCTGCTCGGCGAAGCTGGACAGCTGATCAACCATGGTGTTGACCGTCGTGACGAGCTCAAGGATCTCGCCCTTCGCGTCAACAGTGATCTTCTTCGACAGGTCGCCCTTGGCGACCGCGGTGGTGACCTCGGCGATGTTGCGCACCTGGATCGTCAGGTTGTTCGCCATGAAGTTCACCGACTGCGTGAGGTCCTTCCAGGTGCCGGAGACCCCCTGCACCTCGGCCTGACCGCCCAGGATGCCCTCGGTGCCCACCTCACGGGCCACTCGCGTGACCTCCTGGGCGAACGACGACAGCTGGTCCACCATCGTGTTCAGGGTGTTCTTCAGCTCCAGGATCTCCCCGCGCGCGTCCACGGTGATCTTCTGGGAGAGGTCACCGCGCGCCACGGCCGTCGCGACCTGCGCGATATTGCGGACCTGGGCCGTCAGGTTGCCGGCCATGCCGTTCACGGAGTCGGTCAGGTCCCGCCAGACACCGGCCACACCAGGAACCTGCGCCTGACCGCCCAGGCGGCCCTCGGTGCCCACGTCACGGGCCACCCGGGTCACCTGGTCGGCGAAGGCGGACAGCTGATCAACCATGGTGTTGATCGTGTTCTTCAGCTCAAGAATCTCACCGCGCGCGTCGACGTCGATCTTCTGCGACAGGTCACCGCGCGCCACGGCCGTCGTCACCTGGGCGATCTGCCGCACCTGCGAGGTGAGGTTGCCGGCCATGAAGTTGACGGAGTCCGTCAACTCCTTCCACGTGCCCGACACGCCGTCCACCCGGGCCTGACCGCCGAGGCGGCCCTCCGTACCCACGTCACGGGCCATCCGCGTGACCTGGTCGGCGAAGCTCGACAGCTGGTCCACCATCGTGTTCACGGTGTTCTTCAGCTTGAGCATCTCGCCGGAGACGTCCACGGTGACTTTCTGCGACAGATCGCCGTTGGCCACCGCCGTCGTCACCTGAGCGATGTTGCGCACCTGACCGGTCAGGTTGCGGAACGCCGTGTTGACGGAGTCGGTCAGGTCCTTCCAGGCACCGGCCGCGCCCGGCACCTGCGCCTGACCGCCCAGCTCACCCTCGACACCGATCTCCCGTGCGACCCGCGTCACCTCGGCACCGAACGCCGACAGCTGGTCCACCATCCCGTTGACGGTGTTCTTCAGCTCCAGCATCTCGCCGGCCACGTCGACTGTGACCTTCTGCGACAGATCACCACTGGCCACAGCCGTCGTCACGGTCGCGATGTCCCGCACCTGGATGGTCAGGTTCCGGAACACGGTGTTGACGGAGTCCGTCAGGTCCTTCCACGTACCCGCGGCGCCCGGCACGTTCGCCTGCCCGCCGAGCCGGCCCTCCGCGCCGACCTCGTTCGCCACGCGCGTGACCTCGTCCGCGAAGATCCGCAGCGTCTCGGTCATCTGGTTGATCGTCTCGGCGAGCTGCGCCACCTCGCCGCGCGCCGGCACCGTCACCTTCTGCGACAGATCACCACTGGCGACAGCAGTCGTGACCTGCGAGATCCCGCGCACCTGCGCGGTCAGGTTGCCCGCCATCGTGTTGACGGAGTCGGTCAGCTCCTTCCACACACCGGCCACGCCCGGCACCTGCGCCTGCCCGCCCAGGATGCCCTCGGTGCCCACCTCACGGGCGACCCGGGTCACCTCCACGGAGAAGGACGACAGCTGCTCCACCATCGTGTTGACGGTGTTCTTCAGCTCCAGCATCTCGCCGGCGACCTGCACGGTCACCTTGCGTGACAGGTCACCCCGGGCGACCGCCGTCGTCACCAGCGCGATGTCGCGCACCTGGGCGGTCAGCTGCCGCGCCATCGTGTTGACGGACTCCGTCAGGTCCTTCCACGAACCGGACATGCCGCGCACCCGGGCCTGACCACCGAGCTTGCCCTCGGTGCCGACCTCGCTGGCCACGCGCGTGACCTCGTCCGTGAACGTCGACAACTGGTCGACCAGATTGTTGACGGTACGGCCGACCTTCAGGAACTCACCCCGCAGCGGGTGCCCGGTGCCGCCGTCCAGCGCCTGCGTCCGCAGCTCCATCCGCGGCGACAGATCGCCCTCGGCGACCGCCGTGAGCACCCGGCCGACCTCCGACACCGGCCACACGAGATCGTCGACGAGCGCGTTGGAGGCGTCGATCGCGGACGCCCAGGAGCCCTCGCAGGCCCCCTTCTCCAGCCGCTCCGTCAACTTGCCCTCACGGCCCACCATGCGCCGCACCCGGGACAGCTCACCGGTCAGATGCAGGTTCCGGTCGGCCACCTCGTTGAAGACGGCCGCGATCTCCGACATCACGCCGTCCCCGGAGACCGTGAGCCGCTTGCGGAAGTTCCCGTCCCGCATCGAGACGAGAGCCGCCAACAGCCGGTTCAGGGCAGCCGTGTCCACTGCGGTGGTCTCACCGCGCCTGCCCAGGGACGGTCCGCCTTTCGCGCGCGTCTTCGTGCCACGCGTCGCCGCGCCAGACTCCACTGTGTCCCTCCCGGAGGGGTAGACCACTACTGCTGTGCTCGGCCGCTTCGGCCCGGCCTGCCGGTTTCGGCATACCGGTTACTTCGGCGTACCGGTTACTGCTGCGTATTTCTGCCAGACGAGATCCGGCCACACCAGAGGCTGCTGCCCGCCGTACACGGAACACACGCAGGCTGACCCGACCTTCATCAGAAGCTTGCCCAGTGTTTCACCCCGGCCCAACCAGGCCATAACAGTTCGGCAGCTTCGCACATCGTCCGCACACCATGGGGGGTAAACACCGGCGACCGGCATCCGCTCGGACGGCGAAGGTAAGTAACCTTGCATCCGGCTGTCCAGCCGCACCGGTCCGACCGGCTTGGGCGGTGGCACGAGAACGAGCGGGCATCGGAGGGGCGGCCGCAGAACATGACCACCGGAGTCATCCCCGGGGGACAGTCCCCGGAGCCACAGCCGACGGGCGAGCTGATGCCGCAGCAGCGGCGCGAGCCCGTCGGCCACGCAGCCCTGCACGTAGACAACCGGCCGAGGAGTTCTGTGATCACCGCGCGCGCGGCCGCCACCTTCGAGCCCGTGGGGCGATCGGTCGCGACCGCCCGGTCCTTCGTCCGCGACACCCTCCAGGGCTGGGGCTTCGCCGACATCGTCGACGACGCCGTGGTCCTCACCAGCGAGCTGGTGACCAACGCGGTCGTCCACGCGGGCACGCACGCGGACGTCCTGTGCCTGCGCACCGAGGACGGCGTGCGCGTCGAGGTCTCGGACCGCTACCCCGAACGCGAGGTCCCCCTCCAGCACGCCGCCTCCTCCATGGGCAGCCCCGACCGCGAGGGCGGCCGCGGCCTGCAGCTGTGCGCGGCCCTGGCCACCCGCTGGGGCGTCGACTACACGCCCACCCACAAGAACGTCTGGTTCCAGCTCAACCTCCCCGAACGCCCCGTCGGCACCCGCACCGCCGGCCCCTCCCTCCCCGCCGACCTGCTCCCGCTGGCCGACAGCCGGGTGCGCGTCGCGGTCCTCCAGGTGGACCGGGACGGCTCGATCACCTCCTGGAACGAGGACGCCGAAGAACTGTTCGGCTATCCGGCCGGCGAGGTCATCGGCAAGCCCCTCACCGAACTGGCGGCCTGGCCGCACACCCCGGGGACCAGCACCGGCGTGGCCGAGGCCCTGCAGCTCTCCCGCTGGGAGGGCAGCTACGGCATCCGCGGCGCCGACGGCCGCGTGGCCCCGGTCTACGCCTCCCACCTCAGGGTCCGCGACACCGGCGGCGAACCCTCCACCGTCTGCCTCCTGGTCCGCGACCACGAGCGCGCCGTACTCCAGACTCCCCCACGCGTCCCCGCGGGCGACCAGACCCCGTCCGCCGACGGCCAGAGCACCGACCCCTTCGAGGTCTTCATCGGCTCCCCCGCCCCGGACGACCTCGACGGCCTCCTCCAGCGCACGGTGGAGCGCGCCCGCGACATGCTCGACGGCGACTCCGCGTTCCTGCTGCTGGCCACCGACGACGAGACCGAGCTGGAGGTCCGCGCCTCCACCGGCCTGCCCTCCGCCCGCCAGCGCTTCGCGCGCGTGCCCGTCGAAGCAGGCCCCGGCCGCTACGGCTCGGCACGCATGCCGGCCGTCCACGACGACCTCACGTCCGTCCCCGGCGCCGTACCGCTGCTCGCCGGCACCGGGATGCGCTCGGTCGTCACCGTCCCGCTGAAGGTAGAAGGCCGCCTCACCGGCTCGCTCGGCGTCGCGGCCGAGGCACCGGGCCGGTACTCCAACGAGGAGGCGCTGCGCCTGCAGTTCGCCGCCGACCGGATCGCCCTGGCCGTCGAGTCGGCCCGCCTCGGCGAGCTGGAGCGGCTGCGCCGCGGCTCCCTGAGCTTCCTGGTCGAGGCCTCCGACCTGCTGGCGGGCACCCTGGACCGCGACCAGACGCTGGCCCTGATGGCCCAGATGACGGTCCCCACCCTGGCCACCTGGTGCGCCGTCTATACGATCGCCGACCAGGCCTCCGAGCCGTATCTGTCGTACGTCCTGCACGAGGACGAGGAACTCATCGACGGCATCAAGTCGTTGCTGTCGAAGGTCCCGCCGCCGGACCCGGTACCGACCCCCGGCGCCCGCGTGTGGACCGTCCCCGCCGAGGTGGCGCACCGGGCGGCCCTGCGCTCCTCCATGCGCAGCCTCGGCCTGTCCGGCGGTCCCACCCACCGGGTCAGCGCGGGCATCGGCCCCACCCTCGCCACGGCCTCCGCCGTCGGCGGCGAAACGGTCGTGCTGCCCCTCGTCGCCCGCAACCGCGTCATCGGCATGCTGACCCTCGGCAAGCCCACGGACGAACACTTCCGCCAGGAAATCCTGGAACTGGCCGAAGACCTGTCCCGCCGGGCCGCACTCGCCCTGGACAACGCCCGCCTGTACTCGGAGCGCACGGCCATCAGCCAGTCCCTCCAGCGCAGCCTGCTCCCGCCGGGCCTGCCGCAGATCGACGGCGTCGAGGTCGAGGTCATCTACCGCGCCGCCGGAGAGGGCAACGAGGTCGGCGGTGACTTCTACGACCTCTTCCCGATCGGCAACGGCGCCTACGGCTTCGCCATCGGCGACGTCTGCGGTACGGGCCCCAACGCGGCGGCGGTCACCGGCCTCGCCCGGCACGCCCTGCGCCTGCTGGCCCGCGAGGGCCTGTCCGGGCCGGCGGTCCTGCAGCGCCTGAACTCCGCGATCCTCGACGAGGGCGACCGCAGCCGCTTCCTGACGCTCCTCTACGGCGAGATGCGCCCGCAGGAGGACGGCAGCGCCGAGCTGAAGGTGGTCTGCGCCGGCCACCCGCTCCCGCTGCGCCTGCGCCAGGACGGCACGGTGACGCCGGCCGCCGAACCGCAGCCGCTGCTGGGCGTGATCGAGGACCTGGAGCTGCACGAGGAGACCGTCACCCTCGACCCCGGTGATGTACTGCTCTGCGTCACGGACGGCGTCACCGAACGCCGTGAAGGCGCGCGCATGCTGGGCGACGACGGCCTCGCCGACGTCCTCACGACCTGCACGGGGCTGACGGCGGGCGCGGTCGCCGCGCGCATCATGCGGGCAGTGGAACGCTTCGCGTCGGACGCCCCGTCGGACGACATGGCGATCCTGGCGATGCGCGTCCCGGGAATCCACAAGGACGCATGAGAAAGACCCCACCCGAAAGGGTGGGGTCTTTCTCTCCGAGCCCCCAAACGGAATCGAACCGTTGACCTTCTCCTTACCATGGAGACGCTCTGCCGACTGAGCTATAGGGGCCTGTCGTTTTCGAGGTTTCCCTCGCGGCGACGAAGAAACTCTACCCCGAGCGGGCCCGAGTTCCCAAATTCGTTCGGAACCCGCTCAGTAGGCGGGCTGCAGCAGTCCCCCGAGCGCGTTGCAGGCGGACACGATCCGCTGCATCTCCCGCTTGGTGAGCGAGGCGTCCACGGGCAGCGTCAGCGTCTCGTCGGCGGCCAGCTCGGTCTCCGGCAGGGACACGCACCGACGGAACTCCGGCAGCCGGTGCACGGGCGTCTTGACCGGCACCCGGCAGTCAACGCCCTTGGCCCGCAGGGCCATCGCGAAGGCGTCCCGGTCCGGCCGGCCGTTCCCCGGCACTCGCACGACGTACTGCTGATAGGTGTGCCCGTCACCGCCGTCCGGCGTCCGTACGCCCTTGAGCTTGCCGTCGAGGTAGGCGGCCCGCTGCCTGCGCTGCGCTATCTCGTCGTACGGCGCCTCGGACTCGCCCTGTTCCAGCACCAGGACACCGTGCCGCTGCCCGAGCCCGTGCAACCGCCGCACATCGGCCCGCCGTCCGAAGCGGTGCACGACAACGACCGCCGCAGTACGCGGAGTTACGGCTGCCTCGACGGCGACGGGATCGAGGCAGTAGGTCACCGGGTCTATGTCGGCGAACACCGGGAGCGCACCGGCCAGGGTCACGGCCTCGGCGACCTCGACGTTCCCGAAGGCAGGTACGACGACCTCGTCACCGACTCCGACGCCGGCGGCCCTGAGCATTGCAGCAGTTCCCATGTGCTGGATGCTGGGCGCGCAGGGTGAACGACACGTTAAGCAAAACGTAAAAAGGCCGGACCCCGAACCGAAGTTCAGGATCCGACCTTTTCATAAGAATTGTTCGGCGGCGTCCTACTCTCCCACAGGGTCCCCCCTGCAGTACCATCGGCGCTGTGAGGCTTAGCTTCCGGGTTCGGAATGTAACCG
>NZ_JBSFDI010000020.1:0-196907 GCF_053593835.1 Streptomyces sp. NPDC002076
AGCTGGCAACTCGCCCCGGCCACCGCATAGCGAACAGGGGCTGCCCGGCCTATGCCCGGACAGCCCCTCACCAAGATCTTCATGAGTCTTCTAGGGCCGGTCGGACGGCCCCTTCGACGGCTTGGTCTCGGTGCTCGGCTTGCCCTGACCTGTGCCCGTCTTGTTCGCGTTCTTCGTCCTGCCGGTCTTCTTGGCCTTGTTCGTCTTGGTCGGCGCCGGCGGCGACGTGCGGGTCCACGTCCATGGCAGCGGTGGACTCCGTCCCGCCGTCCGGGAAGCTGTCGTGTCACGTGACGGAGGCCGTGGGGTCCGGGTGGGCCGTTGTGGCCGGTGCGGCGCTCGTCGTCGCCGGGGGCGAGCCGCTGCGGCCATGGGCGGCGGGCGGGGCGATGTCCGGGGCGTAGGCGCCGCACCCGGGGCACACCAGTGCGCCGTTGAGGTGCCGACGGCATGTGGAGCAGTAATCCATCTGCGGTCTTCCGGTCTTCCTGGTTCGATGTGCCGTCGGCCCGCCTGGCCCACGGCTTGGTCCTTGGGTGAAGAGGGGACACGCGGACGTACCCGCGTCGAGGCCCGCCCCCTACGGCGGCGCCCCACGCCGCTCCTGCTGACCGGCCGCAGCGGCTCCGACGCCGTCGTCCCAACGACGGGCTTGCTGACCCGCGTCCCGTCCGGTCAGCAATTGCGCTGCCTGGTGCTGCGTGTGTTCCGCGGCGAGTTGAGCTTCGGCGACGACGTCACCCCGCTCACGTATCAGGTCCTCATAGATCGGCAGGCGATCGTTTCCAGTGGAGTCGTGTGTCATGGTCGGCCGGCTTTCGTCGCGATCAATAAGGAGGCCGGTCCACGGTCAGGCTCGGTTGAGCCGGGCAGCGATCCCGTGACCGATCAGCAAATAGATGACGGCAGGGAGACCGTAATTGAGGACAACGCGTAGTCCCTCTGTGTCCATCGTGAAAATGTCCTGTGCCCACCAGGACAGCCAGCCCGCTGCGCCCCGCACGAATTCGACGAACACATTCGCGCGGTTCGCGTCGAGCAGGAACAGCAGGATCCACAGGCCCAGCAGGCCCGCCGCAATGTCGACGATCGTGCAGATGGTGATGGCCGTACGCCGTGTGGTGGCCCGACGGTGCGGCGAGCGGTCCGGGCCCGGCGGCTCGTTGTATGCCTGGTATCCGGGAACTGGGTCGATGTTTCTCACGGGGATATCCGATCTGACGTAGTGCCGTGTGTGCGTGCTTGCGCCAGGGCACCCGGATTCAGTCGGTCGGTACCCCGCTTCTCCCTACTCCTGCGTTCCGTATGCACTGCAGCGTTACACCGGCGTCTGTGATGTCCCGAATATTGCTGCCTATGCAGGCACTTACCGGCATGTTCACACGTCAGGCCAATTTTCTGGACGAAATGGAGGAGTGTGATTCGGGTGCCGCCAAAGTCCCCGGTCGCCGGTGTTGGCGTAATTCCGTGACCGGATCATGAAGGAGTCCAGGGCATTCCTTCACAGAGTTGTCGGTCTCGCAACCATTCGCGTCCCCCCGTGACACTCCTGACATGTGGCGCGCTGTTGGAAGTGACCCCGGACGGGGTCATGGCGCCCATCCTCCGGGGGGAGGTTTGCAGGCGCCGATGTGCTGGGGCAGGTTCGGTTCCCCCGTGCCGGGCCTGCCCCTGCCTCTCCCGGTTCGGAGAGCCGCGTGGCCTTGGGTGCCCCAGATGTGTGACGGCCCGTCACTCCGGTGCGCTGTAGGAGTGGGCCCAGGGACCGAGGGGCCGGGTCCGAGAGGGAGTGCGCATCGGCCCGGGCAACCGGGACCGAACGCCCGCAAACCGAACCATCGGACCGGGGGAACTACGAGCAACGCGATGATCGGGGTTGGGTGTGCAAGGTCTGCTGGCGGACCGCTATGAGTTGCAGGAGCTGCTGGGACGCGGCGCGATGGGCGAGGTCTGGCGAGCCTGCGACCAACTCCTCGGGCGGCCCGTGGCCGTCAAGCTGCTGCATGCCGAGGAGGCGGCGGACGCCGAGCGATTCCGCCTGGAGGCGCAGATCGCGGCCCGGCTCAACCACCCCAACGTCGTGGGCATGTACGACTTCGGCGCGCACCATGACCAGCCCCACCTGGTCATGGAACTCGTCGACGGCTGGAACCTGGCCCAGGAACGCTCCCTACGCGGTGCCCTGCCCCCGGCCGAGGCGGCGGCCATCACGGCCCAGGCGGCCGCCGGCCTCTCCGCGGCACACCAGCAGGGAGTGGTCCACCGGGACGTCAAACCCGCCAACGTCATGCTGACCACCGACCGCACGGTGAAGATCACCGACTTCGGCATCGCACGCTTCGCCGAGGCGGCCGCCAGTGACCTGACCGCCACAGGCAAGATCATCGGCACCGCCGACTACCTGGCTCCGGAACGCGCGCTGGGCCGTCCCGCGCAGCCCGCGTCCGACGTCTACTCCCTCGGTTGTGTCCTGTACGAACTGCTCACCGGGCGGCCTCCGTTCAGCGGAGCCACGTCACTGGCCGTGGTCCAGCAGCACGTCAGTGTCACACCAGCACCGCCCGACCGCCTGCGCCCCGGCATACCGCAGCCGCTCTCCGACTACGTGCTGCACATGCTGGCGAAGGACCCGGCCCAGCGGCCCACTGCCGAGCAGGCAGCCGTCTGGCTCGCCGCGCAGAACGGGGCACCACGACCGGCCGAGCACGACGACACCACCCGCATGCCCACCGCGGCAGTCCCACCGCCTCCGACCCCGCACGCCGGCGAATCCCGCGCCGGCACACACTCCCGCCCCACCGGTCGCCGCAAACTGGCCTCCAAAGCCGTTCTCGCCGGCGCCGCCCTCGCGCTGTTCGCCGGTGCCACGGCTCTCGGAGCCTCGCTGAATTCCGGCGCCACGGCGCCTACGCCTCCGGCCTCTCCCTCACCCACTCGCATCGCATCAACGCCCGCCGGTCGGACCTCGGCCACGACGCCATCGCCTGCCCCTCCGGCCGCCCGAACGTCACCTGGGTCCGCACATGGGAGCGACAAGGGCGGCGAGTGGTCAGGCAAGCACGACGCCGGGAAAGGGGGGAAAGGACGGCAACGGCACTCCGGCGACTGAGCCGCTGGGAGATGCCGCGTACAGCCGCCGCTCGGTGCGGTGAACGGCTCGACAGCTACCCGTCGGCGGAGCCGACGGACACCGGCTTCAAGGCCGGCGTCCTGAGACGAGGCAAGGGCCGGGCTCGCGCCGCAGTGGTGCGGCGCGAGCCCGGCCTTTGTCGGTCAAAGAGCGTCGCCGTCAAAAGGCGCCGGTGCCGTTGGGCGTGCCGAGCCCGGTGGGCCCGTCGTATCCCGGACGCGCGGTGCACAGGTAACTGCCGCCGCAGGAGCCGTTGCTGCCCGAGGTGACGTCGTTGAGCGCCGAGGTGTGGCTGTACGGATACGAGCCGTTGACGACCTGGGAGGTGTTTCCGGCCAGTGCGTAGACGCTTGCGATGATCGGCGACGAGACGCTGGTGCCTCCGACTTCGACCCATCCGTCGGCACCTTGTGCGACACCGAGTTGAAGCTCGGTGTCGCACAACAACCCGCCCCGGCAGCTGTTGTACGTGTCGTAGACCGCCACCCCGGTGTTGGGGTCGGCGACCGCCGCCACATCGGCCACGGTGCGCTTGGCGCATCCGGAGTCGTGCTGCCAGGACGGCTTGGCCTCGTACGCCGAGCAGCCGGAGCCCGCGCCGCTCCAGGCCGTCTCGGTCCAGCCGCGGGAGTTGGACGCCTTGCTCAGCGAGGTGCCGCCCACGGCGGTGACGTACCGGGAGGAGGCCGGCCAGGAGACGCCGTAACCGGAGTCGCCAGAGCTCGCTGTGATCGCGACGCCGGGGTGGTTGAAGTGCGAGTCGAAGGAGGTGATGGTGTTGTCCTCGGATCCACCCCAGCTGTTGGAGACCGAGACGACGCCCGATGTGGTGGCGGCGGTGTCCTCGGCCCTCATGAGATCCGAGACGTTCGCCGACTTTGCCTCGACCAGGAGGATGTGGCAGCCGGGGCAGGCGGCTGAGACCATGTCGAGGTCGAGGCTGATCTCCTCGGCCCATCCGTAGTCGCCGGAGGGCAGCGGCGATGCCTGGCCGCTCTGATTCACCTTGCGGAAGCAGCCGTTGGCGTGGGTGCACGAAGGCAGACCGTAGGCGGAGCGGTAAGCGGCCAGGTCGGCCTCGGCGTTCGGGTCGTCCATGGCGTCGACGATCGCCACCGTTCGACCGGATCCCGAGGTAGCGCCCAGTTTGTAGGCGGAACGCAGCTCGGACGGCACGTACCCCGCCGTGGTCGGGGAGCCGGTGGTGAACGGTGACATGCGGCCCGATGCGGTGCGGTGGGCCTTCATGACGCCGAAACAGCGGGCCTGTCCTGCTTGCAGGGGATGGAAGCAGCCGAAGCCCGTCGTACCCGCGGAGGCGGACGCGCGCGGGGCGGACGAGGGAGTGGCGGCCTGGGCATCGGTGGCCAGGCCGATGGTGAGGGCAGTGACGGTGAATGTGAGCATCGCGGTGAGGGCAGCTGCCAACCGCCGCACCCGCCGTCTGGGTCGGTGCCGGTGGATCACCAGGGATCCGGAGGGTATCTCGCGTCGGTGCATCAAGCCTCCGTGCGGTTTCAGGCGGTTCGGAAGGGCCACATGACGAAAACCAGCCTTGACAGAAGGCATGTCAGGGCAGCTGCGGGCCGGATGGTTTCACCATGCGGTCGCCGTCTTCCGCCGGTCAAGGCCATGTCAATGCAGGTGTTGTGGGGCTGCCGCGGTGAGCGAGTGAACCGCCGGTGGCGCTGGTGTGTCCGCGGTCACGCTCACGTCGTGGCCACGAAGGCTCCTGCGCCACCTGAGGGATGACGCCGTACAGGGGCTGGGCGCGGCGATCCTGTGACCCGGTCGACTTTTGTGCGCCTGTCAGGCCGGCTTGTCCGCCGGCCGGGCGTGGGGGCCTGTTCCGGGTTCTGGTGCTGGTTCCGGGGACGTGAGCCCCGTACTCGTCGCTTCGGCCTCGGCTTCGGCCTCGGGCAGGTGCAGGGCGAAGAGGGCGATGTCGTCGGTGCTGCCGGGGGGCATCCGGGCGGACAGCCGGTCGCATAGGCTGTCCAGCGGGTCGTGGGCGAGAGTGAGGGCATGGCGGCGCAGCCGGCCGAGCCCGCTGTCCAGGTCGCTGCCGGGCACTTCATGGGGTAAGTGTGCGGATCTGGTACATGGACTCTCTTGGTACACGTCCATGAAGCGCACCAACGTCTACGCCGACCCCGAGGACCTGGCCATCATCAAAGAGGCCGCCAAGCGCCGAGGTATAAGCGAGGCCGAGATCATCCGCCAGGGCATCCACCTTGCAGCCATGGCGAACCGGGTCTGGGACGAGCCGCTGTTCTCACGCACCTTCGTGGGGCCGGGGCGCACGCTGTCCAAGTCGGAGGTCCGCGACACGGTCGCCGAGGCCGTCCGGCGTGAGACCGGCTCGGGTTCCGGATCCGCCGCGTGATCATTGTCGTCGCCGATACGTCCGGCCTTCTGGCTGCCCTGGACTCGGCTCATCCGGAACACCGGGCGGCGAGCGAGGCGATCATGGCGGCGGGCCTGCTGGTCATGTCCCCGCTCCTGCTGGCCGAGCTGGATCACGTGGCGACGCGTGAGCTCGGCAGGGAGGCTGCCCTCAGCGCGGTCGACGACCTGCGTCGCTGGATGAGCCGGGGTCGTGTCGTCATGCCGGAGATCACGGAGGGCCACCTGGGCGCCGCCCAGTCTGTCCGTGTCCGCTACCGCGCGCTGGACCTCGACCTCGCCGACGCGGTGAACGTGGCACTTGCCGCCGACTACGACACGGACGCGATCCTCGCCCTCGACCGACGAGACTTCCGGGCCGTACGCCCGTTGGGCCGCTATAAGGCCTTCCGGGTACTCCCCGACGACCTCCCGCTCTGACGCAGGGCCCTCAGCGGTCAAGTGCCCGCTCTCACAAGGGGCTTGTGCACCACCCACGACGAAGCACGCCAGGACGGGTGTCCGCCACCGCCCAGGAACAGCGGGCTGAGGGCTCGCCTGACGAAGAGCGGGTGACGAGAACCGAACTCGCGCTCTCAGCTTGGGAAGCGACGGCGCTTGGATGGCGGTACTGCTTCTGACCTGCAGTCATGTTGCCGCAAAGCGGCTTCGGAGGGCTGGCTTCGTGCCGCTGTTTACCGTTGTTGCCCGGTCTTATGGGCACGCTTAGGGCACGGACCCACAAGGGGACGGGGTGCGGGGGCTCGACTGCTCCGTTGCGGTACTGCACCTGCGGGTGCGTGATGTGCCTGACGTGTTGGCATTGCAGATGCACACTCCTGTAACAGCGCTCAATCCCGCGCATGACGCTCCGTGCCGGACAGTCCGCTCACGCATCGCGCGCACGAAGCCAGCGTCCTGGAGGGCAGAGGAGTAGCCGGCGGCCACTCATCGAGTCTCACTCACGACCCGACAAGTCCCATTAGGCTGCTGGGATGCGGCGGCGTGGCGGGGCGCGAGCAGGTCGCGGAGCCACCGAAGCACCGTGTCCGGACGCATCAGCAGCCTGGGCAGCACGTCCTTCGGGAGCTGGTGCAGCGGCGCCGCCATGAATGCCCGATCACCCGGGTGGAACCGCACCCTCTTCTTGCCGAGTCGGCGGTCCCGGACCGTGAATAGGCGCAAGCGGCCGCGGTCGCCGAACCGCACACCGGCTCCCACCAGGGCGGATAAGTTTTCGGCAAGGGCACCGCCCCGCCTGGGCAACCGCCCATGGTCAGGACACGACGGAGCGCTGGGGCACGGTGCCCGCGTCGGTCGGCGTGGAGCGGGTGGTGTACTGCGGTACGGGGGCGTCGTCGCGGCCGGTGTCGCGCACGAGTCCGTACCGTTCGCGGTCGGCGGAGTGCGGGGCCGGGGGACTGGCGATGTCGTCGGCTGTCTCCTGCCAGGAGGAGGGC
Organism: Streptomyces sp. NPDC002076; assembly: GCF_053593835.1. Classification (NCBI taxonomy): domain Bacteria; kingdom Bacillati; phylum Actinomycetota; class Actinomycetes; order Kitasatosporales; family Streptomycetaceae; genus Streptomyces; species Streptomyces sp. NPDC002076. Next base: position 6,976 of record NZ_JBSFDI010000020.1, read on the forward strand.
AGGACGTCGAGGTTGTAGTCGGCCTGGGTTTCGTTGAGGTGGAGTGTGACGCTGCCGTCGAGGTAGTAGTACTCGTTCTGCCACATCTGCTGGGCTCCCGGCGGCAGGATGATCAGTCCTTGCTGCCGGTTGCCCATCCAGGTGCCGCCGGCGGTCGCGCCCGGCTGACGGTCGTCCATGCGGTGGCCGCCGCCCGAGGCCACGTGGAACAGCCTTCCTCGCAGTCCGGTCCACGAGGGCATGGTCAGCAGCCCGGGGCGCAGCCCGTACATCACGTCCCAGTGGACGGTGAAGTAGCCCTTCCCGCGCAGTACCACCGTGTCCCCGCGGTGGACGAGCTGATAGCCGTCCAGGTGTCTCTTGAGCCCCGTCATCGTCACCCTGGTCTGCGGGCGGTGGGGCAATGCGGCGGGCGGCCGGACCGGCGGTGGCGCGCTGTCCACGGTGTCGACCACGGACCCGTACCGCGGCCGGGGCGAGGGATGCGAGACGGCCGAGCCCAGTACCGGTGCCGGCCGTGACGGTGATGCGGATGCGGTGCGCGAGGGCGCGGGTGCCGGGACGGAAGCCGTCGGGGCGGTGGCCGGACGCGCCGACGGGCTGGACCATGGGGCCGCGTACACGAGCACGCCACCGCCCACGGCGAGCAGCGCACTCGCCGCCACCACGGCCTTCGCGGTGAGGCTCGTCCCTGCGGTCCCTGCCGTCCCCGCCGTCGTGGAACCCCCGCTGCCTGAAGTGGCCGTGGTGCCGGCATGGCCGGCCGCCGCGGCGTGCGTTCCCGCGGACAGCCACGGGCGCCAGGCCAGCAGTGCCGCCGGCACGGGCAGGAGGGCCAGGGGCGCCAGCAGTCCTTCCGGGGCCAGCATGCCTTCCTCGTGGCGCACGCACCGCGGGCACTGCCGCACATGGCGGCCGAGGCGTTTGCGCCACAGGCCGCTGGGGGCCCCGTTCCAGTCCAGGGTCAGCCGGGTCAGTTCCCCGCATGCGGGCCTGGCCGCGAGGGCCCGGACGATGACGCGGGAGGTGTGCAGGCGCTCCTTCATGCGTTGCACCCGTACAGCCGCTTGATGGCCGGTCATGTCCAGAGCGGAGGCGAGCTCGGCCCGGGCGAGCCGGCCGGCCGTCTCCAGCCACCACAGTGACAGCAGCTCCCGGTCGTCCTCGTCGAGCCAACGGGTCGCGCGCACGGACTCCTCGCGTTGCCCGGACAGCCGCAGGTTGAGGATGACCCCCTCGGCGAAGTCGGCGGCCGGGTCGGGCCGGTGCTCAGCCGCGTCGAACGCCGCTCCCGTCGTCTCCCTCCTGCCGCGCCTGCGGATGTGGTCGCGGACCTCGTTCACGGTGATGGTGATCACCCAGGACCGGAACGCCTCCGGGCGCTCCAGTCCCCCGATGCCGCGCAGGATGCGCATCATCGTCTCCTGGACGATGTCGTCGACGTCGTCGCGGTACGGGTGCGCACGCGCCGCGACGCTGTAGACCAGCGGAAGCGTCCGGGAGCTGAGCTCTTCCAGGGCGCCGCGATCGCCGGCCCGAGCCGCGGCTATCACGTCGGCCGCGGGCGCGGCATGCCTTGGCATCGGGTCTCCCTTCGACCTGACGCGGGTACGAAGCCCCGCTCGCGCCGACCGAGCCGGGTTGCGGGGGTCCTCGGGCAATCGCCTTCGGTGTCACACACCGTGGCAGCGATGTCATCGTAAGGGGTGAGCGCTGACAGCCATGGGCGGGCCGGTGGAATCCGTGGCGGCCGGGGATCAGCGGGAGTGACGCGGGGACGTACGCAGACGCGAGCGGCCGCGCACGAAGACGAAGACCGCGGCGACGCCGGCGAGAACGACGCCCGCCAGTCCTGTGACGGCCCACAGAGCACCGACGTTGCTGCCGGTGTCCGCCATGGTGCCGGTGGAGGCCATGGTGCCGGTGGAGGCGCCCAGGGGGGTGGCCGCTCGGCCGGTCCGGGCCGGGGAGGGCGCCGGTCCTGTCGCGGCGGAGGAGGCGAGAGCGGTGAGTACGGTGTCGGCGCCGGCCCGGCTGACGGAGAAGCGTGCCCGGCCGATGGCGAGACCGGTACCGGAGACTGTTGCGGTCGTCGAACCAACGGTCAGCTCAGGGGAGTTCCGGGAAAGAAGGATCTTCGCGCCTGTGACGACCTGCAGCCTGCGCAGGGTCGTGTCGCGTGCCTTGCTGAGATCCAGGACGGCCGAGGACCCGGTCAGAGCGACCGTGCTGGATGTCCGCATGGAGGTCCCGGAGACGATCAGGCTGCCTTTGGCCACGGTGGTGGCGCCGGTGTAGGCGGCGCTGGTGACGGTGGTGGCCGCGGCTCCGCTCTGCGTCACCGATCCGGCACCGGTCACCGCCGGGAGGGTGGTGGGTGTCCCGGTGTTGCGGAGCACGAGTGAACCGTTGTCGATCACTTTGTCGAGGGCTCCGCCGGTATGGAGGCTCCCGTCGCCGCCCGCGGTCCCGGAGCCGAGACGGAGGGTCGCATTCCTGTCGATGGTGGTGGATCCGTCGTAGTACTGCGCTGCTGCGAAGGTCACGTCGTTGCCGCTGGTGCCGGCGATGACGACGTCCCCGGCGCCGGGAGCGCCGAGGGTGTCGTGGTACATGCCGCCGCCGATGGGCGCGCCCAGGGTTACCGGTCCGTTGTAGTCGAAGGTGAGCCGGGAGCGCTGCCGTCTGGCGTGCAGGTTGATGTAGACCGTCTGCGCCGTGCCGGGCATGAAGATCTGGTGCGTGGTCCCGTCGCCCCACTGGACGTCGGCGCCCTCGATGTTGGTGCCGCGTTTGTTGAGTTTGTGGGCCACGGGCCGCCAGTTCAGTGCGGGGTCGCTCAGTGAGGGCGCCGCCCTGCCGCCGCTGTCACTCCAGCTGTAGACGCCGGTGAGGATCACCTTGCTGCCCGGACGGGAGTGCACGTTGACGTCGTTGCCGTACTCGTGGCTGTAGAAGTTCTGCCGCTGTACGACAGTGTGGTTGAGCGGGGTGTCGATGATCCATGAACCGCGGTTGACGACGGAGCGGGCGTTGGGCAGGTCGGCGGCACAGGTGGTGCTCGCGAAGTTGACGCCCGTGCCGTTGTCGAAGATGCCGGAGAACGGGTTGGTGCCACAGATCTGGAGCGTTCCCCACATGTTCCGGGGCTGGGTGACCAGGCCGGAGCCGCTGATGATGCCCAGGTTGAACAGCCGGGTCAGCGACAGACGCAGTGTGCCGTCCACCCGGATGTTGTCCTGGTTCTGCTGGTAACCGGGCGTGTTGTACGGGAAGGACCCGATCAGGCCGGTCGTACCGCCGGTGCCGTACTGGAGGGTCGCCCCCGCGTCCACGGTGACCGCGGGCTCGTCGGGACTGCCGACCACGACGTACGGGTGGTTGTCGCCCGGGATCTGGACCCTCTGGTGCTGCCGGGAGTGCGGCAGGGTGAAGGTGCTGTCCTTGGCGAGGACCAGCGTGCCGGTGCCGGACACGCGAAGGGCTCCTTCACCGCTGATCACGCCGGTGTATGTGTGGGTTCCCTGCGGGACGCGCACGACCGCGTCGCCGGTCAGGACGACATCACGGTTCGCCAGGACGGCCGAGGTGATGTCGCCGTCTGCGGCGACCGCGCTGCCCACCGCAACCACCGGTGTGACGGCTCCCGCGACGAGAGCCGACGCCAGGACAAGGTGCCAAGATCGCTTCATCGAGTCAGGGTGCTTCCTGAAGTGCTGGTGATCCTTACGGACGTGAAGACCCGTGGCCGGCCACCGGGATCTCAAAAACACGGAGAAGTTCTCCATTCCACCTACGTCGCCCGTCGGGGAGGACGAGGCGCCAGGGGCATTGAGGACTTGCCCGGGCGGTGGAGCCTGTTGGAGGCCGAGCAGCTTCAGCTCCACCGTCAGGGCCGTGTTCGACCCTGCGGCCTCGGATTCGACGATGCGCCGCCTGCTGGCCGAACCGGACGGCAAGACCCTGATACGGATCGTGAAGGTACGGCGGCGGGTGCGCCGGCATGTGTGGATGCTGCTCCACCGGCGGCCTGGCGGCTTCCCGTGGCTCACGGTCGCCGAACGGAGGCTGACGGGCTGGATCGTCGTCGGCCTGGACGCCACCGTCATCACGAGCGCGTCCAGGAAACAAGGGACCGCGGCCACGTTCAAGGGACGCTCAGCTTCCACCCGCTGGGCAGCTGGCCGGCGAACCCCGGCGAGAGCCTCGCGATGGAACTGCGAGCGGACCGGAGAACGAGGCGGCGATCGCGTAGGCTCCCCGAGCAGGCGTGGGAGACCTCGCTGACACAGGACGGCGACGTCCAAGCGGCCTACCAGGCCGGGAGTTGACCTGCCTGAACGCCCGCGACGGCCGGCCCAAGGGCATGCGGCTGATCGTCCGCCGCGGCAAGACGAACTGGGCCGAGCAACCTCTGCCGGATCGACCGTTTCGGCGAACAGGACAGCCGACAGGGAACCGGGGGCCAGGGCCGGATACACCCGGTTTCGCGGACCAGACCCTGGAGGAGCCCCTGGGGATGTGGCACATGGTCGGGATGTAACAGATCCCGGGAATGTGCTACATCTTGCTACGACGTCCCGTGGCGCCCCCGGTCGCGGCGGCGCAGGAAGAGCAGGCCGCCGGCGACGGCGGTGACGCCCACAGCGGCCGTCCACCCGACGATCTCCCCGGAACCGGTCGCGGCGAGGCCGCCCCCAACGGCGGGGGAGGCGGAAACGGCGGGCTTCGGGGCGGCCTTGGTGTCCGTTGCCTTGTCCCGCGTGAACGCCAGCGTCCCGAAGCCGAGCTGGTCGAACCCGCCGCTGTTGGGCCCGTAGTCCCCGCCGCCGCCCTCGGGCGCGGCCTTGGCGGCGATCTGCGTGAGGTACGTGGCGGACAGTCCGCGCCGCTTGGTGTAGTGGTTGGCGGCCATGGCCCAGACCGGCCGCATCTGCGCCGGGCTGGCGGTGGCGACGTTGGTGGGGTGCTGGATCCCCGGCCGATGGTCCACGAGGGCGTAGGGCGTGTACGGCACATTTCCGCCCAGGCTCCACTTGGCCACGTACTGAGCGCCCTTGAGGAAGCGGTTGTCGTCGTAGCCGTACAGGTCGATGCCCTGGTTCCAGGCCATCTCGCAGATGGTGCTCATCAGGCCGACGCCCATCAGCGAGTGCCCCTGGTCGCGCCCGGCCTCCATCCACTCGGCGAGCCCGTCGTCGTGCACGACCGGGATGGCGTGCTTGATCGAGCCCATGCCGTCGCCGTGCTTGAAGTACTCGACGGCCCGCTCGACCTTGGCCTGGTCGTCGCAGAAGATGCCCGTGGCCAGCACGCAGGCCATGTTGCACAGGTCCCAGTTGGGCCAGTAGTGGGGGGCCGGGGTGCCGTTGTTGTGGTTGGCGAGAAAATCCTCACTCACCGAGTAGAAGACGTCGAGCAGCATCCTCTGGAATCTCTCGAGTGCGAAGTCGCTGTGGTCGCGGACGAGTTCGGCTGCGTTGGCGGCCTGGTACCCGTATATCCCGGCCGCCAGGAACCGGTCGGCGCTGCCGTCGACTTTCGTCAGCTTTGCCGACCAGGCGTTGAGGATCGCGACGGCAGTGTCGGCGTGGGAGCTGTCGCCACTGACGTGGTAGCGCAGGGCGTTCTGGTACGCGGCGTGGATGTCGTGGTAGAGGACCCCGTAGTTCTGCGGGTTGCCCGTGCCCCTGTACACGGTGCCCCTGTACACGATGGCTTGCGGATTGGGCGTCCAGCCGCTCTGCGAATGCCGGTTGGCGGTCAGCTTCGCGTACCCGGCGGTATAGGGGGAGGCGCCGGCCTTCACCTTGGCGGCCATACGGGCGAGGTCGGCGCCGGTGTGGAGGAGGCCGGGGTGCGCGAAGGCCCCGCCCGCCGCGACCGAGGGGGTGGCGGCGGTGGCGATTGAGGCGGCTCCGGCCGCGACGCCCGTGGCCTTGAGTATGGCGCGGCGGCTGATCTGTCGTGTCACATGCATGCCTATGAGACGGGTGAGGGCGGACGCCGATCACGAAAACTGGACGGTCCGTGGCGCAGAGGGCCACCGGGCCATGGGGCCCGGCACCCCGTTCTGTTCACCTTCGGCCGCGAGGACGACCTCGACCGCGACGCGGTCAAGCGCCTGGTGGCGTCTCTATCCCGCCTGTTGGAGCCGGACGACGCGCTGGCCGCGACAGCCGCGTCCGACCTGGAGTTCGTCTCCTCGCGCGCGTTCGGCGGCGCCTACGTGCTCACGGTGTGGGGCATCCGCGACAGCGACTCCTGGCGCACCGGTGAGAACCCGCTGCGTTCGACGTGGGCGGCAACAAGGAGCCGCCTACAGCGCGGTGCTCACCGCCCTGGGCGGCAGCAGTGGCGGCACGCCGGGCGGGGGCATCACCTCCGGCACCGTCTACACGCTCTCCGACGTGGCCGCCGGACGCGTTCTCGACGAGCCCGCGGCCTGGTGTGCTTACCCTGCAGCGCTGACCCGCCTGATCCACGGTGATCGCGATCAGGTGCGGTCCACCGGCGCGTAGACGAGCGGTCTACGGCGTGGGCACCTCCACCCGCTGACCGATACCCACCGCCTCGAGGAACCCCAGCCGTGCGTCGGCTGGGGTTCCAGTCGTTTGGGGACCAGGCAGAGGCCCGGCGGGGCTTGTCCGGCAGATGGGTGTGCTCCTGATCCTGCGCGGCGTGGGCGTCGGCGTCCCGGATCGGCGTTCTGCCGTCACCTGTCAGCACGATCACCGCCTTCGCCAAGGCCGCCTCGATCGGCGCCCGCACCGACGGCGACATGGCCGGCGCCGGCCGAGAAGTCCTCAGCCCGACGAAGATGACAAACGCGCCCCCATCGGGGAGATGGGGGCGCATTTGTGCCTTCGCCTACTTGAGCGCTGTGCCACCTGAGTTGTGGTAGGCGATGGTCTTGCTGATCAGGTTTCCGCCGTCGGTCTCGGCCGTTGTCTGTTCCTGCTGCCCTGGACCGAACAGCAGCCCGGCGACATGCGCGTTCGCCACCTGGTCCATGTGCGCGAAGAACCAGTCCACCTTGTCGTCCTTGTAATGGTTGAGAGTGTTGTTCTGCGCCATGTTGCCCACGGGGATCTGCCACAGGACCACCGGCTTGCCCACGGACTCGGCCATCGTCTTGTAGAACTGCAGTGCGGCGGCGGCCTTCTGGTCGGTCCAGAAGTGGTCACTGCCGCCGTGGGCCGGCTGTGCGTACCAGCCTGCGTCGCGGTCCGACACATCGGTGACCAGGAAGTCGGCGTTCTGTGCCCCGAGGGTCGCGTAGTCCTTGACGCATGCCGGTGTGTTGGTCTGCCAGTCCCAGCAGGTGAGGTGGAGGCCCACGGCGGTGTTCGGCGCGTACTTGTCCGCCATCGAGATCAGGCAGCGGGAGAGTCCGGCGGCGCTGTTCTCCTGGGATCCGCAATCCGTCGGATTCGCGGCCGAGACCTGCGCGGCAACCTTGTGCGGATCGCCGAGCGACCGGACGTAGCCCCAGAAGTCGGGTTCGAGGTCGATCATGTCGTGCGAGGTACCGATCTTCTGGAGGAAGAAACGGTAGTCGTTCATGTACCGGGTGAGCAGGTCAAGCCGGTTGATGGCCACGACCTCGCCCGGACCGTCGCCCTGGCCTGCCGCATCCCCGAGGTCGCGCAACGAGTACCAGGTCCAGAGCATCTTCTGCGGGCGCGGGCTGCCCTTGTACGTCGCGTGGGCCGCCACGGTGTCCCGCCAGGTCACGTAAGTGCCGGGCGCCGTGGTGCTGCCGTTCCAGCAGCCCCACCAGCTCGACCACGCGGCCTGGCAGAGCGATGCCGAGTAGTAGGCCGACGAGGGCGCGGGCTGGCTGTGCACATAGGCGTACCGCACGTCGAACGGCGCGGCGGCCGCCGAGGCGTCAGACATCGAGCCGCCGATGAGCACCGTGCTACTGCCCATGAAACGTGTCGTCGAGCTGCCGCCACCAGCCTCGGGAGACGACGGCGACGACGGGTGCGAGCCGCTCGGAGCCTGGCTGGTGGGAACGCTGCCGCCCGGCGCGGTGGGCGTACCGGCGCTGCCCGTACTCCCGGCCGGGACGAGTTGCCACTGCTGATCGGCGCCGCCCCGGTCGCGGTTCTGGACGACGTCGCCCCCGTCGGCCTTGGCGGCGTGGCGGACATCGACAGCCATGCCACTGAAGCGATTGACCAAACGCACGTAGCCGTCCGGCGACTTGGCCAGTTTGAACTGCTGGTTGGTGCCGTTCAGGTCTTTCCACTGCACGATGGCGGAGCCGGCGGTCTTCGACCAGCCGAGGTCGTCCAGCACCTTGCCGGAGTTCCGGTTCTGCAGCCGGTAGTAGCCGTCACCCGCGTCGATGAACCGCCACTGCTGGTTGGCCCCGCCGTGGCGCGCCCACTGCACCACCGCCGCGCCGTCGTTCGTGGCGAAAGCGCGGTCGTCCAGCACCTTGCCGCTGTTGCGGTTGACCAGCACGTACCACTTCTTCAGATCCAGGGTTTGCTGCGCCGAAGCCTGGCTGACCACGACAGCCGAGCCGGCCACGACCACCATGACGAGGCCCGCCCAGAAACCCCGACGCGCGAGCAACCGACGGCCACGATGCTTCGGGCGACCACCGCGGGCGCCGCCGTCGGCACGGTGGCCGCCGACGCGGGACGCCACCGATGACGTGGGTGGGCCGGGGACATGTCTGTGCTCTCGTTCCAGGGACATGCCTGTGCTCTCTTTCAGCCGTTGCATCTGACCGGACCACTTGGCCGGACAACGCTGAGTGGTCCGAGAGGCCGAAAAGGTTGCCGCGAAGAGTCACAGATTTTTTTCGTCTTGACCGCTTCCCGTCCGCGGCTGAGCGCGGCACGGCTGAGCCGGCGGTGGCGAACGCCTGATGGCTGCTCCCGGCCCTGCCGCTTACCACGTACCACGCCCGCTACTGGACCTCCCCGCGGATGAAGATCAATGCTCCGCAGGGGTGAGGGGTAGTTCGGCCCAGATCGTCTTGCCGGCGCGGGTGTGACGGCTGCCCCACCGCTGGGCGAGCTGAGCGACGATGAGGAGGCCCCGGCCGCCTTCGTCGAAGAGGCGGGCGCGTCGCAGATGCGGGGCTGTGCTGCTGGCGTCGCTGACCTCGCAGATCAACGCCGCGTCACGGATGAGCCGCAGGTGGATCGGTGGGGAGCCGTAGCGGATGGCATTGGTGACCAGTTCGCTCACCACGAGTTCCGCGGTGAAGGCGGCTTCCTGCTGGTGCCAGGCGGCCAGACGCTCACCGGCGGGACCTCGGATGCCGGGGCGGCCGCATGAGCGGTGCCCTGGTCCTGGGCAGCGAGGGCCTGGTGAAGGCGGTGCAGCTGGACCGGGAGGTGCACGAGTGGCTGACAGCTGCCCGTGGCGCTGATCTACCGGTCATCACATAGGCCGCGGTCCTCGTCGAGGTCATCCACCCGAAGATCAACGACGCCGCGCTGAAGTGGACCTTGTCCCGGCTGCGCGTAGAGCCGGTGACCCAGACCTTGCGCAGTCCGCCGCTGCCCTGCTGCGGGCAGCGGGGCAGCACGGTCACAAGTACGCCATCGACGCCATGCTGTGCGCGACCGCCCTGCAGCATCCCGGCCGGGTGACGATCCTGACGTCCGATGCCGAGGACATCGGTCTGCTCACCGCCGGGCATCCACGCGCGCTGGCCGAGAAGGCATGAGGAACAGAGCCGCGTCACCAGCCGGCGCGGGCGGCGATCCGCCGTCGCGGACTGTGCGCGTGTCGTCCGGTATTACGGCTGCCGCCGCGACGCCATGATCGAACGCCGTGACTCCGTGGTCCGGTGAGCGCGGGCTCTACCACCGATTCCGCCGAGATCCTTTCCCGAGATCCTTTCCGGTGCCTCGATGGGGTCGTCCACCCGCCCATGGGTAGGGCAGGCGGCAGACTCCCGGCCATGACCGATGCCCTGCCGCCTGCCGAGAAGACCGCTGACGCAGGAGCGGACACCGGGGTGGCGCTGCGACCACCGGGGCCACTGCGGCCCAGCTGTTCACTCGGGAAACGCAAGCAGTGTTCACTCTCGCGGCGATGGCCGTCGGCGGGCTGCTGGGCCGGCTGGCCCTGGCGCGCTTCAAGGACCAAGCCGGGTAGTCACCCTCATCCGCAGCTGACGCCGGCGCGAACTGGCGCTTTGCGTATGCGACTTCACCACTTCGGCGCCGGTAAGTGGCGCGCGCGACTTGGGGCACGCAGAGGGCGCGGTACCCCGAAAATGGTCTAGACAAGCAATAAACCCCAGGCCACTGACCTGGGGTTTCTCATTGGAGCGGGTGACGAGAATCGAACTCGCGCTCTCAGCTTGGGAAGCTGATGTTCTACCATTAAACTACACCCGCGTAAGTACGGACATGATCCCTGCGGATCCGGTGTCCGGACCTTGCTCACTGTACATCATCGCAGACCCCTGGTGCCGAGGCCCGGGGGTCTGTGTCTGCTTCAGGGGGTGGATCCGGCTGCGGACGGGGCGAGTTGGGGCGTACCGTGGAGGCCTCGCGGAGGGGTCGGGGGAGGCCGGAGTGCCGCCTGGAGAGTCATGTCTTTGATCCCGTAATGTGGCTTTTGTCGTCAGGGCGTTGCGCCCGACGAGGCTCTTGGGGAAGGGACTTAAGGGACTTGATGGAACGCACCGTCGTCCGCTGCGCGGACGGGCACGTCTTCAGCACCGCTTCGTTCCCGATGCAGCAGGCCGAGCGGCTCGGCCCCGGCCGGCTCATGCGGTGTCCCCGGTGCGCTCGGCTCCGCAGTGTGGTGCCGGTCGCCCTGGAGAAGCGCTGACAGAGGCACAAGCTCGGCACGGACAGCAGCGGTAACACGGACAAGCGGCCGTACCACAGATCGCAGCCGTAACACAGGCGCGCGGAGTCGTCACGATTGTCGCGGCTCCGCGCGCCTTGCGTATCCTCGCTACGTGCTTCTCTCAGACAAGGACATCCGGGCCGAGATCGACGCCGGGCGGGTACGGATCGATCCCTACGACGAATCCATGGTGCAGCCGTCGAGCGTCGATGTTCGGCTGGACCGTTACTTCCGGGTGTTCGAGAACCACCGGTACCCGCACATCGACCCCTCGGTCGAGCAGCCCGATCTGACCCGGCTGGTCGAGCCGGAGGGCGACGAGCCGTTCATCCTGCACCCCGGGGAGTTCGTGCTCGCCTCCACCTACGAGGTCATCAGCCTGCCCGACGACCTTGCCTCCCGGCTCGAGGGGAAGTCCTCGCTCGGACGGCTCGGGCTGGTCACGCACTCCACCGCCGGGTTCATCGACCCCGGGTTCAGCGGCCACGTCACCCTTGAGCTGTCCAATCTCGCCACCCTGCCGATCAAGCTCTGGCCAGGGATGAAGATCGGCCAGCTGTGCATGTTCCGGCTGAGCTCGCCCGCCGAGTTCCCGTACGGCAGCGAGCGCTACGGCTCCCGGTACCAGGGGCAGCGCGGGCCGACCGCCTCGCGGTCCTATGTCAATTTCCATCGGACCCAGGTGTGAGGGCCACAGCAACATGAGTGACGTGCGGGAGAACCTGACCTACGAGGCGTTCGGCGGCGCCATCCGTGAGCTCGCCCAGACCATCGCCGACGACGGCTATGAGCCCGACATCGTGCTCAGCATCGCCCGGGGTGGCGTGTTCGTCGCCGGTGGCCTCGCCTACGCCCTCGACTGCAAGAACATCCACCTCGTGAACGTGGAGTTCTACACCGGGGTGGGGACCACCCTGGAAATGCCGGTCATGCTCGCGCCCGTCCCGAACGTCATCGACTTCTCGGACAAGAAGGTGCTGATCACCGACGACGTCGCCGACACCGGCAAGACGCTGAAGCTCGTGCGCGACTTCTGCCTCGACACCGTCGCCGAGGTGCGCTCCGCGGTGATCTATGAGAAGTCCCACTCCCTGGTGAAGTGCGAGTACGTCTGGAAGCGCACGGACGACTGGATTAACTTCCCCTGGAGTGTCGCGCCGCCCGTCGTGCAGCGGGCCGGGCAGGTTCTTGACGCCTGAGGTGCGATCAACCCGTGTCGGTCGGGCGGATGTCGTTCAGACTGTCGACGATCGTCACGGACGGCGGAGGCGAAGGCGTGGGTACCTCGATGAGGATCGGGACATAGACCACGTCGCCGTGCCGGTACTCGGCCTTCCACGAATACCGGTAGCAGACCGTCGCATCGGGGTTGCGCTGTGTCGCGTAACACTGAAGTTCCGACTTCATCGGTGCGGCCTGTGGTTTCTGCGGTTGCAGGGCACCTGCTTCAGCCGTTGCCGCGCCCCATGCGCCGAGCGCCGTACAGCAGGAGGCGGCCGCGGCGACGAGGCCGACGCTTCGCAAGGCTGCTTTCCGCATTCCCATCACCCGCGCTCTCGTCACCCGCGCTCGGAATGGTGGAGTTTGCGGGCGGCTTCCTGACGGGTGTGGACGCCGAGTTTGCTCAGTACCGCGCCCACGTGATGCCCGGCGGTCTTCGGGGTGATGTAGAGGCGAGCGGCGATCTCGGCATCCGACAGGCCCTCGTGCAGCAGCTTGAGGACATCCATTTCCCGGATGGTCAGCTCGTACGGATTGGCCCGGGTGGCCGCCCGCGGGCCACGCCGGATCGGGCGGACGCCGAGGGCGCGCATCACCGCGCGGGTGCGCGCCACGGCCGGCCGGGCGCCGAGGGCCTCGAAGGCGGTCAAAGCCTGGTGCAGCGCGGGCGCGTCGCCGGACAGGCGGACCAGTGCGGCGTGGTGCGGGCAGCCGAGCCTGTCCCACTCGGCGGCGGCGCCGGCCCAGTCGCCGGCCAGCTCCAGCGCGTGGGGTCCGACCGCGGCCACCTGCGGGGGTGTCCCTCCGACGCGGCGGATCCAGCAGGCCAGGGGACCGGACAGCCAGGGGTGGGTGCGCTCCGCCAACGCGTCCAGACCGCGTTGTGCCTCGGTCCGCACCAGCTCGTGGTCACCGGCCAGCCAGGCCGCCTCGACCCGGGCCTCCCACCCCAGGCCCGTGTCCAGCAGGCAGTTCGAGTCGACGAGGCTCGCCGCCTGCTCCAGCAGCGGCCACACCTGGGCCTTGCCCTGGTGGGCGCGGACCAGGCCCAGGACGGTCAGGGCGAGGGCCCGGACGACCGGTGGTGAGCTGGGATGGGACAGGACGTTCTGGGCTGCATCGGCGGCCTGGGGCCACAGGCCCCGGTTTAGCAGCCCCCAGCTGCCCCAGACCCTCGTGCACAGCAGGTACGACAACAGGTCGCGATCGAGGCAATAGGCCTCCGCCCGTTTCACGGCCGCGGTGGTCTGGGCGGTGTCCCGCTGCAGCGCGGTGAACCAGCACATGTTGAACGCCAGGAAACCCGCGTCCTCCGGCAGATCCTGCGCCATCGCGCTGGACACCGCCCGTTCGCAGTCCTCCCAGCCGGACCCCTCGCTCAGCATGCGTGCCGCCGCGGCATGGAAGCGGGCCTGGACGACCACGCCGGCATCGCCGAAGCGCTCACCCAGATCGATCGCCTTGTCGGCGTAGGCGGCGGCCACCGCCACCCCCTTGTGCTCGTAGCAGGCCAGCTGGCAGAGGTTCAGGTAGGCCCGGCCCAACTCGCGGCTCGGCGCGAGCCCTTCCAGCACCCGGACCGCGTCCAGGCCGGTCCGTCTGGCCTCGGCGGTCCGCCCGGCAGGCCACAGCCAGCACGACAGCCAGCGCAGATCGTCGCCCTCGCGCAGCCGGTCGCCCTGGGCACGGCGCAGCTTCACCGCCCTGCGGCGGGAGGCGACCCCTTCGTCCAGCCGGCTGGACAGCAGGCAGGCCTGCGAATGGCCCTCCAGCAGGAAGGTGTGCTGGTTGGGCGTCAGGTGGTCGGCATACCGCAGGGCGCGGGCGTACTGGGCGGCCGCCTCCCGGTGCGCGCCGAGCGCGGCGGCATGGGCGGCCGCGGCGGGCGCGTACTCCAGTACGGCGGTCGCATCCCCGGCACCTTCGGCGTGATCGGCCAGCAGGGCCAGATCGTCCGCGGCGACCGGGCGGGACCGCATCGCCGCCAGCACCTGCCGGTGCACCCGCAGACGGTTGGGGGCGGGGACGGACTCCAGTACCGCCTGCCGGGTCAGCTCATGGCGGAACTCGGTCACCTGCCCGTCGGTCCGCACGATTCCACAGGCCACGGCCTCGTCGAGCGCCTCCTCCGGGGCCGGCAGCATGCCGGCCAGCAGCGGCAGCGAGACCCGGCGCCCCAGGACGGCCAGCACGTCGACGACCCCGCGTGCCGCGGCCGACAGGCCGGCCAGGCGGCCGGCGACGGCCTCGCGCACCGTGGCGGGGATGGGCTCGGCGGGGGCGGCCAGGATCTCGGTGACGATGAAGGGGTTGCCGGCGGAGACGTGATACAGCTGCTCGGCGTCGACGGCGTGTCCGGTGGCCAGCCGGGCCACGGCCCGACGGCTCAACGGGGCCAGGTCGTGGCGGTGCACCCAGGGATAGCCGGCCAGGGTGCCGAGGAGAGCGGTCACGTGGTGGGTGCGGCCTATCTCGTCGTCGCGGTAGGTGACCACCACCAGCGCCGGAACGCTCGGCAGCCGCCGGGCCAGGTAACGCAGCAGGTCCATCGTGGCCTCGTCGGCCCAGTGGACGTCCTCCACGATCAGCAGGCTGGGGTAGGAGCTCAGGTCGGCGAGGAGGCAGTCGAAGACCTCGTCGGGACGGCAGGTGCCGGCAAACGCGCCGGTCAAGGCGGTGCGCGCCGCCCGGCCCAAGTACGGGGCCAGGTCCATCAGCGGGCCCAGGGGGCGGGGGGTGGCCAGCGGGTCACAGGCGCCGGCCAGGACCCGGATATGGGGATCGGCCAGCTGGGCAAGACGGTTGACGACGCTGGTCTTGCCGATGCCGGCTTCGCCGCGCACAAGGGCCACACGCCCAGGGCCGCTCACGGCATCCCGCAGGTGACCGGTGAGGTCCTGGAGCACGGCCTCTCGCTCTAGCAGGTCCATCACCGGTCAGTTTCCCTCTGTGGCGGGAGCAGCGCAAAAGATCCAGACCGATCAAGGCAGGTCGGCAGGTGGGGTGTTGTCGCGGAAATCTGGGGTGCGATGCGGGGTGTGCCGGGGTGGAACTTGGGGTGTCCACCCGATGTGTCCCCCGGCTGCGGCAGAGCATGCTGACGAAAGAGGCCCGGTTTCCCGGTTCTCGCGGCTCAAACCGGCCTGAGAGAGCGAAGGAAACAGCAGGTCGCCGTCGTCTGTCAAGTCCCGAGATTTCGGGGAATGACGCGGGCGGAGTGCCGGGGCGTAATTGAGTCATCAGGTCGGACGGATGGCTCCCTCGGAGAACATCCTCCGCAATTGAATTGGGCTCTGATTCGGCGCCCAATCCGCACTCATCGAAAAGGGATCACCATGCTGAAGAAGATCGCAAAGCGTACTGCGGTGCTGACCGCGTCGGCCGCGCTGGCCGCGGGAGGCGCCCTGGTACCCACCGCCGCCTTCGCCGCCCCGGCGCCTACGGCCGCTCACGCGATGGTGCCGAGTGACAACGGCGGGAACAACAACAATAACAACAATAACAACGGCGGAGGCGGGAACAACAACAATAACAACAATAACAACGGCGGAGGCGGGAATAACAACAACAACAATAACAACAACAACGGAAAGAAGGGCCACCACCACAACAACAACAACAATAACAACAACAACAACGGCCGTCACCGCAACAACAACAACAATAACAACAACAACGGCGGAGGTGCGAACAACAACAACAATAACAACAACAACGGCGGAGGTGCGAACAACAACAACAATAACAACAACAACGGCGGGGGCGCGAACAACAACAACAATAACAACAACAACGGCGGGGGCGCGAACAACAACAACAATAACAACAACAACGGCGGGGGCGCGAACAACAACAATAACAACAACAACGGCTGAACTTCACGGTCCGGCGGCCGCTGGTGCACAGGCACCCGGTCGCCGGACTGTTTTACGTGCGTGCCCCGGCGCGTGGTGGCGTCGGTCAAAAGACCCGGAAGTTGAAAGGCGCCTTCACTCGATCGACCTTTCGTCGTCCCTGGTGGCGAATCTCGGGCCTTAAGGGGCAGGATGACGAGGGCAGGCATTCAACGATTGCTAGGTACGCTGCGGACCCCGCCTTTTCCCGTACAGCCCCCAGAATTCACGCCCCCAGAACGCACGCCGCAAAAATCCAGCGCGGTGGTGCCGCCGCCCGTTGAGGCGACGCCGGCCATCTCGCGCTACCCCGCAGTCCGTCGACGATCAGCCGGGAGATACGCCGCAACCGGCACCCCACGAACGGCCAGTACCGGCCTCACGCCGCCCAGGCTCGCCCGATGGCCCGTCGGCCGCGTCCCAAGCCCGGGAAGATCGGCCAGAACCGGAAACTGCGCAACTTCATCCAGGAGCATCTGTCCCTGCGCTGGAGCACCGAGCAGATCCCCCCATGGTGATGATCAGCGAACGGCCCGCCGAAGCATCCGACCGGGCCTTCCCCGGCCACTGGGAAGGCGACCTCATCGTCGGCCGCAACTCCCGCTCCGCCATCGCCACCCTGGTCGAACGCAGCACTCGCTATCTGCTGCTCGTCCACCTGCCCACCGACCACAGCGCCCCGGCCGTGCGCAACGCTCTGATCGACACGATCAAGATGCTCCCACCGCACCTGAAACGGTCCCTCACCTGGGACCAGGGTGCCGAGATGGCCGCCCACCACGCCTTCAGCATCGCCACGGACGTCCCGGTCTGCTTCTGCGACCCCGGCAGTGCCTGGGAGCGCGGCTCGAACGAGAACACCAACAGCCTGCTGCGGCAGTACGAACTCGACAGCCGCCCACGCAAAACGCTCGGCTGGGAAACCCCAGCCGAGCGTCTGTCCAAACTGCTCGGGACGCGGGACTAGAACGTGCCCAGCTTCACGATCGACAACAGCGCGATCAGCTGGATCGCCGACGCCCCCAGCGCCCTCGGCCACGGCAGGTCGTGGGAGCGGGAGACCATCAGGGTCAGCAGGGCGCCCGCGCCGATCCAGGTGGCCCAGCCGAGCAGCTGGACGAAGGTCGCGTCACCGCCGGCGAACATCGCGACCAGCAGCCGCGGCGCGTCCGTGAGGGCCGTGATCAGCATGGACAGGCCGACCGTCGGCTGCCAGGCACCGTCGCCGCCGAGCTGACGGGCCAGGGTGTGGGTGACCACGCCCAGGACGAACAGGCCGAGCACCATCACGACCGCCGTGATCAGCACGATCGGCACCGCGTTGGAGAGCGTGGCGCCGATCGCGTCCTTGCGGGCGCCGTCGAAGCCGAAGACGGCCAGCAGGCCGTAGAGGAACGTGGTGATGAGCGCCGGGGCCCACATCGTGTAGTCCCGCATGCGCAGGAAGGTCTGGTCGGGGGAGAGGACGATCCCCTTCAGCAGTTCCTTCCAGTGCAGCGGCGGGCCCAGCGGGGCGGCGGGCGCCGCGGCCGAGCCGGCCTGGTAGGTCGCACCCTGCGTGTAACCGGCGGCCTCGTCGATCGAGAACGCCTGGGTGTGGCCCGGGCTGTCGGCCGCGTACGGGTCCCGGCCGGGTGCTCCGCCGCCCGGGTGGCCGCCGTCGTCCCCGAAGTACTCCGGTCCGTCACCGGCCGGGCCCGGGTATCCGTACGACTGGCCCTGCCGACCGTACGACTGCTGCCCCTGCTGCGGGTACGACCGCTGTCCCGGTTGCGGGTACGGCCGCTGCGGCGCCTGCGGGTAGCCGTACGCGGGCTCCGCGGGCTGTCCGTACGACGGCCCCGGCTGACCGTGCTGCGGTCCGGGCCGGCCGTACGACGGTCCCTGCGGCGCCTGCTGTCCTTGGGGGGTGCGGTTGTCCCGGCCCCCGCGTCCGATCCTGAATCCAGCCACGTCATCGAACGTACCTGGTCCCAAAGAGTGACGTGCCGGGCCCGGGCGTCCGGGCCCGGCTTTGCGGCCGACCTGTGACATCCCCTAAGGGACCGTCAGGGGACGGTCCAGGGGATTTCCAGGGTTTCCAGTCCCCCACCGGCTCGCAGAGCAACGGCGCTTCGGTCGGCTGAGCCGGGGTGTGTTCGACTGGCGGCGACACCCCGGGGCGGCGGCGGAGCGCGAGGGTGGTGGGTCAGGATGTGGCATGAGCGTAGTGAAGATCAATAAATCTGTCCAGGTAAGCACATGACTCTGACCTGGCGCGATGCAAGCCACGAGACCCGCTTTGACCCAGACCCCCCGGGTGTCCATTTCGCGGAAATGCGCGTAACCATGGGGGCCGGGTCACTGGGGCGTCTTCGCTCAGAGATTGACCCACCCCCCGCTGCGTACTGTGGCGTCCGTCGTCGTTGCCGTCCGATTGCCGTCAGCGGTAGTCGGGTGACCCTTCTTTTGGGGCACTGCCTCGGCCTGCCCGGGAACGGCTGACTCGGCCAGGGATCAACCCACTTTGAAGGCAAAAGCCGCATATCAGGATGCAGAGGCCTATCAATCCTGCGATGTTGCGGAACATGTCATAGTGCCGATGCGCGGCGAGAAGCTCGATCGACAACCCAAGCCCCACCAGGATGACGCCGAGCCCCCAGATCCGGGGTGACTCGATACGGCCCCTGAGTCGAGGGAACAGCCAGCTGTGGAGGACTGCCGCTCCGCCCGGCACCAGCGTGATCGTCAAGACAGCTCCGAGAGCGGCCCACCCATAAGCATCCATGACGAATGCCTCTCCCCGGAAGATCGTCAGCGCGGCTCCATGCCGCACAAGCGGATCATGCCACTCTCCTTGGCATGGGGCCCTGCGTCCAGACATGAGAAAGACCGTCCGCCACAGTGGGCAGACGGTCTCTCAAGTTGGGCTGGGTCACTCCGTGTCGGCGAGCGCCCGGTACAGCGTCGCGCGGGACACCTTGAGCGCCTTGGCGATGGTTGTGACGCTTTCCCCCTTGGCCTTCCGCGCCCTGGCCGCAGCGAGCTTGTCAGCATCCATGACAGTGGGCCGTCCGCCAGTCCGACCCTGAGCCTTAGCAGCGTCCAGACCTGCCCGGGTGCGCTCAACGATCATGTCTCGTTCAAGCTCAGCAAAGGCAACCATCATGGTGAAGAAGAACTTGCCCTCACCCTTCGGGGAGTAGCTACCGGCCAGCGTGCCCGTCAGAATCCGCAGCGCGATCCCCCGGGCGTGCAGGTCCTCGGCGATTGTGAGCACGTCCTTTGTGGAACGGCCCAACCGGTCCAGCTTCCACACGGTGAGGGTGTCGCCCTCCCGCATGTAGTCGAGAGCAGCGAGCAGCCCGGCACGGTCGGCGTTCTTGCCGGACGCCTTGTCCTCGAAGATGCGGGCACACCCTGCCTCAGCCAGAGCGTCCGCCTGAAGCTGCGCATCCTGCGCGTTGGTGCTCACTCGCTGGTAGCCGATCAGCGTGCCCGTGTTCGCCGTCATGACCCGATCGTCTCAAAAGTCGTCTCACAACGCCAGGGGTTTCAAGCATGTTTTGAGACGGGTTTTGAACGCGTCGATGTCCCATTTGCCCTACCGGGCCACGGCGTCTCAATAACCATCGTTTGAGAGACGCGCCGGATCTGATCACGCTGCGTGAGGTCTCCACCCCCGTGCGCCGAAGAGACTGGCCGCCGGAGGAGTGACGAAGTGACGGTTCGGATGCCACTTCCGGAATCCCTATAGAACTCCTTAGGGATTTGCGGGATGGGGGTCCAATCGTCACTTCGTCACTTTGAGCAGGTCAGAGGGTATGTGGATCTTGCCCCGGAAAACCGCTTCGTCACGCTCGCTGGCTCCAAGGGTCGCCGCTGACGCCGCGAAAGCGACGGAAAGGTAACGAAGGGGTGGCTTGCCGTGACGTGATCACACGTAGCGATCAACGCGCACCCCGCTGTGGGGCGTCCATTGAGTGCCCAAAATTTGGGGCGGAACCGGGGAAGCTCTGAGTGACTACATGGGGCAGGAGCGAGTTGAACACCTACACGCTGTACGGCCGTCTGAGGCATGAAAGAACCCCGCTCGACCAAATCCCGCCAGGGATCGACCAAACGGGGCTCAGGGGGTGCTCAGGCGCCTACTTGGCTGGCGTCTCTGCCCAGTGCACAGTCACCCGATCCTCCGTGTTCGCGTTCCGGCCACGGCCCACGGACTTAGCGATGGTGATGCGGTCGAGGAAGAAAGCCAGGAAGCTACGTCGCTGCTCCAGGTCCCAACTGCCCCACGTCGACTCCGGCCCGATGGGGTCGCCCTCCGGGGCCGTCCACTCCGAGGGGATGGCCACGGTGCCGCTCTCATCCCGCCCCAGCTCAGCTACGCGCTCACTCACGCGAGCCTCATGGGCAGTCAGCCGCTCGACGGATTCAGCGAACATGGCCGTGCCGGTCGCCCCGGCGTACAGCCCTGCCTGCCGGTCGGCGTACAGCGTGCGGAGGGCTTCCCGTACGTGCTCCAACTCGGCCCGCGCGGCGGCTAGTTCGGCCTGCCGTTCGCCCGTGTCTGCCTGGGCGGCAAATCGGCGCGCTGCCTCCTCAAGCCATTCCAGGTCTTCACGGTCCTCGGGGTCCAGCGCAGTCAGGCGCGACCACACGGTGCGGGCGACCACATCGTCGGCGGCCTCCATGTTGATGGCCAGGCCCCCATGTCCCGGCACAGCGCCGGACTGGGCCCGGTTGCACCGGTAGAGCTGCTTGCCGTTGCGCCGATCGGTCACCATGGACGATCCGCACACCCCACAGAACAGCATCCCTGCCCCGCCGAGCAGTGACGGCACAGACCGGCCACCCTGCCTCACAACCTGCGGCGTACGGCCGTCTAGAACATCCTGAAGGCGCCACCAGTCGTCTGCGGGAACGATGCCCTCATGTGCTATCAGGGGAGCGCCGGAATCGTCGCGCAGAATGACTCGCTTGGCGCCCTGGCGTTCAGCGGCATAGCCAGCAAGGCGAGGATCACGCAGGATGCGCAGCACGGTCGAGGACACCCACGCAGTGCGCTCCAGCGGCTCACTTATGCCCCTGCCCCGCCGGGCGGCCACGCGCGCTGTCATGTCCGCCGCTTTGGTCGGCACGCCGTCTGTGTTCAGCCTGCGGGCAACGGCAGATGCGGCTACGCCGGACAACGCCCACTCGACCATCTGGCGCACGTGCGGTGCCTCTGCCGGGTCCGGGACCAGCTTGACCACCACCAGGTCCCCGCGCGGCTCACGGCTCGACTGGAAGCCGTACGGGGCCATGCCGGACACGTGGGAGCCAGCAGCGCGTAGGGTCTCTTTAGTCGCCGTGATGTACGCCGACTTCAGGTCTGACTCTTGCTGAGCCAGCGCAGCGATGAGGCCGAAGATCGCAACGCCCATGGGAGTAGACGTGTCCAAGTAGGGCTCTTCGACGCTGACGAGCAGTACGCCGTATTTGGCAAGTTCCTCGTTGATCAGCATCGCTTCGAGGGCGCCCTGCCGGGTGAGCCGGGACAGCGAGAAGACAACCACTGCGTCTACGTGTCCGGCGCGAACGGCGGACATCATCTCTTCGAACGCGGGGCGGACCACTTTGGGGTCCCAGCCGGATTTGCCCACGTCAGCGAAGTGACCGGCGTTGTCCCAACCCTTGGCTGTGATCAGCGCCTCGCACTTGGTCCGCTGTGCTTCGGGGGACGACGCGGAGTCGTCCTCACGCTTCCTTGACTGTCGGATGTAGGACACTGCGCGCACATGGTCCAGATTAGGGGTCCAGTCGGGGCCCCGTTTGACGAGAGGTGTCATGTGCCTAGCGTAGTAAAAATCAACGTGCTGACCGTGCCCGCCGAGCAGCGGGAGGTGCTGGAGAAGAGGTTCGCCTCCCGGGCCCACGCGGTGGAGAGCTCCGACGGCTTCGAGTGGTTCGAGCTGCTGCGTCCCGTCGAGGGCACCGACACCTACCTCGTCTACACGCGCTGGCGTGACGAGGAGTCCTTCCAGGCGTGGCTGGAGGGACCGATGAAGGCCGCGCACCAGGGCGGAGAGGGCGCCGAGCGCCCGAAGCCCGCGGCTTCCGGCTCCACCCTGTGGTCCTTCGAGGTGGTGCAGCAGGCGGGACCCAAGGGGGCGTAGACGGTTGGCGGATCTGTTCTGGGTGGAGTCGAACCCCGGGTCCGTGACCTGCGCGTTCGGGTCGGGCTGGCGGAACGGATCTGCCAGTCCCGTCCTGTACGGATGGATGGGGGCGTGTCGGTCAGCTTCGCTTGAGCCAGTCCTCGTAGCGGGTGGTCGCGAGGTGCGCGGTGTCGTCGCCGGTGAGGACGTCGGGCATGCCCGCGAACGGGCTCGCGGACTCGTCGGTGACCACTGAACGGCCGTCCGGCTTGGCCGCCAGGGTCAGCTCGCCGAGCCGGTCGAGCCGGTGCACCTCGGGGCCCGCGATGTTCCGGATGCCGCACGACGGTTCGCCCTGTGCCGCGTCGGCGACGGCGGCGGCGACGTCGGCGGAGGCCATCGGGCGCAGCCGGTTGGACGGCAGGTGGACCTGTCTGCCCTCCGTGCACATGTCCATCACCGGGGCGATGAACTCGAAGAACTGGGTGGCGCGCGCGAGGCTGTAGGGCACTCCGCTGTCGCGCACGGCCTGCTCCTGGGCGGCCTTGGCCCGGTAGTAGCCGTAGTCGGGTACCTGGTCGACGCCCACGATGGAGAGCGTGACGTGGTGGCGGACCCCCGCCGCCTTCTCGGCAGCGAACAGGTGCTGCGCCGAGCGGGTGAAGAAGTCCAGCGCCGGCTCGGTGTCGAAGGAGGGGGAGTTCGACACGTCCACGACCACGTCGGTGCCCTTGAGCGCATCCGCCAGGCCCTCGCCGGTGTAGGCGTTGACACCGGTGGAGGGCGTGGCGGGTACGGTCTCGTGACCGCTCTTGCGCAGCAGCGCGACCACCTGCGAGCCGATGAGCCCGGTACCGCCGACAACCACGATCCTCATCACCGTCTCCGTTCGCTGGTTGCTTCCGTACAGCAGCAGGACAGCGCAGTGGCCGGGTTTGTGACAGCCGGGCTCAGCGTCGGGGTGGAACGACGGCGCCCCCTGCCTGTGCGGGGCAGGGGGCGCCGTAGGACCGGGACGGCCGGTGTCACTTCACCGGCTCGGGCTCCGGCTCGTTCTCGCTCTCCGGCTCGCCGGCCGGGTCGACCGGGGTCTTCACCGAGTCGAGGAGCAGCTGGGCCACGTCCACGACCTGGATGGACTCCTTGGCCTTGCCCTCGTTCTTCTTGCCGTTGACCGAGTCCGTGAGCATGACCAGGCAGAACGGGCAGGCCGTCGACACGATGTCGGGGTTCAACGACAGCGCCTCGTCGACGCGCTCGTTGTTGATGCGCTTGCCGATGCGCTCTTCCATCCACATCCGGGCGCCGCCGGCGCCGCAGCAGAAGCCGCGCTCCTTGTGGCGGTGCATCTCCTCGTTGCGCAGGCCCGGGACCTTGCCGATGATCTCGCGCGGGGGCGTGTAGATCTTGTTGTGGCGGCCCAGGTAGCACGGGTCGTGGTAGGTGATGATGCCCTCGACCGGGGTGACCGGGACCAGCTTGCCCTCGTCCACCAGGTGCTGGAGCAGCTGGGTGTGGTGGATGACCTCGTAGTCGCCGCCGAGCTGCGGGTACTCGTTGCCGATCGTGTTGAGGCAGTGCGGGCAGGTTGCGACGATCTTCTTCGCGGACTTCGGCTTCTTGGTCGACTCGTCCTCGTCGTCCTCGCCGAAGGCCATGTTCAGCGCGGCCACGTTCTCCATGCCGAGCTCCTGGAACAGGGGCTCGTTGCCGAGGCGGCGGGCGGAGTCACCGGTGCACTTCTCGTCGCCGCCCATGATCGCGAACTTGACGCCCGCGATGTGCAGCAGCTCGGCGAAGGCCTTGGTGGTCTTCTTGGCGCGGTCCTCCAGGGCGCCGGCGCAGCCGACCCAGTACAGGTACTCGACCTCGGTGAGGTCCTCGATGTCCTTGCCGACGACCGGGACCTCGAAGTCGACCTCCTTGGTCCACTCCAGGCGCTGCTTCTTGGCCAGGCCCCAGGGGTTGCCCTTCTTCTCCAGGTTCTTGAGCATCGTGCCCGCCTCGGAGGGGAAGGCGCTCTCGATCATGACCTGGTAGCGGCGCATGTCGACGATGTGGTCGACGTGCTCGATGTCCACGGGGCACTGCTCGACGCAGGCGCCGCAGGTGGTGCAGGACCACAGGACGTCCGGGTCGATGACGCCGTTCTCCTCGGCGGTGCCGATCAGCGGGCGCTCGGCCTCGGCGAGCGCGGCGGCGGGGACGTTCTTCAGCTGCTCCTCGGAGGCCTTCTCCTCGCCCTCCATCGTCTTGCCGCCGCCGGCCAGCAGGTACGGCGCCTTGGCGTGCGCGTGGTCCCGCAGGGACATGATCAGCAGCTTCGGGGAGAGCGGCTTGCCGGTGTTCCAGGCGGGGCACTGCGACTGGCAGCGGCCGCACTCGGTGCAGGTGGAGAAGTCCAGCAGGCCCTTCCAGGAGAACTGCTCGACCTGGGAGACGCCGAAGACGTCGTCCTCGCCGGGGTCGGTGAAGTCGATCGGCTTGCCGCCGGAGGTCATCGGCAGCAGGGCGCCGAGGGAGGTCTCACCGGTGGCGTTGCGCTTGAAGAAGATGTTCGGGAACGCCAGGAAGCGGTGCCAGGCCACACCCATGTCGGTCTTCAGGGCGACCACGATCATCCAGATGAAGGAGGTGGCGATCTTCAGGCCGGCGAAGAAGTAGGTGAGGTTCTGGAGCGTGGAGACGTCCATGCCCTTCAGCCACGACACCACCGGGTACGAGATGAAGAAGGAGGCCTCGTAGCCGTCGACGTGGTGCTGGGCGCCTTCGAGGGCGTGCAGCATGAAGATGCAGACGCCGACGATCAGGATGACGGCCTCGACGAAGTACGCCTGGCCGAAGTTGGAGCCCGCGAAGCGGGACTTGCGCCCCGGCGTGCGCGGGTGGCTCAGCTGGCGGATCGCGATCAGGACGAGGATTCCGACGACCGTCATGGTGCCGATGAACTCGACATAGACGTTGTACGGCGCCCACTCGCCGATGACCGGCAGGATCCAGTCCGCCTTGAACAGCTGCCCGATCGCGTTGACGATCGTCAGCAGCAGGGTGAAGAAGCCCACCGCCACGAACCAGTGCGCCACCCCGACGACGCCCCAGCGGTTCATCCGGGTGTGGCCGAGGAACTCCCTGACCACGGTCATGGTGCGCTGTGCGGGGTCGTTGGTCCGCGTTCCGGCAGGAACCGACTGGCCCAGCCGCATGAAGTTGTAGATCTGCAGGAGGGCGCGGCCGAACAGTGCCACGCCGACCACGATCAGGACCAGCGACACGATGATCGCGGCGAGTTGCATTGGGGCTCCTGGGGCGGCCTCGAATTAACCGAGCTGACATTACTAAGCGGTAACTTATGTAGTCCGTCTGAGACTACCCCCATCTTCCTTCGGGATGCAGCAGCGTGCGGGGTGACGAGCGTCATCCCAGGGTCATCAGATCGTGTTATTCATACCGATTTGCTACATTCGCCCCTACCTTAGAGCCGTGCTCTACGGGATCGCTGCCGCAACCGCCGCCCTGCTTCTCGCCGCCGTGCTCTCGGCGCTGCTCAGGGTGCCTGCGCTGCGGGCCGGCATCCTCGACCGGCGCCGGCAGCGGCGGCTGCCGCTGCTCGGCGGGCTCGCCGTGGTGGCCGTCACCTGTCTCGTCGCCTGGGTGGGGCAGCGGACCGCGATCGCGCCGCTCGGGGAGGGGGTCGACCGGCTGCTGATCGCCGCCGCCGCGGTCGCCGCGCTGGGCCTGGCCAGTGACGTCTGGCGGATCCGCGCGCGCGTGCTCGTCGCCGGTACGGCCGTGGCGGCGGCCTACGTGGTGCCGTACCAGCAGACGGGTGTGCCGGGCGGGCTGCTCGCCGTGGGCTGGATCGTCCTCGCCTCCTTCGCCTTCAAGGGGCTCGATCACGCGGACGGTCTCGCGGGGACCGTCGGGGTCGTCACCGCGTTCGGGGCGGGGGCCTGCGCGGCCGCCGAACTGATGGACGGGCTCGCCGCCCTGCTGAGCGTCCTCGCCGCCGCGCTCACCGGCTTCCTGATGCACAACTGGCATCCCGCGCGGATCGGGCTCGGCGCCTGCGGTTCGCTGTTCACCGGGTTCCTGCTGTCGTCGTCCCTCGTCTTCACGCGCGCGGGCTACGGGTTCGAGCCGAGCGCGGCGGTGATGTTCTGCCTCGGCGCGCCCGCCCTCGCCGACGCCGTCCACGTGGTGATCTCCCGGCGGCTGGCCGGGCGTCCGCTGGTCAGGCGCGGCCCCGACCATCTCGTACACCGGCTGCGGCCGCTCGGGCTCACCCCGCAGGGCTCGGTCGTTCTGCTGGGGGCGGGCTCCTTCTCCTCGGTGCTCGTGGGGGTGCTCGTGCACACCGGATGGACGGGGGACGGCGCCGTGGCGTGGGTGGCCGGAGGGGTGGTGCTGATCATCGGCGTCCTCCTTCGTGTCCCTGTCCAGCAGCCCCGGCGGATGCCATCGACGCAGGTCAGCGCCCGGTTGCGTGTAAGGAACGGATAAGACTTGAGCCCTCTCGACTCAGGTCTGTTGACCGGGCGGGAGCCGTCGTGCACACTTGAGTCCGTTCCACTCAAGTCAGCTGGAGGAATCAACCATGGCACGTGCGGTCGGCATCGACCTGGGCACGACTAACTCCGTCGTCAGCGTTCTGGAGGGCGGCGAGCCCACCGTCATCACCAACGCCGAGGGCGCCAGGACCACGCCGTCCGTCGTCGCCTTCGCCAAGAACGGCGAGGTGCTCGTCGGCGAGGTCGCCAAGCGCCAGGCGGTCACGAACGTGGACCGGACCATCCGCTCGGTGAAGCGCCACATGGGCACCGACTGGAAGATCCAGCTCGACGGCAAGGACTTCAACCCGCAGCAGATCTCCGCCTTCATCCTGCAGAAGCTGAAGCGGGACGCCGAGGCCTACCTGGGCGAGAAGGTGACCGACGCGGTCATCACCGTCCCGGCGTACTTCAACGACTCCGAGCGTCAGGCGACCAAGGAGGCCGGTGAGATCGCCGGTCTGAACGTCCTGCGCATCGTCAACGAGCCGACCGCCGCCGCGCTGGCCTACGGCCTCGACAAGGACGACCAGACGATCCTCGTCTTCGACCTCGGTGGCGGCACCTTCGACGTGTCCCTGCTGGAGATCGGCGACGGCGTCGTCGAGGTGAAGGCCACCAACGGTGACAACCACCTCGGTGGTGACGACTGGGACCAGCGCGTCGTCGACTACCTGGTCAAGCAGTTCCAGTCCGGTCACGGCGTGGACCTGTCCAAGGACAAGATGGCCCTGCAGCGCCTCCGTGAGGCCGCCGAGAAGGCCAAGATCGAGCTGTCCTCGTCCACCGAGACCTCGATCAACCTGCCGTACATCACCGCGTCCGCCGAGGGCCCGCTGCACCTGGACGAGAAGCTCACCCGGGCCCAGTTCCAGCAGCTGACGGCCGACCTGCTGGAGCGCTGCAAGACGCCGTTCCACAACGTCATCAAGGACGCCGGCATCTCCATCAACGAGATCGACCACGTCGTCCTCGTCGGTGGCTCCACCCGTATGCCCGCCGTCGCCGAGCTCGTCAAGGAGCTGACCGGCGGCAAGGAGGCCAACAAGGGTGTTAACCCGGACGAGGTCGTCGCCATCGGCGCCTCGCTCCAGGCCGGTGTCCTCAAGGGCGAGGTCAAGGACGTCCTGCTGCTCGACGTCACCCCGCTGTCCCTCGGTATCGAGACCAAGGGCGGCATCATGACCAAGCTGATCGAGCGCAACACCACGATCCCGACCAAGCGCTCCGAGATCTTCACCACGGCCGAGGACAACCAGCCGTCCGTGCAGATCCAGGTCTACCAGGGCGAGCGCGAGATCGCGGCGTACAACAAGAAGCTCGGCATGTTCGAGCTGACCGGTCTGCCGCCGGCGCCGCGTGGCGTCCCGCAGATCGAGGTCTCCTTCGACATCGACGCCAACGGCATCATGCACGTCACGGCGAAGGACCTCGGCACCGGCAAGGAGCAGAAGATGACCGTCACCGGCGGCTCCTCGCTGCCGAAGGACGAGGTCGACCGGATGCGCCAGGAGGCCGAGCAGTACGCGGAGGAGGACCACCGCCGCCGCGAGGCCGCCGAGACCCGCAACCAGGGCGAGCAGCTCGTCTACCAGACCGAGAAGTTCCTCAAGGACAACGAGGACAAGGTCCCGGGCGAGATCAAGACCGAGGTGGAGTCCGCCGTCGCCGAGCTGAAGGAGAAGCTCAAGGGCGAGGACACCGCCGAGATCCGCACGGCCACCGAGAAGGTCGCCGCCGTCTCGCAGAAGCTGGGCCAGGCCATGTACGCCGACGCCCAGGCCGCGCAGGCCGCGGGCGGCCCCGAGGGCGCCGCTCAGGGCGGCAAGGCCGCTGACGACGACGTGGTGGACGCCGAGATCGTGGACGACGAGCGCAAGGACGGTGCCGCGTGACGGAGGAGACCCCGGGCTTCGAGGAGAAGCCCGACGTCCCCTCCGGCGCGACCCCCGACGACGCCGAGTCGAAGGCCGCTCCCGAGGAGGGGGCGGCCCCGGCCGGGGACGGAAACGAGACTGCGGGTCTGGTGGCCCAGCTGGACCAGGTGCGCACGGCGCTGCAGGAGCGCACGGTGGACCTCCAGCGCCTCCAGGCCGAGTACCAGAACTACCGCCGCCGGGTCGAGCGGGACCGGATCACGGTCAAGGAGATCGCGATCGCGAACCTCCTGACCGAGCTCCTGCCCGTGCTCGACGACATCGGCCGCGCGCGGGAACACGGCGAACTGGTCGGCGGCTTCAAGTCGGTGGCCGAGTCGCTGGAGACCGTCGCGGCCAAGATGGGCCTGCAGCAGTTCGGCAAGGAGGGCGAGCCCTTCGACCCGACCATCCACGAGGCCCTGATGCACAGCTACGCGCCGGACGTCACCGAGACGACCTGCGTGGCGATCCTGCA
The DNA here is from genome assembly GCF_053593835.1 of Streptomyces sp. NPDC002076. NCBI lineage: Bacteria > Bacillati > Actinomycetota > Actinomycetes > Kitasatosporales > Streptomycetaceae > Streptomyces > Streptomyces sp. NPDC002076. The sequence continues at coordinate 35,986 of NZ_JBSFDI010000020.1, forward strand.
GCCCGGGTATCGCATCGGCGAGCGCACCATCCGCCCCGCGCGGGTGGCCGTCGCCGAGCCGCAGCCCGGCGCGCAGACCGTCAAGGCCGAGGGTGCCGAGGACAAGGCGTCCGAGGCGAAGCAGGCCGGCGCCGCTGATGGCAAGGAGAACGGTGGCCCGGACGAGGGCTGACGTGAGGACACTCAAGGGGAAGGAGGGACGTCGGGGATGAGCACCAAGGACTTCATCGAGAAGGACTACTACAAGGTCCTCGGCGTCCCCAAGGACGCCACCGAGGCCGAGATCAAGAAGGCGTACCGGAAGCTCGCCCGCGAGTTCCACCCGGACGCCAACAAGGGCAACGCCAAGGCCGAGGAGCGCTTCAAGGAGATCTCCGAGGCGAACGACATACTCGGCGACCCCAAGAAGCGCAAGGAGTACGACGAGGCCCGCGCCCTGTTCGGCAACGGCGGCTTCCGCCCCGGGCCGGGCGCCGGCGGCTCCTTCAACTTCGACCTGGGCGACCTCTTCGGAGGCGGCACGACCACCCAGGGCGGCGGCTTCGGCGGCGGACTCGGTGACGTCTTCGGGGGCCTGTTCAACCGCGGCGGCGCGGGCACGACCCGTACCCAGCCGCGGCGCGGCCAGGACATCGACACCGAGGTCACGCTGAGCTTCACGGAGGCCATCGAGGGCGCCACGGTGCCCCTGCGCATGTCCTCCCAGGCACCCTGCAAGGCCTGTTCGGGCACCGGCGACAAGAACGGCACACCGCGCGTGTGCCCGACCTGTGTCGGCACCGGGCAGGTCGCCCGGGGCTCCGGCGGCGGCTTCTCGCTCACCGACCCCTGCCCCGACTGCAAGGGCCGTGGCCTGATCGCCGAGCACCCCTGCCTGGAGTGCAAGGGCAGCGGCCGCGCCAAGTCCTCGCGCACGATGCAGGTCCGCATCCCGGCCGGCGTCACCGACGGGCAGCGCATCCGGCTGCGCGGCAAGGGCGCGCCCGGCGAGCGCGGCGGACCGGCGGGCGACCTGTACGTGGTGGTGCACGTCGGCGCGCACCCGGTGTTCGGACGCAAGGACGACAACCTCACCGTCACCGTGCCGGTGACGTTCGCCGAGGCGGCCCTCGGCGGCGAGGTCCGGGTACCGACCCTCGGCGGCCCCGCGGTCACCCTGAAACTGCCGCCCGGCACGCCCAACGGCCGCACCATGCGCGCCCGGGGCAAGGGCGCGGTCCGCAAGGACGGCACTCGCGGGGACCTGCTGGTCACCGTCGAGGTGCGTGTTCCCAAGGACCTGTCGGGGAAGGCTCGTGACGCACTGGAGGCGTATCGCGAGGCGACCGCGGGCGAGGACCCGCGGGCGGAGCTGTTCGAGGCCGCGAAGGGAGACTGAGAGTGATGGACGGCCGTCGGCGTAATCCGTACGAACTGACCGAGGAGACCCCGGTCTACGTCATCTCGGTGGCGGCCCAGCTCTCCGGACTCCACCCGCAGACGCTGCGCCAGTACGACCGCCTGGGCCTGGTCTCCCCCGACCGCACCGCCGGCCGGGGCCGCCGCTACTCGGCCCGCGACATCGAACTGCTCCGCCAGGTGCAGCAGTTGTCGCAGGACGAGGGCATCAACCTGGCCGGTATCAAGCGCATCATCGAACTGGAGAACCAGGTCGCCGCCCTGCAGTCCCGGGTCGTGGAGCTGGAGGCGGCCCTGGACGGCGCGGCGGCCGCGATGCAGCAGCGTGAGGCGGCCGTCCACGCCTCCTACCGTCGCGACCTGGTCCCGTACCAGGAGGTCCAGCAGACCAGCGCGCTGGTCGTGTGGCGGCCGAAGGGGCGGCAGCAGGACTGAGTGGAACACGGTGAAGGGGCCCGCGGTCTTTCCGCGGGCCCCTTCGGCGTGTCAGGAACCGCTCGGCGGGGTGATGGCGTAGTCGGTCTCGGCGAAGGCCTCGGTGCCGTCCGCCCGGACGAGGGAGATCATGTAGTAGACCGTCGTGCCGACCGGGGCGTTCGTGTCGGTCCAGAACCAGCCGTCCCGGCTCTTGGCCACCGGGGGCTCGGTCAGCCGGACGAACCGGGCTTCGGCGCGGTCCCAGCGGTAGACGTGGAAGCCGGTCACCGAGGAGGTGTCCTCGTACGGACACCACGGCTCCACCCTGATCCCGCTCGCCGTCCTCCAGGTCGTCGTCTGGCAGCCCGCCGTGGCGTCCGGGACCGAGGTGGGCCGCAGGTCGAGCGCGGTCACCGGGACCGAGGCGACGGGCACGCTCCAGTCCTTGACGTCCGGATCGTCCTGGTAGGTCAGGGAGTTGCCGTAGACGTCCACGGCCACGACGAACAGGCGGTACGACTTGCCGTCGGCCGGCCAGGACAGCAGGGTCTGCGTCGTCGACGCGTTCACCTCCCCGAGGTACTCGGGGTCGTAGGACTCGTCCTGTTGCTGGTAGAGGCGGTAGGACGCCAGGTCCGGCGCCGTGCTGGGCTGCCAGGACAGGCGGATGCCGTACTCCAGCGGCTCGGCGGCGACGCCGGTGACGACCGGCGGTGGCGTCTCGTCGCCGGGCCGGGTCACGGTGACCTCGGCGGAGGGCACGGACCAGCGGCCGGAGGAGTCCTTGCGCAGCACCGTGTAGTGGTACGTGGTGCCGCGGCGGCCGGAGTGGTCCGTGCAGCCCCGCACGGTGTCGCCGTCGGCGTCCGTGCCGCTCGTGGGCGAATCGCAGGTGATGGTCTGCCAGTTGCGGGAGCCGTCGGCGGAGGCCGCCGAGCGGCGGACCGTGTAGTCGGCGGTGCCGGCGGGCTCGGTCCAGCCGAGCACCACCTCGCCGCTGCTCGTGCTCGCCGTGAGGGCTTGCGGCGGTGTGATGGTCCGGGTGCTGCTCACGACGGCGGACTCGGCGGCGTTGCCGTGCGCGTCGAGCGCGGCGACCTTGTAGTCGTAGGCCGTGCGGTAGGCCGCCGTGGTGTCCGTGTAGCCGGTGGACGTGGTCTCGGCGAGCACGGTGAAGGAGGTGCCGTCCGCGGCCTTGCGGTACACCCGGTAGCGGGTGGCGTCCTTGACGGACGTCCAGGACACCAGGTTGGCGTCCTCCGCGCCGGTGGCGGTGAGCTTCGGGGCGGCGGGCGGGGTCAGGTCCCGTGAGGGGACCGGGCCCTGGTCGGAGCTGCCGGGTGACTCGTTTCCGGCCTTGTCGTAGGCGCGGACCTCGTAGTAGTACGACTGCCCTGTCTGCGGCGGCCGTTCGCTGAAGCCGGTCGCCGTGGTCGTACCGATCCGTGTGTAGGTGCTGGTGCCCGCCACCCGGCGGTAGACGCGGTACCCGGCGAGGTCCATCTCCCTGTTCCGCGCCCAGCCTAGGACGGCGTGGATGCCGTCCGGGTCGCCCGTGTAGTAGTCCCAGGTGAGCCCGGTCGGGGCGAGCGGCCCGGTTGTGTCGACGGTGGCGGAGGTGCGCGGGGTGTAGGCGAACTTCACGCTCGCCGCGCCTGTCCAGTTGACGTAGTCGAGCCGCAGGGTGTGCGTGCCCCGCGGGACGGCCACGTTGACGCTCCTGGCCCGCGCGGCCGAGGTGTTGGACCACAGGTCCACCTTGCGGACACCGTCCAGATAGACCCGGATGCCGTCGGTTCCGGACACGGCGAACGTGAAGGGTCCGCCGGAGCCGAAGTCGCGCGTGACGGTCCAGCGGACGCCGAAGTTGTCCTTCGGCAACCCGGTGACGGGCGCACCGGTCCAGTTCTGGTCGACGACGGTGTCGCAGTCGGACTTCTTCGCAGTGCCGGAGAACGTGGTGTTCGCGTAGAACGTCCGCTTGTAGACCGGCGATGCGCATGTCGTGGCGGCGGAGGCGGGCAAGGTGGCCGCGTTGAGCAAAGTACCGGCGGTGGCGAGTGCGACGGCCGTGGCGGCCCCGCGTCTGGCTGGGTTCATTCGGTCCTCTGGTCGAGTCGGGAAAGCGGCGCGCGGCCGCCGAAGATCACGACTCGCGGAGAACCCGGTTGGTTGTACCGATCTTTGCCGACCCATGAACTCCGTTTGAATGGAGGGTCCGTAAAGAGCATTTGGAGGTGATTCCGCTGCCCCTTCACAGGGTCAGCCGAGCGTGGTGTTGCGGACTCGTTAAGTGGTTACGCTTGACGCCGGGTGTGGCCTCCGCGTTGTCTTTTCAGACACCTGGGTCGTATAGCAGCCCTACGTCCGGAACGCACATGAAGTGAGCCCTCGAATGCGTCGTATCGCCATATCCGTGGCCGCATCCACGATGACCCTTTCGCTCGCCGGATGCGGCGTGCTGGGAGCGACGGGGGACGGCGCGAGCGCGAGCCCGAGCAAGGGCAACGACATCACCGTGGGCCTGTTGCTGCCGGAGAAGGCGAACACCCGTTACGACAAGTTCGACTACCCCATCATCCAGAACAAGGTGGCCGAACTCACCGGCAAGCACGGCAAGGTCGAGTACGACAACGCCGACGCGGACGCATCCCGGCAGGCCTCGCAGATGCAGAAGATGATCGACGAGAAGGTCGACATCATCATGCTCGACGCGGTCGACTCGCACGCCATCGCACCCGAGGTGAAGAAGGCCAAGGATGCAGGCATCCCGGTCATCGCCTACGACCGTCTGGCCGAGGGCCCGATCGACGCCTACGTCTCTTTCGACAACGAGCTCGTCGGCGAGGTGCAGGGCCGCACCCTGCTGGAGGGCATCGGGTCGAGCGCCGACACCTCCAGCAAGATCGTCATGGTGAACGGCTCGCCCACCGACCCCAACGCCAAGCAGTTCAAGCAGGGCGCCCTCTCCGAGCTGACCGGCAAGGTGACGGTCGCGGCGTCGTACGACACCACGGACTGGAAGCCGGAGCTCGCCGCGACCGAGATGGCCAAGGCGATCGCCGTGATCGGCAAGAACAACATCGCCGGCGTCTACGCCGCCAACGACGGCATGGCCGGCGGCGTCATCAAGGCCCTGAAGGCGGCCGGCGTCACGAACATGCCCCCGATCACGGGCCAGGACGCCGAACTCGACGCGGTCCAGCGGATCGTGGCCGGCGAGCAGTTCATGAGCGTCTACAAGCCCTACCCGGACGAGGCCGAGGCCGCCGCGCAGATGGCCGTCGCCAAGGTCCAGGGCAAGGACATCCAGTTCGACGCGCTCACCCAGGACAAGGTCGACAGCCCCACCGACAAGAACATCCCGTCGAAGCTGATCCAGCCGACCGCCCTGACCAAGAGCAACATCAAGTCCACGGTCATCGCGGACGGCATCTACACGGTGGGCGACATCTGCACGGCCCAGTACAAGACGGCCTGTGCGACGCTCGGTCTGAAGTAGGGGGCGTTCCTCCGCGCCCCTGAGGGCAGTCCCTAGGGGCGCGGAGCGCCTCGCGCCACCCCCGTGGGCGCGGGGCGCGGCCCCGGCGGGGCGGGGGGGTGCCGGGCCAGGGCCGCTCCGGGTGTCCGGTGCTCAGGTGACACCCGGAGGAAGCGGGACCAACGATGCCGTGACGCAGTCCGCCCCACCACCATCAGCTTGTTGCAATGCGAGGGGCGGAGCCTGCCCCATACCCGGACATAACTGCGCTTTAAGGCCGCCCTGTTGCGGAGAGCCGTGTTGCGGACCCGGTCGGCGCCCGCGCATAGTTGCGCTGCGGAAGTGACAGCACACCGGGGGTGAAATGGGCGATGGCCGGGCGCGGGGCGGAGCAGCATCCACACGGCGCCGACCGACTGTGCGCGGCCGGCGACCGGGTCTATTCCCGGGCCGTACGCCGGGGGCGCGTGCCGCGCACTGACTCCGAGGCGGTGCCCTGTCTGCTGGAACTGGGCCTGCTGCACCCGGATCCCGACGACATGGACTGGCTGGTGCCGACCTCCCCGCAGGAGGTCATGACCAGGCTGCTGCGCGGGGTCTACGACGAGGTCAGCGAGAGCCAGCAACGCGTGGGCTCGGCGGTGGCCGCCTTCGAGTGGTACGCCGGGCTCGGCCGTCAGCTGGGCGCGCTGGCCGCACCGGCCGAGGGCAGCGCGATCCGGGTGCTGGACGGGCTCTCCCGGATCCAGGCCGCGATGGACGAGGCGACCGAGGCCTGCACGACCGAGGTGCTCACCGTGCAGCCGGGCGGCATCCGCCGGGAGGCGGAACTGACGGAGGGCCTGCACCGGGCGCTGGCCCTGCGTGGCCGGGGCGTGCGCATGCGCGACCTCTACACCCATGTGGCCCGCCACGGCCAGGGCCTGCTGAACTACCTGGAGCTGATGGGCGACACGGTGGAGGCCCGGACGCTGGACGAGGTCATCGACCGCCTGATCCTCTTCGACCGCACGGTGGCCTTCATCCCGGCGAACGCCGACCGCACGATGGCCCTGGAGCTGCGCCACCCGGCCCTGGTGGAGTACCTGGTGACGGTCTTCGAACGCCTGTGGCGCCTGGCCATCCCGCTCACCGCCCCACTGCCCGACACCGGCATCGAGGGCATCTCGCACCGCGAGCAGTCCATCGCCGCGCTGCTCGCCGAGGGCCATCAGGACGCGGTGATCGCCGAGCGGCTCGGCATCAGCGTGCGCACCTGCCGCGCCCATATCGCCCGGCTGTCGGAGACGCTGGGCGCGGCCAGCCGCACCCAGCTGGGCGTCCGGATCGCCCAGGTGGGCCTGGACGGTCACCGGGGCTCCGGGCTGCCGGCCGCGGCGCTCACGGCTCCTGATCAAGAATCCCCGAGCGTGCGATGAGATAGCCCAGCTGGGCCCGGCTCTCGCTGCCGAGGGTGGCGGCGAGCTTGGCGATGTGCAGCCGGGCGGTGCGGATGTTCATGCCCAGGCGGTCGGCGATCACGGCGTCGGTGTGGCCCTCGACGAGGAGGGCGGCGATGGCCCGCTGGCGCGGTGTCACGCCGTTCACCGACGGCGGCTGCACCGCCTTCGGGAACATCGGCGTGGCGAGCCGCCAGAGCCGGTGGAAGGTCGTCACGAAGTACTTGATGAGCGCCGGGTGGCGGACCTCCAGGGCGAGGGTGCCGTCGTCGTCGGCGGGGAGGAAGGCGACCTTGCGGTCGATGACGATGAGCCGGTCCGGCACCTCGTCGAGGCTGCGCGCCTCCGTGTCGCCGCGCCGGAAGTGCTCCAACGGCCCGTACACCTCGGGCACATGGCGCAGGGTGTGCTGGTAGAGGGTGCGGATCCGGCCGCCGCGGTCCAGCAGCGCCTGATCGCGCCCGAAGGCGGTGTCCCGGGCCGCCTCGCCGCGCGGGCCGGTGAGGCCGGCGTGCGGCTGGATGGTCAGGGACTCCTCGGTGGCGTCCACCATGGCGTCGGAGATCGCCCGGTTGATCTGCTCGGTGCCGCTGAGCAGCCGCAGCATCGCCGGCTCGGCTCCGGTGCCGGGCGTCCTGCGCACCTCCACGCGCAGCAGCGACTCGAACCGCTCCACCAGCCGGTCCTCGCGCCGCCGTTCCTCGGCGACCCGTGCCGCGGAGGCCCGCAGCAGCCGGTGCAGGGCCGCGGCGGGCGCGACCGGTTCGAGCTGTCCGACGTCGTCCAGGACCGGGTGCAGCAGCCCGAAGTCGGTCAGGCAGGGCACGTCGGCGGCGTCGCCGACCGGTATCCGCCCCTCCCGCAGGGCCCGCTCGTACACCTTCTCCCCGGCGGCGCACAACTCCTCGACCCCGTGCTCCCGATGCGTCACCGGTCCACCTCTCCCTGCTGGTCGAGAATCCCGGACTGCCCGATCAGATAGCCGAGTTGAGCCCTGTTCTCGCTGCCGAGGGTGGCGGCGAGCTTGGCGATGTGCAGCCGGGCGGTCCGCACGTTCATGCCGAGCCGCGCGGCGATCGCGGCGTCGGTGTGCCCCTCGATCAGAAGGGCGGCGATGGCGCGCTGGCGGGGGGTGATGCCGTTCAGGGTGGGGGGCTGGGCGGCTTCGGGGTACATGGGGGTGGCCAGGCGCCACAGACGGTCGAAGGTCGTGACGAAGAAGGAGACCAGAGCGGGGTGGCGGACCTCCAGGGCGAGCGACTGGTCCGCGCTCGCGGGTACGAAGGCGACGGCCCGGTCGACGACGATCAGCCGCTCCGTCACCTCGTCCAGGGTGCGCGCCTCGACATCGCCGTCCAGGGCCTCGTAGCGGGCGAGGACCGAGGGGGCGTGGCGCAGCGTGTGCTGGTAGAGGGTACGGATCCGGCCCCCGCGGTCCAGCAGCGCCTGGTCGCGGGCCAGGGCCATCGCGCGGCGCTCGGGGGAGATGCGGAAGTGGCCGGTGTACGGCTGGATGGCGAGGAGCTCGCCGGAGGTGCCGGCCAGGGCCTGGTCCAGGGCGCCGTTGATGCGCTCCAGCCCGCTGAGGACCCGGAGCGTCGGGGTGTCCGCGGCCGGGCCCCGGGGGTCGTCGATCCGCAGCAGCGACTCGAACGACTCGGCCAGCCGCTCACCGCGCCGCCGTTCCTCCGCGATGCGGTCCTCGGACGCCCGCAGCAGCCGGCGCAGCGCGACGGCGGGCGCGACGGGCTCCAGCCAGGCGAGGTCGTCGACCGTGGGATGCAGCAGCCCGAAATCCACCAGACAAGGAGCCGGTACGGCGTCCTCGGCGCGCACCCGGCCCTCCCGCACCGCCCGCTCGTACAGCGACGCCCCGGCCGCGCACAGGTCCTCCACACCGTGCTCGGGGTGCGGCGGTCCGCTCACCGCGGCACCGCCCTCTTCCTGCACCACGGTCAGCTCTCGCGGTCGAGGATGCCGGACTGGGCTATGAGGAAGCCGAGTTGGGCCCGGCTGCCGCTGCCCAGGGCGGCCGCCAGCTTGGCGATGTGCGCCCGGCAGGTGCGGACGTTCATGCCGAGCCGGCGGGCGATCGCCTCGTCGACATGGCCCTCGATGAGCAGCTTCGCTATGGACCGCTGGACGCCGGTGATGCCCTCGGGGGTGGACTCGTAGGGCACCTCGTCCATCAGCGGGGTGGCCCGCTGCCAGAGCTGCTCGAAGACCCTGATGAGGTACTGCACAAGACCGGGGTGGCGCAGCTCCAGGGCGATCTGCCGGTCGTCCTGGGCGGGGATGAAGGCGACCGACGTGTCACAGATGATCAGCCGCTCGATCAGCTCCTCCAGCGTGCGGATCTCGACCTTGGCGCCGGCCATCTGGTCCATGTACGCATAGGTGCTCTGACTGTGCCGCACGGTGTGCTGGTAGAGCGTGCGCATGGAGATGCCCCGCTCGATCAGGGGCTTGCTGCGCTTGAGCGCCTGGCTGAGGATGTGCTCCGGCCGACTGCCTCCGGGCTGCACGGTCAGGACCTCGGTGCGGGCCTCGGCGATCGCCACGTCGAGCGCCTGGTGGATGCGGTCGATGCCCTCCAGCACGGTGATCGCGTGCGTGGTCGCCGGTTTCTGGGCACTGATGTCCAGGAACGGCTGGAAGGTGTCCGCCAGTTCCAGGGTGGCCCGCCGGCGGTCCTGGATCTCGCGTTCCAGGGGCTGCAGTTGCTGGGCGAGCACGACGGACGGAGGAACCGGGCGCAGCCAGCCCGGGTCGTCCGGATCGGGGTGGAGCAGGGCGAACTCCAGCAGACAGGGCGCGTTCTCGGCCTCGTCCCGGGAGATACGTCCGGAACTGAGGGCACTGGCGTAGAGACGCGAACCGTCGGCACAGAGGTCTGTGATGCCGTGAGGATGTGTCGGTTTTGTGCGCTTAGTTGGCAAATCTCCACCCCCCAGGGTCCTGAACGTGCAGGAACATGATGCATCTCCTGTGTGGCATTGACGTGCCTGAATGAGCCATCGTCTTGTCACACGGGGGAGAGGAAGCCATCAAGTGAGGACGAAGCCGACCATGAAAAAGAGAATGCTTCGCTCGGTGCTTGCCACTGCCTTCGTAGTCGCGCTGGCCAGCGGTGCGGCTGGTCCTCTTGACGTCGGCTGGGGTAGCCCGACCAAGACCCGACAGACCACGGCCCAGGACGTCGGCTGGGGCATCGTGGCCGACGCCGGCCCCACGGATGTCGGCTGGGGCGTGGCGCCCGGCGGCAGCCCGACGGACGTCGGCTGGTCGACTCCGGCGGACGCGACGGCATGACCACTCCACCCGACGACCGGTCCTTCCGTCGCGAAATGGCCACCGCCTACCGCTCCGGCTGGCACTTCATCGACCTGGTCACCGCCATCCCCCACAGCGGTGACTCGCTGATGGTGACCGTGTTCGGTGAGCCGGTCGTCGTGACGCGGGACGAGGACGAGGACGTGCGGGCGTACCGGTGCCTGCGCAAGCCGCGTGGCGCGCCCCAGCCGGTCCGGTGTGCCATCCGGTACGGAATGATCTTTGTGAATCTTGACCAGCGGGACCACCGGCTCGCGGAGCCGACGGACCGTGACCTGAGGACCATCTCTGCCACCCCCCGCAGTGCCTGACGCGATTCCCCCGTCGTAAAAGATCGCTCAGGTGCTTCCCCCCGCAGCGGCGTCACCGTGACCTGAACACGGTGACGCCGCTGCAGTTTTCTGGGGATATTCTGTGGAATTTCGCGGTATGTGCGCGCGCTCAGGGTGGCTGAAAGTTTTCGGTCGCCTCAGGCGTTCCCCAGGGCCCGCTCCACCTCTATCTCGATCACCACGCGCGCCGGATTCGGCCCCGGTGTCCGCTCGTAGCGCTCGGCATAGCGCCGTACCGCCTCCGCGACCCGTTCCGGCTCCGTCCGTACCCTCGCCCGCCCCTCCAGCGTGGCCCAGCGCCGGCCGTCCACCTGGCACACCGCGACCCGGGCGCCCTCGGCTCCGGCCGCGCGCACATGCCGTACCTTCGCGCTGGTCCCGTTGGTGATCACCCTGGCCAGGCCGGCCTCCGCGTCGAACGTCACCCCCACCGGCACCACGTGCGGACTGCCGTCGGGGCGGAGTGTCGTCAACGTGCACAGATGACGTTCCCGCCAGAACTCCAGGTACTGCTCAGAGTGCTTCGCCATGCCCGCAACCTAGCCCGCGCAGGGCTTTCCGGCGCTACTTGAGCGGAATAGACTCAACTTTGTGTACGCTGGTCAAGTCAGCACTGGAAAGTGTGGCCGAAGAGGAGAACGGACGACGTGGACGCCGAGCTGACCAACAGGAGCCGGGACGCGATCAACACGGCCAGCAACCGGGCCGTGACCGAGGGGCACCCGGACCTCACGCCTGCCCACCTGCTGCTGGCGCTGCTCGCCGGGCAGGACAACGAGAACATCACCGACCTGCTCGCGGCCGTCGAGGCGGACCAGGCCGCCGTACGCGCCGGTGCGGAGAAGCTGCTGGCCGCGCTGCCCAGCGTGACCGGGTCCACCGTCGCGCCGCCGCAGCCCAACCGCGAGCTGCTGGCCGTGCTCGCCGACGCCGGTGAGCGCGCCAAGGAGCTCGGCGACGAGTACCTCTCGACCGAGCATCTGCTGATCGGGATCGCCGCCAAGGGCGGCCGGGCCGGCGAACTGCTGGAGCAGCAGGGTGCGGACGCGAAGAAGCTGCTGGAGGCCTTCAAGAAGGCCAGGGGAGGACGCCGCGTGACCACCGCCGACCCCGAGGGCCAGTACAAGGCCCTGGAGAAGTTCGGCACCGACTTCACCGCCGCCGCCCGCGAGGGCCGGCTCGACCCGGTCATCGGGCGGGACCAGGAGATCCGGCGGGTCGTGCAGGTGCTGAGCCGCCGTACGAAGAACAACCCCGTGCTCATCGGTGAGCCGGGCGTCGGCAAGACCGCCGTGGTCGAGGGGCTCGCCCAGCGGATCGTCAAGGGTGACGTGCCCTCGTCGCTGAAGGACAAGCGGCTCGTCGCGCTCGACCTCGGGGCGATGGTGGCCGGCGCCAAGTACCGCGGCGAGTTCGAGGAGCGGCTGAAGGCCGTCCTCGCCGAGATCAAGGACTCCGACGGGCAGATCATCACCTTCATCGACGAGCTGCACACCGTCGTCGGCGCCGGTGCCGGCGGCGACTCCGCCATGGACGCGGGCAACATGCTCAAGCCCATGCTGGCCCGCGGCGAGCTGCGCATGGTCGGCGCCACCACCCTGGACGAGTACCGGGAGCGGATCGAGAAGGACCCGGCGCTGGAGCGGCGCTTCCAGCAGGTGCTGGTCGCCGAGCCGACCGTCGAGGACACCATCGCGATCCTGCGCGGTCTCAAGGGCCGGTACGAGGCCCACCACAAGGTGCAGATCGCCGACAGCGCGCTGGTGGCCGCCGCCACCCTCTCCGACCGCTACATCACCTCCCGCTTCCTCCCCGACAAGGCCATCGACCTCGTCGACGAGGCCGCCTCGCGCCTGCGCATGGAGATCGACTCGTCCCCCGTCGAGATCGACGAACTCCAGCGCGCCGTGGACCGGTTGAAGATGGAGGAGCTGGCGATCGCCAAGGAGACCGACCCGGCCTCCGTCGCCCGCCTGGAGAAGCTGCGCCGCGACCTCGCCGACAAGGAGGAGGAGCTGCGCGGCCTGACCGCCCGCTGGGAGAAGGAGAAGCAGTCCCTCAACCGGGTCGGTGAGCTGAAGGAGCGCCTGGACGATCTGCGCGGCCAGGCCGAACGCGCCCAGCGCGACGGCGACTTCGACACCGCCGCCAAGCTGCTGTACGGCGAGATCCCGCAGCTGGAGAAGGAGCTGGAGGCCGCCTCCGAGGCCGAGGAGGAGGCCGCCAGGGACACGATGGTCAAGGAGGAGGTCGGCTCCGACGACATCGCCGACGTCGTCGCCGCCTGGACCGGCATCCCGGCCGGCCGCCTGCTGGAGGGCGAGACGCAGAAGCTGCTGCGCATGGAGGACGAGCTGGGCAAGCGGCTCATCGGCCAGACCGAGGCCGTACGCGCGGTCAGCGACGCCGTACGGCGCTCGCGCGCGGGCATCGCCGACCCCGACCGCCCCACCGGCTCCTTCCTCTTCCTCGGCCCGACCGGCGTCGGCAAGACCGAACTCGCCAAGGCGCTCGCGGACTTCCTCTTCGACGACGAGCGGGCCATGGTCCGCATCGACATGTCGGAGTACGGCGAGAAGCACAGCGTGGCCCGCCTGGTCGGCGCGCCTCCCGGGTACGTCGGCTACGAGGAGGGCGGCCAGCTCACCGAGGCCGTCCGCCGCCGCCCGTACTCCGTCGTGCTCCTGGACGAGGTGGAGAAGGCCCACCCTGAGGTCTTCGACATCCTGCTCCAGGTGCTGGACGACGGCCGCCTGACGGACGGTCAGGGCCGTACGGTCGACTTCCGCAACACCATCCTGGTGCTCACCTCCAACCTGGGCAGCCAGTTCCTGGTCGACCCGGTCACCGGCGAGGAGGAGAAGAAGCAGCAGGTCCTGGAGGCCGTCCGGGCCTCCTTCAAGCCGGAGTTCCTCAACCGGCTGGACGACCTGGTGGTCTTCTCGGCGCTGACCAAGCCCGAGCTGGAGCGGATCGCACGGCTGCAGATCGACCGCCTGGGCAGGCGCCTGGCCGAACGCCGGCTCGCCCTGGAGGTCACCCCGCAGGCGCTGGCCTGGCTCGCGGAGGAGGGCCTTGACCCGGCCTACGGCGCCCGCCCGCTGCGCCGCCTCGTGCAGACCGCCATCGGCGACCGCCTCGCCAAGGAGATCCTCGCCGGCGAGATCAAGGACGGCGACACGGTCCGCGTCGACCGGTTCGGCGAGGGCCTGCTGGTGGGGCCGGCGACCGGGAAGACGCTGTGACGCTCACGCGGTGAACGCGGTGAACCGTACGAGGGCCTGCTGAGGGCCCTCGTACGTCACGTCGATCTCCACCGCGTTCGCGTCGATGCCGGGCGGTACGGTGCTCTCGCTGTCCATGTTCACGCAGAAGTCCGCGCCGTCCGAACAGAGGTCGGTGTCCGGCTCGGGAGCCGCCGGGTAGGTGTGCCTCAACCACGTCCACAGCCGTGCCCGGGGCAGGTGGAACTCGGCACTGTAGTCGGTGTCGAGCCAGGTCTGCACCGTGCACCTGTCCTCGAACGCCCCGTCCGGGAGCCGCGCCCCCCCGAAGTCCAGCGCCTCCGCGCACGGCACCTTCTCCGGGCCCCCGCCCAGCGGGTAGTCCGAGGACTCGGATCTCACCAGCATCACGGCCAGCCCGCCCATGATCAATGCAGGCAGCGCCAGGATCGCCGCGACGATCCCCCATCTGGTCCGTCCCCGGCCCGCCACCTGTGCCCCCGTCCGCTCACGGCCTGCCGACCCAGCAGCCGGAATCATGTCAGCCAAAGGCGGACAGGCGGGCGGCGGGGCTTGCCTCCCCCCTCCCCGCATGGGGGAGGATGGCGGAATCCGCACGAAGGGAAATACACGGTGAGCATCGACCCGTCCTCGATTCCGAACTTCGGGGGCCAGCCCGAACCGCAGCCCCAAGGACCGGCGGGCCCCGTCGTCCCGGATCAGGATCTTGTGAAGCAGCTCCTCGACCAGATGGAGCTGAAGTACGTCGTCGACGAGGAGGGTGACCTCGCGGCGCCGTGGGAGCAGTTCCGCACCTACTTCATGTTCCGCGGGGAGGCCGAGCAGGCCGTCTTCTCGGTGCGGACGTTCTACGACCGCCCCCACAAGATCGACGAGAAGCCGCAGCTGCTGGAGTCCGTCGACGACTGGAACCGCCGCACCCTGTGGCCCAAGGTGTACACCCACACCCACGACGACGGCACCGTCCGGCTGATCGGCGAAGCCCAGATGCTGATCGGCACGGGCGTCGACATCAACCACTTCGTCTCCTCGACCGTGAGCTGGGTGCGGGCCGCGATCGAGTTCGACCGGTGGCTCGTCGAGCAGCTCGGTCTGGAACAGGAGGTCAACGAGGCGGACGAGCCCGAGAACCCCGAGGACGACGGCGAGTAGGCCCCGTCCCGGCGCCTACAGCGGTGCCTGCGCGTACACCACGAGGTACGCGCCGTAGACATAGCTGAGCCCGGCCAGGGTCGCGATCAGTACGGTCGCGTGCCAGGGCCGGGCTTTCGCCGTCCGCGCCAGCGGCTGGGCCAGCGGCAGCAGCAGCGGGAACGCCGGCAGCAGGAACCGCGGCTTGGACTCGAAGAACCCCGACCCGCCGAGCGCGATCAGCAGCAGCAGCCCGCTGAACACCAGCAGCGGCAGCGGAGCGCGGTCGAGGAGCAGCAGCGCGTACAGCACCGTGGCCGCCGCGACCAGGACCAGCGCCATCGGGAACACGAACTGGCTGCCATGCAGCAGCATCGCGCGCAGGAACCGCAGCGCGCCGTGTCCGAAGTCGAACGTCGACCCCCAGCGCCGCTGCACCTCGAAGTAGCCGCCGAGCAGATCACCCTTGCGCTGCCCGACCCACAGCACATACGCGGTCCAGCCCAGCGGGGCGAGCCCCGCGCCCGTCCACAGCCTGTGGGAAACCTTGCCGCGGCGCCGCCACACCTCGGCACCGGCCGTGGCCAGCACCGCGGCGGCCACCGCGAACCCGTTCGGCCGGGCCAGCCCCGCGCCCGCGGCCAGTGCGCCCGCCCACACCCAGTTCCCGGCCAGCAGGGCGTACAGCGACCAGGCCGCGAACGCGGTCAGCACCGGCTCGGTGTACGCCATCGACAGCACCACCGCGTGCGGCAGCAGCCCCCACAGCAGCACCAGCGCCACACCGGTGGCCGGCCCGTGCAGCCGGCAGCCGACCGCGTGCATCCCGGCGGCGGCAACGGCGGCCGCGGTCCACGAGATCAGCAGCCCGGCGGTGCCGCCACCGACCGGGGCCAGCGCGGTCACCGCCCGCAGCAGCGCCGGGTACAGCGGGAAGAACGCGAGGTCGCTGTGCGGGCCCGGGTCGTGGGAGGGCAGGTCGTGACCGTAGCCGTGGGCGGCGATGCCCAGGTACCAGACGGAGTCCCAGGACCGCCCGAGCACGGCCAGGGGATGCCGCCCGGCGATGTGCGCGACGAGGGCGAGCACGGCCACCCCGGTGAGTCGGACGCCGATGAAGAGCCCCACGGCGATCCCGCCCGCTCGCACAAGGGACGGCCGGGTGCGGTCGCGCTGCGCAGGCTTCCGCGCGGCTACGGGCGGGGCGAGGGTTGTGCTGGCGTGAGTCACATCTGAGCACCCTGCAAGGGCTCGGCCGCCGAAGCGAGCAGGTGGCCGCCGAGTGCGGGGTGGGTTCACCTGTGTCGAGTACGCCGGCACACCGATGGGGCGGATACGGCAGCACACAGATCGGGCGGATACGGCAGCACACCGACGGGGCGGCCTCTGGCGGACAGCCGACCGGCCGGGCACGCGCCCAGCGCCGCGCGCACGCGCCCGGCCACGATCCACCTCGCGCCCGGCCACGACACCCTCAGCCGGGCGTCGGCCCCCAGCCCGCAGGTGCCGGCCCCTGTTCAGGCGCGGCTCAGTGCGCCGGCTCCCGGGTCGGCTCCCGCCACCTGCCGGGTCGGCCGCTGCGGCAGGGCGGACATCAGCAGGAAGACCCCGGCCGTGATACCGGCGACCCGCCACAGCGCGTGCTGGAGTGCACGAAGGCGGGCCGGCCTGGGCCGGGGCCGGCCGGTCGCCGATCCCGCCGAAGAACACCACCGACACGAGCCCCAGGCCGAGCGCGTTGCCGGCGCCGGCTCACCCCCGCGCGGCGGGTGCCGGCACGGCCTGCCCTTTGTCGGACGGCCTCTGCGGTCGCGATGCCCGTGTTCTCCGGTGCCCTGGGCGCGCACCAGTTCCGGCTGAAGGTCTGCCGCAGCCGTATGCTCGCGCGGAACAGCACGTCCGTCCGCAGCCGGTGGGCCGGCAGCCGTCACGGCGGCCCTGACGCGCCTCAGGCTCGCCGCATCGTGGTCAGCCGCTGCGCCGCCTCCCGCAACACCTCCTCCCGCTTGCAGAACGCGAACCGCACGAACGGCGCCCCCGCCTCCCGGTCGTCGTAGAAGACGGCGTTGGGGATGGCCACGACACCGGCCCGCTCCGGCAGGGCGCGGCAGAAGGCGAAGCCGTCCTTCTCGCCGAGGGGGCGGATGTCGGTGGTGATGAAGTACGTGCCGGCCGGGACGAAGACCTCGAAGCCCGCCTCCGTCAGGCCCTGCGCGAGGATGTCGCGGCGGGCGAGCATGGACCGGCGGAACTCCGCGAAGTAGGAGTCGGGCAGGGTGAGCGCCTCGGCGACCGCGTACTGGAAGGGGCCCGAGGAGACGTACGTCAGGAACTGCTTCACCGCGCGGACCGCGGTCACCAGCTCCGGCGCGGCCGTCACCCAGCCGACCTTCCAGCCGGTGAAGGAGAACGTCTTGCCGGCCGAGCCGATCGTGACCGTGCGCTCGCGCATCCCGGGGAAGGACGCCAGCGGCAGATGCCCGGTGTCGCCGAAGACCAGGTGCTCGTACACCTCGTCCGTGACCACCAGCAGGTCCCGCTCGACCGCCAGCTCGGCGATGGCGGCCAGCTCCGCGCGGGTGAGGACCGTACCGGTCGGATTGTGCGGGGTGTTGATGAGCAGCAGCCGGGTGCGGTCGGTGACGGCGGCGCGCAGTTCGTCCAGGTCCAGGCGGAAGGACGCCCCCTGCTCGAAGTGTGGCCGCAGTGTCACCGGTACGCGCGTGCCGCCCGCCATGGCGATGCTCGCCGCGTAGGAGTCGTAGTACGGCTCCAGGGCCACGACCTCGTCACCGGGCTCCACCAGCGCCAGCAGCGCGGCCGCGATCGCCTCCGTCGCGCCCGCCGTGACCAGCACCTCGGTGTCCGGGTCGTAGCTCAGCCCGTAGCGGCGCAGCTGGTGCGCGGCGATCGCGGTGCGCAGCTCCGGGATGCCCGGCCCCGGCGGGTACTGGTTGCCCCGGCCGTCGCGCAGCGCCCGTACGGCCGCCTCCCTGACCTCCTCCGGGCCGTCGGTGTCGGGAAAACCCTGGCCCAGGTTGATCGACCCGGTCGCCACGGCGAGCGCGGACATCTCGGCGAAGATCGTCGTCCCGAACTCGGCGAGCCGACGATTGAGGTGGGGGCGTGCGCTGGAGGTCATGGCGGCCATCCTGCGCCCAAGCTCTGGAGTTCCTCAACACTGCTTCGCTGATGGGGGCCTGCGCCCATACCCAGCCCACCATCGCTCACCAGGGGAAGGGCTGTCCTCGGCTGTCGGCATCTGTCGTCGTCGGTCGCCCCCGGACGGCCCACAGACGGCCCCAGGGATACCCCCGGGGCCGCTAGTGGTTCCCGTTGCCGGGCCCCCTCGATCGGCGTGGCGCAGTGCCCGTAAGGCCGTACTGCCCCCGCACGTCTTCGAGTCGCCCACCGGGCGGCGCGTGTACGACAACCGCAACACGCGCCTGACCAAGTGGCTCAACGACGGCATCCCGCCCGCCCAAGTGGCCGAGTGGGCCGGGAACAGCGTTGCCGTGCTCTTGGCGACCTACGCCCGGTGCATCGACGGACAGCTGCCGGATCTCAAACGGCGACTGGAAGCCGCGGGCGACCTCCCAGAGGCGGAGGGGGGACGTCCGGGGCTTCGTCGTGATCAGTGACACCTACCCTGACCAGCAAAAAGCCCTCCCAAGCGGGAGGGCGGAGACTTGCGCCCCCGGCAGGACTCGAACCTGCGGCCAAGCGCTTAGAAGATGCGGGCACGCTTTGGTGGGCGATCCTGATGCGATGTTGCCGGTGCCGTCCACGGCTGCCTGGTGCCGCTGGCGTCCGTCGTCGTTGCCGTCACGGTTGCCGTCACTGCCGTCGGGCAGTGCTCCGGTGTCGTACCGAGCGCACTCAGTTCAGCCACTTGGGTGGACCGAGGGTCAGCTAGCCGCCGGTCACCGCCGTTCCCCGTGGCTCCCCGCTGGAGCTGGCACGGGTGTGGCACGGGGAACTTCTGATCCGTAGCTCTATGCGG
Source organism: Streptomyces sp. NPDC002076 (assembly GCF_053593835.1). Classification (NCBI taxonomy): domain Bacteria; kingdom Bacillati; phylum Actinomycetota; class Actinomycetes; order Kitasatosporales; family Streptomycetaceae; genus Streptomyces; species Streptomyces sp. NPDC002076. Next base: position 54,765 of record NZ_JBSFDI010000020.1, read on the forward strand.
ATCGGTCAGTGACGGTCGTAGCGGTCCCGTGAGAGCCTACGTGAGGCGAGACGGAACATGGACGGCCGCTGTGGTTGCTGTACTTCGCTGCAGTACTGCGATGGCTCCAGGATCCGTTGATCGGACCATACTCGAGCCACCATGAGGCGAGCCGATGTGCGCGTCGGAGCGCAAGCCGCGATGTGAACGGGCGCACGGCCTGCGATGCCCTGGCTAGTTCCACCTAGGGGCTCGCAGTCCACGGACGCCGTTGGGAGTGCCGATGCCGGTGGGCGGGTCGTATCCCCGGACCGCGCAGAAGACGCCAGCGCAGCCGGTGACGATGTCATGGAAGTGCTTGGGTCGCGCATAAGGGAAGGAGTTGGGGAAGGTACCCGGGGTGGGTGGACCGGCCAAGGCATACATTGCCGTGATCAGCGGAGCGGCGAGGCTGGTGCCACCGAAGACCGCCCAGCCATTGCACTCGGGCCCGGGGACGCCGGTGCAGTACACGGCCAGGCCGGTGGCAGGATCCGCGACTGCGGAGACATCGGCAGTGGTGCGGTTGTTGGGACAGAAGGAGTCCTGCTGGAAGGGCGGCTTGGCTTCGAAGGCAGAGCAACCGTTTCCGGCGTCACTCCAGGCGCTTTCGGTCCAGCCCCGCCGATTGGCCGCGCGTGTCAGATTGGTACCGCCCACCGAGGTGACGTAGGGAGAGGCGGAAGGCCAGAGGGTCACGCCACCTGTGTCGCCCGAGCTGACGGAGAAGGCGACGCCGGGATGGCGGAAGTGATAGTCCAACGCCACCTCGCCCGGTGACTCCGGAGCCCCCCAGCTGTTGGAGATGTACTCCGCGCCTTGGGCAACGGCCTGGTCGACCGCGGCGAGCAAGTTGGCGGTCTGGCTGTTGTCGGCTTCGACCACCAGGATCCTGCACTCTGAGCAGGCCGCGCTGACCGCGTCCACGTCCAGGGACTCTTCCCCAGCCCAGCCGGGGTCGGTGGCCGAAGGAGGCGTGGTCCCACCGAGCTGGTTGATCACACGCAGGCATCCGTTTGCTTTGGTGCACAGTGGCAGGTGGAACTGACGGCGGTAGACGGCCAGATCACTCTCCAGCTTCGGGTCGTGAAAGGCGATGGTGATGGCGACCGTCCTCCGCCTTTCGCCGCCGCGGTGTTCGTCCGGTCTGCCAGTTAGTTCATAAGCGCTGCGAATATCCTTCGGCCCGTAGCCTGGCGGTTGCTGGCCCCGTTTGAGGACCCGAATCGCGGGTAGATCAGTACGCCGCTTGGAAAGGCAGAACGCCCGGTTGGGATTGTGCGTGTCCGGGCAGAGACGCACGGACGTCTCACTTCGGACTTCTCCCGCATCGGCCGCCATCCGCGTCAGCGGATGTCCGTCAGTGGTGGGCGAGGTGCTTGCCTGGGCTGTCACGGTACCGGCGAGCATAGTCGCCAGGCCCAAAACGGCAGCGGCCGTAAATCTGAAGACGCGCAAGCGCATGACCCTCCTTCAGGGAAGCAAGCAGATCTTTTCCGGCGCCACAGTGGTCTCGGACATGCCTGACTCGGGATGATCGACACGCAAACGCACGACGGATGGCCTAGCATTTCCGCTCCATTGCGCTCCCTTGATCGTCCGCGCGTGAGGCGACAGCGCTCGTGCACGAGTAGGCGTAGGGCGGCGGAGCGGGTTTGGCCGGTGGCCTGCCCGGTCTGGGGTCGAGTATGACCAGGGGGCCGTACGCTGGTTGGCAACTCGGGCAGGCTTTGGACCTGCCCGCAATGTGCACGAGTGGCCCCCTGGTCTTGCTCGATGAGGTAGAGAAACCTGTAACCGGGGCTGCGCACCTGTTCGCGCTGTCGAGGGTCCATATCGAGACCCGCGGCGGTCGATGAACGTCGCCGCCTTGCAGCGTGCCCGAGAGGAAGATCACGGCCCACAGACGGCCCAGTGAGACCTCGAAGGCCCCTGACCTGCCCGTCTGTGCAGGTCAGGGGTGTTTTCCGTGTGTTGACTCTCAGAAGTTCCTCAACTCTGCTTTGCGCCCCGGGACGGCCGGGCATCTGCCGGGCACCGCGGCCCACGGGGGGCCGCATCGGGGGAACGAAAGGAGGGTGACGCCATGGTCGTGGGCATCATCTTCATCCTGGTCGTGGCCGCGTTCGTGACCGTCACGGCGCTGGCGGGCGCGCGGACCGGGAACCGGCAGCGCAAGGTGTCGCTCGGCAAGGGCGGCCGCTGCAGGTCGCGGTCGTACCGCTCATCGTCCTCTTCCTCGTCCTCGGGGTACGACGACAGCCGTAGCTGGTGGGCGGGCAGTGCCGACTCCGGATCGTCTGGCGGGCACCACGGGGGCCACCACGGCGGTCACTCCTGCGGGGGCCACTCCTCCTGCGGCGGCTCGTCCTGCGGCGGGGGTTCGTCGTGCGGCGGCGGATGCGGTGGAGGCAGCTGACACGGGGCAGCCGAGCTCCCGGGGGAACCGCATCCGGCCCGCCCTCGAGCACCCGCCGACCGAAACGGCCGACGGGCGCCCGCCGTTGACGTCTCCAGTGCCGGTCGCCCGCCGGGCGAAACCAGCCGCCCGGCGCCCGCGGCGCCCGTCTCGGCGCCCGGCATCCGCCTTTGACGTGTCGTGCGTCCGGTGTCCGCCGACTGAAACAGCCGATGGGCGCCCCAGTTGACGTCTCCCGCAGCCAGGCGCCCGCCGGGCGAAACCAGTTGCTCGGCGCCCGTGGCACACACGTGTCCTGCACCCGGCGCCCGCAGTTGACGTCTCCCGCGGCCAGGCGCCCGCCGGGCGAGACCAGCTGCCCGACGCCCGTGGTGCACGTGTCCCGCGCTCCGGTGCTCGCCGTTGAGGTCTCCACGCCAGCCGTGCACGTGTCCCGCGCCCGGCGTCCGTCGTTGAGGTCTCCACGCCAGCCGTGCACGTGTCCCGCGCCCGGCGTCCGTCGTTGACGTCTCCGCGCTTGCTGTTCATGTGTCCCGCGCCCGGCGTCCGCCGTTCCCGTCTCCACGCCAGCCGTGCACGTGTCCCGCGCCCGGCGTCCGTCGTTGACGTCTCCACGCCAGCCGTGCACGTGTCCCGCGCCCCGCGTCCGTCGTTGACGTCTCCGCGCCCCGCGCTCGCCGTTCGGTTGCCGCGCCAGGCGTGCGCCATGGTTGAACAGTTGAGCAAAGGAGCCCTCTGATGGATGGAAACCCGGCGAAGTTGGGTAAAAACACTGTGGGGGCGCCTCTGTTCATGATTCCCTCTAAATCGCCAACGCAGCCCCTCGGACGTCCCTGAGACTCCCCAACCCGGCCGAGCCGGCTGGGCTGACATGGCCGATCTCGCCCTCATCGCGTGCTAGCGGAGCCGATCCATGCTCACGACCCTGAACACCTCCTACACCGATACGCGCGCTGCCGACCTAGCCTGGGCCCTGGGACGCGAGCCGCTGCCGGCCCTGGCCACCCTCGACCTCGAACTCACCGGAGCCAAGCTCCAGTTGAGACTGCTCGGCGCGTCCCACCAGGTGCTGCTGGACGAGGAGCGCGGCCGCTGTTCGGAGACCGTCGCCTGCATCCCGGGCTCCAGCACCCCGCTGCCGCTCGGCGTCGCCAAGCGCGTCGGCGACTGGGAGTACGAGTTCGCCGCGCGCGTCGAGGTGCTCACCCCCGGCTCGTTCGCCGGCCGCGCGCAGGAGTTGCTGGCCCTGGTCTCCGACCATCCGCAGGGCCTCGCCGGCGTCTTCCCGGGCAGCCCGCACGCCTTCACCGCGATGCTGGCCCAGCGCCACGAGGGCCAGGTGCACTGGCGCACCTGGCACGCCTACCCGCAGGACGGGCAGCTCGTGGCCACCCGGACCCGGGTCGGCGTGCGGGTGCCGACCGCACAGCTGAGCTGAATACGCCCGCGCGCAGATAAACCCACCAGACCTCAACTGCCCCCAGATCCACACGTGTGGGTGACGAAGCGTGCCGCGCGTGTGACGTAACGTCGCAGAGTGATCGAACCGCACGCCCCCGCGCCCCCGGGCTGCCCGCCGCCCTGGACAGCCCCCGCCCGGCTGCCCGTCCGGCCCGGCACCGGGCGGTTCCTGGTCCTCGTGTGCGTCTTCGTCTGCGCCGCCTGCGGACTCGTGTACGAGCTGGAACTCGTCGCGTTCGCCTCGTACTTGATGGGCGACTCGGTCACCCAGGCCTCCGTCGTGCTGTCCGTGATGGTGTTCGCGATGGGCGTCGGCTCCCTCGCCGCCAAGCGGCTGCGCTGGCACGCGGCAGCCGGGTTCGGCGCGATCGAGACCGTCCTCGCGCTGGTCGGCGGGTGCAGCGCGATGGCGCTGTACGCCGTCTTCGCCTGGACCGGCGGCTGGGGCGGGATGTGGGCCGAGGGACCGCGCTGCCTGCTGGTCGCCTTCTCCCTCGCCATCGGCCTGCTCATCGGCGCCGAGGTCCCGCTGCTGATGGAGCTGATCCAGCGCATCCGCCACCAGGACGCGGGCGGCGCGGTGGCCGACCTGTTCGCGGCGGACTACGTCGGCGCGCTGGTCGGCGGCCTCGCCTTCCCCTTCCTTCTCCTGCCCGTCCTGGGTCAGTTGACGGGCGCGCTGCTCACCGGCACGGTCAACGTCGTGGCCGGCGGCGCCCTGGTCCTCGGCCTCTTCCGCCGCGATCTGACCCGCCGGGCCCGCTGGACCCTGCTCCTCGTCGGCCTCGCCGTTCTCGGCGTTCTCGCCTCCGCGGCGGCCCTCGCCGACGAGTTCGAACGCGCCGCCCGGCACGCCGTCTACGGCACGGACGTCCGGGTCGCCGAACAGACCGACGTCCAGGAGGTCGTCCTCGCCGGCGGCACCGACGGCAAGCCCCTCGACCTCTTCCTGGACGGCCGGCTCCGCGTCGGCGGCCGGGACGAACGCCGCTACCACGAGGCCCTCGTCCACCCGGCCCTGTCCGGCGGCCCGCACGCGCGCGTGCTGATCCTCGGCGGCGGCGACGGCCTGGCCGCCCGCGAGGCGCTGCGGCACGGCGGAGTGCGCCGCGTCGACGTCGTAGAACTCGACGCGGGTCTGCTCCGCCTGGCCCGCCACGACCCCGGCCTCGCCGCCGCCAACCAGCACGTCTACGCCGACCCCCGCGTCCACACCACCACCGCCGACGCCCTCGGCTGGCTGCGCGGCGCGCCCCCCTCCCGGTACGACGTGGTGATCGCCGACCTCCCCGACCCCTGCATCACCGCCAGCACCAAGCTGTACTCCCAGGAGTTCTACGGTCTGGCCCGCCGCGTCCTCGCCCCCGGCGGCCGGCTCGTCGTCCACGCCGGGTCCGTCACCACCCGCCCCCGTGTCTTCTGGACGGTCGCCGCGACCCTGCGCGCCGCCGGCTTCGCCGTCTCCTCCTACCGCGTCCTCGGCCACGACACCGGCTTCCCGGCCGGCCCCGACCGCTCGGCGGGCGCGTCCGGCGCCCCGCACGACTGGGGGTTCCTGCTGGCGAGACCGGCATCCACTCCACCACCGCTGCGACTGACCAGCGGGCCGCCGCACACCCTGACGCAGACGGACCTGACGGCGGACGCGCGGGCGGTGGAACGGACCCGGATCGGCGGGCTGCCCGCGTCGACGCTGGTGCATCCGCGGTACTGACGAGCCGGTCAGGTGAGGGTGAATTCCGGTCACAGCTGGGTAGGCTCACCGGACATGGAGCACCAGGTCTTCGTCCCGGTCGGGCTCGAACCGCTCAGAGCCGCCCTCGCCGACCCCGCGCGCATCGCCCGCGCGATCCCCGGCCTGCAACAGGACGCCGGTGCCGAACCCGTCACCGGACGCCTGAAGCTCCGCGTCCAGGGACACTCCGTCACCTACCGGGGTACGGCCCGGGTGGTCGCCCACGACGACGGCACGTACGCCGTCGAGGCCGACGCCACCGAGGCCCGCGGCACCGGCGCCGTGAAACTCGCCCTCACCCTGCGCCTCGCGGAGGCCGAGGGCGGTACGACGGTCACGGTCGAGGGTACGGCGAACGCGGACGGCCGTATCGCGGAGCTGCCACCGGACGCGGTGCACGCGGCGGCGACCCGCCTGCTGAACCGTTTCGTGGAGAACCTGGCGACGGTGGAGCCCCCGGTGGCCTCGGAGGAGGGGGAGGAACAGGCGCCGGAGCCCGAGGCCGAGCACACCTCGGTCTTCGAGACCGAGGTCCCGCCACCGTCCCTGGACCCGGCGGCCGACCGCCTCGCCGAGGACTTCGCCGACACCGGCGAGCCCCCCGCCGAGGCCGCTCACGCCCGCCGCACGATGATCGGCCGCAGCGCGGAGGAGGTCGACCACGCGCCGCCCCGGGGCCGTTATGCACCGGTTCCGGCACCCCAGACGGTCACGGCGACATCGGCACTGCGCTGGGCGGCGCCGGCGGCGGCCCTGGTGGTGGCGTCGGCGATCGTCGTGAGCAGGGCACTGCGCAAACGCCGCTGAGCGCGATGAACCCCGATCTTCCCCAAGTACTGTCTTCCCGTGAGTAACGAAGACATCACGCTGACCGCAGGCAACGCGGAAGTACGCCTCAGCCCCAGCAACGGCGGCCGTATCAGCAGCCTCAAGGTCAACGCCCTGGAACTGCTGAGGCAAGGGCCCCGCTACGGCTGCTTCCCCATGGTGCCCTGGTGCGGCCGTACCCGCGACGGCCGCTTCCTGGACGGCGGCACCGTCCGCCAGATGCCGCTCAACTCCCCGCCCCACGCCATCCACGGCACCACCCGCGACGGCGCCTGGCGCACCGCGCGCGTCGCGGAGAACGAGGCGGTGATCACGTACGACCTGGTCGACCCCTGGCCGCACCCCGGCCGCGTCACCCATGTCGTCACGCTCGCCGAGGACGGCCTGACGCTGACGATGTCGGTGGAGGCGCGGGACGACTCCTTCCCGGCGCAGATCGGCTGGCACCCCTGGTTCAACCGGAACCTCGGGCGCGAAGACGTGACGGTCGACTTCAAGCCCGCCTGGCAGGAGGAGCGCGGGGACGACCATCTGCCCACCGGCAACCGGATCGACCCCAGGCCCGGCCCCTGGGACGACTGCTTCGGCATGCCCGGCGGCGTCGACGTCACCCTCACCTGGCCGGGGCAGCTGGAGCTGAAGGTGACCAGCCGCGAGGAGTGGGTGGTCCTCTACGACGAGCAGGCCGAGGCCGTGTGCGTGGAGCCGCAGACCGGCCCGCCCAACGGCCTGAACACCCTCCCGCGCCTGGTCACCCCGCTGGAGCCGCTGGAGGCGACGACGACCTGGAGCTGGCGGCGCCTTTAAGCTGGTCGGCATGACGGACGTACGTGGCGCGCTGCTGCAGCAGATCAAGGACAAGGCCGTGGTGCACGGCAAGGTGACCCTCTCCTCGGGTCTTGAGGCCGACTACTACGTCGACCTGCGCCGCATCACCCTCGACGGCGAGGCCGCCCCGCTGGTCGGCCAGGTGCTCCTGGACCTGACGGCCGACCTGGAGTTCGACGCGGTGGGCGGCCTGACCATGGGTGCCGACCCGGTGGCGGCCGCCATGCTGCACGCCGCCGCCGCGCGCGGGCAGCGGCTGGACGCGTTCGTCGTACGGAAGGCGGCGAAGGCGCACGGGATGCAGCGGCGCGTCGAGGGCCCGGACATCAAGGGCCGCCGGGTGCTGGTCGTGGAGGACACCTCCACCACCGGCGGCTCCCCGCTCACCGCCGTCGAGGCCGTGCGCGAGGCTGGTGCCGAGGTCGTCGCCGTAGCGACCATCGTGGACCGCGCGACCGGCGCCGCCGAGAAGATCGAGGCCGGCGCGGGCGTTCCGTACCGGTTCGCCTTCTCGAAGGATGAACTGGGTCTGGACTGACGACGCGGATTGACCTGGACTTGACCGGCGCATGGACCATCGGTCCATGTCTGGAAAGATGGGGACGACGACGGCGTCGAAACCCTCAGGTCTAGGTCAGGGCCGTAACGCACAACCCCAACCCGCAACACAAGGAGCGGACAGATGCCCATCGCAACCCCCGAGGTCTACAACGAGATGCTCGACCGGGCGAAGGCAGGCAAGTTCGCCTACCCGGCCATCAACGTCACCTCGAGCCAGACCCTGAACGCGGCGCTGCGCGGCTTCGCGGAGGCGGAGAGCGACGGCATCGTCCAGATCTCGACCGGTGGTGCCGAGTTCCTCGGCGGCCAGTACAGCAAGGACATGGTCACCGGCGCGGTCGCGCTCGCCGAGTACGCGCACATCCTCGCCGAGAAGTACCCGGTCAACATCGCGCTGCACACCGACCACTGCCCGAAGGACAAGCTCGACGGGTACGTACGTCCGCTGATCGCGATCTCCGAGGAGCGCGTGAAGGCCGGCCGGAACCCGCTGTTCCAGTCCCACATGTGGGACGGCTCCGCCGAGACCCTGGCCGACAACCTGGAGATCGCCCAGGAGCTGCTGGAGCGCACCCGCGCCGCCAAGATCATCCTTGAGGTCGAGATCACCCCGACCGGCGGCGAGGAGGACGGCGTCTCCCACGAGATCAACGACTCCCTGTACACCACGGTCGAGGACGCGATCCGCACCGCCGAGGCCCTCGGCCTGGGCGAGAAGGGCCGCTACCTGCTCGCCGCCTCCTTCGGCAACGTCCACGGCGTGTACAAGCCGGGCAACGTCGTGCTCCGCCCCGACCTGCTGAAGGAGCTGAACGACGGCGTCGCCGCCAAGTTCGGCAAGGCGTCCCCCTTCGACTTCGTGTTCCACGGCGGCTCCGGCTCCACCGAGCAGGAGATCCTGACCGCGCTGGACAACGGCGTCGTGAAGATGAACCTCGACACGGACACCCAGTACGCCTTCACCCGTCCGGTCGCCGCGCACATGTTCCAGAACTACGACGGCGTCCTGAAGGTCGACGGCGAGGTCGGCAACAAGAAGGCCTACGACCCGCGCACCTGGGGCAAGCTGGCCGAGGCGAGCATGGCCGCGCGTGTCGTCGAGGCCACGCAGAACCTGCGCTCGGCGGGCAACAAGATCAAGTAAGCGGTACGTCCGCTCTCCCGCGGCGCGCCCGGCGGCTGTTCTCGGCCGCCGGGCCGCTGTATACCTGGGGCATGCCCGACGTCCGGCTGGCCTCGCCCCAGGGCAAGTGGATCCTGCTCACCACGGTCCTCGGCTCCAGCATGGCGCTGCTGGACTCGACCGTCGTCAACGTGGCGCTTCCGCGCATCGGCCAGGACCTGGGCGCGAGCCTGGCCGCCCTGCAATGGACGGTCAACGCGTACATGGTCACGCTGGCCGGGCTGATCCTGCTGGGCGGCTCGCTGGGCGACCACTACGGCCGGCGGAAGATCTTCGTGCTGGGCGTGGTGTGGTTCGCGGTGGCGTCGCTGCTGTGCGGCCTGGCGCCGAACCCGGTCATGCTGATCGCCGCGCGGGCCCTGCAGGGCATCGGCGGCGCGCTCCTGACCCCCGGCTCCCTGGCGATCATCCAGTCGTCCTTTCACCGCGACGACCGCAGCCGGGCTGTCGGCCTCTGGTCCGGTTTCGGCGGGATCGGCGCGGCGGTCGGACCGTTCCTCGGCGGCTGGCTGGTGGCCGGCCCCGGCTGGCGCTGGGTGTTCCTGCTGAACGTCCCGCTGGCCCTGCTGTGCGTACCGGTGGCCCTGCGGCACGTCCCCGAGTCGAGGGACGCCGGCAAGCACGCCCGCTTCGACGTCCTCGGCGCGGCACTGGGCGCCCTGGCCCTGGCCCTGCTGACGTACGCGCTGATCGAGGCGAAGGCGGGCTCCCTGGTGGTGACGCTGACCGGGGTGGCCGGTGTGGTCGCGGCGGTGGCCTTCGTACAGGTGGAGCGGCACCGCCCGGACCCGATGCTCCCGCCGGACATCTTCGCCTCACGCCAGTTCACGGCGGTCAATCTGGTCACCCTGTGCGTGTACGCGGCCTTCGGCGGCTTCTTCTTCCTCACCGCGCTCCAACTGCAGGTGGTCTCGGGCTACTCACCCCTGCAAGCCGGTACGGCCCTGCTGCCGACCACGGCCCTGATGCTTCTGTTCTCCGCCCACTCGGGCGCCCTGGCGGACCGCACGGGCCCGCGCCTGCCGCTGACGGTCGGCCCGCTGCTCTGCGCGGCGGCCATGCTGCTGATGCTGCGGGTGGGGAAGGGCGCCGACTATCTGACGGACGTGCTGCCGGCCCTGCTGGTCATGGGCGCGGGCATGGTGACCCTCGTAGCCCCCTTGACGGCGACCGTCCTAGCCTCCGTGGACACCGCCCGGGCCGGCCTGGCCAGCGGCATCAACAACGCGGCGGCCAGGGCGGCGGGCCTGATCGCGGTCGCCGCGCTGCCGCTGCTCGCGGGGATGGGCCCGGAGGCGTACCGGTCGCCCACGGCGTTCGACGCGGCGTTCGATCGCGCGATGCCGATCTGCGCTGGGGTGCTGGTGGCCGGCTCGCTCCTGGCCTTCGCCCTGGTCCGCCGCCCGGCTCCGGAGTGCCGACACCCCGAGTGCCATGTACACGGGTGCGTCACGGCCCCGCCGTTGGAGGGGGAGCGGCGTACCTAGACGGCGGTCCGGCAGCGCGGGGCACATGCCACCAGCACAGGAATCCGTGAGGTGGGCCAGACTGGACCCCATGACGATTCACGAAAACCTTCTCGGCGGTCCGCCCCCCACCCATCTGCCCGACGACCCCGAGCCCCGCGAGCAGCTCGCGGCCGGCACCGCGCCCGCGGCCGTCGCCGCCAAGTACCCCACCTCCTCCCTCGCCTGGGCCCAGCTGGCCGACGAGGCGTTCGAGCGCGGCGCGGTCGTGGAGTCGTACGCCTATGCCCGTACCGGCTACCACCGCGGCCTGGACGCCCTGCGCCGCAACGGCTGGAAGGGCCACGGCCCGGTCCCCTGGGAGCACGAGCCGAACCGCGGCTTCCTGCGCGCCCTGCACGCCCTCGCCCGCGCCGCGCAGGCGATCGGCGAGCAGGGGGAGTACGAGCGCTGCTCGCAGTTCCTGAAGGACTCCTCCCCGACGGCGGCCCAGACCCTCGGCTAGCCGCGCGGCACCGGTGTGGCCCGTCTGGCAACGGACGGGCCTTGCCGTATCGGGGGCCCATTGCGGAGGATGCCGGGTGGGGACCGGGGCCCCCGTGCCGGCATCGGCAGGGGCGGACCGCTACCCGGAGCTATAACAGGAGACAGCGATGTCCCAACCGGCTCAGCAGTCCTTGGAGACTCAGGAGCCCGAGACTCCGCATCTCGATTTCGCGGGCACGACGCCGTACGAGGACTACGTCAGGGCGGACGTGCTCACCCACCTCCAGCACACCCTCTCCGACGATCCCGGAGAGATGGTCTTCCTGGTCACGACCCAGGTCATGGAGCTGTGGTTCACCGTCATCGTTCATGAGTGGGAGACGGCCGCGGCCGCCCTGCGCGGCGACGACGTACCGACCGCGATCGCCGCGCTGAAGCGTTCCGTACGGGAACTGGAGGCCCTCAACGCCTCCTGGAAGCCCCTCGGCCAGCTCACCCCGGCGCAGTTCAACTCGTACCGCTCCGCCCTCGGCGAGGGCTCCGGCTTCCAGTCGGCGATGTACCGGCGCCTGGAGTTCCTGCTCGGCGAGAAGTCCGCGTCCATGCTCGTACCGCACCGCGGCGCCCCCCGCGCGCACGCGGAGCTGGAGAAGGCGCTGCACGAGCCGAGCCTGTACGACGAGGTGCTGCGGCTGCTGGCCCGGCGCGGGCACCCGGTCCCCGGGTCCGTCCTGCACCGGGACGTCTCGCAGCGCTACGAGCCCTCCGACGCGGTCGAGCAGGCCTGGACGGCGATCTACTCCGGCGACGAGGACGCCGAACTGGCCCGGCTGGGCGAGGCGTTGACCGACGTGGCCGAACTGGTCTGGCGCTGGCGCAACGACCACCTGGTGGCCACCCGCCGCGCGATGGGCGCCAAGCCCGGCACGGGCGGCTCGGCCGGCGTGGCCTGGCTGGAGAAGCGGGCCCGCAAGAACGTGTTCCCGGAGCTGTGGACGGCGAGGTCCCATGTCTGAACTGGCTCTGGAGGCAGAGAAGCTGGACGCGGCGGACGAGCTCGCCCCGCTGCGTTCCCGTTTCGTCCTGGACGATGTGATCTACCTGGACGGCAACTCGCTCGGCGCGCTCCCCGCGAACGTCCCGGACCGGGTGGCCGACGTGGTCCGCCGCCAGTGGGGCGAACTGCGCATCCGCTCCTGGGAGGAGAGTGGCTGGTGGACCGCGCCGGAGCGGATCGGCGACCGGATCGCCCCGCTGGTCGGCGCGGCGGCCGGGCAGATCGTCGTGGGCGACTCCACAAGTGTCAATGTGTTCAAGGCACTTGTGGCCGCCGTACGGATGGCGGACGAGGACCGCACCGAGATCCTGGTGGACGCCACCACCTTCCCCACCGACGGTTACATCGCCGAGTCGGCGGCCCGCCTGACCGGGCGTACCCTGCGGGCGGTGACGCCGGACGAGGTGCCGGGGGAGTTGAGCGGCCGTACGGCGGCGGTCCTCCTCAACCACGTCGACTACCGCACGGGCCGCCTGCACGACCTGCCGTCCCTCACGTCCGCGATCCACGCTGCCGGCGCCCTCGCGGTCTGGGACCTGTGCCACAGCGCGGGCGCGTTGGAGGTGGGCCTGGACGAGCACGGGGTCGACCTGGCGGTCGGCTGCACCTACAAGTACCTGAACGGCGGCCCGGGTTCACCGGCGTACCTGTACGTCCGTCGGGATCTCCAGCCCCGCTTCGACTCCCCGCTGCCCGGCTGGAACTCGCACACCGACCCCTTCGGCATGAGCCCGTCGTACACCGCGGCGCCGGGCGCCCTGCGCGGCCGTGTGGGCACCCCGGACATCCTGTCCATGCTGGCCCTGGAGGCGGCCTTGGACGTCTGGGACGACGTGTCCGTCTCCGCCGTCCGCGCCAAGTCCCTCGCGCTGACGGACTTCTTCCTGCGGTGCGTGCGCGCGTACACCGAGCCGGGGCGGGTGGAGTCCGTGACCCCGGAACGGCCCGAGGAACGCGGCAGCCAGGTCGCCCTGCGCTGCGGTGACGCGGGCGAGGTGATGAAACGCCTGATCGCCCGGGGTGTCGTGGGCGACTTCCGCCACCCCGACGTCCTCCGCTTCGGCTTCACCCCGCTGTACGTCGGCTTCGGCGAGGCGGAGCGGGCGGCGCGGATCCTGGGCGAGGAACTGGCGTAGGGGAGGGGCGGGGCCTGGGGGGCCGTAAGGGGAGGGGCGCCCTCTCCCCAGGCCTCCCAGGCCTCCCGGGCCTTTGCCTACAGAACCGTTTATTCCTCACCCTGCGTGACATCCCCATGTCCCCGCATGTCACCGGCCTGATACGGTCCCGCCAACGGCGAACGAAAATTCCCCACCTGGTCCACCAGGCGCCAAAAAGGTTCCATCGCTGAGAGGTTGGAGCATGCCGGACGACGCCGCAGCAGCCCGCGCCGCCGCCGAAGAGGAGTCGGCCTTCTCGCACCCGCCGGTCGACCCCGACGTCACCTCCGCGTACGGCAGCCATCCCGACCAGGTGATCGACTTCTACGCGCCCCGGACCGCTGCGGACTCCCTGGCCCCGCTGGTCGTGGTCCTGCACGGCGGCGCCTGGCGCGCCCGCTACGACCGCCGCCACATCACTCCCTTCGCGGACTATCTGGCCCGCCGTGGCTTCGCCGTGGCCAACGTCGAGTACCGGCGCGGCGGTGACCTGCTGATCCCCGCGCAGAACAGGGGTGACGGCGGCGACGCCGCTCCTCCGGCCGGCCGCTGGCCCGACACCTTCGACGACATCGCGGCCGCCCTGGACGCGCTGCCCGCCCTGGCCCGGGAGGCGCTCCCGCAGGCCGACCTCCGCCGCACGGTGGTGACGGGCCACTCGGCCGGCGGCCACCTCGCCCTGTGGGCGGCGGCCCGCCACCTCCTGCCCCCGGACAGCGGCTGGCGCACCGACAGCCCGGCTTCCCTGCGGGGTGTCGTGGCTCTGGCCCCGATCGCGGACTTCGAGGTGGCGGAGAAGCTGGACGTCTGCGGCAACGCGAGCCTGCAACTCCTGGGCGGATACGACACCTTCGCCGAGCGCCGCCCCTACGCCGACCCCGTCCTGCTCCTCCCGACGGGCATCGCGACGACGCTCGTCCAGGGCCGTAGGGACCTGGTGGTGCCGCAGGCGGTGGCCGAGTCGTACGCGGACGCGGCGGCGAAGGCCGGCGAGGTGGTGGGCCTGACCCTGCTGGAGGACGTCGGCCACTTCCCGCTCATCGACCCGGCGGCGGACGCGTGCGCGGTGGTGGCGGAGGAGATCGCGCAACTGGCGTGGTAGCAGGGGCGGTACGCCGCCCCACCCCTGCGGGTCGGCCCCGGTCATACCCGTAGTACCTGAGAGCTACCCCGCAGAACAGCTCCCTGGCGGGACGCCGACGACTCCCCCCGATCCATAACTTCCTTGTCAGACAAGCCCGATGGCCGGGCAATCTGAAAGGAAGCCCGCCCATGGGGCACACCCACGAGACCACCCACCCACAGCCACCGACGGCGTTTCCGCCCCACGAGGGCCGCCCGCAGGAACCGACGTACGGTGCCTCCCTCTCCGCGGACCGGCAGCTGCCCACGGGGTCGGACTCCCTGCCCACGACCCCGCAGCCGCCGACGGCGTTTCCGCCCCACGAGGGCCTCCCGCACCCGACGACGAAACTGTCACGGGTGGTGCGGGCGCGAACCCGAATCCCGCCGAAGGCGCCCCGCGCCCGCACCCGAAAGTGGTGCCGCACCCTCCTCGCCGCCCTCCTCGCCGCAGCCATAGCCGCACCCCTCTCCGGCGCCGCACGCCCCCAGATCCCCGCACCGGCACCCGCCACCCTGCCCCCGCTCACGGCGACGACCCTCCAGACGACCTACGCCGCCAACCGAGCCGACGCCACCCGCGCCGCCGACATGGCCGCCGCGCACGGCGACACCCACCGCGCCGCCGCCGACCGCACCCTGGCCGCCCCGTCCCGCCATCTCCTCAGCTTCGACGGCCGAGGCGCCGGCCAAGCCACGGAGGTGCTCGGCGACCTCGCCCACGCCGACGACATCGCCGTTCTGGTGCCCGGCTCGGACACCTCCCTGGACACCTACGCCCGCTTCCACAAGGCGGCCGCGGCCCTGTACGCCGACCTCACCCACCGCGCGCCCCGAGGCACCCGCACCGCGGTCGTCGCCTGGCTCGGCTACGAGACACCGGCCACCGTCAGCACCACGGTGACCACGACGACCCGCGCCAAGGAGGCCGCCCCTCACCTGCGCACCTTCGTACGCCGGCTGAGCGCCGCGACGAAACCGCAGGCGCACCTGTCCCTGCTGTGCCACTCCTACGGCACGGTCGTCTGCGGCCTTGCCGCCCGAGGCCTGGACGCCGACGACATCGTCCTGGTCGGCAGCCCCGGCACCGGCGCCGACTCCGTCGCGGCCCTGCACACCCGCGCAAGGGTCTGGGCGGCCCGCGGCAGCGAGGACTGGATCGCGGATGTGCCGCACGCCAGGACCACCTTCTTCGGCACCACCGTCGGCTTCGGCACCGACCCGGTCTCCCACGCCTTCGGCGCCCGGGTCTTCGACGCGGGCGGCGCCGACCACAGCGGTTACTTCACCCCGGGCTCGGCCTCCCTCGCCAACCTGGCCCGGATCACCCTCGGCGATCCCCCGGAGGCGCCCCATGCCTGACGCAAACACATCCCGCATCCCCCACCCCACGACGGCCTCCGGCACGGCTTCCCCTGCGTCGCGGCTCACTGCGGCCTCCCGCACGATCCCGCCGCAGCCGACCCGCACCCTCCGCCGATCCGCCCGCAACCTCGAAGCCCTCACCCCCGCCTCCCGCGACCGTGCAGTGGACGCCCTGCGAGCCATCGCGATCCTCGGCGTCGTCCTCGGCCACTGGCTGGTGACCGCACTCGTGGCCGGCGACGGCGGCCTGCACACCACGAGCCCGCTGCAGCACATGCCCTGGCTGGCCCCGATCTCCTGGCTGTTCCAGACCCTGGCCGTGTTCTTCCTGGTCGGCGGCCACGTGGCGACCCGAAGCCTCGCCACCGCCCAGGACAGAGGCGGGACCTACGGCTCCTGGCTGCGCGCCCGCCTGACCCGCCTCCTGCGCCCGGTTGCCGCACTCCTGTGCCTGTGGGCGGTGGCCGCCACGGCTCTCCCCCTCACCGGCACCCCGCTCGCCACGATCGAGGCCCTGCTCAAGCTCGCCCTGTCACCGCTGTGGTTCCTGCTGGTCTTCGCCGCCCTGACGGCCGCCACCCCGCTCCTCACCCGCCTCAACCCGCTCTGGCCCCTCGCTGTCGTCCTGCACGTGGACCTGATCCGCTTCGGCCTGCACACCGGCCCGTCCTGGCTCGGCTGGCTGAACCTCCCGGCGGGCTGGCTGGTCCCCTACACCCTGGGCGCGGCCTGGACCCGGGGTGAGCTGGACAGCCGCCGTGCGGCCCGGATCCTGCTCCTCGGCGGTACGGCGGCCACGGCCGTCCTCGTCGGCTGCGCGGGCTACCCGGCGTCCATGGTCGGCGTCCCCGGCGCGAGGATCTCCAACCTCGACCCCCCGACCCTGGCGGCCGTCACCTTCGGCCTGGCCCAGTGCGGTCTCGCGCTCCTCCTGCGCGACCGGCTGCGCCGCGCGATGACCCGCCCGCTGCTCTGGGCGGCGGTGGCCCTGGTCAACCTCTCCGCGATGACGATCTACCTGTGGCATCAGACGGCCATGATGGCCACGACGGCCACGGGCCTCCTGGCCGGCCGGCTGCCCGGCCTGCACACCTCACCGGACTCCGTGCTCTGGGTGCCGTACCGCCTCGCCTGGCTTCCGGTCTTCGCCCTGGCCCTCGCCCTGTGCTGGACGGCCTTCCGCCACCACGAACAGGGCCCTCGCCGCCCGCGAAACCGCAGGTCCCATGTGGTCCGCGGCCATCTGCCCCCAGCGAAGAAACCCCGCAATGCCTAGTGTTGACCTCGTGAAGCCCGCGGCCGCCGACGGTGAGAACCCCCAGGGGACACCCGCACCCGAGAACGCACCCGCCACCGACAGCCCGTCCACCCCCAGGACCACCCTGCGCCGCCTTCGGAGCTGGCTCGGCGAGAACCCGTCGCCGAACTCACCCCCCTTCTCCCGGCACCGCTGGATCCGCCTGCTCACCTACCTGCTCGTCGGCTACCTCGCCCTCGGCATCGCCCTCGGCGGCGGCGAGGACCTGACCAACAGCTACGGCTTCACCACGGCCGTGGCGTTCCTCGGCACGTTCCTCCAGGCCGCCGCCGTCGTCCTGGCCCTCTGGCGGCCGGTGCCCGCCTGGGCCCTGTCCCTGGCCGCCGCCCTCGCCACCGCGCTGCTGGCCCGCCAACAGCTGATGGCACCGCTGCTTCGGCTGCCCAGCCCCGGCTGGCCCTGGGCCACGCCCGTCCTGCTGGCCCACATGGCCGTCCTGGTGCTCCTCGCTCTGCGCGTCCGGTTCCGCGGGACGGTTGCCGCGCTCGTGACGACCGCCCTGGTGACCGCCGTCGTGGAGGGCGGCCTGGGGGCGCAGCGCTACTCCCCGACAGGCACCGTCGCCGTCGGCCTGTTCGCGATCGCCGCCGTCATCGGCGCGGCCCTGCGCAGCCGTAGCGAGGCCCGTAAAGAACTGGTCCAGCAGACGACGATCACCGCCGAGGAACGGGCCCGGCGCACACTCCTGGAGGAGCGCAGCCGTATAGCCCGCGAACTGCACGACGTGGTCGCCCACCACATGTCGGTGATCTCGATCCAGGCCCAGGTGGCCCCCCACCTGGTGGAGAACCCCTCCGAGGAGCTCAAGGAGAACCTCGCCGGCATCCGCAACAACGCCCTGGAGGCCCTGACCGAGCTGCGCCGGGTCCTCGGGGTGCTGCGGTCGGAGGGCCCGGACGACCCGGAGGCCGTCGAGGAGACCCACCGGCTGTCCGCCCCCGGCACCGGCCCGGCCCCCGACGCCCCGCAGCCGAACCTCGCCCGCCTGGACGCCCTGATGGAGAACACCAGGGCGGCCGGCCTGGACGTGGTCAAGACGGTGGAGGGCGAGCCCCGCGGCTATCCGCCGGGCGTGGAGCTGTCGGCGTACCGGATCGTCCAGGAGGCCCTGAGCAACGTCCTGCGGCACGCCCCGGGCGCGAAGGTCGACGTGGTGGTCGTCCACCACGCCCACGGGATCTGCCTGGACATCACCAACTCCCGGCCCAGCCGTCCGGCCCTGCCGTCCCCGGGCAGCGGGCACGGTCTGCTCGGCATGCGGGAGCGGGCGGCCATGCTGGGCGGGCATGTCGTCGCCACGGGGGAGCGGGGAGGCGGCTTCCGGGTGACCGCGTTCCTGCCGCGTGACGGCACCCCGGTGCCGACCGACCTCGCCCTGCCCGCCGCGTTCCGGCGCCGGCTGCCACCCGGCTCCACACCTGACCCGTACCCGCACGAGCCCCCGACAGGAGAACAGCACCCATGACGAGCGGCGCCGGTCCCATCCGTGTACTCATCGCCGACGACCAGGAGATGGTCCGGCAGGGTTTCAGCGTGCTGCTCGGCGCCCAGCCCGGCATCGAGGTGGTCGGGCAGGCGGTGGACGGTCTGGACGCGATCGTGCGGACCGCCGAACTGGCCCCGGACGTGGTGCTGATGGACATCCGGATGCCCGAGCTCGGCGGCATCGAGGCGACGCGCCGGATCACCGCGGAGCATCCCGCCATCAAGGTGCTGGTGCTGACCACCTTCGACCTGGACGAGTACGTGTACGAGGCGCTGCGGGCCGGGGCCTCCGGTTTTCTGCTCAAGGACGCCTCCGCGGACAAGCTGGCCGAGGCGGTTCGGGTGGTGGCCGCGGGCGACGCGCTCCTCGCGCCCGCTGTCACCCGCCGTCTCATCGCCGAGTTCTCCCGTCTGGACGGCAGCCCCCGGGCCCCGCTCAAGCAGCGCGTCGGGGATCTCACCGAGCGGGAGACGGAGGTGCTGGCCCTGATCGCGCAGGGCCTGTCGAACGCGGAGATCGCCGAGCGGCTGGTCGTCGCCGAGCAGACCGTGAAGACGCACGTGAGCCGGATCCTGGTGAAGCTGGGTCTGCGCGACCGCACCCAGGCGGCGGTCTTCGCCTATGAGTCCGGCGTGGTCCGCCCCGGCGGCCGCTGACACCCGCAAGGGGCGACCCGTAGTACCTGAGACGGACGCCCGAGAACCAGTCTCCAAGGTGACGACCGTGCCCCGCCGCCCGCCTACCGTTTCGTACGTGACCCAGACGACGCACACGCAGACGACACCGCCGGGCCCGGCCGGCCAGCCGCGCAGCCCGGAGTTCCGGCTGGCCGCGGACGCTTTGCGAGGGCTGCGGCAGGACCTGTTCCAGGACGCCTTCGCCTACGACCCGCTGCCCCGCCGGAGCGCCGACGGCGCGCTCGCCCGCCGTGTGTCCGGCGCGGGCTGGCTGCCGCATGTGGTGGTGGCCGTGCTGGGCGTGGTGGCGATGACCCTGAGCATTGCGGGCTCCTTCGAGTCCGGGCCGGCCGCCCTGCTGTGCGGGCTGCTGGCGCTGGGACCGGTGCTGCTGACGCTGGCGCGTCCGGTGGGGGCGTTCTGGTTCTCGCTGGGCGCGAGCATGGTCGCCGCCGTGATCGGCCGGACCGACTTCAGCGACTGGCCGTGGCTGCCGGGCAGTTTCCTGTCCCACCTGGTGGTGCTCACGGTCGTCGCGCTGCGCACCCGCCCGCGCACCGCGGCCTCGATGTGGGTGATGACCGCGGCCTACGGCTTCGTCATGGGAGGCCTCTTCGGCTGGCACCGCTACGACACCAATGTCACCCCGATGCTGCTCGTGTCGGCCCTGCTCCTGCTGGCCGTCTCGGTCCGGCACATCCGCCGCCAGGCCCAGCAGGAGGTGACCGCCCAGCAGACGGTGACCGAGCACGAGCGCTCCCGCCGCACCCTGCTGGAGGAGCGCACGACGATCGCCCGTGAGCTGCACGACGTGGTCGCCCACCACATGTCGGTGGTCGCCATCCAGGCGGAGGCCGCGCCGTACCGGGTGGAGAACCCGCCGGAGGAGCTGGAGAAGGCGTTCGCCACCATCCGGGAGAACGCGGT
This sequence comes from Streptomyces sp. NPDC002076, assembly GCF_053593835.1. Taxonomy (NCBI): domain Bacteria; kingdom Bacillati; phylum Actinomycetota; class Actinomycetes; order Kitasatosporales; family Streptomycetaceae; genus Streptomyces; species Streptomyces sp. NPDC002076. The sequence continues at coordinate 74,859 of NZ_JBSFDI010000020.1, forward strand.
GGCGGCCCTGACCGAGCTGCGCCGGGTCCTCGGGGTCGTGCGGGCGGAGGACTACGAGGCGCCGGACGCCCCCCAGCCCACCCTGGCCGACCTCGACGGGCTGCTCGCCAATGTGCGGAAGGCCGGCCTGACGGTGGAGAAGGCGGTGACCGGAGCGGTGCGGGAACTGCCGCAGGGCGTGGAGCTGTCGGCGTACCGGATCGTCCAGGAGGCCCTCAGCAACACCCTGCGGCACGCACCGGGAGCGAGCGCTCGCGTGGAGATCGGCTATGTGCTCGGCGGCCTGGGCCTGCGCATAGTCAACACCCCGCCGCCCGCGCCACACCTCGTGAAACCCTCTCCGGGCGCGGGGCACGGCATCACGGGCATGCGGGAGCGTGTGTCGATGCTGAACGGCGAGATGACGACGGGCCCGTCGCCGGACGGGGGCTATGAGGTGACGGTGTTCCTGCCGGTGCCGGCGGCCGTCGTGAGCGAAGGGGACGCATGACCATCCGCGTACTGATCGCGGACGACCAGATGATGGTCCGCGAGGGCTTCTCCGTCCTGCTGAACGCGATGCCGGACATCGAGGTCGTCGGCGAGGCCGTCAACGGAAGGGAGGCGGTGGACCGGGTCCGCGAACTCGCCCCGGACGTCGTCCTGATGGACATCCGCATGCCGGAGCTGAACGGCATCGAGGCCACCCGGGAGATCGTGGCGGCGGACGCGGCGGCGAAGGTGCTGGTCCTGACGACCTTCGACCTGGACGAGTATGTGTACCAGGCCCTGCGCGCGGGAGCCTCCGGCTTCCTCCTGAAGGATGCCTCCGCCCGCCAACTGGCCGACGGCGTGCGGGTGGTGGCCGCGGGCGAGGCCCTCCTGGCTCCCTCGGTCACCAAGCGACTGCTCACGGAGTTCTCCCGCCTCTCGGACCCCCCGCGCCTGGCCCCGTCGGCCCACGCGGCCTACGGCGACCTCACCGAACGCGAGACGGAGGTCCTGATCCTGATCGCCCAGGGCCTGTCCAACGCGGAGATCGCCGAACGCCTGGTGGTCGCAGAGTCGACGATCAAGACCCATGTGAGCCGCATCCTGGTCAAACTCGGCCTCAGAGACCGCACCCAGGCCGCGGTGTTCGCGTACGAGGCGCGACTGGTGACACCGGGCTGACGGAGAGGCGCCGGGGCGTACGCGGCGAGCGGACGTGACGGTCCGGTGAGGGGCCGTGAAGGGAGACCCCTGGTCAGACCTCGGCCCGGCGCGTTAGCGTCCCCGCATGGCAGGCCCTGACGACCTCGGTTTCGATCCCTGGGACCCGGCGTTTCTCGCCGACCCGTATCCGGCCTACGCCGAGCTGCGCGCACGCGGCCGGGTGATCCGGTACGAGCCGACCGATCAGTGGCTGGTCCCGCACCACGCGGATGTCTCGGCACTGCTGCGGGACCGTCGGCTGGGGCGGACGTATCAGCACCGGTTCTCGCACGAGGAGTTCGGGCGGACCCCGCCCGCGCCGGAGCACGAGCCGTTCCACACCCTCAACGACCACGGAATGCTCGACCTGGAGCCGCCGGACCACACCCGGATCCGGCGCCTGGTGTCGAAGGCGTTCACACCGCGCACGGTGGAGCGGCTGAAGCCGTATGTGCACGGCCTGGCGAACGACCTGGTGGCGGCGCTGGTCCACAACGGCGGCGGTGATCTGCTGACCGACGTGGCCGAGCCGCTGCCGGTGGCGGTGATCGCGGAGATGCTGGGCATCCCGGAGGCGGACCGTGCCCAGCTGCGCCCCTGGTCGGCGGCCATCTGCGGGATGTACGAGCTGAACCCGTCGGAGGAGACCGCGGCGAAGGCGGTCCGGGCCTCGGTGGAGTTCTCGGAGTATCTGCGGTTGCTGATCGCGGCCCGCCGCAAGGAGCCGGGCGAGGATCTGGTCTCCGGCCTGATCGCGGCCCATGACGAGGACGACGACCGGCTGACCGAGCAGGAGATGATCTCCACGGCGGTCCTGCTGCTCAACGCCGGTCATGAGGCCACGGTCAACGCCACCGTGAACGGCTGGTGGGCGCTGTTCCGCAACCCCGGCCAGCTGGCCGCCCTGCGCGCCGACCACACCCTGATCCCGTCCGCGATCGAGGAGCTGATGCGCTACGACACCCCGCTCCAGCTCTTCGAACGCTGGGTGCTGGACGACATCGAGATCGACGGCACGGTGATCCCGAGGGGCGCGGAGATCGCCATGCTCTTCGGCTCCGCCAACCACGACCCGGCCGTCTTCACTGACCCCGACCGCCTGGACCTGACCCGCACCGACAACCCGCACATCTCCTTCAGCGCCGGCATCCACTACTGCATCGGCGCCCCACTGGCCCGCATCGAACTGGCCGCCTCGATGACGGCCCTCCTCCAGCAGGCCCCCACGCTGACTCTGGCAGCGGAGCCGAAGAGGAAGCCGAACTTGGTCATCCGGGGGCTGGAGGGCCTGAGCGTCGAGGTGGGGTGATCACCCGTTCGGCTGATCGCCGAGCGATTCCGCTCGAAGACCGCCGGTGGCTTGTCACGCTGGTGCCTGCCTGCGAAGGAGGGCACCATGACGGTTATGGCAGAGCGCACCTCGTCTCAGATGTCGGTGGACGTGTTCGAGCGGATCGCGGAATTCGCCGAACGCGAGGACGAGACCGTCAGGTTCGAGTTCATCGACGGACGGATCGGGGTCAAGAAGGTGACGAACGGCAGCCACGGTGAGATCGCCATGTGGTTGGCTTTCCGGTGCAAGGAAGCACGGCCCGACCTCACCCTCAACACGACAGGCCAGGGGCTGAAGGTCGAGGCGTACCGGAAGGGCCGCGCCCGGCCTGACGGCGTCCTTGCACCAGTGGGTTACTTCAACGGGCAAGGTGAGTGGGCCAACCCCGACGGTGTGCTGATGGCGGTCGAGATCACGTCGTACGACTCGGACACCCACCACCGGGATCGGGTGGACAAACCCCGGGCGTACGGTGAGGCGGGCATCCCGGTGTACTTGCTGATCGACCGTGACAACCACTCGATCCTTGTGCACACTGTCCCGGACCCGGAGGTCGGATACCGGGACATCCATTTGGTCGCGTTCGGCGGCAAGGTCACCCTCCCCGACCCTGTCGGCATCGAACTCGACACCGACGAGCTGAAGCAGTACGTCGACTGAGTCTCAGCCCGCCAGATCACGGCGCCGCACGCCCGCGAGCCCCACACCCACCAGCACCACGGCCACCCCCAGCAGTACCCCCACCGGCCCCCACTCCATCCCCCCGCCCGGCAGCTTCGGCAGATGCCCGAACGGGGACAGGTCCAGCACCGCCCGCGGCGCGTTCAGCGCGGGGCCGATCCAGCCGATCAGCAGTACCGCACCGGCGACACCCCACGCCGCGACCGCGCCCCTTGGCAGCACGCCGAACAGCAGGACCGCGACCCCGCCGATCACCCAGACCGCGGCCACCTGGAGCAGGCACGCCCCCAGTACCGGGCCGATCTGCTTGCCGTAGCCGACGGCGAAGCCCAGGCCGGCCAGGAGCATCAGCAGTGCCGAGCCACCGAAGGCGATGATCAGATGGCCGGCGGCCCAGCGCAGCCGGCCCACAGCCGCGGCCAGCACCGGTTCGGCCCGGCCGGAGGTCTCCTCGCCGCTCAGCCGCAGCACGGAGGAGACGACGTAGAGCGCGGCGACCAGGCCGAGCATGCCGACCATCGCGGCGAGGAACGCGTCCGTCAGCCCCGACTGGCCGCCCATCCGCTGGAAGATCTCCCGTGCCTTGGCGTTGTCGCCGACGAGCCCCGCCGCACCGTCCGTCATCCCGCCGTAGACGACCCCTGCGAGGAAGAAGCCGGTCGACCAGCCGAGCACACTGCCGCGCTGCAGGCGCCAGGCCAGCGCGCCCGCCGTGCCGAGGCGGCCGGTCGCCGGTCCCGGCCGGGTCGGCAGGAAGCTCATGCCGATGTCCCGGCGCCCGGCCAACTCGTAGGCCGCCAAACCCTGAAGGGTGATGGCCGCCGCGAACAGCAGCAGCACCCACCAGCGTTCGCCCGCGAAGGCGCGCAGGTCCTCCAGCCAGCCCAGCGGGGACAGCCAGGTGAGCACCGACGAGCCCCCATCCGACGCCGAGTCGCCCGCCGCGCGCAGCACGAACGCCGCGCCCAGCACGGCCGCCGTCAGCCCCCGGGCCAGCCGGGCGCTCTCCGTCAGCTGGGCGACGATCGCCGCCATCGTGGCGAAGACCATGCCCACGCCCGCCACCCCGAGCCCGAACGCCAGGGCACCCGCCGCGCCCTGCCCGGCCAGCCCCGCCACGAGCAGGACGCACAGGGCCGCGTTCGCGACGGCCGCCGTCAGCAGGGCCGACGTGAGCGGGGCCCGGTGCCCCACCATCCCGGAGGACACCAGCTCCTGCCGCCCGCTCTCCTCCTCGTCCCGGGTGTGCCGTACGACGACGAGCAGGCTCGTCACGGCGGCGAGGGCGCCCGCGTACACCCCGACCCGCCAGGCCGTCAGCGCACCGAGCGAGTCGTCGAAGACGGGTCCGACCATGGCGCGCAGGGAGGTGTTGGTCGCCATCTGGTGCATCAGGTCGGCGCGGGCGGCCGGGGTGCCGTACAGGGTCTTCAGGGTGTTCGGCATGGACAGGACCATCAGCGCGTTCACCGCGACCCAGACCGGGATCAGCACGCGGTCGCGGCGCAGGGCGAACCTCAGCAGGGTTCCCGTCCCCGCCAGTTGGCGCGTCATGCCGTCACCCCGTCCGGCTCGTCCTGGTAGTGCCGCAGGAAAAGCTCTTCCAGGGTCGGCGGCGTCGAGGTCAGCGAGCGCACGCCGGAGGCGGTCAACGAGCGCAGTACGGCGTCCAGTCGGTCGGTGTCGACCTGGAGCCGGACCCGGTGGCCCTGGACGTCGAGGTCGTGCACGCCGGGCAGGTGGGCCAGCCCGTTGGGCGGCCCGGCGAGTTCGGCGCTCACACTCGTCCGGGTCAGATGCCGCAGGTCGGCCAGCGACCCGCTCTCCACCGTCCGCCCCTTGCGGATGATGCTGACCCGGTCGCAGAGCTCCTCGACTTCGCTGAGGATGTGCGAGGACAGCAGGACCGTACGGCCGCGCTCCCGCTCCTCCTCCACACAGCGCTGGAAGACCTCCTCCATCAGCGGGTCCAGGCCCGAGGTCGGCTCGTCCAGGATCAGCAGGTCCACGTCCGAGGCGAAGGCGGCGACCAGGGCGACCTTCTGCCGGTTGCCCTTGGAGTAGGTGCGGCCCTTCTTGGTCGGGTCCAGCTCGAAGCGGTCGATCAGCTCGGCGCGCCGCCGCTGGTCCAGCCCTCCGCGCAGGCGGCCGTAGAGGTCGATGACCTCGCCGCCGGAGAGATTGCGCCACAGTGTCACGTCACCGGGCACGTAGGCGATCCTGCGGTGCACCTCCACCGCGTCCCGCCACGGGTCGCGGCCCAGCACCTGTGCGGCGCCCGCGTCGGCCCGCAGCAGCCCGAGCAGCACCCGGATCGTGGTCGACTTGCCGGCGCCGTTGGGGCCGAGGAAACCGTGCACCTCACCGGCCTCGACGTCCAGGTCGAGGCCGTCCAGCGCATGCGTACGGCCGAAGGACTTGTGGAGCCCGGAGACCGTGATTGCCTTCGTCATGGCTCCGAACGTACGCTTCTTTCAGAAATTTGTGAAGTTAAGGAAGCCCGTGAATACCGGTTAGGGTGAGGGCATGACGGAGTCGAGGACAGGAACGCCGGAGCGGGACCCGGAGTCGGTCTCGCGGTTCGTGGAGCACTTCGCGGCGCAGCTGGTCGAGGCGGGCATGCCGCGCATGCCCTCGCGGGTGTTCGGCGCGCTGCTCGCCTCCGACGACGGCACCCTGACCGCTGCCGAGCTGGGCGAGCAGCTCCGGATCAGCCCGGCGGCCGTCTCCGGCGCGGTCCGCTACCTCGCCCAGGTCCACCTGGTCTCCCGCGAACGCGAGCCGGGCTCGCGCCGGGAGCGGTACCGGGTGCACAGCGACCAGTGGTACCAGGCGCTCACCAACCGCGAGGCGATCATCAAGCGCTGGGAGGACGCCCTGCGGGAAGGGGTTTCGAGCCTCGGAGCCGACACCCCCGCGGGACGCCGGCTGGCCGAGACGCTGGACTTCTTCGAGTTCGTGGAGCGGGACGTGGCGGAGATGATGGAGCGCTGGCGGGTGTACCGGGAGCGGAAGTACGGCCGCTGAGCCTTCTCAGCGCTCCTTGGTCTCCTCCAGCACCGTCCGCCCCAGCAGCGCATACCGCTCGGGCGCCCGCCGCTTGAGGTACTGGGCGTAGCCCACCCCCGTCGCCGCGACCAGTGCCACCAGCCACGGCGTCGCCTTCAGCAGCAGGGAGCCGGACTCCGCGCCCGCCGCGACCCCCATGTTGGACACCAGCAGGACGACCACGCCGAGCATCGCGATGCCGCCGATGAGCGGGGCGGTGAAGGTCCGGAACCAGTGGCGGCTCTCGGGGTGGTGCTTGCGGAAGTAGACGAGCACCGCGAAGGAGCACACGGCCTGGACGACCAGGATGGCCATCGTGCCGAGGATGGCCAGCAGGACGTAGAGCGCGTTGTACGGGTCCTTGCCGGCGATCCAGAACGCGGCGATCAGTACGGTGCTCACCACCGTCTGCACCAGGCCCGCGATGTGCGGGGAGCCGTGCCGGGCATGAGTGCGGCCGACGGTGTTCTTCAGTGAGGGCAGGATGCCCTCCCGCCCGAGGGCGTACAGATAGCGGGCGGCGCAGTTGTGGAAGGCCATGCCGCAGGCCAGCGAGCCGGTGATCATCAGCCACTGCATCACGTCGACGGCCCAGTGGCCGACGTAGCGCTCGGTGGGGTTGAAGAACAGGGCGAGCGGGTTGGCGGAGGAGGCGGCCTTCACGGCCTCGGCCTCGCCGTTGCCCGTGATGGCCATCCAGGAGACGAAGATGTAGAAGACGCCGACGCCCAGGACGCTGATCATCGTGGCCTTCGGGATGATCTTCTTCGGGTCGCGGGACTCCTCCCCGTACATCGCGGTGGACTCGAAGCCGACCCAGGACCAGAAGGCGAAGAACAGCCCGAGCCCGGCGGACGTGCCCTTGAAGGCGTTGACCGGGTCGACCGGCGCGAGGCTGAAGCCGTGCGGTCCACCCCCGTGGAAGGCCACGGACACCGCCATCGCCGCCAGCACGGTCACCTCGGTCGCCAGCAGCACCACCAGGAGCTTCTCGGCGACGCTGACCCCGAACCAGGTGCCGGTCGCGTTGATCGCGAGCATCAGGATCGCGAAGGCCCACCAGGGCAGGTGCACGCCCGTCTGGTCCTTCAACGTCGTGGTCGCGAAGGTGGAGAAGATCCCGATCAGCGCCGGTTCGAAGACGACGTACGCGAAGGTCGCGAGCAGTCCGGAGGCGAGACCTGCGGTCCGTCCGAGGCCGTAGGAGATGAAGCCGTAGAAGGCGCCGGTCGACGTGATGTGCTTCGCCATCGACGTGAAACCCACGGAAAAGATTGCCAGGACGACCATTGCCACGAGATAGCTCGCGGGTGCCCCGATGCCGTTGCCGGACGACACCATGAAGGGCACGTTGCCGGTCATCGCGGTGATCGGCGCGGCGGTGGCGACGGCCATGAACACCACCCCCAGCAGCCCAACGGCGTTGGGTTTCAGCCGATGAACCGGCTCCCCGTCCGCCACGCCCGCCGCCGGAACAACGCCCTCGTCCACTGCCATCGGGTAGCCCCTTCCGTGTCGGGTCCCTGGGTCCTGGTGTGTCCTGATGGAGCAGGATGGTGCACGGGGGAGGGGCGCGGGAAGGGGTCGGCACGGTTAAATATTTGTCACCAGACCATTGGAGGGGTGGACTTTGAGGATCAACCTCCGGATGTGTAGCTGATCGACTACGCTGAGTGGCTGCTGGTTCGCATCGGAAGGAGGGGGCATCATGACGTTGATGGCAGAGCGACCGGTGATAAACGACGCTGAACCCCGCGGCAGCTTCGAGGAGCTCTTGGACCTCCTCGACGAGTTGCACGTGCCCGAGGGCTACAAGGCCGAGATCATCAGGGGGAGCATCGTCGTGTCGCCGTGGTCGAAGGCGTACTACGCGGACGTGATGGACATGGTCTGCGATCAGCTGCGCCCTCATCTGCCCGAGGAACACCGCATCAGTTCCAGTCCCTTGCTGTACGTGTTCCCGAGTGTCGAGCGTGCCTACGGCCCCGACATCCACGCGGCTCACCGACGTGCCCGTCGCACAACCAGTAACCGTCTTGACGGGCAGGCCCTCTCGTTCGTGGCCGAGTTGACCTCCCCCGCCACACGAGACGAGGACCGCACGGACAAACTCGACATGTACGGCAAGGTCGGCGTGCCCATCTACCTTCTCCTCGACATGCAGGAAGATCAGGCCACCGTCTTCTGGGAGCCGACGCCCAACGGTTACCAGGGGCGCCTCACCAAGTCGTTCGGTGAGAAGCTCTACATCCCGGACCCCATCGGCTGCACGCTCGACACCGACGGTTTCCAGGCGCCGCAGGACGACGACGAGGACTGACTCACCCCGCCGACCCAGGCAGCACCAACCCCCAAGCCCCCTCCGCCACCCGCCACGTCCGCCGCCGTACCGGACCCGTCACCCCCGAGTCCGCCCGGTAGCGGAAATCCGCGCCGACGACCGTCACGGTCCGCCCGGACGTCCGCAGCGGGGTCGCCTCCGCGCCGACCGACAGCGGGCGGACCTCCACCCGCGCGAGCCCGCCCGTGCCCGGTGTCACCGACACCGCCTCCACGGGCTGGCCCAGGTCGACCACCGTCTCGCCGTCGACCTCGATCCGGAGCCGGGAGGGGCCGGGGGAAGGCACGGCGGGGAGCCGGGGCGGGCGCGGGGCGAGGGTGCGGACCAGGGAGCGGTACCAGGGGCGGCCGGAGCCGACCGGGACCGGCTCGGCGGCAGCCGGCCGCACCGGCTCCGGCGGAATGCCCAGCCCGCTCAGCACGACCCCGTCGCTGTCGTCGACCAGCAGATCCAGCCGCCGCTCGGCCCCGTCCAGCACGGCCCGCGCCGCCGCCACCGCCCCGCCCGGCACCCCGAGCGCCTCCGCGAGCCCGCTGTCACCGACCGGGACCACCGACAGTGCACATCCGGCCAGCTCCCGCGCCCGGTGCAGCAGGGTCACGGCCCGTACCAGAGCGTGACCGTCACCCACCACGACCGGCCGCCTCGAACCCCGCCGACCCAGCGCCCTGGCGAATTCCTCCGGCCCGTCCGGCAGACACACCTTGGCCGCCGCACCCGCGCTGAGCACGTCTTTCGCGATCCTCACGGACTCCCCGTCCGTCTGCCGTGCCGCCGGATCGATGATCACCAGCAGCTGTTCGGACGTCGCGAAAGTCGCCACCTCGGTCCTGCCTCGCTTCCTCGGGTAGCATCTTTGTGCAAGAGCCCCTTGCGCTATTGCGCCAGGGGCTTCGTCTATTCCGGGGCATCCGGTCCGACGGTCGGCGACCAATGACGGTCGCTGTGGTACGCGGCGGTGAACCTTACGCCCAAGCCCCCGACCTTGGACATGCCCCACCCGGAAGGGGTGTACGCGCGTGCCCGCACTTGTGCTGCTCGGTGCTCAGTGGGGTGACGAAGGCAAGGGAAAGGCGACCGACCTGCTCGGTGGCTCGGTGGACTATGTAGTGCGGTACCAGGGCGGCAACAACGCCGGCCACACGGTCGTCGTCGGCGACCAGAAGTACGCTCTCCACCTCCTCCCTTCCGGAATCCTGTCTCCCGGTTGTACGCCGGTCATCGGCAACGGCGTCGTCGTCGACCCGTCGGTCCTGCTCTCCGAGCTGAGCGGTCTGAACGAGCGAGGCGTCGACACGTCCAAGCTCCTGATCAGCGGTAACGCGCACATCATCACGCCGTACAACGTGACCGTCGACAAGGTCACGGAGCGCTTCCTCGGAAAGCGCAAGATCGGGACCACCGGTCGCGGCATCGGGCCGACCTACGCGGACAAGATCAACCGCGTGGGCATCCGGGTCCAGGACCTCTACGACGAGTCGATCCTGCACCAGAAGGTGGAGGCGGCCCTCGACGTCAAGAACCAGATCCTCACCAAGCTGTACAACCGGCGCGCCATCACCGCCGACCAGGTGGTCGAGGAGCTGCTGGGCTACGCCGAGCAGATCAAGCCGTACGTCGCCGACACGGTCCTGGTCCTCAACCAGGCGCTGGAGCAGGACAAGGTCGTGCTCTTCGAGGGCGGCCAGGGCACGCTGCTGGACATCGACCACGGCACGTACCCCTTCGTGACGTCCAGCAACCCGACCGCCGGCGGTGCCTGCACCGGCGCCGGTGTGGGCCCGACGAAGATCAGCCGGGTCATCGGCATCCTCAAGGCCTACACGACCCGCGTCGGCGCCGGCCCCTTCCCGACCGAGCTGTTCGACGAGGACGGCGAGGCGCTGCGCCGCATCGGCGGCGAGCGGGGTGTGACGACGGGCCGTGACCGGCGCTGTGGCTGGTTCGACGCCGTCATCGCCCGTTACGCGACCCGTGTGAACGGGCTCACGGACTTCTTCCTCACCAAGCTGGACGTGCTCACCGGCTGGGAGCAGATCCCGGTCTGCGTGGCGTACGAGATCGACGGCAAGCGTGTCGAGGAACTGCCGTACTCCCAGACCGACTTCCACCACGCGAAGCCGGTCTACGAGACCCTGCCCGGCTGGTCCGAGGACATCACCAAGGCGAAGTCCTTCTCCGACCTGCCGAAGAACGCCCAGAACTACGTCAAGGCGCTGGAGGAGATGTCCGGCGCCCCGATCTCCGCGATCGGCGTGGGCCCGGGCCGGGACGAGACGATCGAGATCAACTCGTTCCTGTAGGCGACTTCGTGCACCGGGCGGAGCGCCCGCCGGTCCGCCTCCGGGCGTGATCGGCGGGCGCTCGCTTGTACCGCGCGGTGCAATCGGAGTATGGGAGTTCACCGGGACAGGCGGTGCCGGGGGCCGTACGGCGGTGAAGGTGACCAGGCCGAGGGCACGGACTGCTCCGACCCGGCGGTTTTCGAGGTCGCCCGGTACCACAGGCCGCCGCTGTGGGTGTGCCCGGTGCATCTCGGCCCGTCCCTGCTGATGGCGAGCGGGGTGCTGTGGCCGCCGGAGATCAGGCTCATCGGCCGTATCTGAACATCGGGCTCGTCGGCCCTGTCCGACACCCGCTGTTCCCCCAGGGTTCGCACAAGGCGCGCACCGACCCATTCTTGACCCGGACATGACCTTCCCCTGGTTTTCCGGCAATCGCGGGCGCGAGCAGCATCTACGCGGGTAGCCTCCGCACTGCACCGCCGCTGCTTGTCGCCAACTCCAGCCAAACCAGGAGCCCTGAATGCCCCTCAGTCCCATGAACCGCCGGGAGTTCGTGAAGAAGACGGCCGTCACCGGTGCGGCCGTCGCCGCTGCCGGTACCGTCGCGGCGGCCCCCGCCCAGGCGGCCGAGCAGAAGCCTGAATGCAAGCCACGCACCTGGTCGTTCTCCATCCTCGGCACGACCGACCTGCACAGCCACGTCTTCGACTGGGACTACTACAAGGACGCCGCCTACACCGACAAGGCGGGCAACTCCGTCGGCGTGGCGCGCGTGGCCACCCTCATCAAGCAGCAGCGCGAGGCCAAGGGCGAGGACCATGTCCTCCTCGTCGACGCCGGCGACATCATCCAGGGCACCTCCCTGGCCTACTACTTCGCGCGCGTCGACCCGATCACGGGCACCGACGGCAAGAAGGGCCCCAGGCACCCGATGGCCGTGGCCATGAACCACATGCGCTACGACGCCGCCGCCCTCGGCAACCACGAGTTCAACTACGGCATCGAGGTGCTGCGCAAGTTCGAGAGCCAGTGCCACTTCCCGCTGCTCGGCGCCAACGCCCTCGATGCGAAGACGCTGCGCCCGGCCTTCCATCCGTACACCGTGAAGCGCATCTGCGTTCCGGGCGCCCCGGACATCAAGGTCGGCATCCTCGGCCTCACCAACCCCGGTATCGCGCTGTGGGACAAGGACAACGTCAGCGGGAAGATGGTGTTCCCGGGCCTGGTGGAGCAGGCGAAGAAGTATGTGCCGAGGCTGCGCGCGCTGGGCTGTGACGTCGTCTTCCTGACGGACCACTCGGGCCTGGACGGCTCCTCGTCCTACGGCGACGAACTCCCGTACGTGGAGAACGCGTCGAACCTGGTGGCCGAGCAGGTGCCGGGCATCGACGCGATCCTGGTGGGCCACACGCACGTGGAGGTCCCGTCCTACACGGTCAAGAACGCGGAGACCGGCGAGGAGGTGCTCCTGTCGGAGCCCTACTGCTGGGGCTACCGCCTGAGCGTCTTCGACTTCGAGCTCGAACTCCACCACGGGCAGTGGAAGGTGACGAGCAAGACGGCGCAGACCCTCAACCCCAACACGGTGGACGAGGACCCGGAGATCAAGAAGCTCCTGGAGGCCGACCACGAGCTGGTGGTGAAGTACGTCAACACGGCGGTCGGCACGTGTACGGCGGACCTCTCGGCGGCGGAGTCCTGCTGGAAGGACGTGCCGATCATGGACTTCATCCACAAGGTGCAGATGGAGAGCGTGAAGGCGGGCCTGTCGGCGTCGGACGCCGCGCTTCCGCTGATCTCGGTCGCGGCCCCCTTCTCCCGCACGGCCGACATCCCCCAGGGCAACGTCACCATCAAGGACATCGCCGGCCTCTACATCTACGACAACACCCTCTACGGCAAGAAGCTGACCGGCGCCCAGCTCAAGGACTACCTGGAGTACGCGGCGAAGTACTACCACCAGGTCCCGGCGGGCACGAAGGTCGACACGGCGACGCTGACCAACGCCAACAAGTTCTGGGACTACATGTACGACACGGCGGCGGGCGTCGACTACGAGATCGACATCGCCCAGCCGGAGGGGTCGAGGATCAAGAACCTCACCTACAACGGTGCGGCGATCGCCGACGACCAGATGTTCGTCGTGGCGGTGAACAACTACCGCGCCAACGGCGGCTCGGGCTACCCGCACATCGCCTCGGCGCCCATCGCCTACAGCTCGACCAACGAGATCCGCCAGCTGATGATCGACTACGTGACCGCGAAGAAGACCCTCGACCCGGCCGACTTCGCCGTCACCAACTGGAAGCTGACGCAGGCGGGGACACCGGTCTTCTGACCGTCAGCGCGTGGAGCGGGTGGCGCCGAAGTATGTCTCGTGCGACCAGATGTGGTGGCACGACGGACACTGCAGGTGCAGCAGGCTGCCGGTGTTGGACAGCAGGTAGCGCCACCCGCCCCGGTCGTCGCAGTTCGGGCAGTCCACCCCCCAGGCGCGCCGGCCTGTGTCGGCCTGCGGATCAAGCGGCAGCATCACTGGGCCCCGCCGGGAGAACACCGGCCGCCACCAGCTCGTCGTAGATGCGCTGCTGCTCGGCGTCCAGCCCGGAGTACAGCAGCGCACGCGCCTCCTCCTCGCCACGGAGCGCCGCCGCGGGGTCCCAGCCGGGGCCGAGGGCGGCCATGACATGGGTACGCCGGAGCATCTCGTGCGAGCTCAGGTCGACGCTGAAGTCGAAGGTGGGGCCGTGGGGGGACATGCCACCGAACGTAGGCAGGCATTTCCCCCACGGCAAGAAGAGGTGGGTGAAATCACACCAGCTCCGCCAGGCGGACCCCTCAGCTGAAGACGATCATCGAGCCCTGGGCCAGCGAGCGCGTCGCCGCCGCGTGCAGGCCCAGCCACACATGCCGTTCGCGGGCGAAGGGGCTCGGGTCGTACGGCGCCGGGACGGCCGGTTCCTCCAGTTCGGTGGGGGCCGTGGGCGGGGCCGGGGCGGCCGGCGGGTTGGCCGGGTCGATGCCGATGGACCCGGCGACGTACTCCAGCTCGCGCAGCAAGGTCTGCGAGGAACCCAACGGGCCGCCGCCCGCGAGGAGTTCGTCGTTCGACAGCGGGTGCGGGAAGTCCACCGGGACGTACGCGCCCGCGTGGTCGTAGTGCCAGACCAGATGGGACTGCTGGGCCGTGGACTCGAACATCTCCAGCAACTGCTCGTAGTCGCCGCCGAGTTCGCCGACCGGAGTCACCGGCAGGCCGCAGACCTGCAACAAGTACGCCCGGCGCAGGAAGTGCAGGGCGTCGTAGTCGAAGCCGGCCACGGGTGCGACCTCGCCGGACAGGCCCGGCATGTACTGGTACACCGGCACCGGCGGGAGGCCGGCCGCCGTCAGGGCGTTGTTGTACTGCGAGAGTTCCTCGGCGAAGGGGTTGTCGGGCGTGTGGCACAACACGTCCACGAGCGGTACCAGCCACAGGTCACAGGCCAAAGAGGGCTCCTCGCACACAGAAGGGGTCACCAAGGAGGTGGTTCGGGAAGGGTACTGGTCATTTACCCGTTGGTCAGGTGTTCCAGCAGCGCCAGTGAGTGGGCGTTGGACTCGGCGATGATCGAGCGGGCGATGTCGGTCTCGCGCCGGGCCAGCGCGTCGACCAGATCCGTGTGCCCGGACCACAGGCGGCCACGCAGGTCGGGGAGCCGGAGCAGGTGCTGCACCGCGCAGACCCAGGACTGCACGCGCAGGCGGTGCAGGAAGTCGCCGAGGTAGGGATTGCCGAAGAGGGCGCTGAGCTCACGCCAGAAACGGAGGTCGTAGCCGATGAGAATCGTCAGGTCGCCGGCCGCGGCGGCCCGCGCGGCCTCCTCGCCGCGGCGGCGCACCGTGGTCAGCGCGGCCTTCGTGCGGGGGTCCTCGGCCGGGGTGCGGAAGGCGGGGTGGTCGACGGTGAGGGCCTGGAACATGCCGTCGGTGACCAGGCTCCGGGCCTCGATCATGTTCCGGTAGTCGGTGACGGAGTACTCCGGCACCCGGAAGCCGCGGTGCTGGTCGGCCTCCAGGATGCCCTGCGCGGACAGGTCGACCAGCGCCTCGCGGACGGGGGTGGCGGAGACGCCGTACTGCTCGGCGATCTCCTTGACCGTGAACGCCCGGCCCGGTCGCAGCCGCCCCGCCAGCACCTCGTCACGGAGCGCGTCCGCGATCTGCTGGCGCAGGGTGCTGCGTGTCACGGCGCCGTTACCGGGCATGGGCGGGGCCTCTCCTTGCGTATCCGGTGACGTACTCGTACGTACTCCCGCCGTCGCAGTCGCTCTCGCTGTCCGCGTCTACGCGAGTATCCACGTGTACGAGCACGCCACCTTACGCGTTCGGATCGCCCCGGTGGCAGCCGTCGTACGGCTACGCCGTATAGGTGTCGGCCACGCTCAGCGCGGCGTCCAGGGCGGCGAGGCCCTCCTTCAGCTCGGCCTCCGTGACATTGCACGGCGGGACCACATGGGTGCGGTTCATGTTCACGAAGGGCCACACGCCGTGCTGCTTGGCGGCGGCCGTGAACGCGGCCATCGGGGCGTTCGCCTCGCCTGCGGCGTTGTACGGCACCAGCGGCTCGCGGGTCTCGCGGTTCTTCACGAGGTCCAGCGCCCAGAACATGCCGACGCCGCGCACCTCGCCGACGCTCGGGTGGCGCTCGGCCAGCTCGGCGAGGGCCGGGGCGAGGACGGTCTCGCCGAGGCGCCGCGCGTTCTCGACGACGCCCTCTTCCGCCATCACGTTGATCGTGGCGACCGCGGCGGCGCAGGCCAGCGGGTGCCCGGAGTAGGTGAGACCGCCGGGGTACGGCCGCTTGCCGAAGGTCTCGGCGATCGCGCCCGAGATGGCGACACCGCCCAGCGGGACATAGCCGGAGTTCACGCCCTTGGCGAAGGTCATCAGGTCGGGCACGACACCGAAGAGATCGGCGGCGAACCACTCACCCGTGCGTCCGAAGCCGGCCATGACCTCGTCCAGGATGAAGACGATGCCGTGGCGGTCGCAGATCTCGCGGACCCCGGCCAGGTAGCCGGGCGGCGGAACCATGATTCCGGCCGTGCCGGGGATGGTCTCCAGGATGATCGCCGCGACCGTGCCCGGCCCCTCGAAGGCGATCGTGGTCTCCAGGTGCTCCAGGGCGCGCGCGGTCTCCTGCTCCTCGTTCTCGGCGTAGAAGCGGGAGCGGTAGAGGAACGGCGCCCAGAAGTGGACGACGCCGTTCGCGGCGCTGTCGCTGGCCCAGCGGCGCGGGTCGCCGGTGAGGTTGATGGCCTGCTGGGTGCCACCGTGGTACGAGCGGTACGCCGAGAGCACCTTGGGGCGGCCCGTGTGCAGCCGGGCCATGCGCACCGCGTGCTCGACGGCGTCGGCGCCGCCGTTGGTGAAGAAGATCTTGTCCAGGTCGCCGGGGGTCCGCTCGGCGATCAGCCGGGCCGCCTCCGAGCGCGCCTCGATCGCGAAGGCGGGTGCGAAGGTCGTCAGCTTCGCCGCCTGCTCCTGGATGGCCGCGACGACCTTCGGGTGCTGGTAGCCGATGTTCGTGTAGACGAGCCCGCTGGTGAAGTCCAGGTACCGCTTGCCGTCGTAGTCCCAGAAGTACGACCCCTCGGCGCCGGCGACGGCGAGTGGGTCGATGAGGTCCTGGGCTGACCAGGAGTGGAAGACGTGCGCGCGGTCCGCGGCCTTCACTGCGGCGCCGGCATCGGGGTTGGGCTGAGGGGTCATGCCCGCGAGCGTAAATGTCCGCGATGCGGAAGGCCTATCGGCGTCTTGTTCCGTGGACGGGGGCTTTCCGCGACAGATTGTCAAAGGGACGGGGGTCCGGGGCGCCGGGCCCGTTACGGAACCGTAGACAGCGGGCCGCGCGACTCACCGGTAGGGCCGCACTATTCTCGGTCCGTCGCACACGTATGCGTCGTAGTCGTATGCGTTGCGTGTATGGGGTGTACGGGGCGGATCGGGGGAAGGCGGGCGGCCATGGAGAAGCTGGGGGCGGGGGATCCGCTGGGGGTGCCCCCGGCCGAAGGCTGGGGGAGCATCGGGGGCTATCGGCTGCTGGCGCGGCTGGGTGCGGGCGGCATGGGGCATGTGTATCTGGCCCGGTCGGACCGGGGCCGTACCGTCGCGGTGAAGCTGGTCCGCGAGGAGCTTGCCGCGCAGGAGGAGTTCCGGGCGCGGTTCCGGCAGGAGGTGCAGGCCGCGCGGCGGGTCGGCGGGTACTGGACCGCGCCCGTGCTGGACGCGGACACCGAGGCGGCGGTGCCGTGGGTGGCCACCGGGTACGTGGCCGGGCCGAGCCTGCAACAGGTGGTCGGGCACGATCACGGGGCGCTGCCCGAGCGGTCGGTACGGATCCTCGCGGCGGGGCTCGCACACGCGCTGAAGGACATCCACGCGGCAGGGATCGTGCACCGCGATCTGAAGCCCTCGAACGTGCTCGTCACCATCGACGGCCCGCGTGTCATCGACTTCGGGATCGCGCGGGCGCTGGAGACGACCTCGCTGGGCGGCGAGGGGCTGACCCGGACCGGGTCGCTGGTCGGGTCGCCAGGGTTCATGGCGCCCGAGCAGGTGCGCGGGGACCGGATCACACCGGCCTGCGACGTCTTCTGCCTGGGGTCGGTGCTGGCGTACGCGGCGACCGGGGCGCTGCCGTTCGGGACCGCCAACAGCGGGGTGCACGCGCTGATGTTCCGGATCGCTCAGGAGGAGCCGGATCTGGCGGGGGTGCCGGAGGGGATCGCGGACCTGGTGCGGGACTGCTTGCGCAAGGATCCGGCGGCTCGGCCTTCGCTGGACGCGGTTCTGGAGCGGACGGGGGCGGAGGACACCGTGACCGGGGGGCGGTCCCGGGATCCCTGGCTGCCGGGGGCGCTGGTCGCACAACTCGGCCGACATGCCGTGCAGTTGCTGGAGGTCGAGGATCCGGAGGGGGACGCGCCTGGGGCGGCAGCGGGGTCGGCGTCGGGGGCGCTGTCGGGTGCGGGTGGCCCTGGTGGGGCGGACTTGCCGTCGGCGGGCGCGGGTGGTGCCGGTGGGGGTGGTTCGCCCGAGCATGCTGCCGCTGCCGACGACGGGAGCGGCGCGGAGGCGGTCGGGGAGCCTGGGGGTGGGGGTGGTGTGAGTCATCTGCCCACCGTTGTGGTGGGGCAGACGCCGCCGCCGGGGGGCGCGCCGGGGTTTGGGGCGGCACCGGGGTTCGGGGCCGCACCGGGGGCGTACGGGTATCCCCAACAGCATCCGCAGCCTCAGTCTCAGCCGTATGGCTCGTGGGGCGGGACGCCGCCGTATGGGCCGCCCGTCGGTGGGTCGCCGGAGCGGGAGCGGCACGGTGGGCGGTCGACCGCGCTGCTCGTCGTGGTCGCGCTGGTGGTGGCGCTGGGCGCGGGTGGCTCCGTGTACGCGCTGATGAGGAAGAGCGGTGGGGACGACAAGGGGGGAGGGGTCGTGAGTCCGACGCCCACGGTCAGCAGTTCCGGCACCACGGGGGCGCCGAGCACGGCCGGGCCCACGCCGTCGGACTCCGCCTCTGCCTCCGCCTCCTCGGACGGGGCGGTTCCGGCCGGCTATCTGGGCACCTGGGAGACGACCATCGACAACGCCAACGGGACCAGCACCCGCCAACTGACCATCCGGCAGGGTGCGGTGGGCGACAGCGTGCTGACGCTGGTCGCGGACGGGCCGACGGCCGGCGGTGGCACGTACCACTGCGTCTTCGACGCCAAGCTCGTCCAACAGCCCGGTGCGAACGGGCCGTTGGAGATCGGGCCGTCCACCGTCACCAGTGGTGAGCCCGCCTCCTCCTGCACTCCGGGCGATGCCACCGAGGTCACCCTGCTGTCGGACGGCAGGCTGAAGCGGTCCCAGGTGGGCGGCGGGGAGAGCCTGACGTACACCAAGCAGTGAGGAGCGCTCAGCGCGGCTCCGGTGGGCGCTGGCGTGGCATGTTCGGGCGGGTTCCGTTCGCGGGCGGCATCGGGAGGCGGCCCAGCGGCCCGCCGGCCTCCTGCCGTGGCACATACGCGACCGCCGCCTGCATGCCCAGCGGTGCGGAACCGGTGCGGAACTCGACCATCCAGTCGGTCGTCTCCGTGCGGACCAGCTCCGTGACGTCCTCCGCGAACCGCCGCAGGACCCCCAGACAGCGCTCGGCCGCCTCGCTCGCCGTGCCCTCCGCCGGGCCCAGCACCTCCCGGATGCTCTCGGAGGCCCAGTCGAACTGCAACGCCTGCAGCCGCCGCTGCACGGCCTGCGCGGTGGCCACGTCCCTTATCCAGCCGGACGTCACGCCGAAGAACCGGTCGATGCCGACGCAGGCGACCCCGAGCAGGAGCGCCAGGCAGCCCCAGGGCGCGACCCCGTGGGCCGTCCCGGTCAGGTCCAGCAGGGGGAGTGCCGCCCCGGCCACCGCGCCCGCCGCCGCACCCGAGCGCAGGATCCGGGCGCCGCGCCGCTTCCAGACCCGGTCCCGCAGATACCAGGACACCGTCTGCAGTGCCCCGCGCTCCACCCACTGGTAGAGCTCGTCGAGCCGCTCGGCGGGCTCGCCCCAGTCCCCGAGCGGGAAGGCCCGCCCGGTCAGATCGCCCGGCCGCAGCCCGGCCGCGCCCTCGCCCCGCCCGTCCTGAGGCGGACCCTCGGGCTGCATCTCCGGCTGACCCACCCGGCACTCCCTACTGATCTTCGATCACCTGTCGCGGCCCCGTCACATCGCGTGACGTCCCATGCCGCATTCCATGCCGACGCGCGGCACCCTTCCTACCGCCCAATGGGTGGCGAAGAAGCAGCTTTCCCGGCTTTTCCGCCCGGAAGGGGGTCTTGATCAGGTATAGGGCCGTCGCGCTTCTCACTCGAAAGAGTGGCGGGGCGACGCGGGCGTGGACCACGTAGGCTCATGCTCAAGGAGAAGAACGTAGAGGAGCTGATCGTGATCCCCGGTGGTGGCCAGCCCAACATGCAGCAGTTGCTCCAGCAGGCCCAGAAGATGCAGCAGGATCTCCAGCGGGCGCAGGAGGAACTGGCGAACACGGAGGTCGACGGCCAG
This sequence comes from Streptomyces sp. NPDC002076, assembly GCF_053593835.1. Lineage (NCBI taxonomy): Bacteria > Bacillati > Actinomycetota > Actinomycetes > Kitasatosporales > Streptomycetaceae > Streptomyces > Streptomyces sp. NPDC002076. The sequence continues at coordinate 94,793 of NZ_JBSFDI010000020.1, forward strand.
GCGGGCGGCGGTCTGGTGAGGGCCACCGTGACCGGTGCCGGAGAGCTGCGCGCGCTGAAGATCGACCCGAAGGCGGTCGACCCGGAGGACACCGAGACCCTCGCCGACCTGATCGTGGCGGCCGTACAGGCGGCCAACGAGAACGCGCAGACGCTGCAGCAGCAGAAGCTCGGCCCACTGGCCCAGGGCCTCGGCGGCGGCACGGGCATCCCCGGTCTGCCTTTCTGAGGCCGGGCCAACTACGGTACGTACCGAAAGGTCTTAAGGAAGGGCAGTCCGGTGTACGAAGGCGTGGTCCAGGACCTCATCGACGAGCTGGGGCGGCTGCCCGGCGTCGGTCCCAAGAGCGCGCAGCGGATCGCCTTCCACATCCTGCAGGCCGAGCCCGCGGACGTGAAGCGGCTCGCGCAGGCGCTCCTGGAGGTCAAGGCGAAGGTCCGCTTCTGCGCGACCTGCGGCAATGTGGCACAGGAGGAGCTGTGCAACATCTGCCGCGACCCGCGTCGGGATCCCTCCGTCATCTGTGTGGTGGAGGAGCCGAAGGACGTCGTCGCCATCGAGCGCACCCGCGAGTTCCGCGGCCGCTACCACGTGCTCGGCGGCGCCATCAGCCCGATCGAGGGCGTCGGCCCCGACGACCTGCGTATACGAGAACTTCTCGCGCGGTTGGCCGACGGGACGGTCACGGAGCTGATCCTTGCGACGGACCCCAACCTGGAGGGCGAGGCCACGGCCACCTACCTCGCCCGCATGATCAAACCCATGGGCCTGAAGGTCACCCGCCTGGCCAGCGGCCTCCCGGTGGGTGGCGACCTGGAATACGCGGACGAGGTCACGCTCGGCCGCGCCTTCGAGGGGAGACGACTCCTAGATGTCTGACGCCACACTGCACGCGACCGGTCGGGACCCGGACGACTTCGCGGTCCAGATCGCGGACCAGATCGAGAGCTTCCTGGTGGCCGTCACGGAGGTGGCGAGGGGCGACGAGCCCGGCTCGACCGTGCCCTTCCTCCTCCTGGAGGTCTCCCAGCTGCTGCTGGCCGGCGGCCGCCTGGGCGCCCACGAGGACATGGTCCCCGACGAGCGCTACGAGCCCGATCTGGGGCCGGAGCCGGACGTGGACGAACTCCGCGAGAACCTGGCCCGCCTCCTGGAGCCGGTCGACGTCTACTCCGAGGTCTTCGACCCGTACGAGCCCCGCAAGGCCCCGGTGCCCGCCCGGATCTCCGACGACCTCGCCGACGTCATCACCGACCTCCGCCACGGCATGGCCCACTACCGCGCGGGCCGTACCACGGAGGCCCTGTGGTGGTGGCAGTTCTCCTACTTCTCCAACTGGGGCCCCACGTCCTCCGCCGTCCTGCGCGCCCTGCAGTCGGTCCTCATCCACGTCCGCCTCAACCAGCCCCTGGAGGAACTGGACGGCCTCGACACCGACCAGGCCACGATGGGCGACGAGACCCTGGAGTTCGAGGCGGGCCGGGTCATGGCCGAGGAGATCGGCGGACAACTGGGGTTGCGGTCGGCGAAGTGACTCCGGGCACGATGCCGCTGTCACTCGTTGAGCTGAAGGTATAAGGATTTTTTTTGGAGTGGCGCGTCCTACGCTGGGATGCATCACATGAACTGGGAAATCAACCTCCACTCATCGGTGGAGTCGTGGCTGCTCAAGCTCGCAGAGGAGGACCCGGTGTCGGCGGACCTCATCGAAGCGGCGGTCGACCTGCTGGCAGAGCACGGGCCTGCACTCGGCCGACCCTTGGTCGACCGGCTCTACGGTTGCCGCACCCAGAACCTCAAGGAACTGCGGCCGGGGAGCGCGGGGCGTACCGAAGTCCGGATCCTGTTCGTCTTCGACCCTCGACGGCAGGCGATTCTGCTGGTGGCCGGTGACAAGGCAGGTCGCTGGAGGGACTGGTACCACGAGTCGATTCCCCTTGCCGAGGCCCGCTACGAGGAATACCTCGCCGCTACGGACGGGGCAGGAAAGGACGGGATGGACCGATGAACCGGTACAGCAACTGGGCAGAGGTCAAGCACCGGATGCGGGAGAGTCAACCAACGGTGTCGGACGCCGAATGGGCATCCCGCAAGCAGGCGGCGCGTACGGCGACGGAGGCGCACGTACTGGGTCACCACCTGCGGGAGATCCGCGAGGAGCAGGGACTGACGCAGGCCCAGGTGGCAACATCACTGGGCATCTCCCAGGCCCGGGTCTCCCAGATCGAACGGGGGGAGATCCACAACCTGGAAACGATGCGTACGTACGCCGAGGCGCTTGGGGCCAGGATCACTGTGACCATTGAGTACGGAGACCGGACGGTCGGGGCGGCCTGACCTCCTACGATCTCGTCAGAGCCAGGAGCAACTCCGGATTGACATACGGCGCGGTCGGTGTCGGCTCGCTGTACCAGCGCAGGGGCCAGGTGTCGCCGTCCAGTGCCGGAACGCCGACGTACGTGACGGCCCGCTCGGCGCGCCGCCCGAAGTACTGCACGCCGAGCGGCCAGTCGTAGCGGTGTACGACGCCGGGCGCCAGCAGGAAGTACACCCACCGCGTCCCGCTGCCGCCCGCGCACACGACGGGCCCCGCGTCGCCGTCCCCGCGCTCGATGAGCCAGTCGGCGACGGCCTCGCCCCATCTCCCCTCGATCCGCACGGCGTCGAAGTGCACGCCGGCCACGCGCAGCCGGTGCCCACGGAGGGGGACCCAGGCGGGCCGGTGAATTCCGTTCGTCATGGTCACACGGTGGCGTCGACGTGGCTACCCTCGGTAGTGACCCAGGTGATACACGGCGGGGTGTACCGGTCGGAGGTGCGTGCGGTGTCCCAGTCGCCGCCCATGTGGCGCTTCAGCGGCAACCAGTTGAAACGCTGGCGCACGAAGGCCAATGTCTCTCGGGAGGAGTTGGCCGCCGCGTCGAACTACTCCCCGGACACCATCAAGGCCATGGAGCAGGGGGTGCGCATGCCGACGCCCCGAGTCCTCGACGTGGCGGACGACTTGTGCCGGGCGGACGGGATGCTGAGCGCGGCGAAGGACTACTTGAGCAGGGAGAAGTTCCCGCCCAGGGCGCAGGAGTTCATGGAGCGGGAGAGGGAGGCGATCACCATGTGGTGGTACGAGACCACCTTGGTGCCGGGCCTCCTGCAAACAGAGGAATACGCGCGCAGGCTGATCGAGAACCGGTACCCGCCGCTGGACGACGAGACGATCGCGACGCGGATCGAGGGGCGCATGGAGCGGCAGGCGGCCATGGCGGCACGCAAACCGCCGGTCGGCCTGTGTTTTGTCTTCTACGAGGCGGTCCTGCGCAGCCCGTTCGTGAACGCCGAGCAGTTGGACCGGCTGCTCTCGGAATCCCGTCAGCCGAACGTCCACATCCAGGTGCTTCCGTTCGAACGGGCCACCTTCCCTGCGGCGTTGATGGGCCCCATGGTGCTACTGGAGACCCGGGACCACGAGCGTTTCGCCTTCACGGAGGGACAGTTCGCGAGTGAACTCTCCGCCGACCCGGCGACCATCAGTAACGTGACCGAGCGGATGAGCATGATCCGCGCGCTGGCACTCAGCCCCGCTGAGTCCGCCGGTTTCATAGAGGAGATGGTGAAGCACCGATGAGCGAGCCGCAGCAGTGGTTCAAGTCCAGCTACAGCGATGACGAAGGTGGCGCCTGCGTCGAAGTCGCGTTCGCCACCCGCATCCACATCCGCGACTCCAAGAACCCCACCGGCCCGGAGATCCATCTCCCCGCCCCCGCCTGGTCGGCGTTCATCTCCGCACTTCAGCCCGGAGCTTGAGCCTCGGGCTTCGAGCCCTTCTCTGGGTTTCTGGGCTGGGTGAAAACCTCCCAACCAACCAAGCCTGTACGTGAGTTAAAGCGGCTTACCTCGAATGGGTGACGTTCCGTGATCAGCTTGCGCCGGAACGTAAAGCGGCTCTAGGTTCACGGCAAATAGATCGGCCCCGGTCGGTGCGCCAACACCGGCTCCGGGGCCTGGACCTACGGATCGAAAGCAGCTCGATCGTGGCTTACTCCCACTCTAGCCCTGCCCTGCCGTCCCCGTCCCACCCCATGGCCAAAACGGGTTACGGCAAACGCTCCGCCGGTGACGAAGACCCGCACGCAGACGCGGACTTCGCACATCTGGACGGCCGTGAACGTGAGCTCGCGGTCTTCATCGACCACCTCCAAGACGGCCACGCGATGGGTTACAAGGCGATCGCGGCCGAACACCCGCGGTACGGCCAGCAGGCGACGCGCGCTGCGATGGCGCTGCTGACCGATGCCGGACACCTGCACCGGATCCGGGAGCACATCACTGTCGAAGACGGCGCCATGCGCTGGGTGACGCGTACGTACTGGTCGCGTACGCCCAGGTCGGCGGCCTGGTGGGAAGAGTTCGCACGGTCGCGCAACGGCAGGATCGTGACCGACGGCTACCGGTCTGGGCTGGCCCGGCCCGAGGAGGCCGAGGAGGAGATCCACGAGAGGGAGCCGGTGGAGCCGGCCGAGCCACAGCACAGCGACGCCTACCGCACCCTTGCCGGACTTCGCGACGCTGACCGCCGTATGCCGCTGTCCGAACGGGACTGTCGGTCTCTCGAAGCGCTTGCCGAGGAGTGGCTGTCGCGTGGCTCGACGCCGGAGGACATCACCCGTGCCCTCACCGAAGGACTTCCGCCCGAAGTGACCAACCCGGGCGGATTCGCTCGCAAGCGATTGGAGAACTGCATGCCGCCGAAGAAGGCGAAGGTGCGCCAGAAGAAGGCGCCGCTCCGCGCCCGCATCGACCGGGTGGTCCGGGTCTGCGGCACCTGTGACGCGGACGAGCGGACCTCGGAGATCATCCAGGGACTGTGCCGGGAGTGCCGCGTGGAGCTGGGTCTGGAGACGCCAGAGGGCGAACGCATCCCGCAGCTGCCGGAGACGTTTCTGGGGAGGCCGCTCCCCAGCGCCGAGGAAGTGCATGAGTGGGCCGCCCGGGTCCGTGCGGCGGGCGGTCTGCGCTCTCCCGGTGGCCTGGCGCTGCGGAAGGGCGGCGCATGAGCGTGCAAGACGCGCCGGTCAGGGCACCATGGAGTCGAGGAGGCGCCATGACCCCCAGGACTGAGGACCGGCCGCAGATGACCGTCGAGGAGTTCGAGGAACTGGAACGCCATGCCCCGGACACCGTGTGGCTGGAGTTCATCAACGGAAAGGTCGTGGTCAAGCCCATGGGGGACGGCAACCACCGCGAGATGATCGCGTGGCTGCAGCGAGTGTGCATGCAGCATCGTCCTGACCTTTGGCTGCATGCCGAGAGCGGGCTGAAGACCGAGAGGTACCGCAAGGGGCGCGCCCGCGCCGACGGCGTGCTCGTCCGGGTGGGCGGCCTCAAGGGGCATGGGGAGTGGTCCGAGTCGGAGAGCGCCCTGATGGCGGTCGAGATCACGTCGTACGACTCCGACACCAACCAGCGCGACCGTATCGACAAACCCGACGGCTACGCCGCCGCCGGTATCCCCGTCTACCTCCTCATCGACCGTGACGACTGCTCGGTCGTGGTGTTCAACCAGCCCGAGGACGGCCGCTACCGGCACGAGGAGAAGCTGCCCTTCGGCGCCTCCGTCAAGCTCCCCGACCCCGTGAACATCACCCTGGACACCGAGCCGCTGAAGGAGTTCAGCGACTGAGCCACACTCCCCACACCCCCTTCGTCATCGCCGTCCCCCCGCCCGCCAGGGCCAGCAGCAGGACCAGGTGCCGGGCCCGGTGCGCTGGGATGCGGCCGGCGATGGTGTGGCCGATCACCGCGCCGGTCGTCATCGCGGCGCAGACGGCCGCCCACTGCGCGCCGGTCAGGTGGGGTGTGCCGTTCGCCGCTCACGAGAACGCGTTGACGGCGACGCCGTAGAACTGCGCGTTCGGTACGAACTCCCGTACTGTCCAGCCCGCGTTGAGGGCGTACAGGGACACCGGTGGGCCGCCCACGCCCGCCGCCGCGTTCATGAAGCCGCCCAGCGCGCCGGCCGTCACCGCTCCCTTGCCGCCCCGCAGGGACGGTATCCGGGCGCCGCGCACTACCACGAGGACCGCCGCCGTCACCAGGGCGCCCATCACCAACAGCAGGACCGGGCGGGGGAGTTGGCGGGTCATCCAGGCGCCCGCCGGTACCGTGCAGGCCGCCGCGGCGCACAGGGGCACCATGGCCGCGGGACGGACCCGGCGCCGGCCGCCCGCCAGTCCCACGACGCTGATCGCGCCGGCGGCGCAGTTGGCCAGCACCACCCCGTCGGCGGGGCCGAGCAGCAGGACCAGCGCCGGTACGGCGACCAGGGCGAAGCCCATTCCGGTCAGCCACTGCACGCATCCGCCCAGCAGGACGATCGCCGCGAGCGGCGCCTCCGTCATGTCGCCCCCGTATGTCACATCGCTGTGGTGGAAAACTAATGCAGTGACGACTGTGACGCGGGGCACTTTTCCGCGTGGTCCGGCAGCGGCTGGGCAGGTGCCGGACACGGACGACCCGATGTCTCACCATGCGGGAGCACGGTGGTGGAATTCGGGCGCTCGTTAGACTGAGCCGACACAAACGAACCGAGCGAGGAGCGCACGTGGGCCTTGTCGTGCAGAAGTACGGAGGCTCCTCCGTAGCCGATGCCGAGGGCATCAAGCGCGTCGCCAAGCGGATCGTGGAAGCGAAGAAGAACGGCAACCAGGTTGTCGTCGTCGTTTCCGCGATGGGCGACACGACGGACGAGCTGATCGATCTCGCCGAGCAGGTTTCTCCGATGCCTGCCGGGCGTGAATTCGACATGCTGCTGACCGCCGGAGAGCGGATCTCCATGGCCCTGCTGGCGATGGCGATCAAAAACCTGGGTCACGAGGCCCAGTCCTTCACCGGCAGCCAGGCAGGCGTCATCACCGACTCGGTCCACAACAAAGCCCGGATCATCGACGTCACCCCGGGCCGGATCCGGGACTCGCTGGACAAGGGCAACATCGCGATCGTCGCCGGGTTCCAGGGTGTCAGCGCCGACAAGAAGGACATCACCACGCTGGGGCGTGGCGGGTCCGACACCACGGCCGTTGCCCTCGCCGCCGCGCTCGACGCCGAGGTCTGCGAGATCTACACCGACGTCGACGGCGTGTTCACCGCCGACCCGCGTGTGGTGAAGAAGGCGAAGAAGATCGACTGGATCTCCTTCGAGGACATGCTGGAGCTCGCGGCCTCCGGCTCCAAGGTGCTGCTCCACCGTTGTGTGGAGTACGCCCGCCGCTACAACATCCCGATCCATGTCCGGTCCAGCTTCAGCGGGCTGCAGGGCACCTGGGTCAGCAGTGAGCCGATTGGGGACAAGAAGGTGGAGCAGGCCATCATCTCCGGTGTCGCGCACGACACCTCCGAGGCCAAGATCACGGTCGTCGGCGTGCCGGACAAGCCGGGTGAGGCGGCCGCGATCTTCCGGGCCATCGCCGATGCCGAGATCAACATCGACATGGTCGTGCAGAACGTGTCCGCCGCCTCCACGGGCCTGACGGACATCTCCTTCACGCTGCCGAAGACCGAGGGCCGCAAGGCCATCGACGCGCTGGAGAAGAGCCGGTCGGGCATCGGCTTCGAGTCGCTGCGCTACGACGACCAGATCGGCAAGATCTCCCTGGTCGGCGCGGGCATGAAGACGAACCCGGGCGTCACCGCCTCCTTCTTCGAGGCGCTGAGCGACGCGGGTGTGAACATCGAGCTGATCTCGACCTCCGAGATCCGTATCTCGGTCGTCACCCGCCAGGACGACGTTCCGGAGGCCGTGCGCGCCGTGCACACCGCCTTCGGGCTCGACTCCGACACCGACGAGGCCGTCGTCTACGGCGGCACCGGCCGATGACCGTCTCCCTGACGTACGGAGGCGTACGACGATGACCGGCAAGCCGACGCTCGCGGTCGTGGGAGCGACCGGAGCCGTCGGCGCGGTCATGCTCCAGATCCTGTCCCAGCGCGCGGACGTCTGGGGCGAGATCCGCCTGCTCGCCTCCCCCCGCTCGGCCGGCCGCAAGCTGGCCGTGCGCGGGGAGGAGGTCGAGGTGGCGGCCCTGAGCGAGGAGGCCTTCGACGGGGTCGACATCGCCATGTTCGACGTCCCGGACGAGGTCGCCGCGCACTGGGCGCCGATCGCCGCCGCGCGCGGTGCGGTGGTCGTCGACAACTCCGCCGCCTTCCGGCTGGACCCGGAGGTGCCGCTGGTGGTGCCCGAAGTCAACCCGCACGCCGTACGGACCCGGCCGCGCGGGATCGTCGCCAACCCCAACTGCACGACCCTGACGATGATCGTCGCCCTGGGCGCGCTGCACGCCGAGTTCGGGCTGCGCGAGCTGGTGGTGTCGTCGTACCAGGCGGTGAGCGGGGCCGGGCGGGCCGGGGTGGACGCACTGCGGGCCCAGCTGTCCCTGGTGGCCGGGACCGAGCTGGGCACCAAGCCAGGTGACGTACGGCGGGCGGTCGGGGAGGACACCGGGCCGTTCCCGGAGCCCGTCGCGCTGAACGTCGTGCCGTGGGCCGGGTCGCTCCGAGAGGACGGCTGGTCCTCGGAGGAGATGAAGGTCCGCGACGAGTCCCGCAAGATCCTCGGACTGCCGCGCCTGCCGGTCGCCGTGACCTGCGTACGGGTCCCGGTGATCACCACCCACTCGCTGACCGTGCACGCCCGCTTCCAGGGCGAGGTCACGGTCGACCGGGCCCGGGAGATCCTCGCGACCGCGCCCGGAGTGGTGCTGTGCGACGACCCGGCCGCCGGCGAGTACCCCACCCCGGCGGACGTCGTGGGCACCGACCCGACCTGGGTGGGCCGGCTGCGGCGGGCCCTGGACGACCCGACCGCGCTCGAACTCTTCGTCTGCGGCGACAATCTCCGCAAGGGTGCCGCGCTGAACACCGCGCAGATCGCGGAGCTGGTCGCGGCGGAGTGGGCCGACCGGTGACCGGCTTCGGCAAGAGGTTTATAGGATCTGGGTAAGAGGATGTGGCCGGGAGCATGGTCCAAACCACTTGAACCATTGCTCAAGGCAACAGATGATTTCTCTCCCCGTCCCCGCAACCGTGCGGAGGGCGGGGAGCGTCTTTGCGGTCACTCTTCGGGCGTGGGGATGCCGTGATCGGGCCGGGTGTGGGGACACCCGCCCATATCAGACATAGGGGAAGAGCGGGACGCATGACGGCACTTGAGGCTCGGCCGGTTGTCGCACATGTGACGCCCGGCACGTACAACCCTGGCGGGGGCAGACGTGTCCAATTGGCGTGGCAGAGGTACTCGAACTCAGCGCGGCCCGCGGCGCGGCGGCTCTCCGGCCGCCCCGTGCGGTGCTCCGGCCCCGCACGCCCGGCGGCATGCCGGTGATCGCGCCCATGCCCGCAGCGCGGCCCGCCCGCATACCCAGTCAGCGTGACGGTGCGGAGGATGCCGCGACCACCGCGGCGACCGAGGTCGCCGGTACGACCGTCGACCACCTCACCGAGACCTACCGGGCGCACTACCGCTCGCTGCTCGGCCTCGCCGCGCTGCTCCTGGACGACACCGCCTCCTGCGAGGACGTGGTCCAGGAGGCCTTCATCCGCGTGCACTCGGCCCGCAAACGCGTCCGCGACCCCGAGAAGACCCTCGCCTACCTCAGGCAGACGGTCGTCAACCTCTCCCGCTCGACCCTGCGCCGCCGCATCCTCGGCCTGAAGCTGCTCTCCAAGCCGATGCCGGACATGGCGAGCGCGGAGGAGGGGGCCTACGACCAACTGGAGCGCCGCGACCTCATCAAGGCGATGAAGGGCCTGCAGCGCCGCCAGCGCGAGGTCCTGGTCCTGCGCTACTTCGCGGACATGACCGAGGCCCAGGTCGCCGAGACCCTCGGGATCTCGCTGGGCTCGGTGAAGGCGTACGGCTCGCGGGGCATCGCCGCGCTGCGGGTGGCCATGGAGGCATCGGCATGAGCGAGCGCGCCCAAGGGGGCGATTCCGATGAACGCCTTTCCCACGAACGTCACGAGCCCTTCGCCTGGCACGAGCCGATGGGGCACGACGAGCAAGAGCACACGCAGTCGCACGCTGGGAACGAAACTGTGAACCACGGCCCCGACGAGAAGGGCCCCAAGGGTCTCGACCAGGGTCCCGAGGGCCTGAAGCAGGGTTCCGGCGCCGATGCGGACGGCCTCGGCAGCGACCTCGACGGCCTCGGCACCGATCTCGACGGCCTCGGCGCCGACGAGCTGGCCCTGCGCCGGATGCTGCACTCCGCCGTCGACGGCATCGAGCCGCGCACCGGCACACTGGAGCATCTGCGCCGGGCCGTGCCCGCGCGGCGGGCCCGCAAGCGGCAGGCCGCCGTCGGCATGGCCGCCGCGGCCCTGTTCATCGGCACCGCGATCCCCGCCCTCGTGCACGTCTCCGAGTCCGGCGGCACCGACCCCAACACCGCCATGGCCGGCCAGTCCTCCCAGGCCCAGGGCGGCACCGGGCAGGGCAAGGACAAGGGCGGTGACAAGGGCGGCAGCAAGGACGCGGGCAGTACGACCGTCAGTCCCGGCAAGGGGCCCGGCAAGCCCGGGGAGAAGGGCAAGGACGGCGCCGGCAGCGGCAGCTCCACCGGGGGCCCCAACCCGTCCTCCACCGTCGCGTCCAGCGGCGTCCCGCTGTGCACGACGGCCCAGCTGGGCTCGGCCACCGGGACCACCGGCGCCCCCAACTCCGCGGGCGTGGTCTACGGCACGTTCCGGGTCGTCAACATCTCCTCCGCCGCCTGCACCGTCGCGGGCGCGGGCACCATCACCCCGACCGCGATGGGCGCGGCCGACCAGACCAAGATCAGCACCGCGCGGCATGTGGCCGGGGACGCGGCGACCGATCTGCCCGACCCCTCACTGGAGGTCTCCGGGCTGGTCCTGCAGCCGGGTGCGGCCTACGAGGAGAAGTTCGCCTTCGTACCCTCCGAGACCTGTCCCACCACCGGCGGCGGCACCAGCACCGCCGGCGGCTCGGGCGCCGGTGGCGCCACGCCGGACCCGACGCCGACTGCCTCCGGCGGGTCGACCGACAGCGCGGGGTCAGGCGGTACGACCACCCAGCTGATGACCGAGGACAGTACTGCGGACGGCAGCGTACAGATCACCCACACGGCGCAGGGTGGCTCGCCTGCGGCCACGGCTACGGTGGCGGGGGAGTGCTCGGGGACGGTGATTTACACCGGCGTGCTGGCCGGGGCGTAGAGATGGGGCGGCTTCGGGCCGTCGTTCGACTGCGGGCCGGTGGGGGCTGGCCGCGCAGTTCCCCGCGCCCCTAGGCCCTGTCGTCAAATTCCCGCCTGCTCGGCGGGCGGACGACGGGAATTTGACGACCGGGCCTAGGGAGCTGCACTTGCCGTCGGCTCCGGCGTCTGCTCCGGCACCAAGCCCAGCGCAGCGTCCCGCGCGGCCTCGGCCTCTCGGCGTACCAGCCGGAACCACATGAACACCACAAAGCCGGCGAAGACGAACCACTCCCCGGTGTAGCCGAGGTTCTGGAACGCCTTCAGGTCCAGCCCGGTGCCGTCCGGCGCGGTCGCGGGCACGGCCTTCATCCCGGCGTCGGCCTTGTCGAGGGTCACCCAGGCGTCGTACAGCTTGTACGGCACCAGGTTCACCAGGGAGGCCGAGCTGATCGCCGTCGTCTGCCCGGCCGGCAGTCCGCCGGCCGCGCTGACCCCGTTGTCCCCGGGTGTCTCGGACGCCTGCAGGGCACCGGTGACGGTGATCTCACCGCTCGGCGGCGCAGGCGCCTTCGCCGGGTCCGCCTTGCCCGGCAGCCAGCCTCGTACGACCGGCAGTGCCTTGCCGGAGTCGGTGCGCAGCAGGGTGAGGACGTAGAAGCCGTTCCTGCCGTCCAGCTGCCGGCCGGGCACCAGCAGCTGGGTGCCGTAGTGGCCGCTCGCGGTGACCCGGCGGCCCGAGGTGGCCTTGTCCACGGGCAGCATCGACTCCAGCGGGCGCGCGGTCTCCTGCTTGTCCGACGCCGCCTGCTCGGTCGCGCTGCGGTGCTCCTGCACCCGCCCCTCGAACCGGCTCAGCTGCCAGGACCCCATGAAGACGCAGAACGGGATGGCGAGCAGCACGAAGACGTTGATGCCCCACCAGCGGGGAGTCAGCAGAAACCGGTACACGCCTCCCAAGGTACGGCGCCACCGCCGGGCGCCTGCCCGCGGGTCAGCCCTTGCTCGCCTTGAGGGAGTAGATCAGCGGGATGCGCGGGTGGTCCGCCGGGAAGCGGTGGTAGCCGTCGCGGACCTCGAAGTTCTCGAAGCGCGGGAAGAGGGAGACGTCGTGCTCGTGCAGGAACTCGATCCGCAGCCCGGTCGCGGCGAGCGCGGAGACCACGTCGCCGAGGGTGTGCTGCCACTCCACACTGCGGTTGTGGACGGTGACGGCGTCCGGGTCGGCGTAGGTGCCCGGCTCGTCCCAGACCTGGGCGTCGCGGCGGAAGTAGTCCCGCACGATCCGCGTGCCGGTCGCATCGTCCAGCGCCTCGGTGATCGGGTGGAACTCGGCGAGGTACAGCAACCCGCCGGGCGCGACGAGGGAGGCGGCCGTCTCCGCCCAGCGGCGGATGTCCGGCAGCCAGCACAGCGCGCCGAGCCCGGTGTAGACGATGTCGTACGCGGCCTCGGGCACGGCGTCGGCCGCGTCGTACACGTCACTGGTGACGAAGGCGGCGCGCTCCGGGCCGTGGCCGAGTTCGGCGGCGAGGGAGCGGGCGGCCTCGACGGCCGGGGCGGAGAAGTCCAGGCCGACGACGCGGGCGGCGCCCCGGTGGGCCCAGGAGAGGGTGTCGGTCCCGATGTGGCACTGGAGGTGGAGCAGCGTCTTGCCGGTGACGTCGCCGACCTCGGCGGTCTCGAAGTCGCGCAGGGCGTCCGGGTGGGCGCGGAAGCCGTCGAGGTCGTAGTACTCACCGGCGACGTGCACGGGAACGCGCTCGTCCCACATGGCCCGGTTGTCCTCGCGCCAGCCGTCGGGGGCGGAGGGATGGTCGACCTGGGTGCTCATGATCGGAAAGTTATCCACAGGCTGCGCACACCCGCCACCCAATTGTCGGCGCGGCCAGGCAGTATGGGCGCATGACTGGGGCGATGAGTGAGAGCAACGAGCCGGGCGTGCGGGACACGGCCGGCATGCCGGACTGGGAGAAGCGCTTCCGGGCGCCGCGGGTGTCCCTGCCCGACTGGGCGGAGGACGCACCGGACCGCTCCCTGTTCGTGTCGAACGCGACGGGCACGTACGAGCTGTACGCGTGGGACCGCGCGACGGGCGGGCAGCGGCAGGCGACGCACCGGCCGAACGGCACGACGGACGGCGCGCTCTCCCCGGACGGCGCCTGGATCTGGTGGTTCGACGACAAGGACGGCGACGAGTTCGGCATCTGGCGCCGCCAGCCCTTCGGGGGAGGCGAGGACGAGCCGGCCGTCCCCGGCCTCGATCCCTCCTATCCGGCCGGGCTCGCCCTGTCCCGGGACGGGCGCACGGCGGTCGTCGGCCGCTCCACGGACGACGAGGGCACGACGATCCACCTCGCGCGCGAGGGCGAGGACCCGGTCGAGATCTACCGGCACCGCGAGTCGGCGGGCGTCGGCGACCTCTCGCACGACGGCTCGCTGATCGCCGTCGAGCACACCGAGCACGGCGACGCCATGCACGCGGCGCTGCGCGTGCTCCGCCCGGACGGCACGCCGGTCGCCGAGCTGGACGACACCAAGGGCGGCACCGAGGAGCTGGGCCTGGAGGTGCTGGGCTTCGCACCGGTGGACGGCGACACCCGGCTGCTCATCGGCCATCAGCGCCGGGGCCGCTGGGAGCCGCTGGTGTGGGACGTGGCGACGGGCGAGGAGACGGACCTCGCCCTGGACCTGCCGGGCGACGTCAGCGCCGAGTGGTACCCGGACGGCTCGGCCCTGCTGATCGTCCATGGCTTCGAGGCCCGCAGCGAGCTGTTCCGCTACGACCTGGCGAGCCGTGAGCTGACCCGCATCCCCACTCCGCCCGGCACGGTCTCCGGCGCCACCGCCCGCCCGGACGGGAGTGTCGAGTACCTGTGGTCGTCGGCCGCCGAGCCGCCGGCGGTGCGGTCCACCTCCGGCGGTGTGGTCCTGGACCCGCCCGGCATGGCCTGTCCGCCGTCGGTGCCGGTGGAGGACGTGTGGGTGGAGGGCCCCGGCGGCCGTATCCACGCCCTGGTCCAGAAGCCGGCGGGCGCCACCGGCCCGCTGCCCACGGTCTTCGACCTGCACGGCGGCCCGACCTGGCACGACAGCGACTCCTTCGCCGCGGGCCCGGCCGCCTGGGTCGACCAGGGGTATGCGGTGATCCGCATCAACTACCGCGGCTCCACCGGCTACGGCCGCGCCTGGACCGACGCCCTGAAGCACCGGGTCGGCCTGATCGAGCTGGAGGACGTGGCCGCGGTCCGCGACTGGGCGGTCTCCTCCGGCCTCGCCGACCCCGCCCGGCTGATCCTCACCGGCGCCTCCTGGGGCGGCTATCTCACCCTGCTCGGCCTCGGCACCCAGCCCGAGGCGTGGACGGTGGGCATCGCGGTCGTGCCCGTCGCGGACTACGTCACCGCGTACCACGACGAGATGGAGGCCCTGAAGGCCATGGACCGCACCCTGCTGGGCGGCACCCCCGAGGAGGTCCCCGAGCGCTTCGAGGCCTCGTCCCCGCTCACGTACGTCGACGCGGTCAAGGCCCCGGTCTACATCTCGGCGGGCGTCAACGACCCGCGCTGCCCGATCCGCCAGATCGACAACTACGTCAAGCGGCTGGAGACGAGAGGCGCGATCCACGAGGTGTACCGCTACGACGCCGGGCACGGCTCCCTGGTGGTGGACGAGCGGATCAAGCAGGTGAGACTGGAGACGGACTTCGCGGCCCGGCACCTGGGCGCTGTCTGAGCAGGGGTCAGCGCAGCTCTGCGAGGCCTCGGCGGGTGGCGGCGACCACCACCCGGTCCCCCTTGACCAGCACATGGTCCGGTGCCGTGTCCGCCCGCCCCTCCAGTGCCAGCACCCGCCAGGACCCGGCCCGGAAAGCGTCCCGTACGGTCCGCCCCTCCAGCTGGGGATGCCCGGCGACGTCCACTGCGGCGAACAGCAGCACCCGCCGCTCCACCGCGATGGCGCCCAGCACCTGCCGCCCCAGCATCGCCCCGGCGAACGCGGGGGCGGCCAGATGCGTGACGCTCCGGCTCCGGGTGAGGGCGTGCGGGTAGGCGGCCCGCAGGGTGCGGTACACCGCGGTGGCGAAGTCGTCGTCGTACAGCCGCAGCACCACCCGCAGATCGGGCCGCACGCTCCGCGCGTACAGCACGGCCTCCAGGTTCGTGGTGTCCGCGCTGGTGACCGCGAGCAGCGCGTACGCCCGGTGGATCTTGGCGGACTCCAGCACCCCTTCCTGGGTGACGTCCCCGAGCACCACGGGCACCCGCAGCCGCCGGGCGGTCGCGAGGCCCCGCGCGTCCGGGTCGGACTCGACGCACACCACGGGGATGTTCAGCTCGCGCAGCCGGGTCAGCACCCGGGTGCCGATCTTCCCCAGCCCGAGCAGCACCACATGCCCGCCGAGCCCGCGCGGCGGTTTGCGCAGGGCGGAGGCCGTGCGGAAGGTGCCCAGCGCCTCCAGCACGGCCGCCAGCAGCACCGGAAGCAGCAGCAGACCGACCAGTCCGGAAAGGAGTTGCAGGATCTGCCGGCCCAACGGCGCGCCGATGGCCGGGTTGTCGATCGCGAAGAGGTCCAGCAGGGTCAGATAGAAGGCGCTGAGCGGATGCATCCCGGTGACCACCCACAGCGCGACGGCGAGCGCGACCACGCAGGCCACCATGCCGGCCAGCGACCAGCGCAGCCGCCGGGAGAACAGCGAGGCGAGCGGTGGCACCCCGCCACGGCCGGGCGCGGCCGGCTCCCCGCCGTTCGCCGAGGACACCTGCTCCAGCACCACGGCCGCCCGCCCCGCGGCCTGCCGTACCTCGTCGTCGTCCGGCAGCAGCCGGGGCTCCTGGTCCACGGCCTGGGGATCCGTGCCCGGCGGGGAGAGCAGGGCGAGGGTGCACAGTCCGGTGTCGGCCGACGGCCGTTCGACGGCCCGCAGCAGCAGCCCCTCGGTCTGCACGACCTTGCTGGTGCCGGCGACGGCGGTGGCGGCCAGTGCGGGTGCGGCGGTGTCGGCGTCGGACAGCACGGTGGTGGACGCGTCCGAGCCGCCCTCGCCGTTGCCGGCGGCCAACGCGGCGGCCTGGTCGAGGAGTTCCTCGATGTGCTGGCCCAACCGCCGGTTGTAGAGCCGGAGGACGAGCCGCAGCCGGGGGTTGAGCCGGCGGGCGGTCAGCGCGGCCCGGATGTTGGTCTCGTCGTCGTCGAAGACGAGGGCGAGCGCGGCGGCCCGTTCCACTTCGGCCTGGGCCAGCACGGACTCGGTGATCTCGGCGGCTTCCAGCACTCGTGCGGCCTCACCGCCGTTGCCGCCGCCGGCGGTGCTGCCCGTGCTACCGGTGCTGCCGGTGCCGGCGGCCGTAGCGGTCGATCCGGAGCCGGACCTGGACCCGGAGCCGGACCTGGACCCGGAACCCGATCCGGACCCGGAACCCGATCCGGACCCGGAACCCGATCCGGACCCTGATCCGGACCCGGACCCTGATCCGGTGCCGCCGCGGCCGACCGTGGCGCTGACCACGCGGTCGAACAGCGCGGCCGAAGCGGACCGGGCCCGTCCGACCACCGGAGGTCTGGCGGTGCGCTCGTTCGGCGGTACCACAAGGGTGACCTGCTCGCCGTAGACTCCGCGCAACTCGGCGGCCAGCCGGTGCGCGAGTCCGTCGTCGCCGCACACCACCATGTGCGGGGCCCTGGGCCCACCTTGATACGGAACGCTCCCCACGAGGGAAAAGACTGCCCCAAGGAGAGGAGTGGTTCCAGCAACGGTGTGAACACCCCGGGGACGACTCGCGTACCGAAGGGGAGGGAGCGAATGAGGACAGCCAGCCGGAGGTAACCGCACGTGGCCATCACGGAAGACGCCCCGCCCAGCGCGGAGGTCAGCCCCCCGCCCGGTCCGGAGGGCCGCCGGCTCAGCTCCCCCCTCGTACTGACGCTGACTCTGCTCCTCGCGGTGCTCGCCCAGTCCCCGATCCGCGGGCTGCTCGGCACCCCGCTGATGCAGAGCTGGATGACGGTGTTCGTCGCGGTGACGGTCCAGGCCCTGCCCTTCCTCGTCCTCGGCGTGCTGCTGTCGGCGGCGATCGCGGTGTTCGTGCCGCCGTCCTTCTTCGCCCGCGCCCTCCCGCGCCGCCCCGCCCTGGCCGTCCCGGTCGCCGGGATCGCGGGCGCGGTGCTGCCGGGCTGCGAGTGCGCCTCGGTGCCGGTGGCGGGCGCCCTCGTCCGCAGGGGAGTCACCCCGGCCGCCGCGCTCGCCTTCCTCCTCTCCGCCCCCGCGATCAACCCGATCGTGCTGACCGCCACCGCCGTCGCCTTCCCGCGCAACCCCGAGATGGTGCTGGCCCGGTTCCTGGCGAGCCTGCTGGTGGCGTGCGCGATGGGCTGGCTGTGGCAGCGGCTGGGCCGCACCGACTGGCTGCGCCCGCCGGCCCACGGCGCGCACGAGGGCGCGACCAAGGGGGAGGCGTTCTGGAACTCGGTACGGCACGACACCATGCACGCGGGCGGCTTCCTGGTGCTCGGGGCGATGGCCGCGGCCACGCTGAAGGCGGCGACCCCGGCGGACTGGCTGCGCACGGCGGCCGGAAACCCCGTCTTTTCCGTGCTGGCCCTGGCCGTCCTCGCCGTACTCCTGTCCATCTGCTCGGAGGCGGACGCGTTCGTCGCGGCCTCCCTCACCCAGTTCTCCCTGACGGCCAAGCTGGTGTTCCTGGTGGTGGGCCCGATGATCGACCTCAAGCTGTTCGCGATGCAGGCCGGCACCTTCGGCCGTACCTTCGCCCTCCGCTTCGCGCCCGCCACCTTCGCGCTGGCGATCACGGGCGCGCTCGTCACGGGGACGGTGCTCCTGTGAACCGCCAGTCCCAGGCCGCCGTCATGTTCCTGCTCGGCGCCGCCCTCCTCCACGCGGGCAGCACCGACCTCTACCTCCGGTACGTCAAGGAGGGCCTGCGCCCACTGCTGCTGGCCTCGGGCGCGGTACTGATCGCGGCGGCGCTGGCAACGGTCTGGTACGAACGCCGACGCGCCAGGGCTGCCGCCGCCGAGACCCACGACCACCACCCCGAACCCCGGGTCTCCTGGCTCCTGTTGCTCCCCCTCCTCGCCCTCATCCTCATCGCCCCGCCCGCCCTCGGCTCCTACAGCGCCCTGCGCTCCGGTACGGCCCTGCAGAAGCCGTTCACCTACGGCAGGCTGCCCGCCGCCGACCCGGCCCCGCTGTCCGTGATCGACTACGCCTCCCGCGCGGCCTACGGCCACGGCCGTTCCCTGCAGGGCCGTACGGTCCGCGTCACCGGATTCCTCGCCCTCGACCACTCGGGCGCGCCGTACCTGGTCCGCATGGCCCTCAACTGCTGTGCCGCGGACGCCCAGCCGATCAAGATCGCCCTCACCGGCAACCTGCCCCCGGTCCTGCGCCCGGACGCCTGGCTGGAGGCGACCGGCACGTACACGCCCAGGCTCATGCGGGACCCCGTCAACAACGGCCCCATCCCCTACCTGAAGGTCACCTCGGCGAAGCCGGTCCCGGTGCCGCACGATCCGTACGACGAGACGTGGAACACCTGACGCGAGATCACGGCAGTGCCGGCCGTCTCCTCGTTGCCGGATCCGGTACAAGACCGTTCGGCCCGGCGCGGTCACAATCCGAGACATGAACAGCAAGGTCGGTCAACTCGTGGTCTGCGCGCTGCTGCTGGTGTGCGCGGGGGTGGCCGCCTGGTTCGTGCCGGCCGTCACCGCGGACGAGCGGGCCTGGCGCGCGGCCCGGCCCTGCGCCGCCGGTACGCGCGGGAACGACTGCCTGCGCACCCTCCCGGCCGTGATCGAGCGGACCGATCCGCATTCGCCCAAGCAGGGCGGCCGCCTGTACTTCACCGACGGCCGTCCGCTGGACCGGCTCTGGGTGTCGTACGACGCGGCCGAGACCTTCGCGGCCGGTGACCGGGTGCGGCTGACCGTGTGGCGGGGTCAGGTGATGAAGGTCGCCGGGGCACGGTACGCCTGGCACGAGCATGTGGCCACCGGGGGCAGCCAGGCCGTCGTCGCGGCCGGGTGCGTGCTGGCCGCGGGCTGGCCAGGGGCCCGGCTGCTGCTGCGGGCGCGCGGGCGCCGGCGACCGAAGGACGAGGTCCAGCCGTCACCGCTGCCGTTCCTCGTCCCCCTCCTCGGCACGGCGGTGTGGCTCCTCCCGCTCTGCTACCGGCACCCCGTGTCCCTGTTCGGCTCGCCGGGGACGATCGCCTGGTGGGCGGTGGGCACGCCGGTCAGCGTGGCGCTGTCCGGCTGGGCGTGGCGGGCGACGCGGATCCCCACGCCCGGTGACTTTGCGGCACCCGAACTCCCCACCGACGGCGAGGTGTTCCTGCCCGCGCGTTTCCTGGAGGAAACCGACTACAACCCGCACGGCTTCGGTACCCACATCGTGCTCGGCGCCGACGGACCCGCCGTGACGCCGCACCCCGGGCCGGGGCGGTTCGCGGCGCGGCGGATCCCGGTGGGACGGCTCACCGTTCAGGGTGTGCGGCGGCCGCGGGGTGAGGAAGGTGACCTCGTTCCGCACAGCTGGCACATCGCCGAGCTCGACGACGCGGGTACGCCGGTCCGGCTCGCGGCCGATCCCGACGACCTCGCGCTCGTCCTGCGTGTGCTTTCCGGCGTGCGCGCGTGAATCCGCCCAGCAGCTCCGGGCGCTACGCCTCGGCCTCCTTCAAGTCGACCCGCTCCAGGTCCCGCAACCACGCCTGCGCCGTCCCGTCCGACGGGGCCCGCCAGTCGCCGCGCGGCGAGAGCGAACCGCCTGCCGAGACCTTCGGGCCGTTCGGCATGGCCGAGCGCTTGAACTGGGAGAAGGCGAAGAAGCGGCGGATGAAGACCTCCAGCCAGTGGCGGATGGCGGCGAGGTCGTACGTGCCCCGCTCGTCCTCCGGGAAGCCGGGTGGCCAGGCGCCGTTCTCGCGGTCGTGCCAGGCGTGCCAGGCGAGGAAGGCGATCTTGGCGGGGCGGAAGCCGTAGCGCAGCACGTGGAAGAGGGTGAAGTCGTGCAGCGCGTACGGGCCGATCTTGGACTCGGTGGACTGCATCTCATCGCCCGGTACGAGTTCGGGGCTGATCTCCGTGTCGAGGATCGCGGTGAGGATCTTGCCGGTCTCCTCGTCGAACTGCTCGCTGCCGACGACCCAGCGGATGAGGTGCTGGATCAGTGTCTTGGGAACGCCGGAGTTGACGTTGTAGTGGCTCATCTGGTCGCCGACGCCGTACGTCGACCAGCCGAGCGCCAGCTCGGAGAGGTCGCCGGTGCCGAGCACGATGCCGCCGCGCTGGTTGGCGAGGCGGAACAGGTAGTCGGTGCGCAGGCCCGCCTGGACGTTCTCGAAGGTGACGTCGTACACCGGCTCGCCGGCGGCGAAGGGGTGGCCGATCTCCTTCAGCATCAGCCGGGCGGTGGGCGTGATGTCCAGCTCGGCCGCGGTGACGCCGAGGGCGCGCATCAGCCGGTGGGCGTTGTCCTTGGTGTGGTCGCTGGTGGCGAAGCCCGGCAGGGTGAAGGCCAGGATGTCGCTGCGCGGGCGGCCGGCGCGGTCCATCGCCCGGGCGGCGACGATCAGGGCGTGCGTGGAGTCCAGGCCGCCCGAGACGCCGATGACCACCTTCGGGCCGCCGATCGAGGCGAGGCGCTGCTGCAACCCCGCGACCTGGATGTTGTAGGCCTCGTAGCAGTCCAGGGCGAGGCGGTCGGCGTCGGCGGGCACGAACGGGAAGCGTTCGACGCGGCGGCGCAGGCCGAGGTCGGTGGTGGTGGGCGGGGCGAGTTCGAAGGACACCGTGCGGAAGTCGTCGGTCCGTGCCGCATGGGTGCGGCGGTTGTCGCCGAAGGTGCCCGTCCGCTGCCGTTCCTGCCGCAGCAGGTCGAGGTCGACGTCGGCCACCGCGTACTGCTCGCCGAGCGGGAAGCGCTCGGTCTCGGCCAGCAGTTCCCCGTTCTCGTAGATCAGGGTCTGGCCGTCCCAGGACAGGTCGGTGGTCGACTCACCGAGGCCGGCCGCGGCGTAGACGTACGCGGCGAGGCAGCGCGAGGACGCGGAGCGGCACAGCAGCTTGCGGTCCTCGGCGCGGCCGACCGTGATCGGGCTGCCCGACAGGTTGACGAGGACGGTCGCACCGGCCAGCGCGGCCTCCGCGCTCGGCGGCACCGGCACCCACATGTCCTCGCAGACCTCGGCGTGCAGGACCAGCCCGGGCAGATCCGTCGCCGCGAAGAGCAGGTCCACGCCGAAGGGCACATCCACGCCGCCGAGCCGGATCGTTCCGCCGCGCTCGGCGTCGCCCCCGGCGATCTGCCGGCGCTCGTAGAACTCCCGGTAGTTCGGCGGGTACGACTTCGGTACGACGCCGAGGATCCGGCCGCGGTGCACGAGCACCGCGCAGTTGAAGATGCGGTCGCGGTGGCGCAGCGGGGCGCCGACGACCAGCACCGGCAGCAGGTCCGCCGACCCGGCGACGATCGAGGCGAGCGCCGTCTCCACGTCGTCGAGCAGCGCGTCCTGCAGCAGCAGGTCGTCGATCGCGTATCCGGACAGGCACAGCTCCGGGAACACCGCGACGGCGACACCCTCCCCGGCGCACCGGCGCGCATGGCGCAGCACCGCCTCGGCGTTGGCGGGCGGGTCGGCGATGACGGTGTGGCCCGTGCACGCGGCGACGCGCGCGAAGCCGTGCTGGTAGATCGACCAGAAGCTCAACGGGACCTCTTTCCGAAGCGACTTTCCTACAAGAGGAAGCCTAAAGGGCGGGCCGCTGCCCACCGCTCACCTGCGGGTTTCAGCGCTCCGAAGCCCTTTCCGCCCGGCTGAAACCCCGGTGAAGCCGCCCTGAACCGCGCCGGCCGCACGCTCTGGGGCATGACGACGACCGGACAAGAACTCGCGATCGCGGCCACCGGGCTGCGCAAGGCCTACGGGGACAAGACCGTCCTCGACGGCATCGACATCCAGGTGCCCGCCGGCACGATCTTCTCCCTGCTCGGGCCGAACGGCGCGGGCAAGACCACGGTGGTCAGCATCCTGTCCACGCTGATCTCCGCCGACGGCGGCCAGGCCCGGATCGCCGGGCACGACCTCACCGCCCAGGCCCAGGCGGTCCGGGCGGCCATCGGGGTCACCGGGCAGTTCTCCGCCGTGGACGGGCTGATCACCGGCGAGGAGAACATGCTGCTCATGGCCGACCTGCAGCACCTCTCCCGCCGGGAGGGACGGCAGGTCGTGGCCGAGCTGCTGGAGCGCTTCGACCTGGTCGAGGCCGCGAAGAAGCCCGCCTCCACCTACTCCGGCGGCATGAAGCGCCGCCTCGACATCGCCATGACCCTGGTCGGCAACCCGCGGATCATCTTCCTCGACGAGCCGACCACCGGCCTCGACCCGCGCTCCCGCCACACCATGTGGCAGATCATCCGCGAGCTGGTCTCCGGCGGTACGACCGTCTTCCTCACCACCCAGTACCTGGAGGAGGCCGACCAGCTCGCCGACCGCATCGCGGTGCTCAACGGCGGCCGGATCGTCGCCGAGGGCAGTGCCGCCGAGCTCAAGCGGCTGGTGCCCGGCGGCCATGTGCGGCTGCGGTTCTCCGACCCGGTGACGTACGAGCGGGCGGCGACCGCGCTGCGCGAGACCACCCGCGACGACGAGGCGCTCACCCTGCAGATCCCCAGCGACGGAAGCCAGCGCGAGCTGCGCGCCGTCCTCGACTGGCTGGACGCCGCCGGCATCGAGGCCGACGAGCTGTCCGTGCACACCCCCGACCTGGACGACGTGTTCTTCGCCCTGACCGGCAGTTCCGTACCCGCGCAGACCACCGACAAGGAGACCGTCCGATGAGCACCGCCGGCTACGCCTTCCGCGACAACCTCACCATGCTGCGGCGCAACCTCCTGCACGCGCGCCGCTATCCCTCCCTCACCCTGAACCTCCTGCTCACCCCGGTCATCCTGCTGCTGCTCTTCGTCTACGTCTTCGGCGACGTGATGAGCGCCGGCATCAACGGCGGCCACGCGAACCGGGCCGACTACGTCGCCTACCTCGTGCCCGGCATCCTGTTCCTGACCGTGGCCATGACCTCGCTCGGCACCGCGGTGTCCGTGTGCACCGACATGACCGAGGGCATCATGGCCCGGTTCCGCACCATGGCGATCTCCCGCGCCTCCGTGCTGATCGGCCATGTGATCGGCAGTGTGATCAAGACGCTGATGGCTCTGGTGCTCGTCCTCGCCATCGGACTGGCCATCGGCTTCCGGCCGAACGCGACGCCGGTGGAGTGGCTCGCGGCGGCCGGACTGATGGCGCTGGTCAGCCTCGCGCTGACCTGGATCGCGGTCGGCATGGGCCTGGTGAGCCCCAACCCCGAGGGCGCCAGCAACATCGGGACCCCGCTGGTCATGCTGCCGTTCCTGTCCAGCGCGTTCGTGCCCGTGAACGCCATGCCGGGCTGGTTCCGCTGGTTCGCCGAGTACCAGCCGTTCTCGCCCTTCATCGAGACGCTGCGGGGGCTGCTGCTGGGCAGCGGGATCGGCACGAAGAACGCCGTGCTGGCTCTGGCCTGGTGCGTGGCGCTGACGGTGCTGGGCTATCTGTGGTCCAAGGCGCAGTTCACTCGCGAGCCGAAGCGGTGACGACGCGGAAGGGGCGGGGCCGCGAGGCCAACCGGCGGACGCGGGTGAGCCCCCGTCAGTCCGCCGTCAGCTCCCGCAGTGCCTCCGCCCGCAGTTCCTCCCGCCCCAGGGCGGCGTACCTCGACCTCGCGTCGGTGTACGCCGCCCTGTCGGCGTTCTCGGCCGCTGCCCGCGAGCGGGTCAGGGACAGGGTGGGGAACTCCCGTACCACCGGCATCCGTTCGGCCAGCGCGACCAGCCGTACGGCGGCCGGGTCGCCCTGGGCCAGCCGGGTGTGTCCGAGGGCCAGCAACAACGTGCCGTACACCGGCAGTTCCACCGGGGCCCCGTCGGCCGGCGAGCCGTCGGCCGGGGCACCGGACAGCAGCCCGAGCAGCCGCGCCCGCAACTGCTCGGTGAGCCCGGCGACCGGGTCCGGCCGGCCGTGCAGCGCGTGCGCGGCCACGGCGGCCGACTGCAGCTGCAGCGCCCACGGGTCCACGAAGGGATCGTCGGCGGCATACAGGGCACTGATCTGCCGTACCCGCTCCGCCGCCCGGCGCCACAGCCCGAGCCCGAGCTCGGTCAGTCCCCGGGCCAGCGCGATCTCCGCCCTGGCCGGCAGCTCGGGGCTGAACATCCCGTCCGAGTCCGGCGGCTGGTCCAGGGCGGCGCGGTCCAGCCAGTACTCGGCCTCTTCGATGTCGCCCTTGTGCAGACAGGCCAGCGCCAGCCCCCAGCGGACGCCGAGCGAGTCCGACGTGTCGCCGAACGCGTCCAGTGCGCTCAGGGCGGCGCGCAGATGGTCGTACGCCTCCGCGCCCCGCTCGGTCTGCAGGCACAGCTCGCTGACCCGGCCGTGGCTGAGCAGGTGCATGGCCGGGTTGTTCAGCGGGGCGAGCGCGTCGACCATCCGGCGGGCGCTCGCCAGCGCCCGCTCCACGTCGTGCCCCGCCTCCCAGAGGTAGCTGGCGACGGCCGCGGCGATGCCCGCCAGCAACGGCTCGTCGGCCTCGCACAGCTGCCGGAGCCGGGCGAACTCCGGCGGCCGCATCTCCGGTACGGCGCACAGCACGACGGACAGGGCCCGCAGCACGGTGTCCGGCGGTGCGGACGGCAGCCGGCGCAGGGTCACCAACTGGCGTACGGCGTGCGGGCCGTGGCCCATGAAGAGGCTCGCCGCGCACACCGCCGCCGCGCTGCGGGCCGGTTCCACGTCCTCGGGGTCCTCGGGCCGGAAGTGGGACAAGGGGCCCGCGGTGTCGGCGGCCAGCGCGGCCAGCCGGCCGTAGGTGGAGCCGGTGGACCACAGAGAGGACAGTACGGCGGTGACGGCCGCGGTGGCGGGCCCGTCGCCGCGGGCCAGCGCGTGCCGCACGGCGAGGACGAGGTTGTCCTGCTCGGCGCGGATGCGGGACCAGGCGGGCACCGGGTCGTGGCTGAACAAATGGTCGTGGTGGGCGCGGCCGAAGTCCCGCGCCCAGGCGAGGAACCGGCCGGTCACCGCCTCCTCCTCGCCGGCCTCGGCACGCTTGGCGGCGCCGAACTCCCGCAGTGTCTCCAGCATGCGGAAGCGCACTCCGGAGGGGCTGTCGTCGACCTTGATCAGGGACTGCCCGGCCAGCTGTTCCAGCAGGACCAGTGCGTCCCCGGTCTCGCCGAGGACGTACTCCGCCGCGTCCTCGGTGAAGCCCCCGGGGAACACGGACAGGGCGCGCAGGGCGGCCTGTCCGTCGGGCTCCAGGAGGTTCCAGCTCCAGTCGACCACCGCCCGCAGGGTGCGGTGCCGCTCGGGTGCGTCGCGGGCGCCGCCGCGCAGCAGCGCGAACCGGTCCCTCAGCCGGCTGGAGATGTCGGCCACGGAGAGCACCCGCACCCGGGCCGCGGCGAGCTCCACGGCGAGCGGCAGCCCGTCCAGGTGCCGGCAGATCTCGGCGACCGGGCCCGGGGGCAGTTCCACGCCGGGCCGGGCGGCGCGGGCCCGCTGGGTGAAGAGTTCCACCGAGGTCGCCTGGGACAGCTCCGGCAGGGCGTACACGGACTCCGAGCTCAGCCCCAGCGGGGCCCGGCTGGTGGCCAGCACCCGCAGCTTGCCCGTCCGCGACACCAGCGCCTGGACGAGGGCGGCCGCACCGGCGATGACCTGCTCGCAGTTGTCCAGCACCAGCAGCACCGGCCCGGCACCCAGCGCGGCGACGATGCCGCCCACCGGGTCCGTGCCGCCGGTGAACTGCCGGCCCTCCCCGGCGCCGACCGCCGTGGCCACCTCGCCGGGCACGTCGTCGTCGGCGGTGACACCGGCCAGCGGCACGAAGTGCACCACGGGCTGCTCGGCCGCCCGGCTCACCGCGTGGGAGAGCCGGGTCTTGCCCAGTCCGCCGGGGCCGACGACGGTGACCACCCGGGCCTCGCGCAGCAGCCCGGTCACGGCGGCGAGGTCGGCGTCCCGGCCCAGCAGCGGGTTCGGGTCGTGCGGCACGCCGTGGCGCACCGGCGCCGCGTCCGCCCGCAGCAGCTCCTGGTACACGGCTTTGAGGCCGGTGCCGGGATCGGTCCCCAGCTCGTCCCGCAACCTGCGGCGATAGGTGTCGTAGCGGGTCAGCGCGGCGGCCCGGCCGGCGGTGGCGGCCTCGCAGCGCAGCAGTTCCGCCAGCACCTCCTCGTCCCGCGGCAGCTCCTGCGCCAGCTCGGCCAGGGCTGCCGCGGCCTCCTCCTGCCGCCCCAGGCGGGCGAGCGCGAGCGCCCGGGAGCGGACCAGCGCGCGGTGCGCCCGGACCCGACCGGCGCGCAGCGCCACCACCGGGTCGTGCAGGTCCTCGCCCGCTCCGGCGCCCACGTTCCCGTCCCACAGGGCCAGCCCGGCCTCCGCCTCGGCCAGCGCGCCCTCGTGGTCCCCGGACCGGGCGCGCCCGGCGGCCGCCGACTCGTGCAGCAGCAGCGCGGAGCTGTCCACCCGCGGCTCGTCCAGCGCCAGCCGATAGCCCGTCGGCGTGCTCACGATCAGCTCGGCACCCAGCTGCGCCCGCAGCCGTGACACCAGGATCTGCACCGCCTTGCCGGGCCGCTCGGGCAGCTCGTCCTCCGCCCACAGCCCCTCCACGAGCCGGCCCGTGCTGCAGCCGGTGCGCAGATCCTCCGCGAGCAGGGCCAGCAGCCCGCGCAGCCGGGGTGCCGTGATCTCCCGCCCACGACAGGCGACGCGGGACAGCAGTGTCAACTCGGTGGTCACCCGTGCAGGTTAGCCAGAGTCAGGAGAGCCCCGAAGCCCGGAGCACCGCCTGCACGGTCTCGTCGTCGATGCGGTGGCCCAGGCGGTGCACGACGTCCGCACCGCGCAGCAATGTTCCGCGCTCCAGGGAACGGCGGACGCCGGTGTCGAGTTCGTGCCAGAGCAGGGGGTTGGCGGCGAGGACGCGGGGATCGAGTTCCAGGCGGTGGCCGTGGACGTCCCGCAGGACCAGGTGGGAGGAGACGCCGTCGTACTGCCGTACGGAGACCAGCGCGTCGGTGCGGACCAGGTGCCGGCGCCAGGGCGTGCGTACCGCGAGCCAGCCGGGGCCCGCGCTCACCCGCTGGGGGAGCAGGACGGTGCACACCGCGGCCGACAGGGCGACCCAGAGCAGGGCGCGCACGGGGGTCAGGGTCCCGGCGTCCCAGTCGACGAGGAGGCTCAGGGCGCAGGACAGCAGGGCGCAGGTGAGCGCGAGCCGGGCGCTGCCACGCCAGTGGCGGTCGCCGGCCGAGCCCGGCGGTCCGCTCCGTCGCATGGGGCCGACGCTAGGCGGCCTTGCGGGGTGCGGCAGCCGCTGCTTACGGGGTCCTAGCGCGATACGGGTGCATCTTGACGGAATCCTGACGCCGGTCGGCGCGGCCGGTCCTCAGCCGGTGTGCACGCGGGGGCGCTGGGGCCGGTTCGGTTCGGCCTCGCGCAGGACCTCGCGGGTGACCGGGGCGACCTCGCCCTGGCCGAAGAGGAAGAAGCGGAGGAAGTTGGCGAAGGGGTTGCCCTCGGTCCACTCGAAGTAGATGTGCGGGGTGCAGCCCGTCATGTCCCGGGCGTGCAGGAGGAGGGCCGCCAGGGCGTTGGAGATGGAGGAGGACTCCAGGGTGAGCACCCGGTAGCGGTCGTGCAGCACCTCGCCGCGCACGCTCAGGCCCGACTCGAACTCGGAGGGGTCGGTGACCGTGACCTCGACGAAGACGAAGTCCTCCTGCTCGGGCAGGTCGTTGTCGGCCCGGATCTGCTCGATCTTGTCGCGGTACTCGGCCTTGTCGCGGAGGCCGGGCTTGTTCGCGATGAAGCGGATACGGCGGTGCGACATGTCCCGGATGAATCGTTCCGCCATGGCGTCCAGCTCGACATGCGTGACGCGCAGTTCGAAGGCGCGGGCCAGCCGGGAGAGGAAGGAGACGAGCATGATGCCGACGATGAAGCAGGCGCCGATCTTCACACCGTCCGGGCGCTCGATGACGTTCACCACGGTCGTGTAGAGGAACACGGCGGAGATCACGGCGAACCCGATGGTCCACTTGCGCTGCCCCGCCTTGCGGGCGGCGATGGTCACCGCGATCGCCGCGGAGCTGATGAGCACCAGCACACCGGTGGCGTAGGCGCCGCCCTGCTTGTCGACGTTGGCGTCGAACAGCCAGGTGACCAGGAAGGCGATGAGCGTGAAGACGATGACCATCGGGCGCACCGCGCGGGCCCAGTGCGGGGCCATGCCGTAGCGGGGCAGATAGCGCGGCATCAGGTTCAGCAGACCGGCCATCGCGGAGGCGCCGGCGAACCACAGGATCGCGATGGTCGAGATGTCGTAGACCGTGCCGAAGGCGCCGCCGAGGTATTCGTGCGCCAGGTACGCCAGCGCACGGCCGTTGGCCTTGCCGCCGGGCTTGAACTCGTTCGCCGGGATCAGCACGGTGGTGATGAAGCTGGTGGTGATCAGGAAGGCGCTCATGATCAGCGCGGCCGTGGTGAGCAGCTTCTTCGCGTCCCGGATCCGGCCGGTCGGCTTCTCCTCGGTGTCGTCCGGGTCGCCCCGGACGTGCGGCATGACGGCGACACCGGTCTCGAAGCCGGACAGGCCGAGCGCGAGCTTGGGGAAGACCAGCAGGGACACGCCGATCATGGCGAAGACGTTGCCGTGCGCGGCGGTCAGGGCGCTGGTCCAGTCGGTGACCACGTGCCCGGCGGTGAGCACGTGCCACAGCCCGACCACCACGACCACGGCGTTCAGGGCGAGATAGACCACCACCAGGGCGAACGCGACGCCGATCGCCTCCAGGAAGCCCTTGAGGAACACCGCGCCCAGCAGCGCCACCAGCAGCAGCGTGATCAGCATCTGCCCGCCGTGCAGCGTGCTCGTCAGGTGCGGGTTCTCGATCAGGTGGGTGGAGGCGTCGGCGGCCGACAGGGTGATGGTGATCAGGAAGTCGGTGGCGGCGAAGCCCAGCAGGGTCAGGACGAACAGCTTGCCCTTCCAGAAGGACAGCAGCCGCTCCAGCATGGCGATGGAGCCCTCGCCGTGCGGGCTCTCCTTGGCCACCCTGCGATAGACGGGCAGGGCGCCGGCGAGGGTGACGGCGACGAGGACCAGGGTGGCGACCGGGGAGAGCAGGCCGGCCGCCAGGGCCGCGATACCGGGCTGGTAGCCGAGGGTGGAGAAGTAGTCGACACCGGTCAGGCACATCACCCGGTACCAGCGCTCACCCCTGTGCGGGGCTTCCGGCTCGGCGTGCGGGCCGGTGTGGCCACCTGCCTTGCCCATGTCGGACAGGCCCTGCAGCATCCAGGCGCGCAGCCGACCGGTATGCGGAGGGTGTTCGATCGTCGCCATCGGCGTGCTCCTGATGTGCGGCTCAGCGTGGGGTTCCGGCCATCACGCATACGGCGACACCAGCGTAGGCAGACGGTGACGCACGGGCCCATGGCTCGTTCCGCCGGAGGCGTCAAGCTTGCGTCAAGACCGGCGCGGCACGCGCTTGCTGGACATAGAGTGTGGGGTTTTCCCATGCACGGGGAGGGGTTGCGCCGTACGGGGGAGCGGACGGCGGCGGAGCACACGGTGGACTGCGCTGGGGGCACTTTGACGGCCGACGGCACTGCAGCGGCTCAGGTGTCGGACAGCCGGGCCTCCTCCAGGTCCAAAGCCCGCTGCAACCGCCGCCGCGTCGTGTCGCTGATGGCATGCGCGTCGTACAGCCGCTGAAGTTCACCCGTCTCGACGGCGATCAGATCGCGCCGCAGCTGGCGGTAGACCCGGTCGGCGGACTCGGTGGCCACGCCGCCCCTGCTCTCGGCGAGGCGGTCGCGGGCGTCGTCGAGGCGGGCGGTCAGGCCCCGGCGGAGCCGGTCCAGGACGACCTCGGGCACGACCTCCAGCTCCGCGAGCTCCTCCAGGCGGGCGAGGCCGGCATGGGCGAGGTGGGAGCGGGCCTCGGCCTCCTCGCGCGCGGTGTGGGCGGGCTCCAGGGCGATGCCGGAGGCGCGGACGACCGGGGCGAGGGTGAAGCCCTGGACGACGAGGGTGACGACCACGACGGACGTGGTCAGGACCAGCACCAGGGGGCGGTCGGTGAGCGGGCTGCCGTTCTTGGCGACCTCGGGTATGGACAGCGCGGCGGCCAGCGGCATCACGCCGCGTGTGCCCGCCCAGGTCAGCACCATCGGGATCCGCCAGTTCAGCCGGCCGACCCCGCCCTCGCGCTGCACGACCGCCGACAGCGGCGCCAGCCACAGCAGCCGCACGGCGACGAGCGTGGCGGCGACGGCCAGGGCGTACAGCGGCCAGGCCTGGTCGCCGTCCGCCAGGGCCCGTACCTGGGAGGGCAGAGCCAGGCCGATCAGGCTGAAGACGACGCTCTCCAGGAGGAACACGACCGTGCCGTACACCGCGTGCAGCTGGAGCCGTATGCGGGCGTTGGTCAGGCGGTCGCCGCGGCCGCCCAGCACCACCCCGGCCACCACGCAGGACGTCACTCCGGAGGTGTGCGCGACCTCGGCCAGCAGGTACGCGGCGTACGGGGTGACCAGGGCGATCACCGTCTCCAGCACCGGGTCCTCGGTGCGGCGCCGGATCAGGGTGACCACTGCGGCCACCGCCGTCCCGATCACCGTGCCGCCGCCCGCGAGCAGAAAGAACTGGCCGCTGGCGGCGCCCCAGCTCGCGGCGGCCGAGGCGATGGCGATGCCCGCCGCCACCCGGACCAGTACCAGGGAGGTCGCGTCGTTGAACAGGCTCTCCGCCTGCACGAGGACCTGCACTCTCGGCGGCAGGGCGAGCCGGCGGCCGAGCGCGGTCACCGCCACCGGGTCGGTGCTGGCCAGCACCGCGCCCAGGACGAACGCCATCTCCCAGGACAGGGGGGTGACCAGGGCGGCCACGGCCGCGACGGCCGCCGCGGAGGCGAGCACCAGGCCGATGGCGAGGATCCCGACCGGCTTCCACACCGCCCGCAGCTCCCGC
The DNA here is from genome assembly GCF_053593835.1 of Streptomyces sp. NPDC002076. NCBI lineage: Bacteria > Bacillati > Actinomycetota > Actinomycetes > Kitasatosporales > Streptomycetaceae > Streptomyces > Streptomyces sp. NPDC002076. The sequence goes on from NZ_JBSFDI010000020.1 coordinate 126,105, forward strand.
CAGGGCATGTCCTCGGCGCTCGCGTACAGCAGCGGCGGGAGGACGACCAGGCCGATGATCTGCGGGCTGATCTGGATCTGCGGGGTGCCCGGGAGCAGGGCCACCGCGAGACCGGCGACCACGAGCAGGGAGGGGGCGGGGATGCGCCAGCGGCGCGCGAAGGTGGCGACCACCGTGGCGAGGACCACGAGGGCGAGAACCGTGCCGACGCTGCGCATGCCGTCCCCCTGGAATTGCGGAAGCCACCCTGACTCCCGGCCGACCAGACTTCCCGGCACACCTGGGCTCACCCTATCGGGCCAGGTCACGTCAAGACAGTGTCAAGGTCCACGGAGCCGACGCCAAGGAACCGCTAACACGCGCACCGGCCGCCCCCCGAAGCGGCTTCCTTGGGGGGAGAAACCCTCCTGTCAGGGGGAGTTGGATCGGTGAGCGGAGCGCGTCGGCGGCGATGAGTGACGTACGGCCCGGACGACTGAAGGTCTACCTCGGTGCGGCCCCGGGGGTCGGCAAGACCTACCGGATGCTCGACGAGGGGCGGCGCCGCGCCTCGCGGGGCGCGGACGTGGTGGTGGGGTTCGCGGAGTACCATGGACGCCCGCGCACGGAGGCCATGCTCGACGGCCTGCGCACCGTCCCCCGGGCGTCCTGCACCTACCGTGGCGGACGGTTCCAGGAGATGGACCTGGCCGCGGTCCTGGCCCGGCGCCCGCAGGTCGCGATCGTCGACGAGTTCGCGCACAGCAACGTCCCCGGGGACGGCCGCAACCCCAAGCGCTGGCAGGACATCGAGGCCCTGCTCGACGCCGGTATCGACGTGATCACGGCGCTGAACATCCAGCACCTGGAATCCCTCAACGACGTGGTCGAGAAGATCACCGGGGTGCCGCAGCACGAGACGGTGCCGGACGAGGTCGTTCGGCGGGCCTGGCAGATCGAGCTGGTGGACATGCCGCCCGAGGGGCTGCGGCGGCGCATGGCGCACGGGAACATCTACGCCCCCGAGAAGATCGACGCCGCCCTCGCCAACTACTTCCGGCCCGGCAATCTCACCGCCCTGCGGCAGCTGGCGCTGCTGTGGGTGGCCGACCGGGTCGACGAGGCGCTGCAGGAGTACCGCTCGCAGCACGGGATCGGGCGGGTGTGGGAGACCCGGGAGCGGGTGGTGGTCGCGCTGACCGGCGGGCCGGAGGGCGACACGCTGGTACGGCGGGCCGCCCGCATCGCCGACCGGTCCGCCGGCGGCGATCTGCTCGCCGTGCACGTGGCCCGCAGCGACGGCCTCGCGGCCGGGGTCTCGCACGCCTCGCTGGCCCGGCAGCGCCGGCTGGTGGAGGACCTCGGCGGCAGTTACCACTCGGTGGTCGGCGACGACGTGGCGACCGCCCTGGTGGAGTTCGCGCGCGCCGAGAACGCCACCCAGCTGGTGCTGGGCACCAGCAGGCGGGGGCGGCTGGCGCGGTTCCTGACCGGGCCCGGCACCGGAGAGACGGTCACCGAGCTGTCCGGGGACATCGACGTGCACCGGGTCACTCACGAGCGGGCCGGACTCGGCACCCTCCTGCCCTCCAGGCGCCGCACGCTGTCGACGGCCCGGCTGATCGCGGGCCCGGTGGCCGGACTGGTGCTGCCGGTCCTCCTCACCGCCCTCCTCGCCCAGCTGCGGGGCACGCTGAACCTGACCAGCGAGGCCCTGCTGTTCCTGCTCGCCGTGGTGGGCGTGGCCTGCATAGGCGGGGTCGCCTCGGCGGTGATCGCCTCCGTGACGGCGTCCCTGCTGCTCAACTACTGGTTCATCCCACCCATCGGCGCCTTCACGCTGGACGACCCGAACGCCCTGCTCGCCCTGGCGGTGTTCGCGGTCGTCGCGGCCACGGTCGCCGGCGTCGTCGACCGGTCCCTGCGGTTGTCGCGCCGCTCCGCCCGGGCGACGGCCGAGGCGGAGACGATGTCGTCCCTGGCCGGCAGCATCGTGCGCGGCGAGGCGACCATCCCGGCCCTGCTGGAGCGGACCCGCGAGACCTTCGGCATGGAGTCGGCGGACCTGGTCGGCGAGCCGCCCGACGCGACGACCGGTGCGACGGCCGTGCCCGCCGGACCCGGCGCCTGGCTGGCGCTGCGCGGCCGTACCCTCTCCTCCTCCGAACGGCGGGTGCTGGCCGCGTTCGCCGCGCACGTGGGCTCCGCGGTGGAGCGGGCCCGGCTGGCCGAGGCGGCGGCCGAGGTGGAGCCGGTGAAGGCCGCCGACCGGCTGCGTACGGCCCTGCTGCGGGCCGTCGGCCACGACCTGCGCACCCCGCTGGCCGCCGGGTGGGCCGCCGTCACCTCCCTGCGCAGCCGGGACGTCTCCTTCTCCGAGGAGGACCGCGACGAACTCCTCGCCACCGCCGACGAGTCCATGGCCAAGCTCAACCGCCTGGTGGAGAACCTGCTCGACCTCAGCCGGCTGGAGGCCGGCGCCCTCACCCTGAACCTGCGGGCGACCTCCCTGGAGGAGGTGCTGCCCCCGGCGCTGGCGGACGTACCCGGTGTCGAGGTGGCGGACGTGGAGGACATCCCGGCCGTGCTGGCCGACCCACCGCTGCTGGAGCGGGTGATCGCCAACCTGGTCGGCAACGCCGCCCGGCACACCCCGCCCGGCATGAAGGTGCTGGTCACCGCCAGTGCCCTGGCCGGCCGAGTGGAGCTGCGGGTGGTTGACCGGGGCCCCGGACTCCCGGCCGACGGCCGCGACCGGCTCTTCGAGCCCTTCCAGCGGCTCGGCGACACCGACAACACCACGGGCCTCGGCCTGGGCCTCGCCCTCGCGCGCGGTCTGACCGAGGCGATGAACGGCACCCTGAGCCCCGAGGACACCCCCGGCGGCGGCCTGACCATGGTTGTCTCGCTGCCGTTCGCGGCCCTGCACCCGGCACGCAGCGGCTGACCGTCAAGGCCCCGTCAAAGGCGGCCCGTTGCGCGCGAAGATGGCGCAAACAACAGCGGAGGTGAGTCCGAACCGGACAGAACCTGTGTGCACCCGTAAGAAGAAGGAGCACGCGCCCATGTCTGTCCTGACCACCGAGCCGGATGCCGTCCCCACCGGCGAGGAGCCGCCCGATACCGGCGAACGCCACCGGCTGACCGCCGTCACGGGGCTCGCGGCACTCTCCCTGGACGCGATGGCGTCGGTGGCCTACGGGCCCGAGTCGATCGTCCTCGTCCTCGCCGCCGCCGGTGCCCACGGTCTCGGGTTCACGCTGCCGGTGACGCTGGCCATCGCGGCCCTGCTGACGGTGCTGGTGGCCTCCTACCGGCAGGTGATCGCGGCCTTCCCGGACGGCGGTGGCTCGTACGCCGTGGCGAAGACGCATCTGGGCGCGCGGACCAGCCTGGTGGCCGCCGCCTCGCTGGTGCTGGACTACGTGCTCAACGTCGCAGTCGCCGTCACGGCGGGCGTGGCTGCCCTGACCTCCGCCTTCCACGCCCTGTACGGCGACCGGCTGTGGCTGTGCCTGGGGGTGCTCGCGCTGATCACGGCCGTCAATCTGCGGGGGATCGTGGAGTCGGCGAAGGCGTTCATCGTGCCGACGGTGGTGTTCGTCGGCTCGATCTTCGTCCTCATCGCCGTCGGCCTCTTCCGCTCGCACCCCGTGAGCACGGTGACCGCGGCCGGGCATGCCTCGGCCGTCGCGGGCAACGCCTCCACCGTGGGGGCGCTGCTTCTGCTGAAAGCTTTCGCTTCCGGGTGTTCCGCCCTGACCGGCGTCGAGGCCATCGCCAACGCCGTCCCCTCCTTCCGCGTCCCGCGGGTCCGCCGGGCCCAGCGCGCGGAGGTCGCCCTCGGCGCCGTACTCGGGCTGATGCTGATCGGCCTGTCGGTGCTGATCGGGCGCTTCCACCTCCAGCCGGTCGAGGGCGTCACGGTCCTCGCCCAGCTCGCGGATGCCTCCCTCGGCCACAACTGGGCCTTCTACGTCATCCAGTTCGCGACGATGATCCTGCTGGCGCTGTCGGCGAACACCTCCTTCGGCGGGCTGCCGGTGCTGCTGAAGCTGCTCGCCCGCGACAACTACGCGCCGCACGTCTTCGCACTGAAGGCCGACCGTCAGGTGCACCGGCACGGTGTGCTGGCCCTCGCCGTGGTCTCGGCCGCGCTGCTGGTCTTCTCCGGCGGCGACACCGACACGCTGGTGCCGATGTTCGCCATCGGTGTCTTCGTCGGCTTCACGATCGCCCAGGTGGGGATGGTCCGGCACTGGCGGCTGGACAAGGGTTCCGGATGGCGCGGGAAGGCGTTGCTCAACGGGTTCGGTGCGGTTCTCACCGGGGTCGCGACCGTCGTCGTCACGGCGAGCAAGTTCACCGAGGGTGCCTGGCTGATCGTCGTCGCGCTGCCTCTGCTGGTGCTGGGCTTCACCACCGTGCACCGCGCCTACGGCCGGATCGGCGAGCGGCTCGGACTGGGCCGTGTCCCGCAGGCCCCGCACCGCGAGCGCTCGCTGGTGGTCGTCCCGGTGTCCTCGCTGTCCCGGCTGACGTCGGAGGCGCTGACCGCGGCCACCTCCCTCGGTGACGAGGTGCGAGCGGTGACCGTGTGCTACCCGGACCCCGAGGACCGGGCCCACCTGCACGCCCTGGAGCGGTCCTGGGCCGCGTGGGACCCCGGTGTGCCCCTGGTGCGGCTGTCCTGTGCGCGGCGCAGCCTGGGTCGCCCCATCGCCGCGTACGTCCGTGAGGTGGCCGCCGCCGAGCCCGGCACCCGGGTCACCGTGCTGATCCCGGAGGCGGAGCCGGAGCGGCTGTGGCAGCGGTTGCTGCAGAACCAGCGGGGCGCGGTCGTCGCGCACGCCGTACGGCGGGAGACCGACGCGGTGATCTGCCGGCTGCGGTTCCGGCTGTGAGCCGGGTCACCGACCGTCGCGGCGGGCTACTCCCCGGTATGGATCAGGGCTCGTAAGAGACCCGTCAAAGCCGTAACCGCCGCCGTATGGGAGCCGTCAACGGGCGACCGGAACCGGTCGGACAGGCGGTTTCCTCGTACACGTCCGTTTCAACCGAACCTCACTCCAGGAGTTCGCGATGGCCGATCTGGCCTTCGTCGTCACCGTGCTCGCGGGTTTCGCGCTGGTGGCCCTCGTCGCCAAGGGGGTGACGAAGCTGTGACCGCCGAGAACATCGTCGGCCTGGTCGTGGCCGTCGCCCTGCTGGGCTATCTCGTCCTCGCCCTGATCTTCCCGGAGAGGTTCTGAGACACGTGAGTCCCGTACTCGCCGGCGTGCTCCAGCTGCTCGCCCTGATAGGCGCGCTGGCACTCGCCTACATCCCGCTCGGCACCTACATGGCCCGGGTCTACTCCTCCAACAAGCACCTGCGTGTGGAGAAGTGGGTCTACAAGGCCATCGGTGCCAACCCCGACGCCGAGATGACCTGGCCCGCCTATCTGCGCGGGGTGCTGGCCTTCTCCGCCGTCAGCGTCCTGTTCCTCTACTTGCTGCAGCGGCTGCAGGGCGTGCTGCCCGGCTCGATGCACTTCTCCTCGGTCAACCCTGCGCAGTCGTTCAACACGGCCGTGTCGTTCGTGACCAACACCAACTGGCAGTCGTACTACGGCGAGCAGACCATGGGTCACGTCGTGCAGACCGTCGGTCTGACCGTGCAGAACTTCGTCTCCGCCGCGGTGGGTATCGCGGTCGCGGTGGCGCTGGTGCGTGGTTTCGCGCGCTCGCGCACCGGTGAGCTGGGCAACTTCTGGTCCGACCTGGTGCGCGGCACGCTGCGCATCCTGGTGCCGGGTGCCGCGATCGCCGCGGTGATCCTGGTCGCCTGCGGCGCCATCCAGAACTTCTCCGGTATTCACGAGGTCGGTCAGTTCATGGGCGGCTCGCAGCAGTGGAACGGCGGCGCGGTCGCCTCCCAGGAGGCGATCAAGGAGTTCGGCACCAACGGTGGCGGTTATTTCAACGCCAACTCGGCCCATCCCTTCGAGAACCCCACCCCGTTCACGAACCTCTTCGAGATCTTCCTGCTCCTGGTGATCCCGTTCTCGCTGACCCGCACGTTCGGTGTGTTGGTCGGCAACGTGAAGCAGGGTTACGCCATCCTCGCCACGATGTTCACCATCTGGCTGGGCTTCACCGCCCTGATGATGTGGACCGAGTTCGCCCACCACGGTCCGGCGCTCCAGGCCGCGGGCGGGGCGATGGAGGGCAAGGAGGTCCGCTTCGGCGTCGGCGGCTCGTCGATCTTCGCGGTGGCGACGACGCTGACCTCGACCGGTGCGGTGGACTCCTTCCACTCCTCCTTCACCGGGCTCGGCGGCGGCATCACCATGCTGAGCATGATGCTGGGCGAGATCACGCCCGGCGGTACCGGCTCCGGCCTCTACGGCATCCTGATCATGGCGGTCATCGCGGTGTTCATCGCGGGCCTCATGGTCGGCCGTACGCCCGAGTACCTGGGCAAGAAGATCGGCGGCCGCGAGATGAAGCTCGCCGCCTGCTACATCCTCATCACCCCCGCCCTGGTGCTGGTGTTCACGGCCGCCTCGATGGCCCTGCCGACCCCGCCGCACTCGATGCTCAACTCGGGCGCGCACGGGTTCTCCGAGGTCCTGTACGCGTTCACCTCGGCGGCGAACAACAACGGTTCGGCCTTCGCCGGTCTGAACGCGAACACCGACTGGTTCAACACCATGACCGGGCTCGCGATGCTGCTGGGCCGCTTCCTGCCGATGGTGTTCGTGCTGGCGCTGGCCGGCTCGCTCGCCGAGCAGAAGCCGGTGCCGGTCACCGCGGGCACCCTGCGTACCGAGAAGCCGCTGTTCACCGGCCTGCTGGTGGGCGCGATCCTGATCATCACCGGTCTGACGTACTTCCCGGCCCTGGCGCTGGGCCCGCTGGCCGAGGGGCTGGCGTCATGACGACCGACATCCAGAAGCACGAGGACTCCATGTCCACTCCCACCCTTGCGCCCCACCAGGACGCGCCGACCGGGCACAAGCCCACCGAGGGCCGTGTCGGAGCGGGCCTCTTCGACCCCAAGCAGCTCGTCAGGTCCCTGCCGGAAGCCTGCCGCAAGCTCGACCCGCGGGTGATGGTCAAGTCGCCCGTGATGTTCGTGGTCTGGATCGGCTCCGTCCTGACCACCGTCTTCTCCTTCCAGCACCCGGGCGACTGGTTCGGCTGGACCATCAGCGCCTGGCTGTGGCTGACGGTGATCTTCGCCAACCTGGCGGAGGCGGTCGCAGAGGGCCGCGGCAAGGCGCAGGCGGACACCCTGCGCAAGGCCAAGACCGACACGGTCGCCCGCCGGCTGCTCGCGGACGGCTCCGAGGAGCAGGTCCCCGGCACCGCGCTGACCATCGGCGACCTGGTGGTCTGCGAGGCCGGTGACGTCATCCCCGGTGACGGTGACGTCGTCGAGGGTGTCGCCTCGGTCGACGAGTCGGCGATCACCGGCGAGTCCGCCCCGGTCATCCGGGAGTCCGGCGGTGACCGCAGCGCCGTCACGGGCGGTACGAAGGTGCTGTCCGACCGGATCGTCATCAAGATCACGACGAAGCCCGGCGAGACGTTCATCGACCGGATGATCAACCTGGTCGAGGGCGCCGCCCGGCAGAAGACGCCCAACGAGATCGCGCTGAACATCCTGCTCGCCTCGCTGACCATCGTCTTCCTGCTGGCCTGTGCCACGCTGCCGCCGTTCGCGAACTACGCGGGCACGCACCTGACCATGGTCGTGCTGGTGGCCCTGCTGGTCTGTCTGATCCCGACCACGATCGGCGCCCTGCTGTCCGCGATCGGCATCGCGGGCATGGACCGGCTGGTGCAGCGCAATGTGCTCGCCATGTCGGGCCGTGCGGTCGAGGCCGCCGGGGACGTCTCCACCCTGCTGCTGGACAAGACCGGCACCATCACCCTCGGCAACCGGCAGGCGGCCGAGTTCGTGCCGGTCAAGGGCACCACCGAGGCGGAGGTCGCGGACGCGGCCCAGCTGTCCTCCCTCGCGGACGAGACGCCCGAGGGCCGCTCGATCGTCGTCCTGGCCAAGGAGAGGTACGGGCTGCGCGAGCGGCACCAGGGCGAGCTGGCCGGCGCCGAGTGGATCGAGTTCACCGCCCAGACCCGTATGTCGGGTGTGGACGTCGACGGCCGGAAGATCCGCAAGGGCGCCACCGCCTCGGTCATCGCCTGGGTCGAGGCGCAGGGCGGCACGGTCGCCGAGGACGCCGACGGCATGGCCAACCGGATCTCCGAGGCCGGCGGCACCCCGCTGCTGGTCGCCGTGCACGACGACAAGGGCGCCCGCGTGCTGGGTGTCATCCACCTCAAGGACGTCGTCAAGGACGGCATGCGGGAGCGGTTCGAGGAACTGCGCCGCATGGGCATCAGGACCGTCATGATCACGGGTGACAACCCGCTGACCGCGAAGGCGATCGCCGAGGAGGCGGGCGTCGACGACTTCCTCGCCGAGGCGACTCCCGAGGACAAGATGGCCCTGATCAAGCGGGAGCAGGCCGGCGGCAAGCTGGTCGCGATGACCGGTGACGGCACCAACGACGCGCCCGCGCTCGCCCAGGCGGACGTCGGCGTGGCGATGAACACCGGTACGTCGGCCGCCAAGGAGGCCGGCAACATGGTCGACCTCGACTCCAACCCGACCAAGCTGATCGAGATCGTGGAGATCGGCAAGCAGTTGCTGATCACGCGCGGTGCGCTGACGACGTTCTCCATCGCCAACGACGTCGCGAAGTACTTCGCGATCATCCCGGCGCTGTTCGCGGCGGTCTACCCGGGCCTGGACAAGCTGAACATCATGCACCTGTCCTCGCCGAACTCCGCGATCCTGTCGGCCGTCGTCTTCAACGCGCTGATCATCGTCGCGCTGGTGCCGCTGTCCCTGAAGGGCGTGCGGTACCGGCCGATGAGCGCCGACAAGATGCTGCGGCGCAACCTCGGGATCTACGGCATCGGCGGCCTGATCGCCCCGTTCATCGGCATCAAGATCATCGACATGCTCATCTCCCTCATCCCTGGAATCGGCTGATCGCCATGAACAACTCCGTTACGAACACCGCCCGGTTGCTCGGGGCGGGCCTGCGGGCCCTCCTCGTGCTGACCCTGGTGACCGGCGTGATCTACCCGCTGGTCGTCACCGGCATCGCCCAGGCAGTGTTCAGCAACAAGGCGAACGGCTCGGAGATCAAGGCGGACGGCCGGGTGGTCGGCTCGTCGCTGATCGGGCAGTCGTACAACCTGCCGCTGAAGAAGGGCCAGGACACCCCGGACCCGGACCTGAAGTGGTTCCAGGGCCGTCCCGCGAACGGGCTCGGCAGCAACAGCGTCAACACGCGGTACAAGCTGATCCTGTCGGGCGCCACCAACCTGTCCGCCGACAGCAAGGTGCTGATCAAGCAGGTCGGGGACGCCAAGGCGGCCGTGATCAAGGACAACTCGGTCCCTGGCTACACGGTGAAGCCGTCCGACGTCCCCGCCGACGCCGTCACCTCCTCCGGCTCCGGGCTGGACCCGGCCATCTCCCCGGAGTACGCCGAACTCCAGGTGCACCGGGTCGCCGCGAAGAACGGCCTGCCCGTCGCCGCGGTGGAGAAGCTGGTGAAGGACCACACCCAGGGCCGCACCCTGGGCTTCATCGGCGAGCCCCGGGTGAACGTCCTCGAACTCAACATCGCGCTCAAGGACCTCGCGGCGAAGAAGTGACCGCCTTGCGCGATTCGCGCCGGGAGTCGGCGACCCGGGAGACATCCCGGGCCGCCGGCTCCCGCAGGCATGACAGGAGAGGCACACCCATGACCCGGGTGCTCGTGGTGGAGGACGACCCGCAGCTCGTTCGGGCCCTCGTCATCAACTTGCAGGCACGTCACTACGGCGTGGACGCCGCTCCCGACGGCGCCACGGCCCTCCGGCTCGCCGCCGCGCGCCAGCCCGACGTGGTGCTGCTGGACCTCGGTCTGCCCGACATGGACGGCGTCGACATCATCAAGGGCATACGGGGCTGGAGCCGGGTGCCGATCCTGGTGCTGTCCGCCCGGCAGGCGTCCGACGAGAAGGTGGCCGCCCTCGACGCGGGTGCGGACGACTACATCACCAAGCCGTTCAGCATGGACGAGCTGCTCGCCCGGCTGCGGGCCGCCGTCCGCCGGACCGAGGACACCCCGCTGATCCCCGAGACGACGCTGGTCGAGACGGAGCACTTCACCCTGGACCTGCTCGCCAAGAAGGCCGTACGGGACGGCAGGGACGTACGGCTGACCCCGACCGAATGGCACCTGCTGGAGATCCTGGTGACCAACCCCGGCCGCCTGATCACGCAGAAACAGCTGCTCCAGGAGGTCTGGGGCGTCTCGCAGAGCAACAAGACCAACTATCTGCGGGTCTACATGGCCCAACTCCGCAGGAAACTGGAGTCGGATCCCGCCCGGCCCCGCTATCTGATCACCGAGCCCGGCATGGGCTACCGCTTCGAGGGATGACATGGCACGTGGCAGGCTCCGGATCTACCTCGGCGCGGCACCCGGCGTCGGCAAGACCTACGCGATGCTGTCGGAGGCACACCGCCGGATCGAGCGGGGCACCGACTGCGTGGTCGCCTTCGTCGAACACCATCACCGGCCGCGCACCGAGGTGATGCTGCACGGCCTGGAGCAGGTGCCGCGCAGGGAACTCACCTACCGGGGCGGCGTCTTCACCGAGATGGACGTGGACGCCGTCCTCGCGCGCCGCCCCCAGGTGGCGCTCGTGGACGAACTGCCCCACACCAACATCCCCGGCTCGCGCAACGCCAAGCGCTGGCAGGACGTGGAGGAGCTGCTGGCCGCCGGGATCGACGTGATCTCGACCGTCAACATCCAGCACCTGGAGTCGCTGGGCGACGTCGTCGAGTCGATCACCGGGGTGCGGCAGCAGGAGACCGTCCCGGACGAGGTCGTACGCCGCGCGGACCAGATCGAGCTGGTCGACATGTCCCCGCAGGCCCTGCGGCGCCGCATGGCGCACGGCAACATCTACAAGCCCGACAAGGTCGATGCGGCCCTGTCCAACTACTTCCGCCCCGGAAACCTCACCGCGCTGCGCGAGTTGGCGCTGCTGTGGGTGGCCGACCGGGTGGATGAGTACCTGAACGAGTACCGCCGCGAGCACCGGGTGTCGGCCATCTGGGGCTCACGGGAGCGGATCGTGGTCGGCCTGACCGGCGGACCCGAGGGGCGCACCCTGATCCGGCGTGCCGCGCGGCTCGCGGAGAAGGGCGCCGGCGGCGAGGTGCTGGCCGTCTACATCTCCCGCAGTGACGGGCTGACCTCGGCCTCCCCGAAGGAACTCGCCGACCAGCGCACCCTCGTGGAGGACCTCGGCGGCACCTTCCACCACGTGGTCGGCGACGACATACCGGCCGCCCTGCTGGACTTCGCGCGCGGCGTCAACGCCACGCAGATCGTCCTCGGCGTCTCCCGGCGCAGGAGCTGGCAGTACGTCTTCGGGCCCGGCGTCGGCGCGACCGTCGCCCGCGAGTCCGGCCCCGACCTCGACGTCCACCTCATCACGCACGACGAGGCGGGCAAGGGACGCGGACTGCCGGTGGCGCGCGGCGCCCGCCTGGGCCGCTCCAGGGTCATCTGGGGCTGGGCCGTGGGCGTGCTGGGCCCGGCCCTGCTCACCTGGCTGCTCACCAGCGCCGTCCCGGACGTCGGTCTCGCCAACGACATGCTGCTGTACCTGACGCTGACGGTGGCGGCGGCCCTGCTGGGCGGCCTGTTCCCGGCGCTGGCCTCCGCGGTCGTGGGCTCCCTCCTGCTCAACTGGTACTTCACCCCGCCCGTCCACACGCTGACGATCGCCGACCCGAAGAACATCGTCGCCATCGCGATCTTCGTCGCAGTGGCCGTGTCCGTGGCCTCGGTGGTGGACCTCGCCGCCCGGCGCACCCACCAGGCGGCCCGGCTGCGCGCCGAGTCGGAGATCCTCTCCTTCCTCGCGGGCAACGTCCTGCGCGGCGAGACCACCCTGGAGGCGCTGCTGGAGAGGGTCCGCGAGACCTTCGGCATGGAGTCGGTGGCCCTGCTGGAGCGGGCGGCCGAGACCGCTCCCTGGACCTGCGCCGGCAGCGTGGGGCGCGAGCCCGCGCGGATCCCGGAGGACGCGGACGTCGACGTACCGGTCGGCGACCACATGGCCCTGTCGCTGCGCGGCCGGGTGCTGCCCGCCGCCGACCGCCGGGTGCTGGCCGCGTTCGCCGCGCAGGCCGCCGTGGTCCTGGACCGCCAGCGACTGCAGAGCGAGGCCGACCGGGCCAAGGAGCTGGCCGAGGGCAACCGGATACGGACCGCGCTGCTCGCCGCCGTCAGCCACGACCTGCGCACCCCGCTGGCCGGTATCAAGGCGGCGGTGACTTCGCTCAGGTCGGACGACGTCGAGTGGTCCGACCAGGACCGGGCGGAGTTGCTGCAGGCCATCGAGGAGGGCGCGGACCGGCTCGACCACCTGGTCGGCAACCTCCTGGACATGTCCCGCCTGCAGACCGGCACGGTCGTGCCCATCATCCGCGAGACCGACCTCGACGAGGTCGTGCCGATGGCGCTCGGCGGGGTGCCGGAGGACAGCGTGGACCTGGACATCCCCGAGACGCTGCCGATGGTGTACGTCGACCGGGGCCTGCTGGAGCGGGCGGTGGCGAACGTCGTCGAGAACGCGGTGAAGTACAGCCCGCCGGGGGAGCGGGTCCTGGTCTCCGCGAGCGCCCTCGCCGACCGGGTCGAGGTGCGGGTCGTGGACCGCGGGCCGGGGGTTCCGGACGAGGCCAAGAACCGTATCTTCGAACCCTTCCAGCGGTACGGGGACGCTCCGCGGGGGGTCGGCGTCGGACTCGGCCTCGCCGTCGCCCGGGGGTTCGCGGAGGCGGTGGGCGGAGCGTTGGCCGCCGAGGACACGCCCGGCGGCGGGCTCACCATGGTGCTCGCCGTGCCGACTGCTCCGCAGCGCGAACAGGCCGGGGGGCTTGTCCTGTCGGACGACCGCGGCTAGCCGTGGGCTCGTCGCGCCCACGCGGCGGAGCCGCACATCGACACAGCCCCGCGCCCCCTTGGGGCGCGGCGGCACCCCGCCGGCGCGGGTGAGCGAAACCCACCCCGGGCACTCACGCCTGCGGCGGCACCGCGTGCAACTCCCGCTCCACATGCCCGGTGTTCAGCCGTGGCCAGACGTTGCGCCGATGCACCGCCGCCAGTTCCGCCTGCAGCGGCGAGGGTGGCACCGCGAGGACGGGGCATGTGGCGTGGGCCAGGCAGTAGCGGCTCACCGACGGCCACAGCGCCCGGCGCAGCAGGCCCCGCCGGCCGGCGCCGACGACGAGGATGTCGTCGGCCCGGTCGGCGGTCCGCACCAGCGCCGGCCCGGGGCCGCCCCGTACGACGAGCGCCTGCCCCGGCAGCCCGGTGTGCGTGCCGCCGAACACCTCACGCAGGGCCTTGACCAGCCGCTCGCGCGCCAGCCGTTCCCACTCCTCGGCCATGTGCGCCGAGGACGGGAACCTGCGGGCGGCGAGGTCCCCCTCCGGCGGCTCCCAGGCCAGCACCGGCCAGAGCTCGGCCCCCCGGCTCCTGGCCTCGTACGCGGCGCGGCCCAGGGCGGTCGCGCCGCCCAGCGAGCCACTGACTCCCACCACGACCCGGGTGGCCGAAGGCGGGCGGTACTCGGACATCGGCTCCTCCTTGGAAAGTCCCCTCCATCACATCTCGCACCCGGGCTCTCGAACAGGGCGCATGCCGGTTCCTGACGCCCTTCTGACGACCCGTCCCCGCCCTCTGACCAGCGGCGTCAGCGTGCCGTCAAGGCCGGCCGGATCGCCGTCAGCGTCACGTCAGGGACCGCCCCGTACCCCAGGCAATCGGGCATACCGTCGACGGCACGCCCCGGTCCGCCTCCCCGCGTCCGGGGCATCCCAGAACCTCGCGCACTGCCTTTCGGGAGGTACCCCATGGCAGAACTCCGCTACGGCGAAGACCCCGAGCCCTCCGATCCGTTCCCGGCCGGACCCCTGTACGTCCCGGTCCGGCCGGGGCACTCCGGGTGTGCGGCCCGGCTCTTCCGCACGCCGCTCGGCGACCGTACGCCCGCCCGGTGCTGCTCGGCGGGCTCGTGGCCTTCGCGGCGGCGTCCGCGCTGTACGTCGTGGCGGACAGCCCCGGCTGGCTGTGGGCGGCCCGGCTCGGCCAGGGGGCCGCGGCCTCCGCGTTCTCGCCGTCCGCGTCCGCACTGGTGGCCCGGCTCAACCCGGCCGCGGGGCACGGCCGCGCCTTCGGCAGTTACGGCTTCTACAAGTCCATCGGCTACACGCTCGGCCCGCTGCTCGGTGGTGTCCTGGTCTGGGCGGGCGGGCTGTGGCTGCTGTTCGCCGTCCTGGCGGCGCTGGGCGCGGCGGTCGCCGTCTGGGGCGCGCTCGCCGTTCCCGTCGTACCCCCGCTGCCGAAGGCCCGGCAGACGGTGCTGGACCTCGCCCGGCGGCTCGCCGACCCGGTCTTCCTCGCCCCGACCGCCGCGCTCGCCGCCGCGACCGCGGCCCTCTCGGCCGGGGTGGGCTTCCTGCCGGTCTCCGGTCGCGCCGCAGGGCTGGGCACGGTGGCCACCGGGGCCGCCGTGTCGCTGCTCGCCGCCTGCGCGGCCGTGGTCCAGCCACGTGCGGGACGGGCCCTGGACGAGGGACGCCTGACGACCCGTACAGGTCTCGCCGCGGGACTCGCGATCACCGCCGCCGGTCTGGCCTGCGCCATGCTGCCCGGCCTCACCGGCCTCCTCCCGGCCGCCGCCCTCATCGGCACCGGCACGGGCCTGATCACCCCGCTCGGCTTCGCCGCACTGGCGTCTTCGACTCCCCGGGAACGGCTGGGGCAGACCATGGGCGCGGCGGAACTCGGGCGTGAACTGGGCGACGCGGGCGGCCCGTTGCTGGTGGCGGCGGTCGCCTCCGGTGCCGGCCTGAGCCACGGCTTCGGCGCGCTGGGGATTCTCGTGGCGGCGGGGGCGTTGGTGGCGTTCATCCGAAGGGGCTGAGGGGCAGCGCCCCACGACGGCGCCGCACCCGCCCGACGGCCCTGTCAGCAAGGCACATCGACGGTGACCGCCGCCCCACCCGGAGAGTTCTCCGCCCGCACCCCACCCCCATGAGCCACGGCCACCGCCTGCACGAACGCGAGCCCCAGCCCCGATCCCTCGCTCGTCCGGCTGGCCTCCGCGCGGGCGAAACGGTCGAAGGCCCGGGGCAGAAACCCGGGTGGGAAGCCCGGCCCCTCGTCCGTGACGGACAGCCGCAGCCGGCCCTCGTGGACGATGGCCGCCACACGGACGGCGCCGTCGCCGTGCCGCAGCGCGTTGGCGACGAGGTTGCCGATCGCGGGCACCAGCCAGCGGGCGTCGACGTCGACGACGGTGTCCGCCGCGTCGGCGGAAACGCCGCGTCCGGCGCGTTCGGCGGTGCGCAGATGCGGGGCCACGGCGGTGTCGACCAGGTCGGCGAGCCGTACCGGTGCCCGGGTGATGTGGCCGGTGCTGCCGAGTTCCTCCAGGTCCAGCAGGGCGTTGGAGAGGTCGATCAGGCGCTGGACCTCCGCGTCCACGGAGCGCAGGGTCTGGTTGAGTTCCTCGGCCGAGCGGGGGCGGTGCAGTGCCACGTCGACCTCGGCCCGCAGCAGGGACAGCGGGGTGCGCAGCTCATGGCTGGCGTCCGCGACGAAGCGGCGCTCGCGGACGGCGGACGCCTCCAGACGGTCGAGCATGCGGTTGAGGGTGTGCCCGAGCCGGGTGATCTCGTCGTCGCGGTCGGCGGGCACGTCCAGGCGCAGGTTCGGCCCGCCGTCGGCGAGGGCGGCGGCAGCGGTGCGGTAGCGCTCGACGGGGCGCAGTGCGGCGCGGGCGGTGCGGTAGCCGACGTACGAGGCGGCGATCAGGGTCAGTCCGGAGGCGAGGGCGAGCTGGGCGAGGAGTTCCCGCAGGGCCTCGTCGCGATGGCCGCGGCGGACGGCGGCGACGACGACCCGCGTAGCCCCGCCGGCCCGGACCCGCTCGGCCTGCAGGCGCAGCGTGTCCGGGGTGATCGGCAGCAGCGAGCCGACGTCACGGCGTACCGCGCGCCCGTGCCCGGCCGCCCGGAGCTCGGCGCCCGTGAGCAGCGACCGGTCGCCCACGGTGTCGTCGGCGGCGACGACCCGGCCTCGGCTGTCGAGGACCTGGTAGAGGCTGCCGCCCGGGCCCGGTGGCGGCGCGGTGCCGGCGCGGACGGCCCGGTCGAGGCTGTGCTGGTACGTGGCCAGGTCGTCGTGGAGCTGACGGTCGAGGGCGCTCTGCACCCGCCAGTAGACCAGCCAGGCCGTACCGGTCAGCACGAGGGACATGGTGACGGCGACGGCCAGCACGAGCCGGGTGACGACGGGCAGCCGGCCGAACCACGCGCGCAACCGGGAGGGCAGCCGCTCGCACCACGCGCGCAGCCCGCCCGGCTGGGTCACGGGGCGGTCTCCAGGCGGTAGCCGCGTCCGCGCAGGGTCGTGATCGTCGTACGGTCGAAGGCCCGGTCGACCTTCGCGCGCACCTTGGAGACGTGCACGTCGATGGCGTTGCTGCGCAGGTCGGTCTCGCCGTCCCAGACCTCGTCGAGCAGCTGCAACCGGGTCACCAGGCATCCGGCGTTCGCCATCAGCACCCGCAGAACGTCGAACTCCCGCCGGGACAGGTCGAGTTCGGTGTCCGCCCGCCAGGCCCGCTGCTGCTCGGGATCGAGGACGAGGTCGCCGACCTTCAGGCGGCCCGAGCCGTCGGGGCGGCGCCGGGAGATCGCCCGCAGTCGCGCCAGCAGCTCCTCCAGGGCGAACGGCTTGACCACGTAGTCGTCGGCGCCCGCGTCGAGACCGGTGACCCGTTCGCTGATCGCGCCGCGCGCCGTCAGCAGTATCACCGGCACGTCGACGCCCTCGCCGCGCAGCGTCCGGCACACCTCGACCCCGTCCATCCCGGGCAGCATCACATCCAGCAGGACCCCGTCCAGGCGGGGGTCACGGGCGGCGGCCAGCCCGGAGGGACCGTCGTAACGGCCCTCGGCGGTGTGTCCGGACTCGGTGAGGTAGCGGACGACGAGGTCGGTGAGGCGGGTCTCGTCGTCGACGACCAGGTAGCGCATGTCGGTCAGGCTAACCGCCGGAGCTCCCGGCTCCGGATGCCCGGAAGCCTTCATGGTCTGTTCATGTGACATCCCTACCTTCCTTCACGTCGCGGTGCTCCGCGGACCGCGACCGGTCCGCCGTCCGACGTGCCGGGACGGAAGGGACAGTCATGGACGCACTGGTGCTCGCCGCCAAGGGCATCACCCACCACATCGCCCCCCTCGACCTTCTCACGCGTGGCGGCCTCGACGTCGTCGCCCTGCTGGTCCTGGTCGGCTGGCTGTACCGGCGCCGGCCCAGCGTACCGGCGATGCCGCTGGTCCTGGCCGCGCTGAACATCGGCCTGTTCGCGGCGATGAGCACCATCAGCGCGGGCAAGTTCCCCGCCGGGGTGGGCTTCGGACTGTTCGGCATCCTCTCCCTGGTCCGGCTGCGCAGCGCCGCCTTCACCCTGCGGGATGTCGCCTACACCTTCGTGGCCCTGGTCATCGCCCTGTGCACCGGACTTCCGCAGCGCGACAGCTGGCTCGTGATCGCGCTGGACGCGGTGGTGCTGCTGGCGGTCCTGCTGGTGGACGACCCCCGCGCCTACCAGCCGCCGACCCGCACGGTGAAGCTGACCCTGGACCGGATCTACGACGACCCCGCCCTGATCTCCCAGGACGTCGCCTTCCGCTTCGGCCGGGCTCCGCTGTCGGTCGAGGTCGACGAGGTCGACTACGTCCGCGAGACCACCCGGGTCTCCGCCCACTACCCCGTCGCAGCGGGCGAGGCGGCCCCTGCCCAGGACACCGAGCCGCGCGAGCCGGTGACCGTCGCATGAGCTCCTCCCTCGCGGCGGACCTCGGCCTCACCGCACTGCGCGGTGCCACGCTCGCCGAGGTCGACGCGGCGGCGGCGCTGCAGCACCGCACAGACCGCAAGTACCTGGTCCCCCTCGACCGCGCCCGCGACCTCGTCGCCCGGCTCGCCGACAGCCACCACGTCCTCGACCTGGCCGGCCGTCGTACGACCGGCTACCTCAGCACCTACTTCGACACCGAGCAGCTGGGCGCCTGGCGGGCCCACGTCCAGGGCCGCCGCCGGCGCTGGAAGGTCCGCACCCGCCTGTACGCGGAGGACGGACTGTGCCGGGTGGAGGTGAAGACGAAGGACGGCCGCGGGGCCACCGTCAAGCACGCCCTGAGGATCCCCCATCACGCCTACGGGCGACTGGACGGCTCCGCCACCGGGTTCGTCGACGGGGTACTGCGCGCGGCGGACATCCCCGTCACCACCGCGGCCCTGTCCCCGGCCGCCGAGATCCGCTATGTCCGCGCGGCCCTCGCCGACCTGGACCACGGCACGCGCGTCACCCTCGACGGCGGCCTCACCTGCCACCACGGCGACCGCACCGCCGCCCTCGACCCGGGGCACGTCCTCGTGGAGACCAAGGGCGGCACCCGGCCCGCCCCCGCCGACCGGCTCCTGCTGCGCCTGGGCGCCCGGCCCGTCTCCCTGAGCAAGTACATCGTCGGCCGGTCCCTGCTCACCCCCGGCCTGCCCGACAACGACGTACGCCGGCTCGCCCGCGCCCACTTCACCGCTCTCACCGCCGAGCCGCACCCCGCACCGCTCCTCGAAAGGACCTCCGCCGCATGAACGTCCTGCGCGGCATCAAATGGCCGTACGCCGTCATCGCGGTGCTCGCCGTGACCGCCGCCTCCTTCGGTCTGCTGCGACCGCAGCTGGCCGCCGCCGGATTCCCCGGCCTGAAGCTCTCGGCGACCGACCGCATCAAGCAGAGCCCGCCCCCGGCTCTCTTCAAGGACGCCGAGATCGCGCCGATCGGCAAGCTGGCCGCCGACCAGCGGACGAAGGCCGACGCCCTCTTCGCCCAGTGGCGGAAGGCGCACGGCACCACCCGCGACGACAAGGCGTTCGCCGCCTGGGCCGCCGCGCAGATCCCCGCACCCCCCACCGTGAAGCAGCGCACCGCCGAACTCCACCAGGTCCAGGCCCTCGCCAAGACCCGTACGGCCGCCGGGAAGAAGGCGGCCACCTGGCTGGAGCTCAACGGCAAGAAGGACGTCTGGAAGCTCTACCTCCACGACCAGAACGAACTCGTCCCCGCCACGAAGGGCACCGCGGAGAAGGCCGAGCTCAAGGCGGCCCTGACGCTGGCCAAGACGATCAGCGACCAGCTGGCCGCCAAGGACAAGCAGCCGGCCCCGTTCGTCCTGGACCCGACCCTGCGCCCGGACAAGCAGATCAAGCCCGGCGCCAAGGGCCCGTACTCCTACCCCTCCCGGCACGCGGCGCGTTCCGCCGCGGCCGTCACCTTCCTCAGCGCCCTCTCCCCGCACCGGGCCGGGGAGTACGAGTGGATGCGGGCCCAGGTCCTCTACTCCCGCCTCTACATGGCCGGTCACGTCACCAGCGACCTGACGGCCGGAACGCTGCTGGGCGATCTGATCGGTGACTACGAACTCGCGATCAGCGGGCACTGACGCACCTGAGCCGCCGAAGGGCGCCTTGACCACCGCCGGTGGCCAAGGCGCCCTTCGGTCGGTTGCCGTGCTCGGTCAGCCGACGCGCAGGGTGAGTGACGCGGTGTGCAGCCTGCCGCCGGTTTGGAACTGGAGGAACATCCGCCAGTTTCCGGACTGGGGGAACTGGGCGTGGAAGCTCAGCGTCGGCCCGCCGTGGTCGCCGTCGACCCCGGTCTCCGGGTGGAGGTGGGCGAAGGCGAGGTCGCCCTGGTGGAACGCGGTCAGGTGGGCGTAGGTGCCGAGGTACGGCTGGAGGTCGGTGACCGGCTTGCCGTCCTTGGTGACGGTGGCGGTCAGCTGGTGTGCCATGCCCGCCATCGGATCGCCCTTCACCGTCACGGTGTAACCGTCGACGGTGGCGGTGCCGGACGCCTTCGGCAGGGGGTCGGGCATCGCCATGCCGGACACCTTCACGGTGCGGCTGAGGACGAAGTCCTTGCCCTTGCCGGCGCCGCCGTCAGGGACGAAGGAGGCGTACAGCCGCCAGGTGCCCGGCTGCAGCGTGGCCAGCGGCGCGCTCCAGGTGCCGTCCGCGGCCATGGTGGGGTGCAGGTGCTGGAAGCCGGTGAGGTCGGAGCGGATGGCGTAGAAGTGCATCCGCTTGGTCTGGTCGACGGCGAACCCGGTGACCGGCTTGCCGTCCGGGCCGGTGATGGCGAAGCGGTACGCGCTCGCCTTGCCGGCGGGGACGGTGGCGGCCGTGGAGGCCATCTTGTAGCCGTCCTTCGCGGCGGCCAGGCCGTTGCCCGCGGACACGGGCTCCATGCCGGGCATCGACGCCATGCCGTCGTCCGACGCCGACGGGGACGGCGTGGCGCTGTGGTCCATGCCGGACGCGTGGCCGGAACCGGAGTCCGAGCCGCAGGCGGAGAGGGTCAGGGTGAGGGCCGCGGTGGCGGCGGCCGCGGCGAGGGCGCGGCGGGATGTGCGGAAACGCTGGGTCATAAATGTGTCTTTCCAGGCGGGCGCCGTGAGGCGGCGCGGCCGAACGTGGGAGAGCCGTGCGGGACCGCGGCGACGAGCCGGATCCCGGGGGTCTCGTCACGTCCGCGCGATGCACACCTGGAGCAGGAGTCGGCGCCCGCCGGCCGGTGGACCCCGGCGACGGGTGCCGTCGGAACCGGGCCGGGCGCACGGCAGCAGGACGGCGGCCGGGAACACGAGGGCGGCCGCCGCGAGCGCAGGCGCCGGGATCCCGGACCGGGGCGTCGTGGCCAGGCACAACGCACCCCGCATGGCCTCGTCCACGCGCGGAGTGGCCGCCTTGGCGGCCGTGGCGGCGGGGTGGCCGCCGTCGCGCACGGCCGGCGTCACGGGTGCCGAGCGCATCTCGTGCGTGGGCGCGGTGGCCCTGTCGCCCGCCGCTTCGACGTGGTCGGCGGGGTGCACGGCCGGCGTCGCGGGTGCCGAGCGCATCTCGTGCGTGGGCGCAGCCATCGGGGCGGATGCCGATCCCATGACGGCGGTGTCGGGGGTCTGCATGGCCCCGTGGCAGCCGCCCGCGGCCGCGGCCGGGCCACCGTGCATGAGGAACAGCCCGAGCAGCACGGCGACCAGAACGGAGGCCCGCACCGCCTGGCGGATGCGGGCCCCGGCCGTGTCGGCGGCGGGCTGCGCGAGGATCACGGCTCCACCCTACTGGGGCGTACGGCCGGGCACGCGGGAAGCGGGCCGAACCGGGGGGGGGGAGGTGGCTCGACGGTGCTCAGTGGCTGTGCCCGTCATCTGGAGTGCCCGGGGAGCGCCGTGGACGCCTGGAGTGCCCGGGGAGCGCCGTGGACGCGTGACCTGCGCCATGGTGTCCGCTGTGACCGTCCCCGCGTCGCTCCGACGGCGCTGCGCCGCAAACGGCCCGCACCGCATGAGCCGGCCGTCAGGACACGCCAACCGTCCGCAGCAGCAGATGGAAGTCATGGGCCGCCTCCGCCGTGGCCAGCGTCGCCGCCGTCAGGACCGCCGCCGTCGCCGCCGTAAGGGCGGGGTGGCGGCCCAGCGGCGGAGCCAGCAGCGCGGCGACGCGGCGGGGGACCGGCCCGGCCTTGGCGAGGGGGCTGCGGCGGCCGAGGAAGCCGAGGGCCGCACCGGCGATCCGGGCGAGCGCGGGGGTGCGGTGCGCGGCGAGGGCCGCCTTGCCGACGGTGCGGGCGACCCGCCTGCGGTCACCGGTCGAGGCGGCCGCGTTCTCGTCGGCCCAGCGCTCGATGGTGTAGGTGACCGCGGTGGCGAAGGGGCGCAGGAACGGGTTGGCGGCGGCGCCGAGTTGGGCGAGCGCGATGAAGGCGTAGTGGTGGGCGGTCAGATGGGCGCGCTCATGGGCGAGCAGGATGTCGTGCTCGGACTCCTCCAGGCTGTGCAGCATGCCGGTGGAGACGACGACCCGGCCGGGCAGTCCGGGGATGGCGAAGGCGTCGGGGGCGTCGTCGGGGACGACGACCAGACCGTCCCGGGCGGGCATGCAGGCGGCATCCCACGCGGCGGCGGCCAGTGAACGGGCCCGGCGCCACAGCATCCGTGCCGCCATGAGCACCGCGCCGCCGAGCAGCAGCCCGGCGATCAGCGAGACGGACAGCGCGGCGGGGGCGTCGTGCTGTGCGGTGCCGGCCGACCAGTGGCCCAGGGCGGCGAGTTGCGGGACACGGATCAGTCCGGCCACGGTCAGCAGACCCAGGGATATCGTGCTCGCCGCGCCCAGCACCAGGGACGAGGCGGTGAGCAGCCAGGTGGCGAGGCGGGGTTCGCAGCGTTCGGCCAGCGGGCGGGCGCCGAGCGGGGCGATGAGCGACAGCAGCAGCGGCAGATAGACGGCGACATGCATTCCGAGCGGCCCCTTCCTGTTCCTGCCGGTCCTGCCGGTCCTACTGGCCGGGGTGCTGGTCGGGGCCGAGCAGCTGGCGCAGCAACTCGGCGTCCGTGTCGGACAGTTCGTCGGCGAACCGGGCGAGGACGGCCTCGCGGTCGGGCCGCTCCTCCAGGACGGTGCGCATCCGGCGGGCGGCGAGCCCGGCGTCGTCGGTGACAGGGGCGTAGGCGTAGGCCCGGCCGCGGGGAGTGCGGCCGAGCAGGCCCTTGGTGTGCATACGGGTGAGGATCGTGACCACGCTGCTGTACGTCAGCTCGCCCCCGAGCCGCTCGGCGACCTCCCCGGGGGTCAGCGCGCCCTCGGCCCGCTGCAGCAGGCCGAGGAGTTCGGCCTCGCGCACTCCGTTGGCCCGCTTCGGGCCGCGTCCCTGTGTGTGGGCGCCCATGGGTTTGTCGTTCTCCCGCTGATCTTCTACAGTCGTGTAGAACTTCTACGGCCGTGTAAATGCTGCCGTCGTCCGAGTGTGCCATGTGTCCCCGGCCCGGGGACAGGCGGGACGGCGGACGGCGGGGACGGCGAGCCACGAAAGGACCCCGATGAGCGCCATAAGCCTCGGTCAGGCCGTTGTTCTCGGCATCGTCGAGGGGGTGACCGAGTTCCTGCCCGTCTCCTCGACCGGCCATCTGAAGATTGCCGAGGGGCTGATGAGCATCCCGGTCGAGGACACCTCGGTCGTCGGCTTCACCGCCGTCATCCAGGTCGGTGCCATCGCCGCCGTGCTGTTCTACTTCTTCAAGGACATCGTGCGGATCGTCTCCGCCTGGGGGCGCGGACTGCGCAACCGTGAGGAGCGCCACCACCACGACTACAAGTTCGCCTGGTGGGTCATCTACGCCACCATCCCGATCGTCGTGGTCGGCCTGGCCGCCAAGAAGCTGGTCGAGGGCCCGCTGGGCTCGCTGTGGGTGGTGGCCGGCTCGCTGATCGTCGGCTCGGCCGTGATGTGGGCGGCCGACCAGATGGGCCGGCACAAGCGCGGCGAGGACGACACGACCTTCAAGGACGCGATGTGGGTCGGCTGCTCCCAGATCCTCGCCCTGCTCTTTCCTGGCTTCTCCCGCTCCGGCGCCACCATGTCCACCGCGCTCGTCCTGGACCTCGACCGCGTAGCCGCCACGCGGCTGTCGTTCTTCCTCGGCATCCCGGCCCTGACCGGCGCGGGCCTGTACGAGCTGAAGGACGCCGTGGGCGCCGGAGTCGGCGTCGTCCCGCTCGCCGTGGGCACCGCCGTCTCCTTCGTGGTCGCCTACGCCTCCATCGCCTGGCTGCTGAAGTTCGTCGCCAAGCACTCCTTCAACGCCTTCGTGATCTACCGGATCGTCATCGGCGTGGGTCTGCTGGGCCTGCTCGCCACGGGCGTGCTGAGCGCCTGACCGGACGGCCCGCCGGCCTGCCGGCCGTCAGCGGGCGCCGCTCGGTGGGCCAGTCGCAGCAAGGGGCCCCGGACCGAGCGGTCCGGGGCCCCGCGCTGTCGCCGGTGTTACGGCGTCCGGGTCTTCCAGATGCCGCGGCCGTGCGTGGCCACGTACACCTGGCTGCCGTCCGGGCTCGGCGAGAGGTAGACCGCCGGCGAGGTGGGCAGGTTCGTGCCCAGGCGCGCCCAGTGGCCCGCCGAGGTGCTGGTGAAGACGCCCAGGTCGGTGGCGACCACGAGGGTGCCCTTGCTGGTGATCAGCGCCGAGTTGGCCGGGGCGTCCGGGAAGGAGTCCGAGGCCGCGGGGTCACCGCTGACGTCCGTCCAGGTCATGCCGCCGTCGGTGGTCTTCCAGACGTGGCCGTAGCCGGCGCCGGGGCCCTCGTTCCAGTGCCGCGAGAAGCCGTTGATCACCGCGTAGACCGTCTTGCCGGAGGCGTCGGACGGGTCGATGGCCAGACCGGAGATGTAGCGGTTGGGGAAGGCGGCGGGCAGGCTCACCTGGTGCCAGGTGCCGCCGTAGTTGGTGGCGATACCGCGCCCGAAGGTGCCGTCGACCTTCGAGCAGGGCCCGCACCAGGCCGCCCACGTCACATGGTCGCGGCTGGCGACCGCCGAGGCGGAGTGGCCGGCGCCCAGGTCGTACAGCTTGGTCCAGTCGGCGCCGGAGGTGCTGTTCCAGGTCCTGGTGTTGCCCCAGACGTACTGGCCGCCCGCGACCCACAGGCCGTTCGGGTCGGTCTCGTCCGCGCTGAACGGGGCGATGAAGCGGGCGCCCGGGTCGCCGGGTGCGATGTCGGTGATGACATCTTCGGAGCCGTCGTCGCTCGCGGTGTAGCCGCAGTTGTTCGTGATCTGCAGCGCGAGGTCGACGTACTCGCCGACCGTCTGGCAGCCGTTGTCCGGGTTGACCAGCTGGTCGCCGCCGTCACCGCCGAACGGGGAGACCATCTCGCCGTCGGGGTTGAGCTGCTGTCCCTGGTACGTGGCGCCCTTGGGCGCGAGCAGCGAGACGCCGTTGTCCTGCAGGCCGCCCCAGACGGCGTCGCCGCTGCCGTCGGTCATCCTGCCCGCGCGCACCGAGTAGTACTGCAGGTCGCGCAGGGTGCCGGACTCGTTGAGGTTGCGCCAGCCGGCGGTCGTCTGCGCGGTCGGACGGGCATAGGCACCGCCGTCATTGCCGACGAACACCTCCGGCGTGCTGCCCTTCCACTGCGAGAAGGCGAGGGCGTGCTGGTCGGAGTGCATCACGTCGCCGTCGCAGGAGTTCGCGGCCGGGTCGTACGAGAAGCACTTCATGCCGAAGTTCCAGTACCGGCCGATCGCCTTCCAGGTGGCGCCGCCGTCCCGGGACTCGAACATCTCCTCAAGGCCCAGGTAGACGTGGTTCGGGTCGTTCGGGTCCACCGCGATGACCTGGTCGTACCAGGCCTGGGAGCCGGGCTGGTAGCCGGAGCCGATCGCGTTGATCTTCATCGCGGAACCGCTCGACGACAGCGACGAGGAGGTCGCGATCTGCTGGAACGAGCCGCTGGCGTTGCCGCTCCGGCTGACGTACACGCCGGCGAGCACCGAGTACACGCCGGAGCCGGACGTCTTGCTGAGGAGTTTGGGGGACTCCATCGAGACGTACAGCTTGCTGCCGTCGGCCGCGTAGGCGAAGGCGGCGTTGCCGATCTCGGCGGGGTTGATCGCGCCGGTCGGGTTGGACCGCTTCCAGGTGGTGCCGGCGTCGTCGGAGTAGTAGAAGCCGTTGTAGTCGGCGCCGCTGCGCCAGGCCACGTTGGCCAGCAGCTTCTTGCCGTCGCTGCCGGGCTGTACGGCGATGTCGTTGGCGATGTCCGCGTAGTGGCTGTCCACCCCGCAGCCCACGCCGCTGATGCCGACGCCCGCGCACGGGGCGAGAACCTTGGACCAGGCGGCGTCCTGCCCGGCCGACAGCGGGCGCCGGAAGACGCCGTGCGAGGAGGCCGCGAAGACGTAACCGGCGGCCTTGTCGAAGGTCAGGGTGTGGACGGAGCTGCTGTCCAGCTCGGTGCCGCCCACCTTGTCGCTCTCGCTGAAGCTGCCGCTGACCGGGTCGGCGAGCCGGTAGACGCCGCTGCCGAGGTAGTTGTCGGAGGCGGTGGTCGCCTCACCGGTGGCCAGCCACAGCGAGCCGTCGGGCGCGACCGCGAGGGCGCCCACGGACAGGGCGGGCAGCCGGTCGGCGATCGGCGTCCAGGTCTTGCCGTTGTCGGCGGACCGGAACACACCCCCGCCCGCGGCACCCGCGTACACGACCCCCTGATGCGTCGGATCGGTGGCCAGGGCGGCGATACGACCGGCCGAATGCCCCGCGCCACCCCCGGAGTTGGAGGCGGACCGGTCGCGGTAGTGCAGTGCGTCCTCGTTGTACGGCGAGGTGGTGACCTCGCTCCAACTGCCCGACGCGACCGGCATGTTCTTGATGTGCGCCCAGGCGCCGGCGTACGCACCCGGCGCGATCTGCCCACTGGGCGAGAGCCTCGGCTCGTTGAACGAGTCGAGGGACTCCATCAGTTCATGGGACTCCTCGCCCGCCACGTCATGGCGTCCGGTTCCCGAGTTGCTGTCCACTCCGTATGCGGCGACGGGTCCCGTCCCCGCTATCAGAAGTGCGGCGGCGACGACGGCGAACGCCGACCGCCCACCACCCTCCGTCCCGCGACGCGATCTGCGCCGTGCGGAATACACACGCATGGACTGTCTCCGGCTTCTTCGGCGTAAGTGGCAGCCGCCCCTACGGCCGCACTTGATCTCCTACTGCCGAGCGCCGGAACGCTACTCCCGTGCCCTCCCCCAACCACAGGGGTTTACAGCGACTTTATAGCCCAACAAACGTAACGATTGCGAAAAACCGCCCTGCTGGCCATCTCGCCCTTCCGGAGCGGGAGCACGCCTCATTGCTTGCAGCGCAGGGGGCCGGTTCTCCGTTACTCCGACACGAAGTGGTCGTGGACGATCACCAGGGTCCACGGTGGTTCCCCGCACGATCTGCAGGCGGGCGGGTCTCGACTGATATTCCGTGCAGGTGCCTGCGCCGTGTCCATGGAATCCTGCCCCGATGAAGAGGCGCGTGCAGTTCACCGAGCAGGTGGTGCGGTTCCGGGACTACATGCCGACCGCAGATCGGGAGAAGTTCCTGCGGCTCGTCGACAGGATCGCAGCCGAGCCTGAAGGCGCCGACAGTCACCTTGCCTACACGACCGACACTGTTACGCGCGCGGCCTGGGAGGACCACGTAATGGTCCACTACGTCGTGACGAGCTTCTTCGTGGTCATCATCGAGGCTGACATCTACGACGCCTCGCGTGGCTTCAACGAGGTGTAGTCGGCCACGAGAGGGCCCTGACCGCCGGTCAGGGCCCTCGTGTCACGCAGCGCGTGGGCGGCTGCCTACTTGAACCAGTAGCGGACGCCATGGTGGTGGGAGCAAGTGCCCTGCGAGTGCCGTGAGTAGGACAGCGTGGCATCCACGCACTTCGCGGTCTCGTACTTGTCCTTGGGCTTTTGGTGGTGCGTCCAGCCACACACGCCCGTGGTGTGGCGGACGCAGTGGTGGGCGGTGTTGGTGGACGGCAACGTCACCGCAGACGCGGCCGGTGCGCTGAAGAAGACGCCGGCCACGGCGACAGCCACAGCCGAGGCGGCAAGACGAGCACGCAAAGGGACCCCCCCTTTTGAGTCGAACAAGTGCAGAGGGGACTCTATACGGCTTTCAACTGATCAGTGACTCTTATCGGACTATCCAACAGCGGCGGGCCGCTGGGTCTACCAGGCGCGCCTTCCCACCGCACCGCCGAGGGCGCCACCGGACATGACCTTCCACAGAGCAGCCTTGAGGGGCACTGTGAGGGAGGTGGTGTTGGAGAAGACCCGTCGGCGAGTGGGTTCGGTGCCCTGCCCGTTCGGCAACGCGTCTGGGCCCATTGTGCCGGTAGCCGGTGTTAGCCCATAGATGACGGTGATCTGCAGACGGTAGCTGGCCGGGATGAAGAACGGGCTGCGGCTGGTGCCGAGCCGGATGGTCCAGACGTCAGTGCAGCCGGGTTCTAGAGTAGATGTATTGATCTGAGCTTGTCCCGCCTGGTCGCCACGGACAGCGCGTCCTTCTCTCGGCGGTTCCCGTCTGCATCGACCTTCCCGTTAACGAGCGTGGCCCACGCTCGCGTAGCTCGGCCGGAATATACCGGACTTACCGGGCGCCGATGCGCTTGTTCCTAGTGCCCGGGTGGTTGAGTGACGACGATCCGCCAGATCACCGAATCGGGTGCTGAGAACTTCCACGTCAGTTCGTGCATTTTGGCGTGCGGTATCTCGGCTGTGAACACGGCGATTCCGTCACCGCACTGAGAGCTGGCGAGGGGATTTCCGGAGGTGACGATGTTGAACTTGGAAGGGCCGGCGCATGTCCACCTCGCCGTAATGGATGAGGCTTTCCCCGCCGATGCCGGAAGAGTGACACCGCCTGAACCGTGACCCGATCCCGTGTACAGCGTCTTCGAGCCGACAGGGAGTGACGACTGGACCGGATTGGGAAGGCGGTCGGGGCTCGTCGGGGTCTGCTCCGGAGCGGGGGTCGTGCTGACCCCCGTCGCCCCGTGGGTGGCGGTAGCCCGGGGGTGAGCTCCGCCGGAACAGGCCGACACAAGCACCAGGGCCGACAGGCTGGCGGCCAGCAGGGGCAGCTTCATCAGATCGTCCTCAACTCACGAGTGGGCGATGCAGGGCGAGAGCGCCGGGAGTTTAGCGGTCCCGTGGTTCGAGACGATCCACTTGCAGCCACCGTTGTAGGAACCGCGCTCCCAGTTGAAGGAGTATCCCTTCGAGCCAAGGGCGAGCCACCCGTCCCTCTGATTCGCCGGAACCTTCCATGCGCCGCCAAGGGTGACGGTGGTGGTCTTCGCGTAGGAGATCGAGCCGCTGATGGTCTCCTCGGCGGACTCGACGATGATCGACTCGCTGAGCTTTGCCGCGTACGAGATGGTGCCGGTCCAGGTGTGACCCTTGGCCACCGAGAGCGAGAGCGTGACGCCGGACTGTCCGCTGACCCACTCGGACTTGTCGCCGACGAACGTGCTCTTGACCTTGGTGATGGAGACGGTCGGGTCGGGCGGGCAGCCGTCCGGGTGCGCCGGAACGTTGACAACGGCGTCGGCGTCGTCAGGTGCCTGAGCGATCGGGTTCCCGTCCTGGTCGGCGTTGACCGCCGTCGGGGCGTCTTCCGCAAAAGCAGTGCCCACGCCCCCCGGTCCCCATAGCAAGAAAAGCGGTCATCGCAGCGGCTGTGCATGCGCGCGTTATGGGGTTCACGTTCCCTCCGTTTCACTCCCTCCCCGGGAGCGGCATGTACAGAAAAATCACAGACCGCTTGAGTGATCGTCAAGGAAACTCGATTAATCTGAGCGAGACTTGAGCATGGCGAATGGATATGTGCCACTGGTTACGCCTTGGCCTTGCGGGGGGCTGTACGCCTACCTCGTGCTCTCGCTCCTCAGCGGTGTGCGCACGGAAGAGGCGCGGCCCCTCACCTGGGATCACGTCTTCCTGGAGACGACGGACGGCATTCCGCCTCACGTCGCGGTGTGGCGTTCGGTGCGCAAGCGCGGTGACACCAGGACCAGGAAGAGCCGCCGGACCATCGCTCTGCCGAAGCAGGTGGTCGACGTCCTTGAAGAGCACATGCGATGGCAGAAGCAGGAGCGGGCATCGAGAGGGATGGAGTGGAGCCAGGCCGGCCGTGTCTTCACGACCCGGAGCGGCGAGCCGCTTGACGCGGCCAACGTCCGGCGAGACTTCAAGGCCATCGTGAAGAAGGCCGGACTGAAGCCTGAGTGGACGCCGCGGGAGCTCCGGCACAGCTTCGTGTCACTGCTCTCTGACCACGGCATCCCCTTGGAGCGGATCGCGCTCTTGGTCGGTCACAGCAGTCAGGCGCCCACAGAGGCGGTCTACCGCAAGCAGCTCCGGCCCGTGATCACGCAGGGCGCCGAAGCGATGGACGACATCTTCGCCGAAGATCAGGAAGGTGAGGACGCGGAGGGCGACGAAGAGGGCGACGCGGTGGCCTGATCAAATTCGTTTGGCCCCCTGTTTGGCCCCCCGAGCACGACAGAGGGCCAATCGCGATCATGCGATTGGCCCTCTGACCAGCGTCGGGGTGGCGGGATTTGAACCCACGACCTCTTCGTCCCGAAGCAACTTGGGCGGGGGCACTGCCTTGGGGTGGTGGGCCTGTCGCCTGAGCGGATAGTCCGCAGGCGTCCATGCTTGTTCGCCGGTGTGCGTCGGCGTTGTCACGCAGTTAGACACTCACCCCGCAACTCCTCATGGCGTGGTCGGGGTCCCAGAGATCTGGCGCGCCAACTCCTCGACGACTTGGGGCACTACACGTTGCGCGCCCCCGTCGTGCAGCGCTTCGGCGAGTGCTTGATGGACTGCATACGGTTGTCCGGCATGTGAGGCGCGAGTCCGGTCAATCGCCCGCTCGATCTTTGCGAGGTGGGCCGCCAAGATCGGCGCAGCTGCCTCGTACTCGCTGGGGTCCACGGCGATGGGTTCAACCGATCAGCAGGGACCCATCGGGTCAAGACCATCAGCTTGGCGGGTTGGATGCCGGCCTGTCGGCCAAGCAATTCTCCATGGCCTCGCTAAAGCTCTGACAGAACTCGGAGAAGCTTGCCCGGATTCCGGGTACTGGTTCGAAAGAAGCGAACGTTCCTACTGGCTCGTCACTCAGGGCGACATCCAGCGTGCCTTGCTCGCCTATGCGCGCACCGGGACAGTCGCGAAGGGCTTGTGCGAACTTCGGCTGAGTGCGCCGTCCCCCGAGGTAGGCGCCCCAGTACAGGGTTCGATCCGTGAGGAAGAGGTATCCGTCCTTATGTGTGGCCCCCAGGTTTCGGGCCGCCACCATGGCAATCTTCTGCTCGCCAGGCTCAAGCAGTGGATCTATGCTCTCCCAGTACTCTGCCTGATTTTGGGCGTGGCGGCGCTGGGCCCACTTTCTCAACATCGGGATCTCCCCTCCCACTCGATCGCGCTCAGTATCACACGAAGCGAAGCGCCGCGTCCCTGGCCTGCGGTCACGTGATCGATCAGCGCTCCGACCTGCGACTTAGCTGTGGATCGTTGTCGGCGTTGGTTGTCGTCGAGCACCCTTCAACGGTGACCCAGGGACGCCCCAGTGACGAAGGTCGGCGGAGTCTCAATGACCGAGTCAAGCACCGCTGCCCTGGTCCTGGAGCACCAGTTTGGAAGATCGCGTATGCGGATGCGGGCTGAGCTGGAAGGGTGCTGGCCTGGCCGTTTCGTGGGTGCTCGCCGGTGTTCCCCGTCGTTCCCCCCTCGTCGCTGCTCCATCGGGCACGCAGGGGGCACGCAATGAGTTTTTGGTGTCCCTGGGCCTTCGGTCGCTGCCCCTGTGGTTGGTGCTCGCGGGTTTGTGCATATCGATGGTCAGCGGAGCCATGTGTCGGCTTTGATGGCTTCCGTGGATCCGACGCTTGTGAAGGCTGCAGTAGGCGGGGTCGGTGTTGTGGCTGCGGCGGCTGTTACAGCCGTCTTCCAGTACGCGGCCAAGGTCCGTGAGGAACGACGGCTTCTGCGTGTCGCCCTGGTCGAGGCTGACACGAAGGTCGCAGGTACATTCGGGGAACTCATCGGTCGATCCCATGGGCGGGGCAAATCAGAGTTGAGCGACGTTCTCATCCAGACGCTGCTCGCAGAGGGTGACTTGATCGACACGATCAGACAGTCCTACGCAGATCACATCCGGGCGGCGCCGGACAAGCTTGCGGCGATCAACGAGGTCTTCCGTGGTCTTCCCATCGCGCATCCGATCGGCACCGACGACATGGACGCTACATTGCAGGTCCTGGCGGCCCTGGGGCGCAAGCATGTGATCCTTACCAGGGCGGCACGCGGAGCCGTCGAGGGTAGACAGTCATGGAAGCCGCTGCCTGGCAGCGTCGAGTTGATCGAAGACCTGAAGAAACACGAGAAGTGGAACCAAATGGGGCGATTTTGGCGCCTGTTCCACCTGCGAAGCCGCCCCTGACCTCAGCAACCCACCACTTGCCTAGCTCCCATCCCGTACGCCGTCGACCCACACACCGTGGAGCGGGCGTGGTTCCTGGCGTCCAGGTGGAGCGCGCCACTGTACGAACGACCTGGACGCCAGGGGCCGCGTCTGCTCGGCTCCGCCTGGGTCGACGGTGTGCGGGATGGGAGCCCCCAGCATCCGCCACGACGGACCCGCGGTCGGCGACGGCGCCCCCTCCATCCCGGTGCCGGCCGATCCCCCCGCCGGAGGCACTGTTCTGACCGTCGCCTATGCAGTGATCGACTCATGGCCACCGGCCCTATCCACCAGTGGGCGCGCGTCGGCGCAGCGCGGGCGGAGCGGGCCGAAGGCAGGAGCGTCGCCCGCAGCGGAGCCGGGAAGCGCGCCCGGCGGAGCGGAGCGCAGCCGGGGCTTGATGAGGTAGAGAAACCTGTAACCGGCTCTAGTTGGTGCGACTAGTTGGTGCGGCTGTTGGTGCGGCTGAGCGTGGTCAGGTGATCGAGGTATTCGCGGCCAGTCGGTTCGGTTGCGAAGTCCCGATTGACGATGGCTGCAAGCTCGCGGCTGACCATGAGCAGGGACGGCAGGGACTGTCGGTCGCCCTTCAGGGCCCACTCGCCGTAGTTCACCGCCTGGTCCAGGTCGCCCTGTCGCGCCGCGACCACGCCGAGGGTGATCCTTGCCTCCGCCATGCGCATCGGGGATCGCTCGGACCCGTCGAAGTCGGTTCCCGCCCGGATCACCTCGTGGGCAAGGTTTTCGGCGAACCGGTCCTCTCCGAGCAGCCGGTAGCAGTCCATGGCGTAGAAGTCGAACTTCGCCGGGTCCACCACGAAGTGGTGATCGAGGTTCTCGGGGTACGGCATTCCTTCGAGAAGCTTTCGTCCGCGGTCCAGGGCCACCTCGGTCTGCCGCCGGTCGCCCAGCCGCGCCCATCCCTTCGCCTCCTGGGCGGCGAGTTGCACGGCCACGCCATGCGAGGGAGCCGCGTCGGTACCGGCCTGCGAGGCGGCGAGGATTCCGCGGTAGTCGCCCGTGGTCAGGGCGAACCAAGCGCGCATCTCGTGCGCCCAACCGGCGATCTCTGCGTTACCGGCCTCATGGGCTAAAGACAGGGCCGCCTTCCGCGTGCTCTCGGCTGCGGCCCGGTCTCCCATGTCGTATTCGACGCATCCGATCAGGAGGGCCAGCCACCCGGACAGGGTGAGCACTTCGCGGTGTTGCGCGAGTGTGAGCCGCTGGGACTGGAGTCCGGCGACTCGCTTGAGCCACTGCCTGCCCTCGGCGGCGAGCTGGGCACCTGGAAGGTACGGGTACTCAGAGCACAGCCGGTCTGTCGTGATTCGCAGCGCCTCCAGGGTGGCGTTGTCGACGTCAGACGCCTGCAACCTGCTGATGATGTCCAGCGTCTCCATGCCGCTGACGGCAACGATCTCGGCGTTCCCGTCCCGCTGCCCGGCCACGGGGAAGATCGCATGCGTGACGGTGCCGAAGGTGGCGGCGATGATCGGCTGGTAGAAGTCGCTCGGCATGACCTCGCCGGACTCCCAGCGCTTCCACTGCCGCACCATGCTCGGGCCTTCCGGCAGAGGCTTCGGTGCGTGCGCCCGAAGCGCGGCCACCACTTCCGATTGCGACCACTGTCGCGCTTCGCGCTCCGAGGAAAGCCGTCGTGCCCATGCTGGCCGTTCGTCACTCATGTGCTGCCCTCCCGTCGGGTGCTTGCCTTCGAGTCTGGCATTCAGAGAGCTGGTGACACGGGGGGTGACAGGGGGTTGGCACCCAGGCTGTCACCCGGTGACACCACGCCTGTCCCTAGTGCCTGCAGGGCTCTCGGCGCATGGTGGATCACCAGTCAGGCACTGCTCGGGAACTGAGCGCGCTTCTCCAACTCGGCTACTCGGGCAGCAAGTTGCTGAATCTCGGAGTGGATAGCGTTGATCTCATCTCGGTTAACCGGCCCGCCGGCATCCTGCCCGGCTTCGCCAGTACTCGGCGGGGACTGCACGAAGTACCCCCGATTCGGAACCGAGACGATCACGCCCTCATCCGCCAGGACCTTGAGCGCGTTGCCCGCCGTCACCGTGGTGACCTTGAACCGGTCGGCCAGCTCGCGCAGTGAGGCGAGCCGGTGCCCCGCTGGCAGCTCTGCGATCTCTTCGCGCAGAGCGTCGGCGATCTGCACCTTCTTGGGCCTGGGGTCGTGGGCTTCAACCGTCATGCGCCGAGAGTACCGACGAGGGCGACATAGCACAGCCTATGTCGCACTACCTCTTGTGATCTAGTCTGCTATATAGCACGCTATGCCATGCGGCCAGCGGCCGTACCCCGGAGGACGGCGCCCTACCGCCAAGCAAGCCGCCGCCCTCCTTCGTCCCTCGAAGGGAGCTTCCATCATGCCTGCGACGCTCACCGCTTCGCCTGCCGCATCCCCGGTTTCGTTAGAACTCGGTGCGGCGGTCTCAGTCATCGCGAACCTGTCGAACCAGGAGCGGGCCGTGGCGCTGTACGCCTCGGACATGCCGACCGCCTGCAAGTCGACCGGCAAGAGCTACGCGGCGGTCATCGCCTGGATCCTCCAGGGGGTTGCACGGCTCGGCCTTGCCGAAGTGCACCGCTCTGCTGCCTACGCCTACGGCTACCGGCTGCTCTGGCTGGCCGACCTGACCACGCAGGAGCAGGACCAGGCCCACCAGAGTCGGTTCCCCAACGGACGGCGCTGGGACCGGGCCGAACGGCTCGCCTCCGCGTTCACGATGTGGGGTGACTGCCGCATGACGCGGGCCGCCAAGGAACGAGCAGGCCACCCGCAGGTCGAGGGCCGCTGCCGCTGCGGCGGTTCCGGCTGGATCACCGAGTGCCTCGACCCGGACGACCCGACCACACGCACGGCGCGCAACTGCCCCGGCCACAACCCCAACGGTTCCAAGCGTTCCGGGCAGGTGGCCGCATGAGCGTGTTCCCCTCCTGCCTCGACCTGCTGGATCGTCCGACCAGCTGCCCCGGCTGCTGTGCTCACGCGCCCGGCTGGGCCCGCGTGTCGGTGGACGGACTGAGCGTGCTGACCCACGACGGGGACCTGATCTGCCCGGACGACCCAAACTTCGGCACGTCGGCGGTGAAGGAGCTCCGCGTCGCCTCGCCCGTGGCCACCGTGGAGGTGGCTGCGTGACGGTCTTCCCCGTCGCCCCTGAGGCCGTGGCCGGTGCTGCGGCCTCCCTGGGCACCGACCCGATAACCCTCGCCGACCTTCTCCGGGTGGCGAACTCGCCCGGCTTCGACCGCTGGCAGGAACAGATCCGCCGCACCGGCGGCTGCGCCCACCCGATCCGCCTGCGGGGCGAGACGGTCACCCGCGACCGCGTGACCGGAAACGTCCTCTACTCCTACAGCACCGAGCA
Source organism: Streptomyces sp. NPDC002076 (assembly GCF_053593835.1). Taxonomy (NCBI): domain Bacteria; kingdom Bacillati; phylum Actinomycetota; class Actinomycetes; order Kitasatosporales; family Streptomycetaceae; genus Streptomyces; species Streptomyces sp. NPDC002076. Next base: position 161,543 of record NZ_JBSFDI010000020.1, read on the forward strand.
GGAGCCGGGCGGCATGCTCCGGGTCGCATGCGGCAACCGGCGGGCCTCCCGCTGCCCGGCCTGCGCCTGGACCTACGCCGGGGACACCTACCACCTGATCCGGGCCGGGATCACCGGCGACGAACACAAGGACGTCCCTGGCACGGTCCGGGATCACCCTCGCGTTTTCGCCACCCTCACGGCTCCGTCGTTCGGCCCCGTGCACAACCGGCCCGACTCCGGCCGCTGCCGCTGCGGCGCCCAGCATGCCGACGGTGACCCCGCCCTGGGCACGGCGCTCGACCCGGACCGCTACGACTACGCGAGCGCGGTGCTGTGGAACAACTACGCCGGGGATCTGTGGCGGCGCTTCACCATCTACCTGCGCCGGGAACTGGCCGCCCGTGCGGGCCTGACTCAGGCAGAGCTGAAAGAGGTGTGCCGGGTCTCCTTCGGCAAGGTCGCCGAGTTCCAGAAACGCGGCTCGGTCCACTTCCACGCCGTGGTGCGGCTCGACGGTCCGGACGGCCCGGACACCGCCCCGCCGGCGTGGGCCACGGTCGCTCTCCTGGACTCCTCGATCAGGGCTGCCGCCTCTCGGGTCTCCGTCCCGGTGCCTGCCTCCGGTGACCACCCGGCCCGCGTCCTGCGGTGGGGCTCGCAGGTCGACGTGCAGCCCATCGGTGCGCTCGGGTACGAGGAGCTGACGGAACAGGCCGTCGCCTCCTACGTGGCCAAGTACGCCACCAAGGCGGCCGAGACCACCGGCACGGTGGATCACCGCATCGGGGAGCTCTCCGAACTCGATCGGCTGCCGCTGTCCGCCCACACCCGGCGCCTGATCGAAGCCTGCTGGAACCTGGACGACGCCTACCCGGAACGGCTATTGGCCCGCTGGGCTCACATGCTCGGCTTCCGCGGCCACTTCTCCACCAAATCCCGCCGCTACTCCACCACCCTCGGCGCCCTCCGCCAGGTGCGCGCCGACTACCGCGCCCGGCAGGAACGCCGCGAACGCGGGCTCTTGGAAGACCTCGACGACACGGAGGGCTCCACGCTCGTGCTCGCCCACTGGACCTACGCCGGACAGGGCCACACCCCCGGTGAGTCCTGGCTCGCCGCAACGATCGCGAAGGAGATCCAACTGAACCGAGAGACAGCACGCGAAGCCCTGGCGGACCTTCAAGGCAAGGGGGAGTGGGATGAGTGACGAACTTCTGACGGTCCGTGAGGTCACGGGCGCACTGAAGATCGGTCGAACCAAGGTCTATGACCTCATCCGGACCAAGGAACTGCCGTCGTTGACCATCGGTCGTAGCCGCCGGATTCCGGCTGAGGCGGTGCGTACATACCTCGCTTCGCGTATGGACCTGGGGGAGGCAGCCTGATGACGAAGCGACGGAGCCGGGGTGACGGCGGTCTCCATTGGGATGAGAAGCGGCAGCGTTGGATCGCCACGGCGAGTCTCGGCTACGACGCCAGCGGCAAGCGGATCGTGAAGCGGGCCAGCGGCAGGACCAAGACGGAGGCTAAGACCAAGCTCAAGGAGGTGTTGCGCGACTACGAAGACGGTCTTGCCATCGCGCCGACCGGCTACACCGTCAAGGACGCGGTGTCGGACTGGCTGACGTACGGTCTGGCGGGCCTCGACCCCAGCACTGTCGAGACAGTGACCCTGCTGAGTCAGAAGCACGTCATCCCGTCGCTCGGCGCCCGCAAGCTTCGTGACCTGAGCGCGGAGGACGTAGACCGTTGGCTGGCCACCAAGGCGAAGACGCTCAGCACGCGCACGCTCCAGGGGATCCACTCGTGCCTCAACCGCTCGGTCAAACGGGCCATGGCGCGGGACAAGGTGAAGCGGAACGTCGTTGAGCTGTGCTCGGTGCCTCAGGGACAGGCGGGGCGCCCCTCCAAGGCACTCACCTTCGCTCAGGCGGAGGCAGTGCTGAAGGGTGCCGAAGGGACCTCGATGTACGCCTACATCGTCGTCGCGCTGCTGACCGGGGCTCGAACCGAGGAGCTGCGGGCGCTCACCTGGGACCATGTTTTCCTGAAAGGCCGGCCGGACTTCGACCCGCCACAGCCTCCGCACATCGCGGTCTGGCGGTCGGTGCGGAGGAGCGGGGACACCAAGACCCGGAAGTCACGGCGTACGCTCGCTCTGCCGGCGCGCTGCGTGGATGCTCTCTGGCAGCAGTTCGAGGATCAGGGGTGGGACCGGCTTGCCGCTGATGAGGAGTGGGAGGAACACGGCCTGGTCTTCTCGTCGGCCGTGGGCAAGCCGCTCGATGCCGCCAACGTCCGCCGCGCTTTTCGTCAGGCGCTCAAGGGCATCGACGGGATCAACGCTGACGAGTGGACACCGAGGGAGCTGCGGCACAGCTTCGTGTCCCTGCTGTCCGACCGGGGTGTGCCGCTGGAGGAGATCTCCCGGCTTGTCGGGCACTCCGGGACGGCCGTGACCGAGGAGGTCTACCGGAAGCAGATCCGGCCCGTGATCCAGACCGGGGCCGTGGTCATGGACGGGATCTTCAAGGGCGATTCGGAGCGGTAGTCACGCAGATAGACACGCAGACGAAACAGGTGAGGCACCTACTCACGTGAGTAGGTGCCTCACCTGCTGTTACGGCTGTCGGGGTGGCGGGATTTGAACCCACGACCTCTTCGTCCCGAACGAAGCGCGCTGCCAAGCTGCGCTACACCCCGATGTCGCTGCTGTCCTGCTTCTCGCGGCGACGACGTTTACTTTAGCCCACCGGTGGCTGTAGACGAAATCCGGTTTAGACGCGGCGGCGGACCGGGCTGGGGCGGGTGTGGTCCAGGGCCACGAGGAGGACGGCGAGGGCGTACATCGCGAGGCCCAGGAGGAGGGCGTTGGCCAGGGTGCTGCGGTAGCCGTGGGTCGCCACGTCCAGGAAGGGATAGAGGTAGCGGGCCGGGTTCGTGGGGGCGAGGAAGGCCGCTCGGATCAGGTAGAAGGCCAGGTAGGCCAGGGGGTAGAGGAGCCAGCCGGCCGCCTGGCGGAGGTGCAGGCGGGCCGCGGGTGTCAGCAGCAGCCAGTCCAGCACGGCCGCCGCCGGTGTCAGCGTGTGCAGGATCTGGAGGGTCGCCCATGAGCCGTGCCAGCGCTCCGGGAGCGTCGTCGCGCCGGTCATGGAGAACGGGGGCGTCGTGTGGGCCAGCAGCAGGTGGTAGACGAGCGCCGAGATCACGACGTAGAGGAGTGTGGCGCCTGTCACGGCGGAGGGTAGAGGGCGGCGGGCACGCCAGGCCCTCGATGCCGACATGAGCATGGCGATGGCCAGCAGGAGGGCGGCCTGGACGCCGAAGTAGCTCAGGATGCGGGCCGGGGCGCCGAGCAGGAGCTCCAGGGCCACCCCTCCCGCCGCCACCAGGGCGGTCAGGAGGCGGAAGAGCGCGACCATGGGGCGGCGGATCGGCGCCACCACGGCCGTGGCCGGGACCGGGGAGGGCAGCAGCAGGGGCGGGCCCGGGACCGCGGGCAGGTCCGGGATGTCCCTGGGTATCGGGGCGGTCATGCCCTCACGCTAGGAGCGGGGGAGGGGTGCGGCTATTCGGCTTGGTCCGGGCGGGTTACGACCCCGAGCGGGTTACGGCCCGGACCGCTACCGCCCCACCAACGTCAGCAGCGTCGCCTCCGGTGGGCATGCGAAGCGGACCGGGGTGTAGCGGTTGGTGCCGCAGCCGGCCGAGACGTGGAGGTAGGAGGTGTGGCCGTCCGCCGTGTGGGTGGACAGGCCCTTCACCCGGTCCGTGTCCAGGTCGCAGTTGGTGACCAGCGCGCCGTGGAACGGGATGCACAGCTGGCCGCCGTGCGTGTGGCCGGCCAGGATCAGGGGGTAGCCGTCCGCCGCGTACGCGTCCAGCACCCGCAGATACGGCGCGTGCACCACGCCCATCGAGAAGTCGTACGGCGCCGAGGGACCGCCGGCCACCCGGGCGTAGCGGTCGCGTTTGATGTGGGGGTCGTCGAGGCCGGTCAGCTCGATCGAGACGCCCTCGATCTTCAGGACACCCCGGGTGTTCGTCAGGTTCAGCCAGCCCGCCTCGTCGAAGCCGTCGCGCAGGTCCTCCCACGGGTTGTGGATGACGCCGACCGCCGGCGGGTTGCCGTTCAGGCCGTGCCGGCCGCTCGTCTTCTCCAGCAAGTAGCGGGCGGGGTTGCGGAGTTTGGGGCCGTAGTAGTCGTTGGAACCGAAGACGTACGCGCCCGGGAACTCCATCAGGGGACCCAGGGCGTCCAGCACCTCGGGCACGCCCTCGGGGTCCGACAGGTTGTCGCCCGTGTTGATCACGAAGTCCGGGCGCAGGCCCGCCAGCGACTGCAGCCACCGCTGCTTCTTGCGCTGGCCGCTCACCATGTGGATGTCGGAGACCTGGAGCACGCGCAGCGGACGCATGCCCGGCGGGAGGACCGGGACCGTCACCCGTCGGAGGCGGAAGGAGCGGGCCTCGAAGCCCGCCGCGTACGCCAGACCGGCGGCGCCTGCCGCCATGATTCCCAGGGGTACTCCGTATCGCGCGCGCATGCGTCCATCGTGTCAGACGCACGGACGCCGACGAGACCGGCCGTCTCTCGATCAACAGACGTCCCTCTTGAGTCAGCAGACGTCCCGCTTGAGTCGACGGGCGTTCCCCCTGACCCGACGGGCGTTCCCCTTGACTCGACGAGCCTTCGCCCTAAATCAACGGGCGTTCACGGCCGCACACCTGAGACAATCGATCCCATGACCACCACGCTCAAGTCGAAGCTGCAGGATGACCTCAACGCCGCGATCAAGGAGCGCGACGAGCTCCGCTCCTCGACGCTCCGGCTGACGCTCGCCGCGATCACCAAGGAGGAGGTCGCGGGCAAGGAGAAGCGGGAGCTCTCCGACGACGAGATCCTCAAGGTGATCACCCGCGAGGCGAAGAAGCGCCGGGAGGCGGCCGAGGCCTTCGCGCAGGGTGGTCGTGCCGAGTCGGCCGAGCGGGAGAAGGCGGAGGGCGAGGTGCTCGCCGAGTACCTGCCCAAGCAGCTGTCCGACGACGAGCTGAACGCGATCGTCGCCCAGGCCGTGGACGAGGCCAGGGCGGCCGGCGCCGAGGGGCCGCGGGCCATGGGTGCCGTCATGAAGATCGTTAACCCGAAGGTGGCCGGCCAGGCCGAGGGCGGCCGGGTGGCCGCCGCGGTGAAGAAGCTCCTCCAGGGCTGACCCCGGGCACCACGGGCGCCAGCGCATCGCGGGCACACCGAACGGGCAGATGCGGCGGCGGGGCCGCACCCTCGGTCCAACCGAGGGGTGCGACCCCGCCGCCGTACTCACATCACGGGGTCACCCCCGCCAGCCCCCGTTTCCGTTCCCGTTGGTTCCGCCGTTCGTCTGCCCCTGGATGAAGTTGCCCGGGAGGGAGAAGGTCGGTGCCGGGGTGGCGCCGCCGATCGCGCCACCCGTGGTGCCGCCGTTGACCGTGCCGCCGTCAGCCGTGCCGCCGTCCGTCAGTCCGCCGATCCCGCCCGTGCTGGTCCCGTTGTTGCCCCCGTCGGTCCCCCCTTGTCCTTTTCCCTGACCATCCCCCTTTTTGTTGTCGTCGGGGATGTCGATCAGGTTGAAGTCCTCCACGGGTTTGCCGTTCAGCGCGCCGGTCATCATGTCGCGCCAGATGGGGCCGGGGACCTGGCCGCCGTAGACCTTCTCGTTGTAGACGCCGCCGATGGTGATGTTCTTCATCTGGCGCTTGTGGGCCGGGTCGCCGACCCAGACCGCGCCCGCCATGTTCGGGGTGTAGCCGACGAACCAGGCCGCGTAGCGCTCGTCCGTCGTACCCGTCTTGCCCGCGCTCGGGCGGTCGCCGAGGCCGGCCTGCTGACCCGTACCGTCCTCGACCACGCCCTTGAGGATCGTGCTGATGGTGTCGGCGGTCTTCTCCGACATCGCGCGCGAGCAGGTCGACTTGGGCACCTGGAGGGACTTCTCCGCGCTGCCGACCTTCTGCGTGATCGACTCTATGGCGATCGGGGTGCAGTACATGCCGCGCGAGGCGAAGGTGGCGTACGCGTTGGCCATCGTCAGCGGTGACATCTCCTGGGTGCCCAGCGCGATGGAGGGGGCCTGGTCGATCGCCCGGCCGTCCGCGCGCCGCACGCCCATCTTGTTCGCCATGTCGGTGACGGGGCAGATGCCGATGTCGCTGATCAGCTGCACGTAGTAGGTGTTGACCGACTTGGCGGTCGCCTCCTTCATGCCGTACGGGCCGTGCTCCGACTCGTTCTCGTTCTGCAGCTTGGCGGGGTTGTTCGGATCGTTGCGCCAGACCTTGCCGTCGCACGCCTGCACGGGGCTCGGGTACGGCATCTCGTACGGCGACGGGTACTTCTGCGTCGGGGGCTTGCCACCCTCGATCGCGGCCGCCGCGACGATCGGCTTGAACGTCGAACCGGGCTGGTAGCCGGCGCCGCCGCCCATGTCCGAGTTGACCGAGAGGTTGATCTGCGTCTCGTTCGCGCCGAAGCCGTACGGGCGGGACTGGCCCATGGCGAGGATCTTGCCGGTGCCCGGCTCGACGATGGTCGCGGCGGTCGCCACGGGGTCGGACTGGTAGACGTGGTTCTTGATGGACGCCTGCACCGAGTCCTGCGCCCGCGGGTCGAGCGTCGTACGGATCGTCAGACCGCCCTGGTTCCACAGCTTGGCCCGGGACTCCTTGGTCTTGCCGAAGACCGGGTCGTTCAGGACGACGTCGCGGACGTAGTCGCAGAAGAAGCCGGCGCCCCTGACCGCGGTGATGCAGCCGTTCTTGGGCCGGCTCGGGTGCAGGCCGAGCGGCGTCTGCTTCGCCTGGTCGGCCTCCTTCTGGGAGATGTCGCCGACGTCCGCCATCCGCTGGAGCACGGTGTTGCGCCGCTTGGTGGCCTCCGCCTCGTCGTTGACCGGGTCGTAGCGGCTCGGGGACTGCACGATGCCGGCCAGCAGCGCCGACTCCTGGAGGTTCAGGTCCTTGGCGTGCTTGGAGAAGTAGCGCTGGGAGGCGGCCTCGACGCCGTAGGCCTGCTCGCCGAAGAAGGTGATGTTCAGGTAGTTCTCGAGGATCTTCTTCTTGCCGAGCTTCTCCTCGATCTGGATCGCGTACTTCAGCTCCTTGATCTTGCGACCGAGGGTCTGCTGGGTGGCCTCGGCGACCTTCGTGGGGTCGTCGCCGGCCTCCTCGATGAAGTAGTTCTTCACCAGCTGCTGGGTGAGCGTGGAGGCGCCCTGGGCGACGCCGCCCTCCTGCGCGTTCTTGTTCAGGGCGCGCAGGACGCCCTTGAGGTCGATCGCTCCGTGCTGGTAGAAGCGCGCGTCCTCGATCGCGACGATCGCCTTCTGTATGTACGGCGACATGTCCTTGAGGTCCACCACCGTACGGTCGCGGGAGTAGACGCTCGCGATCTGCTTGCCCTGGTTGTCCAGGATGGTCGTGCGCTGACTGAGCTGGGGACTCTTGAGGTTGGCCGGGATCTCGTCGAAGCTCTGGACCGTGCCCTTGGCGGCGAGGCCCAGCGCGCCGGCCGCGGGCAGCGCGATGCCCGCCATCACGGCTCCGGCGAGCACACTGACACCGAGGAACTTGGCGGCCTGCTGCGTTGGCGACAGACCACCGCCCGAGCGCTTCTTTGGCATGGGGGCAGCCTAATCCGTACTGATGAGCGTTCCGAAAGGGCGACCGCATCACGGCACGGCAAAGGGCAACGCCCTACGTTCCCATTCGCCGGACACGCGCGCAGGCCTTGGCCTAAGCTGCTCTCAACTGTCACAGCAGTGCGGTCACGTATCAATACGTCCGGCGACCCCGAATCGTTCCGGGTGTACCCCGTTTTTCGCACGGGGGCGTGCCCGGCTTCTGAGGAGGACGTGTCCGAATCCGCCTCGTGTGTCACCCGGCGCCCGTTGTGGCGCACCACAGCTGTCCCGGTTTGCCGGGATGGTCGCACATGTCGCCAGCTCACTCCCGCGGGTGATCTGCCGTTAACCCATAGTCCGTTCGGGCCATTCAAGATTGGGCCCGAAGGGGGTGTTGCGCTGTGCCCACCTTCCGTAACGTCCTCAACTGGCGGCGGTGAATATGCCGCTGCCGCCGTGGGGGAGCCTCGATTCGGGAGAGGACGGCGCCGGTATGGGCTGGGTAACCGACTGGAGTGCGCAGGCCGCCTGCCGCACTACCGATCCGGATGAACTGTTCGTTCAGGGAGCAGCGCAGAACAGGGCCAAGGCGGTGTGCACCGGTTGCCCGGTACGCACCGAATGTCTGGCCGACGCGCTGGACAACCGCGTGGAGTTCGGCGTGTGGGGAGGCATGACGGAGCGGGAGCGCCGCGCACTGCTGCGCCGCCGGCCCACCGTGACCTCCTGGCGCAGGCTGCTGGAGACCGCCCGCTCGGAGTACGAGCGCGGTGCGGGCATCGTGCCCCTCGACAACGACGAGGTGTACGAGAACTACGCGGCGGTGAGCTGAGGAAGCCGAGGGCATTGCCTCCGGCACATCCCCGGGGCACGAGGTTCCGATCCGGCACACGCCAAGGGAAACTTCCGGCGTGCGCCACGGGAAGCAGGGTCGGGCCCCGGCCTTCGGTGCCGAGTGGGTATACGCCGGGGACGCGGAAGCGGCTCGGGAAGCGATGGGACGCGGGAGGCGCCGGTCGGGCCTACGCCTGGGGAAGCCACGGTCGGCCTTGCGGCCCCGCCTGCGGAGACGGTGGTCGGCCTCGCGTGCGCGCGTGAGCCGCCGTCGCCGTCGGTGCCGTCCGTTCGTCCGTAGAGCCGACGCCGTTCGTACGCAGATGTGTCATCTACGCCGTCCGCACAGGTGACGCACGCTGTCTGTGCATGCGCTGCTCACGTCGGCCGCGCGTGTGTGACACACGCCGTCCGCCCATGCCTCGCTCACGTCGGCCACGCGTGTGCCACCCACGCGGACAACGGTCACGCACGCACGCACCACCGCTCGCCCCGCATGGCGCCGCGCAGCCCAGAGCCACGCAGCCGACCGACCGCGCCGCAGCGGTAGGCCGTCCGCTTCGAGGCCGCGCTACGGCCGCTCCGTCTGCCCTGCCGTGCCCGCTGACAGCCGGGTGCCGATGTCGCGCAGGCCGACGAGGTCGTGGACGTCGCCGGGCAGCGCGGGTACTTCGACGACCGCCACCTCGGGGTGACGGGCGGTGAAACGGTCACGCGTGCGCTGCTCGCGCGAGAGCAGCTGCATGCGATCGGCGTGCAGTCGCAGCAGACCCGCGGTGAGCCGGTCGACGGAGTGCTCCGTATCGGCGGGGGAGCCTTCCTCGGAAGCTGGGGCGTCGGTAGCGGCCTCGGATGCGGGAGATCGCGAACTGCCGTATGTGTCGGGAGAGTTACGAAGTCCAGCTTTCCCGCCCCCCTGATCCACAATGCGGGGGTCCTCAAGATTTTCGGCGGCGGCGAGCGCCCGCTCGGCCGACAGCCGGCCGGCGCCGCTGCCATGGACCCGGTTCAGCACCAGACCGACCAGCGGCATCTTCTCCGCGGCCAGCCGCTCCACGAAGTACGCCGCCTCGCGCAGCGCGTCCCGCTCCGGGGCCGCGACCACCAGAAACGCCGTACCGGGCGCCTGGAGCAGCTTGTACGTGGCGTCCGCGCGTGTACGGAACCCACCGAAGGTGGTGTCCATCGCCGCCACGAACGTCTGCACGTCCTTCAGCAGCTGACCGCCCAGCAGCTTGCCGAGCGTGCCGGTCATCATCGACATGCCGACGTTGAGGAAGGCCATGCCCGCGCGGCCGCCGAGCTTGGCGGGGGCCGTCAGCAGCCGGATCAGCCGGCCGTCCAGGAAGGAGCCGAGCCGCTTCGGCGCGTCCAGGAAGTCCAGTGCCGAACGGGACGGCGGGGTGTCGACGACGATCAGGTCCCACTCGTCCTTCGCGCGCAGCTGGCCCAGCTTCTCCATCGCCATGTACTCCTGCGTGCCCGCGAAGCCCGCCGAGAGCGACTGGTAGAAGGGGTTGGCCAGGATCGCGGCCGCCCGCTCGGGGTCCGCGTGCGCCTCCACGACCTCGTCGAAGGTGCGCTTCATGTCGAGCATCATGGCGTGCAGTTCGCCCTCGCCCTCGGTGCCCTTCACCCGGCGTGGGACGTTGTCGAGGGAGTCGATGCCCATCGACTGGGCCAGCCTCCTGGCCGGGTCGATGGTGAGTACGACCACCTTGCGGCCCCGCTCGGCCGCTCTGAGGCCGAGGGCCGCCGCGGTCGTCGTCTTGCCGACCCCGCCCGAGCCGCAGCACACCACGATCCGGGTCTTCGGGTCGTCCAGCAGCGGGTCGACGTCCAGCACGCGCGCGGGGGAGAGACCGTGGGCCTTCTCCCGCCCGTCGGCCTTGGCCCGCGCGTCGGTCCTCTCCTGCCCGTCGGCCTTCTTCCGGCCCGCGGCTTTCTCCGGCCCCGCGGCCGTCCGTGCTGTTTCGGGTACCTCGGGTGCCTCGGCCGGGTCCGGACTCATGTCAACCCCTGCTTCCGCAGCTCGGTGGCGAGTTCGTACAGGCCCGCCAGGTCCATGCCCTCGGCGAGCAGCGGCAGTTCGCCGAGCGGCAGCCCCAGCTCGCCGAGCACCGCGCGCTGCTCCTGCTCCAGCGCGTACCGCTCGGCGTACTCCGCAGCCTGGTCCAGCAGCGGGTCCACCAGCTTCTCCGCGTTCCCGCCGCGCCGGGCCCCGCCCAGCCCGGCCGCCGAGAGCGCCTGTGCGACGGAGGAACGCTCCACGGTCCGTACGAGTTCCAGGTCGGCCGCGTCCAGCACCTCCGGCCGGACCATGTTCACGATGATCCGGCCCACCGGCAGCCGTGCCGCGCGCAGTTCGGCGATGCCGTCGGCGGTCTCCTGGACCGGCATCTCCTCCAGCAGCGTCACCAGGTGCACGGCCGTCTCCGGCGACTTCAGCACCCGCATCACCGCCTGTGCCTGATTGTGTATCGGGCCGATCTTCGCCAGGCCTGCCACCTCGTCGTTCACATTCAGGAAACGGGTGATGCGGCCGGTCGGCGGGGCGTCCATGACGACGTAGTCGTACGCGAACCGCCCGGAGCGGTCCTTGCGGCGCACGGCCTCGCACGCCTTGCCGGTGAGCAGGACGTCCCGGATGCCCGGTGCGATGGTGGTGGCGAAGTCGATCGCGCCGAGCTTCTTCAGGGCCCGGCCCGCGCCGCCGAGTTTGTAGAACATCTGAAGGTAGTCCAGAAGGGCCAGTTCGGCGTCTATGGCCAGGGCGTACACCTCGCCGCCGCCGGGGGCGACCGCGATCTTCCGCTCCTCGTAGGGCAACGCCTCCGTCTCGAAGAGCTGGGCGATGCCCTGCCGGCCCTCGACCTCCACGAGAAGCGTCCGCTTCCCCTCGGTCGCGAGGGCCAGCGCCAGTGCGGCGGCGACCGTCGTCTTTCCGGTCCCGCCCTTGCCGCTGACGACCTGGAGCCTGCTCACGTCTTCGAGACTAACCAGTCCGCTCGACACTCACGCGGGAGGCTGTGGATAACGCAGGTCACTGTCCCCAAGGTCACAGGTCACCGACCCCGCGGACACAGGTCGCCGTCCCCCCGGTCACAGCGGCTACAGTCGGCCCCATGACCAAGTGGGAATACGCAACCGTGCCGCTGCTCGTCCATGCCACGAAGCAGATTCTGGACACCTGGGGCGAGGACGGCTGGGAGCTCGTCCAGGTCGTGCCCGGACCCAACAACCCCGAGCAGCTCGTGGCCTACCTGAAGCGGGAGAAGCAGGCATGAGCGCGGTCGAGGCCAAGCTGGCCGAACTGGGCCTGACCCTGCCGGAGGTCGTACCGCCGCTGGCCGCGTACCAGCCGGCCGTGCAGTCCGGTGTGTACGTCTACACCGCCGGCCAGCTGCCGATGGTCGAGGGCAAGCTGCCGGTCACCGGCAAGGTCGGCGCCGAGGTCACCGCCGAGGAGGCCAAGGACCTGGCCCGCACGTGCGCGCTGAACGCGCTGGCCGCCGTGAAGTCCGTGGTCGGTGACCTGGACCGCATCGCGCGCGTGGTGAAGGTCGTCGGCTTCGTGGCCTCCGCGTCCGACTTCACCGGGCAGCCCGGTGTCGTCAACGGCGCCAGCGAACTGCTCGGCGAGGTCCTCGGCGACAAGGGCGTGCACGCCCGCAGCGCGGTCGGCGTGGCGGTGCTGCCGCTGGACGCGCCGGTGGAGGTCGAGATCCAGGTCGAGCTCGCCCAGTAGCCTCCGGAACCGGTCCCCCGGACCGCGCTGACCTCGGGTACCTCTCGAACATTCGCACTGCGCGGGATAGCCTCCGCCCATGGCGAACGGTCAGTGGTACCCCCCGGAGTGGCCGGACCGCATCCGCGCGCTCGCGGACGGCACGCTCACCCCGGTGTCCCCGAGGCGCGCGGCCACGGTCCTGCTCCTGAAGGACACGCCGGACGGCCCTGCGGTCCACATGCTGCGCAGACGCGCCTCCATGGCCTTCGCCGGAGGCGCGTACGCGTATCCCGGCGGCGGTGTCGACCCGCGCGACGACGACCGTACGGTGCGCTGGGCGGGCCCCACGCGCGCGTGGTGGGCCGAGCGGCTCGGCGTCGACGAGTCGGGCGCCCAGGCGATCGTCTGCGCGGCCGTACGGGAGACGTACGAGGAGGCCGGCGTCCTGCTCGCCGGGCCCGACGCCGAGTCGGTCGTCGGCGACACCACCGGGGCGGACTGGGAGGCGGACCGGGCCGCGCTGGTCGCGCGCGAGCTGTCCTTCGCCGAGTTCCTGGACCGGCGTGGGCTGGTGCTGCGCTCGGACCTGCTGGGCGCCTGGACCCGCTGGATCACCCCGGAGTTCGAGGCCCGCCGCTACGACACCTGGTTCTTCGTGGCCGCCCTGCCCGAGGGCCAGCGCACCCGGAACGCCTCCACGGAGGCCGACCGCACGGTGTGGATCCGCCCCGCCGAGGCCGCCGCCCGCTACGACAAGGGCGAGCTGCTGATGATGCCGCCCACCGTCGCCACCCTGCGCCAGCTGCTGCCGTACGCCACCGCCGCCGAGACGCTCGCGGCGGCCCCCGGGCGCGACATGACGCCGGTGCTGGCCCGCGCCCGCCTCCAGGGCGATGAGATTGTCCTGTCCTGGCCGGGGCACGAGGAGTTCACGAAGCACATTCCGACGGCACCGACGACCACCGGTGGAGGCCCCGCATGACCGACGCAGCCACCCTGCCGGGCCAGCCCCGTGGCCAGGTGCTCTCCGGCCCGGCCACCGAACGGGCCGTCAACGTCCTCGCGCCCAACGCCTCCGCGATGACCCTGGACGGCACCAACACCTGGATCGTCGCCGAGCCCGACTCCGACCTGGCCGTGGTGATCGACCCGGGCCCCCTGGACGAGGGCCATCTGCGGAACGTCGTCGACACCGCCGAGAAGGCCGGCAGGCGCATAGCCCTGACCCTGCTCACCCACGGCCACCCCGACCACGCCGAGGGCGCCGCCCGTTTCGCGGAACTGACCGGCACGCGCGTGCGTTCCCTCGATCCGGCGCTGCGCCTGGGCGACGAGGGCCTGGCCGCCGGGGACGTGATCACCGTCGGCGGCCTGGAGCTGAGGGTCGTACCGACCCCCGGGCACACCGCGGACTCGCTGTGCTTCCATCTGCCGGCCGACCGGGCGGTGCTGACCGGTGACACCGTCCTCGGGCGCGGTACGACGGTCGTGGCGCACCCGGACGGCCGCCTGGGGGACTATCTGGACTCCCTGCGCCGGCTGCGTTCCCTGACGGTGGACGACGGCGTGCACACGGTCCTGCCGGGGCACGGGCCGGTCCTGGAGGACGCCCAGGGCGCCGTCGAGTTCTACCTCGCCCACCGCGCCCACCGGCTCGCCCAGGTGGAGACGGCGGTCGAGGACGGCTACCGCACCCCGGCCCAGGTCGTCGCCCACGTGTACGCCGACGTGGACCGCTCCCTGTGGCCGGCGGCCGAGCTGTCGGTACGGGCCCAGCTGGACTATCTGAGCGAGCACGGGCTGATCTAGGCACGGCTCCCGGCTAGTCCGGCCTGGGTGCCTTGATGCCGTGCACGCGCGCGTACTCGTCGGCGAGCCAGGGGCCGAGGTCGTCCACGTAGGACCGCAGTACCTCCGGGTCGCCGACGGGTTCCTGGCCGTACCGCGCCGCCGTACGCAGCCGTGCGGCCCGCTCGGGGTAGTAGGCGCCGCACACCTCGGCCATCTCGCCCAGATCGCTGGTCCAGCCGTTCCAGCGGGGCATGACCAGGGTGAAGCCGGTGCGGACGAGGTGCCGGGACATGAAGCGCACGAGGGGCCGCCTGGCCTCCTCGGTGTCCTCGGCGTCCGCGATCCGCTTCCGCCAGCGGGGCAGCCACAGCGCCAGGTCGCCGTTGGTCTCGCGGGCGAGCAGGGAGTCGGGGCGGTAGCGCGGCAGAAGCTCGGCGAGGTCCTCGCCCAGCAGCGGGGTGCACAGACAGGCCACGAACCAGCCCAGGTCGTACCGCTCCAGCTCGCTCAGCACCCGGTCCCTGCCGTACAGCAGCGTGCCCACGCCGTCGATCTGCGGGAACTCCTTGTCGACCGCCTCGCCGAGCGCCCGTACGGCGTCCCGGTCGGCGTCGGCCGGTTCGTCCCGGAGCGCGACGAACAGGTCCAGGTCGCTGCGGCCCACGCGCGCGGTGCCGCGCGGGATCGATCCGTAGAGGTAGGCGCTGTGCAGGCGGGCCCCGAGGACCTCCAGCAGCCCGTCGCGCGCCGCGGCCACGACGGGACCGAAAGCGGTGGGCACGCGCGCGAGGGAGCCTTCGCGCGCGATGAAGCCCTGGTCGTCGAGCCCGGGCCGACGGATCGTTTCAGCCATGGGGGCAACTGTGCCGCCCGGGAGACGGCCGCGCTGAGCATTTTCGGCGCGACCGGCATCAGCGGCCCGGTCGGCGGCCCCCCGGCGGCAACGACAGCGGGGCCCGGCTCGCGAGAAGCGGACCCCGAGGTCGTACGGCCTGGAACGGGCGTCAGCGCGAGCGCTTGGCCAGCCTCTCCACGTCCAGCAGGATGACGGCCCGCGCCTCCAGGCGGAGCCACCCGCGCTGGGCGAAGTCCGCCAGCGCCTTGTTCACGGTCTCGCGCGAGGCGCCGACCAGCTGGGCCAGCTCCTCCTGCGTCAGGTCGTGGACGACGTGGATGCCCTCCTCGGACTGCACGCCGAAGCGGCGCGACAGGTCCAGCAGGGCGCGTGCCACGCGGCCGGGGACGTCGGAGAAGACCAGGTCGGACATGGCGTCGTTGGTCTTGCGCAGACGGCGGGCGACGGCGCGCAGCAGGGCGCCTGCCACCTCCGGGCGGGCGTTCAGCCAGGGCTGGAGGTCGCCGTGGCCGAGACCGAGCAGCTTGACCTCGGTCAGCGCGGTCGCGGTCGCCGTACGGGGGCCCGGGTCGAAGAGCGACAGCTCGCCGATCAGCTCGCCGGGTCCGACGACGGCCAGCATGTTCTCGCGGCCGTCGGGGGAGGTGCGGTGCAGCTTGACCTTGCCCTCGGTGACGACATACAGCCGGTCACCCGGGTCGCCCTCGTGGAACAGGGAGTCGCCGCGTGCGAGGGTCACCTCGCTCATGGAGGCGCGAAGCTCCGCGGCCTGCTCGTCGTCGAGAGCCGCGAAGAGCGGGTTGCGCCGCAGAACGTCGTCCACTGAGTTCTCTCCTTGTCGACCTGCTCAGGGGATCTTGCTCCCCCGAGTGCCAGGGGACCGTGTTCCCCATTTTGCCGGACGGTCCAAACAGTGTGATCTGTCACAAGGATGCCGCACAGGTGTCCCGAGGTAAGCGTCAGGGGTCCAATCGGGGACCGATCCACCGGGTCCGGGGCGGATGTCGGTGCCGGGCTCTAGGCTGGCCGGGTGTCCAAATCGCCGGTGAGAGCACAGGCCAAGGGGGCTTAGCGGGTGGTTGTACGTCGCGATTCCGCCGTGGGCGAACAGGGCTCCGGCGGCAGTAGGAAAACCGGAAAAACGGCAAAAAAGGTCACGCCGACCAAGAAGGCGGCCTCGACGAAGAAGGCGGCTCCGGCCAAGACGGCGGCCACCAACAAGGCGGCGCCCGCCAAGAAGGCAGGCCCGGCCAAGAAGGCCGCCTCGGCGAAGAAGGTCGCCTCAGCGAAGAAGGTCGCCCCGGCCAAGAAGGTCGTGGCCACCGGCGAGGCCGTGGTCCTGAAGAAGGCGGCGCCCGCCAAGACGGTCGCCGTGAAGCCGCCGAAGGAGGAGTCCCGCACCGCCCTGGTCCGCCGCGCCCGCCGCATCAACCGCGAGCTGGCCGAGGTGTACCCGTACGCGCACCCCGAGCTGGACTTCGACAACCCCTTCCAGCTGCTGGTCGCCACCGTGCTGTCCGCCCAGACCACCGACCTGCGCGTCAACCAGACCACCCCGGCGCTCTTCGCGAAGTACCCGACCCCCGAGGACCTGGCCGCCGCCAACCCGGAGGAGGTCGAGGAGATCCTTCGCCCCTGCGGGTTCTTCCGGATGAAGACCAAGTCGGTCATGGGGCTGTCCAAGGCCCTCGCGGAGGACTTCGGTGGCGAGGTGCCCGGCAGGCTGGAGGACCTGGTCAAGCTGCCCGGCGTCGGCCGCAAGACCGCCTTCGTCGTGCTGGGCAACGCCTTCGGGCGGCCGGGGATCACCGTGGACACCCACTTCCAGCGGCTCGTGCGCCGCTGGCAGTGGACCGAGGAGAGCGACCCGGACAGGATCGAGGCCGCCGTCGGCGCGCTGTTCCCGAAGAGCGAGTGGACCGATCTGTCCCACCACGTGATCTGGCACGGCCGCCGTATCTGCCACGCCCGCAAGCCCGCCTGCGGCGCCTGCCCGATCGCCCCGCTCTGCCCGGCCTACGGCGAGGGCGAGACCGACCCCGAGAAGGCGAAGAAACTCCTGAAGTACGAGAAGGGCGGCTTCCCCGGCCAGCGCCTGAAGCCCCCGCAGGCCTACCTGGACGCGGGCGGCAGGCCGGCCCCGCCGCTGGGGGCCGCGTGACGGAACGATCTCGGGGTCCTCGGGCGTTGGACGGACAGAGCGAGGGGGGTGGCGATGGCGAGGGCCAGTGAGACGCGGGGCGGCGCGGTGACGCTGAGCAAGGAGGGGCTTCCGGAGTGGCTGGCGCCCGTGGTGCGGGCCGCCGAGACGATCGAGCCGCTCCAGCTGAGCCGCTTCCTGCCGCCGGAGAACGGCTCGGGCCGCAAGTCGGCCGTGCTGATCCTGTTCGGCGAGGGCGAGCACGGCCCGGAGCTGCTGCTGATGGAGCGCGCCGGCTCCCTGCGCTCGCACGCCGGGCAGCCGTCCTTCCCCGGCGGCGCGCTCGACCCCGAGGACGGCGATCCGCACCGCGACGGACCGCTCAGGGCCGCGCTGCGCGAGGCCGAGGAGGAGACCGGCCTGGACCCCTCCGGCGTCCAGCTCTTCGGCGTGCTGCCCGCGCTGTACATCCCGGTCAGCGGTTTCGTCGTCACGCCCGTGCTCGGCTGGTGGCGCGAGCCCAGCCCGGTGGGCGTCGTCGACCCGAACGAGACGGCGCGGGTGTTCACGGTCCCCGTGGCGGATCTCACGGACCCCGCCAACCGAGCCACCGCCGTCCACCCCAGCGGCCACCGAGGTCCGGCATTCCTGGTCGAATCGGCCCTGGTGTGGGGCTTCACGGCCGGGGTGATCGACCGTCTGCTGCATTTCGCGGGCTGGGAGCGCCCCTGGGACAGAGAGAAGCAGGTCCCACTCGACTGGCGCGCATGACAGGGTGATCCCGTGAACGTGCTGGACATCCTGTTGCTGGTCGCGGCCGTCTGGTTCGCGGTGGTGGGCTACCGCCAGGGCTTCGTCGTCGGCATCCTGTCGGTGATCGGGTTCCTGGGCGGCGGCCTCGTCGCCGTGTACACGCTTCCCGTGATCTGGGACGCCGTGACCGGTAACGCGGACGTCGGCACCACCGCCGCCGTGGTCGCCGTGGTCGTCGTCATCGTCTGCGCCTCCGTCGGCCAGGCCCTGACCACCCACCTCGGCAACAAGCTGCGCCGGTACATCACCTGGTCCCCGGCCCGCGCCCTGGACGCCACCGGCGGCGCCCTGGTCAATGTCGTCGCTATGCTGCTGGTGGCCTGGCTGATCGGCTCCGCCCTGGCCGGCACCACCCTGCCGACGCTCGGCAAGGAGGTCCGCGGCTCCAAGGTGCTCCTCGGCGTCTCCCGCGCGCTGCCCGCGCAGGCCAATACCTGGTTCGCGGACTTCTCCTCCGTCCTCGCGCAGAACGGCTTCCCGCAGGTCTTCAGCCCGTTCGCCAACGAGCCGATCAAGGACGTCCAGCCGCCCGACCCGGCCCTCGCGAACAGCCCGGTCGCCGCCCGCGCCCAGCGCTCCATCGTCAAGGTGACCGGCACCGCCCAGAGCTGCGGCAAGGTGCTGGAGGGCACCGGCTTCGTCTTCGCGAACCGCCGGGTCATGACCAACGCGCACGTCGTCGGCGGCGTCGACGCGCCCACCGTGCAGATAGGCGGCGAGGGCCGCAGATACGCCGCCAAGGTGGTCCTGTACGACTGGAAGCGCGACATCGCCGTACTCGACGTACCCGACCTGCAGGCGAACGCCCTGCGGTTCTCCGCGCAGGACGCGGCCGGCGGTGACGGCGCGATCGTTGCGGGCTTCCCGGAGAACGGCTCGTACGACGTGCGTGCCGCGCGCGTGCGCGGGCGCATCACGGCCAATGGCCCGGACATCTACCACCGCGGCACCGTCCGCCGCGACGTCTACTCGCTGTACACGACCGTCCGCCAGGGCAACTCGGGCGGCCCGCTGCTCACCCCCGACGGCCGGGTGTACGGCGTGGTGTTCGCCAAGTCCCTCGACGACGCCGAGACCGGTTACGCCCTCACGTCGGACGAGATCCAGCCCGACGTCCAGAGGGGACGTACGGCGAGCGAGCAGGTGGGTACGGACAGCTGCGCCCTGTGACCCCCGGAAAGCCCGGGAGGGGCGTCAGCCGCGTGGGTGGCGCAGACGCACCGAGACCCAGCGTGCCCGGCGGCGCAGGATGCGCGGAATCCCCACCCGGAGGTCCGCTTCCGCGAGTTGCGGATTGCCTCGCTGAGACGTGCTCACACCGGCGCCGGAGCGGCGGTTGCGGGGTGCGTCACTGTAGTCGTGCGTCCAGCCCATACCCCGACGTCTGCCCCTGCCCGAAGGTCGATAACCGCCTGAGCGCCGCCCAATTGGCCTATGCGGCGGGCATGTGGCCGTTCGGCGGACAACTGTTCAGGAACCGGATACTCCACGCATCGAAACGTCACCGCACGGTCACCGGTGTCCATCACCGGTACGGGTGAACCTCACCGCAGTATGTGACGGGCGCGGGCGGGCGTCACCGGTCCGGTTCGGGATCCTTCAGCCAGTTGACGAGCTCGGTGGAGAAGGCGGCGGGATCCTCCTCGTGCGGGAAGTGGCCGAGGCCGTCGAACAGGCGCCAGCGGTACGGCGCTTCGACGTACTCACCCGACCCGGCGGCGCTGCGCGTGCGCATCACCGGGTCCAGCGAGCCGTGCAGATGCAGCGTGGGCACCCGCACCGGGCGCTTCATCCTGCGGTTGAACTGGATGCCGTCCGGGCGGGCCAGCGAGCGCACCAGCCAGCGGTAGGGCTCGATCGAGCAGTGCGCGGTCGACGGGATGCACATGGCCCGCTGGTAGGTCTGCACGGCCGCCTCCTCCGGCGGCTGCGGCCCGGACCAGTCCCGGATCAGCCGGCCCACCAACGCGCCGCCGTCCGCGGTGAGTTGACGTTCCGGAAGCCACGGCCGCTGGAAACCCCAGATGTAGGAGTTGGCGGCCGTCTGCCGGGCGTCCCGCAGCATCGCCGCGCGCCAGCGCCGCGGATGCGGCATGGAGACGACCGCGAGCC
Source organism: Streptomyces sp. NPDC002076 (assembly GCF_053593835.1). NCBI lineage: Bacteria > Bacillati > Actinomycetota > Actinomycetes > Kitasatosporales > Streptomycetaceae > Streptomyces > Streptomyces sp. NPDC002076. Next base: position 181,459 of record NZ_JBSFDI010000020.1, read on the forward strand.
GCCGTACGAGCTTGGGGCGCATCGCCGCCGCGGTCCACGCCAGATAGCCGCCCAGGTCGTGCCCGACCAGCGCCGCGTCCGGTTCGCCGAGCGAACGGATCACACCGGTGACGTCGAGCGCGAGGTTGGCGGGGTCATACCCGCGGGGCGTGCGGTCGCTGCCGCCGACGCCCCGCAGGTCCATCGCCACCGCCCGGTAGCCCGCGTCCGCGAGCGCGACCAGCTGGTGCCGCCAGGTCCACCAGAACTGCGGGAAGCCGTGCAGCAGCAGCACCAGGGGGCCGTCGCCGAGCTCGGCGATGTGGAAGCGCGCGCCGTTCGCGGCGACGTCCCTGTGCGTCCAGGGACCATCGATGCGTACGGCCGAGGGGGCTGGGTCCGTCATGACTGTGAGCGTGCCACAGCCTCGATGGCCGCGGGGGTGCGGTCCTCGGGCAGCTCCGGGCGCGGGTGCGGCTTGGCGTTCTGCAGTACGCCCGCCGTCTCCTTCATCGAGGCGGCCACCTTCTGCGGGCCCTGGCTCTTCTTGGCCTTCTTCGCGACCAGCATGCCGATCAGCGCGAGGAGACCGGCGAGGACCACGTTCGCCGCGAAGGACAGCACGAAGCAGATCGCCAGGTTCCAGCCGCTCCAGGTGCGGATGCCGTAGGCGAGGGCGAAGTTGAGCATCGGGAGCGAGAAGACGAGCAGCACCAGCGCCGCCGAGAACGCGCCGCCGCTGACCGCGCCGCGCTTGACGTCCTGCTTCAGCTGGGCCTTGGCCAGGGCGATCTCGTCGTGCACCAGCGCCGACAATTCGGTCGTCGCCGAGGCGAACAGCTGGCCGATGCTGCGTTCGGCGCCGACCGGGCTGCCGTCGGGTGCGCTCATCGCGTTCTCCCTTACGAGGTGTCTCGTGCCGCGGTGTGCCGTGCCGTCGTACGTCATGGGCGTGCCGTACGCGGCCGGCGGATCCGCTCGTGTGGCCGTCTAGTTTTGTACCGTCTCGTCAGATCATGCCGGACGGTCGTCCTCCTCGCCTGCCCCGCCCGGCACTTCCTGAAGCCCGTGGCGCGCGGCGGCGGCCTTCTCGGCGGCGATCCGGCGGTGTTCGGCGGCCTTGCGTTCGTGGATCTCGGCCATGCGCAGGTGGTAGGCCGGGTCGTCCTGTTCGTAGACGTCCGGGATGCCGTCGAGGTCCTCGTCGCGCTCCTCTTCCTCGCACAACCTGCGGTACTTGGCGTTGCGCATCTTCAGCAGCAGCGTCGCGCACATGGCCGCGAGGAGCGATCCGATGAGGACGGCCGCCTTGACCTCGTCGGTCAGGACGGCGTCGCCGGCGAAGGCGAGTTCGCCGATCAGCAGGGAGACGGTGAAGCCGATGCCGGAGAGGGAGGCGACGGCGAAGACGTCGGCCCAGGCGAGCTCCTCGCTGAGGGAGGCGCGGGTGAAGCGGACGGTCAGCCAGGTGCCGCCGAAGATGCCGATCGTCTTGCCGACGACCAGGCCGAGGACGACGCCGAGCGTCTCCGGCTTGGTGAACACATCCCCGAGTGCTCCGCCGGAGACCTTCACCCCGGCGCTGAACAGCGCGAACATCGGTACGGCCAGCCCGGCGGACAGGGGCCGCACCAGGTGCTCGATGTGCTCGCCGGGCGAGTGCTGCTCGCCCTCCCGGGTGGTGCAGCGCAGCATCAGGCCCATCGCCACGCCGGCGATGGTGGCGTGCACGCCGCTGTTGTACATCAGCGCCCAGATCACCACGCCGAGCGGCACATACACGTGCCAGCCGCGGACGCCCCTGCGCAGCAGCAGCCAGAACACCGCCAGTCCGGCGGCGGCCCCGCCGAGCGCGGCGAAGTTCAGCTGGTCGGTGAAGAAGATCGCGATGATCAGGATCGCGACGAGGTCGTCCACCACCGCGAGGGTGAGCAGGAAGGCGCGCAGGGAGCTGGGCAGGGAGGTCCCGATGACCGCGAGGACGGCGAGCGCGAAGGCGATGTCGGTCGCGGTGGGCACCGCCCAGCCCTGCGTCGAGCCGTGCCCGGTGAGGGTGGTGAGGGCGTAGACGAGCGCGGGTACGGCCATGCCGCACAGCGCGGCCACCACGGGCAGGACGGCCGCCCTGGGGTCGCGCAGGTCCCCGGCGACCAGCTCCCGCTTGAGCTCGATACCGGCCACGAAGAAGAACACCGCGAGCAGGCCGTCGGCGGCCCAGTGCGCCATGGAGAGGTTCAGGCCGAGCGCCGCGGGGCCGAGCTGGAAGTGGCTGACGGACTCGTAGCTGTGATGCAGAGCGGGGATGTTCGCCCAGATCAGCGCCGCCACGGCGGCGAGGAGCAGCAGGACACCGCCGACGGTCTCGGCCCGCAGCGCGTCCGCGACGAAGGCCCGCTCGGGCAGGGAGAGACGTCCGAGCACCTTGCGGGGGGCTTTACGGGTGCGGGGTGCGGCCACGGCGGGGACCTCCGGGTCGTACGGCGATGATCACGCCGTCGCGCGGGGTCGCCGACGGCGTCGCCGACCAGACTTCCCGGCACACCTTGAGATCACCATTTTACTCTATTTTGACGCAGGAGGTTAGTGAGCCGAACGAAGGAGGGCGCCCGGTGGCAACACCGGGCGCCCTCGCTGCCGTTCCGCCTAGTCCTCGCTGGGCGCCGCAGGCAGCTTCGTCTGGATCAGGTCCATGACCGTGCTGTCGGTCAGCGTGGTCACGTCACCGAGCTGACGGTTCTCGGCCACGTCCCGCAGCAGACGGCGCATGATCTTGCCGGAGCGGGTCTTCGGCAGCTCGGCCACCGGCAGGATCCGCTTGGGCTTGGCGATCGGGCCGAGCGTGGCGCCCACGTGGTTGCGCAGCTCGCCGACGAGCGCCTCGGTCTCCGCGGCCGTACCGCGCAGGATCACGAACGCGACGATCGCCTGGCCGGTGGTCTCGTCGGCGGCACCGACGACGGCCGCCTCGGCGACCGACGGGTGCGAGACGAGCGCCGACTCCACCTCGGTGGTGGAGATGTTGTGCCCGGACACGAGCATCACGTCGTCGACCCGGCCCAGCAGCCAGATGTCGCCGTCGTCGTCCTTCTTCGCGCCGTCACCGGCGAAGTACTTGCCCTCGAAGCGGGACCAGTAGGTGTCGATGAACCGCTGGTCGTCGCCCCAGATGGTGCGCAGCATCGACGGCCACGGCTCGGTCAGCACCAGGTAGCCACCGCCGCCGTCGGGCACCTCGTTCGCCTCGTCGTCGACGACGGTCGCGGAGATGCCGGGCAGCGGGGTCTGCGCGGAGCCGGGCTTGGCCTCGGTGACGCCGGGCAGCGGCGAGATCATCATCGCGCCGGTCTCGGTCTGCCACCAGGTGTCCACGACGGGCGTCTTGTCCGCGCCGATGTTCTTGCGGTACCAGATCCATGCCTCGGGGTTGATGGGCTCACCCACCGAGCCGAGGACGCGCAGGGAGGACAGGTCGAACTTGGCGGGGATGTCGTCGCCCCACTTCATGAACGTCCGGATCGCCGTCGGCGCGGTGTAGAGGATCGTGACCTTGTACTTCTGCACGATCTCCCAGAACCGGCCCTGGTGCGGGGTGTCGGGCGTGCCCTCGTACATCACCTGCGTCGCGCCGTTGGCCAGCGGGCCGTACACGATGTACGAGTGCCCGGTGACCCAGCCGACGTCGGCCGTGCACCAGTACACGTCCGTCTCCGGCTTGAGGTCGAAGACCGCCCAGTGCGTGTACGCCGTCTGGGTGAGGTAGCCGCCGGAGGTGTGCAGGATGCCCTTCGGCTTACCGGTCGTGCCGGAGGTGTAGAGGATGAACAGGGGGTGCTCCGCCTCGAACGCCTCCGGGGCGTGCTCGGCGGACTGCCGCTCGACGCGCTCGTGCCACCACACGTCCCGGCCCTCGGTCCACGCCACGTCCTGACCGGTACGGCGCACCACCAGCACATGCTCGACGTTGTCGACCTTGGAGATCGCCTCGTCCACGGCCGGCTTGAGGGCGGACGGCTTGCCACGCCGGTAGCCGCCGTCGGCGGTGATGACCACCTTGGCGTCGGCGTCCTGGATGCGCGTCGCGAGTGCGTCCGCCGAGAAGCCGCCGAAGACCACCGAGTGCGCGGCACCGATCCGGGCCGAGGCCAGCATCGCGATCGCGGTCTCGGGGATCATCGGCATGTAGATGGCGATCCGGTCGCCCTTGCGGACACCCAGCTCCAGCAGGGCGTTGGCCGCCTTGCAGACCTCGTCCTTCAGCTCGGCGTAGGTGATCGAGCGGCTGTCGCCGGGCTCACCCTCGAAGTGGATGGCGACACGGTCCCCGTGTCCCGCCTCCACATGCCGGTCCACGCAGTTGTAGGCGACGTTCAGCTCGCCGTCCTTGAACCACTTCGCGAACGGCGGGTTCGACCAGTCCAGCGTCTCGGTCGGTTCCTTGGCCCAGGTCAGCCGGCGGGCCTGCTCGGCCCAGAAGCCGAGCCTGTCAGCCTTGGCCTGTGCATACGCCTCCGCGGTGACGTTGGCGTGCGCGGCCAGGTCGGCGGGGGGCGCGAACCTGCGTTCTTCCTTGAGCAGGTTGGCCAGGCTTTCGTTACTCACGACATCTCCCTTTCGAAGGGTGTCCGTTGTGTCCCAGGCCACAGCTCATCAGACGCGGGGGTCCGCTGACAAGGGTCGTCGGCAAAATTGGTTTAGACCTGTTGGTAGGTCCTTTCCCGGGCCGAGCCGTGTGCCTGTCACGCCGGACTGTGCGCCTCCCTCACCGGTGCCCCGTCCGTGCCACTTCCCCGGACGTGCTCGAACACGGCGTCTCCCTCCCTCTCGTTCCCCGCCAGCAAGTACGCCTGTGCCTCGCCCACGTGGAAGTACATCCCGTGCAGCTCCAGTCCGCCCCTGGCCAGCGCCCGGGCCACCGGGCCGTGCGCCCGCAGGTGCTCCAGCTGCTGGACCACGTTGATCAGGCACAGCTGCTCCACCGCGTCCGCCGGGGCCCGCCCGGCGAGCCGGGGCCAGCCGCGGCGGTGCCCGGCCATCCGCGCCAGACTCGGCAGCCCGTGCCGCAGCCAGCGGCGCAGCGGGGTCTCCTCGTCCGCGTCGGTCGCGGTCAGCAGCGCCTGCATCGCCCCGCATCCCGAGTGCCCGCACACGGTGATGGAGCGCACGCCGAGCACCTCCACCGCGTACTCGACGGCGGCCGCCACCGACTCGTCGCCGTGCTCCTCGCCCGGCATCGGCACCAGGTTGCCGATGTTGCGGACGACGAACAGATCGCCGGGACCACTGGCGGTGATCATCGACGTGACGAGCCGGGAATCGGCACAGGTGAGGAAGAGTTGCGCGGGCCGCTGGCCCTCCCGGGCGAGCCGCGCCAGTTCGTCCCGTACCAGCGGTGCGGTGTGGCGCTGGAACGAGCCGATCCCGCGGACCAGTTCGCGCCCCGCCTCCCGTCCCGCCGGGGTGATGACGGCCTCCGGGAGGCATGACCGGTGATTTCGCCAGGGCGTCCAGGGCCGACACCGGCACGTGGCGGACGGGGGTGGTCCGGTGGGTGGGGCCGGCTTGGTGGGCTGGGGCGGTTCGGTGGGTGGGGCTGGCTTGGTGGGCTGGGGCGGTTCGGTGGGTGGGGCTGGATCGGTGGACGGGGGCCGTTCGGCGGACGCGATCGACCCGGTGGGCGGGGGCGGTTCGGTGGGCGCGATCGACCCGGTGGGCGGGGCTGGTTCGGTGGGCAGGGTCGGTGTGGCGGTCAAGGTCGGTTCGATGGGCAGGTTCGGCTCGGCGGTCAGGGCAGGTGCGGCGGTCCGGATTCCGCCGCGTCGGCCCCTCAGCTCGGCCGTACCCCCGCGTGCGGCATGGGAGCTGCGCCAGTCCTGCAGCGACTCGTACGCCGCGTGGTCCATGAACGAACCGTCCAACTCCACGACAGCGTGGGCGCCTTGGGGTACGAGATGCAGGGACCGGCTGAGCCGGGGCACCGCGAGGAACGTCAGCTGACCTCGGATTCTTACGTGATGGACTCCTTCCTTCTCTTCGTGGGTGATGCGGGTGCGGGCGAGGCGGCGCAGGGCGACGGCGACCGCCGCGGCGACCCCGAGGAGCACGCCCTGCAGGACGCCGAGGAGCACCACACCGAGTGTGGTCGCGGCGTAGACCAGCACTTCGCGGTGGCGCGTCACCGCGCGGATGTGGTGCAGGGACACCATCTGGATACCGACGGCCATGACCAGGGCGGCGAGGGAGGCGAGCGGGATCTCCTCCAGGGCCGGGACCATCAGCAACGCGGCGACTACTACGAGAACGCCGTGCAGCATCGTGGAGTTCCGGCTCACCGCACCCGATTTCACATTCGCGGTGCTGCGCACGGCCACCCCGGCCACCGGCAGTCCGCCGAGCGCCCCGGAGACCATGTTGGCGGCGCCCTGGCCCAGCAGCTCTCGGTCCAGGTGGGAGCGGCCGACGCGGGGGACCGGACAAGTGCGGGCCGCGACCAGTTTGTCCACGGCCACCGCACCGAGCAGCGACTGCACGCTGCACACCAGGGTGGTGGTGAGCACGGCGGCGGCGAGGCCGGGCGCCGCGCCCTCGGGCAGTCCGGCCAGGGCGTGGCTGCGCCACGACGGCAGGTCGACCCGGGGCAGGGTCAGGCCGGCGAGGGCCGCCGTGGCGGTGGCCCCGGCGACGGCGACGAGGGCGGCCGGCACGCGCCGGAGCGTCCGCCCGGTGCGGCCGGGCAGGCGGGGCCAGGCCAGCAGCAGCGCGAGCGTCAGTGCGCTCATCGAGACGGCGGCCGGATGCAGGTGGGCCAACTCGGCGGGCAGCGCACGCAGGTTGGCGAGGACGGAGCTGTCCGGACTGCCGCCCAGCACGATGTGCAGTTGGGCGACGGCGATGGTGATGCCGATCCCGGCAAGCATGCCGTGCACCACGGCCGGGCTGACCGCGAGCGCGCCGCGCGCCACCCGCAGGCAACCTAGGCCGAGTTGGGCGAGTCCGGCGAGGACGGTGATGCCGCAGGTCGCCCGCCACCCGTAGCGGTGGATCAGGTCGGCGGTTACCACGGTGAGTCCGGCGGCGGGACCGCTGACCTGGAGCGGGCAGCCGCCGAGCCGGCCGGCGACAAGTCCGCCCACGGCGGCGGCGACGAGGCCGGCCTGGAGCGGGGCGCCGGTGGCCAGGGCGATGCCGAGGGACAGGGGCAGGGCGATCAGGAAGACCGCGAGGGACGCCGAGAGGTCGGCGCTCGCCACGGGGAAGCGGCGCCGGCGGCCGGGCGGCGGGCTGTGCGGCGGGTGCGGGTGCTGGGTGTGCGGGGGTGCGCAGGCTGACATGGTCCCGTCTCCTCCGGGGCGGCGGGATGGAGCAATGCTTGGCAAAGGAAACGTAATGGCATGTAAAGGGCGAACATAATTTTTCGCGGCAAATGACCCATGCGGTCCCTCATGTGGGCGAACTCATCGTTTGATCGGCTTGTCGTACCGCTTCCTTCCCAGCTCTGTGTGATCTTGGCGGCAGCGTCGGTCCAAGCCCGGCACATCACCAGAAAACGGCCCTCGCCAGCGCGTGTCTGAGAGAAGGAAGAAGGTGGGCGGAACATGGCCGCCACCCAGAGGATCGCCGTCGGCGCCATGGTCGCCGCGGCCTGCGCCGCCTCGCTGGCCAGTTGTGTGACCGGCTCCCACGCCTCGAAGGAAGGGACGTCCGGCCCGCAGAAGGGCGCCCCGGCGGCCCCGGCACCCCAGAGCGTGTTCCGGCCGATCGGTGACGGATCCACCGCGTACACCGGCTCGCAGCCGCATCTGCCCAGACCCGAGCGGCTGAAGCCCGGTGAGAAACCGCCACAGTTCGTGGTGTTCTCCTGGGACGGCGCGGGCGAGGACAGCCAGAAGCTGTTCTCGCACTTCCGTGAGGTCTCCAAGGAGAACCACGCGACCATGACGTACTTCCTCAGCGGCGTGTACATGCTGCCGGAGGAGAAGCGCGAGCTGTACAAGCCGCCCCAGCACTCGCCGGGCAGCTCGGACATCGGCTTCAACGACGAGAAGGGGATCGCCGACACCGTCAAGCAGGCACGGCTGGCCTGGTTGGAGGGCAATGAGATCGGCACGCACTTCAACGGCCATTTCTGCGGGCCCAACGGCGGGGTCGGCACCTGGTCGGTGGAGGAGTGGAAGAGCGAGATCGCCCAGGCCAAGCAGTTCGTGAAGACCTGGAAGACCAACACCGGCATGAAGAAGTCGGCCCCGCTGCCCTTCGACTACGACAAGGAACTGATCGGCGCCCGCACGCCCTGCCTGGAGGGCCAGAAGAACTTCATGAAGGCGGCCCGCGAGTTGGGCTTCCGCTACGACTCCAGCGGGATCACCAACCAGGTGTGGCCCAAGAAGAAGGACGGCCTGTGGGACCTGTCGATGCAGCTGGTGCCCTTCCCCGAGCACACCTATGAGCAGCTGACCATGGACTACAACTTCATGGTCAACCAGTCCGGCACCAAGACCCAGGGCGACGCGAGCAAGTTCGGCTACTGGGGCGACCAGATGCGTGACGGCCTGGTCAAGGGCTTCTACCGGGCCTACGACGGCAACCGCGCGCCGCTGATCATCGGCAACCACTTCGAGTCCTGGAACGGCGGCACGTACATGCGCGCCGTCGAGGACACGGTGAAGGAGGTGTGCAACAAGCCCGACGTCCGCTGTGTGTCCTTCCACCAACTCGTCGACTGGCTGGACGCGCAGGACCCGAAGATCCTTCAGAAGCTGCGCACCCTGGAGGTGGGCGAGGCCCCCAGGCAGGGCTGGGCGCCCTTCCTCTCCGGCCGCCCGGCCCCGGCACCCAAGGGCGTGCCCGGGGCGCCGGCGGTCAGGCGGTAGGCGTCACGGGCAAACCGTAGGTGTCACGCTCAAGCCGCAGGTGTCACACGGAACTTGGGATCTCCGCGCCGAGGCTCTCGCCGAGCACGAAGGAGGGGTCCACCTGTGCCGCCAGGTCGGCCCCGGTACGCTCGTTGCCCCACGCCTCGGCGTTCTTCAGGTGGAAGTGCACCATCTGGCGGGTGTAGCGCTCCCAGTCCCGCGACTCGTACGTGGCATCGGCGGTGGCCCTAAGAGTGTGCAGAGCCCGGGCGTTGGCCTCCTCCAGCAGTTCGAACCGGGGTGGACGGCCCTTCTCCATGGCACGCACCCAGTCCGAGCAGCCGACGGTCACGAGCAGGTCGTCACCGACCTCCGCGCGCAGGAAGTCGATGTCGTCCTGTTCCTGGATCTTGTTGCCGACGACCTTCAGGGCGACGCCGAAGTCGCGGGCGTACTCCTTGTACTGGCGATAGACGGAGACCCCCTTCCGGGTCGGCTCGGCGACGAGGAACGTCATGTCGAAGCGGGTGAACATGCCGGAGGCGAAGGAGTCCGAACCGGCCGTCATGTCGACCACGACGTACTCGTCGGGGCCGTCGACGAGGTGGTTCAGGAACAGCTCCACCGCTCCCGTCTTGGAGTGGTAGCAGGCGACCCCCAGGTCGGCGTCCGTGAAGGGGCCGGTGACCATCAAACGGACGGCGCCGCCCTCGAGTTCCACCGGCCGCGCGCAGGCGTCGTAGACCGGATTCGGCTCTCGCACCCGGACCAGCCGCGAGCCCTCGCCGGGCGGGGTCGTCTTGATCATCGTGGCGGCGGAGGCGATGCGCGGGTTGCCGCCGCGCAGATAGTCCTTGATCAGCGGCAGCCGCTCGCCCATGGCGGGCAGTGCGGTGGCCTCCGCCTCGTCGAGGCCGAGCGCGGGCCCGAGGTGCTGGTTGATGTCCGCGTCGATGGCGACCACCGGGGCGCCGGCGGCCACGAGATGGCGGATGAACAGGGAGGAGAGCGTGGTCTTGCCGCTGCCGCCCTTCCCGACGAAAGCAATTTTCATGTTCACCAACGGTAGTCGGTTGATAGCTGTAAGTGGCAGTCGGGAGTGAAGAAGACCACTCCTTCGAGGGGTTGGTCGATGGGATGCGTAGGGTCGTACTCATGAGTACGACAGGCGCGAACGCCGACCCGCTCGCGGCCCTGGGCTCGCTGCCCGGTGTGGCCGACTCCGTGGAATCCGTGCGCAAGGCCGTGGACCGGGTCTACGGGCACCGGATCATGCGGCGCCGCAGCGCCGAGATCACATCCGAGGCGGCCCTGCGCGCTGCCCGTGGCTCCGCTGCCCTGTCCGGCGCCGACTGGGCCCTGGAGGAGGTGCGGCGGCGTACCGACTTCGGCGGCGACGCGGAGGCGCGCGTCATGGGTGCGGCCCTGAGGCTGTCGGCGGAGGCGGGACAGCTGCTGTCCATCTGGCGGCAGTCGCCCCTCCGGGTCCTGGCCCGGCTGCACCTGGTGGCCGCGGCGAGCAAGGGCGACGAGGTCGGCAGGCCGCGCCAGGCCGGCGAGCCGGTGGACGAACCGCTGGTCGAGCTGCCGCTGCCGGACGCGGCGGAGGTCTCCGGGCGGCTGGAGGGGCTCGCGGACCTGATCATCGCGGGGACGTCCGCGCCCGCGCTGGTCACGGCCGCCGTGGTGCACGGCGAGCTGCTCGCGCTGCGGCCCTTCGTGTCCCACAACGGCCTGGTCGCACGCACGGCCGAACGGATTGTGCTGATCGGAAGCGGCCTGGACCCGAAGGCGATCTGCCCGGCCGAGGTCGGCCACGCCGAGCTGGGCCGCGCCTCCTATCTGGCGGCGCTGGACGGATATGTCTCCGGCACCCCCGAGGGCATGGGGGCCTGGATCGCGCACTGCGGCCGGGCGATCGAGCTGGGTGCGCGCGAGTCGACGGCGGTGTGCGAGGCGCTGCAGCGCGGCGCGGCCTGAGAAGGCGCCCGGCGGGTCCTGGACATGAATGCGGCGGTACGAGTCTTCGTACCGCCGCTGGCATGTTCACCGGGTTACCAAGCGTCCTCGATATCTGCCCATCAGGTCGGGGACTTTGCCCGTCACCTGGTGCGGCTGGCCCGTAATCGACGGGTCGACGTCGCGTGGGTGCCCGGTGTCCATGCGTGGTCCGTGGGCCAAGTGCGTAGTGGTAGGTGATCCTCTCGGATGTCCTTTGGTCTCGCGGGCCTAAGGTCTTTGTACCGCGCGCCGGGAGGAAGCGAAACCCTTGCCTCCGGTCTTTTACCTTTAGGTTCAAACCAGGGCGAAACGGGCCCTGTCCCGATGGTGCTTCGGTGTCGGACGGTGCTTCGGCGTGCGACGGCGCTTCTGTGTCAGGCGGTGCCCCGGCGTCGGCTGGCGTACCAGACGAGGCCGGCGGTCGCGGCCGCCGCTCCTATGGCCGCCGCCGCGACCAGCGTGGGGCGGGCCGGGACGGAGAACGTGGGCAGCCGCTTCTTCAGCGGGACCGGCCGGCGGAACTCCAGAACCGGCCACCCACGCGCGACCGCCTCGCGGCGCAGGGTGCGGTCCGGGTTCACCGCGTGCGGGTGCCCGACGGCCTGGAGCATCGGCAGGTCGGTCACCGAGTCGCTGTAGGCGAAGCAGCGGTCGAGGTCGTAACCCTCGGACGCGGCCAGCTCCCGGATCGCCTCGGCCTTGGTCGGGCCGTAGGCGTAGTACTCCACCTCCCCGGTGAAGCAGCCGTCCTCGCCGACGACCATGCGGGTGGCCACCACCCGGTCCGCGCCGAGCAGTTCACCGATCGGCTCGACCACCTCGGCGCCCGAGGTCGACACGATCACCACGTCCCGGCCGGCCGAGTGGTGCTCCTCGATGAGGGAGGCTGCCTCGTCGTAGATGATCGGGTCGATCAGGTCGTGCAGGGTCTCGGCGACGATCTCCCGCACCTGCTGCACGTTCCAGCCGCGGCACAGGGTGGACAGATACTCGCGCATGCGCTCCATCTGGTCGTGATCCAGGCCGCCGACCAGGAAGACGAACTGGGCATATGCGGTACGCAGCGCGGCCCTGCGGTTGATCAGCCCGCCTTGGTAGAAGGACTTGCTGAAGGTGAGCGTGCTCGACTTCGCAATGACCGTCTTGTCCAGATCAAAGAAGGCTGCTGCGCGGGGCAAGGAGTGGTTTTCCACGCCCCAGAGCATAGGCGCCCACCATTCGGCGTAAGGTGGGGCGCGTGGGTTTGCCTGAGAGGGCTCTCGGGTACACCATGGAAGTCACGGATCGTTCGCGACCGTGCTAACCCGGTCCGACTCCTCCCCCCCCGAGTCGGCCGTGGGGACGACCCCCGCTCTCCCCCCCGGCGGGGGTCGTCGCATGTCCGGACGGCTTTTCCCCTTCCTCGCCTTTTTTCACGCGACCTCGGGTCGGTACGACGCCACCGCGGCCGCGGAGTCCGTGCGCCCATGATCCGTTACTCGGGGTAATCGTCGCACTGCTCTGTGGAAGTCGCGCAGGGATGGACACAGAGGTCACCGGTATGGGTGACGGCGATATTCACAACCGCTGAGTTGTCCACAGATTTCGACCAAGATCCACATGATTTCGCGGATCGCTGCACCGTGATTCCAGCGCGCTCGGCCACGGCGAGTTCATGGCCGGTTCCGATTGCCGGAGCGCCTATGGCCGGATTCTGTCGGCCGTTCATATGGGGGGCCGCTTGCCGGTTCTTCACACCTTTGGGAATCGCGTGGCCGCAGGGGCGCGCGGCCCACGCAGCGAAGGGGGAACACCCGTGACCGCAGCCGTCACCCACGACCCGCCGCCCGGCGCCCCGGACCGGCCGGGCAGGCCGCTCATCGTCACCGAGGACGCCGAAATCCTGGACGACCTGCTGCGCTTGTGTGCGGCGGCCGGCGCCACACCCGAGGTCCACCACGGCGTCCCCGAACACGGCGACGGCTGGGAAACGGCCCCGCTGGTGCTGGTCGGCGACGACTGCGCCCGCCGGGTCGGCGGGGCCACGCGCCGGCGCGGAGTGGTGCTGGTCGGCCGTGACCAGGACGACCCGGGGGTGTGGCAACGCGCCATGGAGATCGGCGCCGACCACGTCCTGATGCTTCCCGACGGCGAGCAGTGGCTGGTCGACCGCATCGCCGACGTCGCCGAGGGCGTCGGCCGCCCGGCCCTCACCGTCGGCGTGATCGGCGGCCGGGGCGGGGCCGGCGCCTCCACGCTCGCATGCGCGCTGGCCGTCACCTCCGCGCGCGAGGGACTGCGCACCCTCCTCGTGGACGCCGATCCGCTCGGCGGCGGACTCGACGTACTCCTCGGCGGCGAGAGCGTCGACGGACTGCGCTGGCCCGCCTTCGCCGCCTCTCGGGGCCGGGTCGGCGGCGGCGCCCTGGAGGAGTCGCTGCCCGAACTGCACTCCCTTCGGGTGCTGAGCTGGGACCGCGGCGACTGCGTCGCCGTCCCGCCGCAGGCGGTGCGCGCGGTGCTCGCCGCGGCCCGCCGGCGGGGCGGCACGGTCGTGGTGGACCTGCCCCGCCGGCTCGACGACGGGGTCGCCGAAGTCCTCGCACAGCTCGACCTGGCGCTGCTCGTCGTCCCCGCCGAGTTGCGCGCGGTCGCCGCGGCCGGGCGGGTCGCCTCCGCCGTCGGCATGGTCGTGCGCGACCTGCGCGTTGCGGTGCGCGGGCCGTACGCACCGGGCCTGGACGACCAGGAGGTGTCCCGGCTGCTCGGCCTGCCACTGGCCGGGGAGGTGCCGGTCGAACCGCCGCTACTGCGCCCGCGGTGCGGCGCGAAACCGCCCGCCGCGACCGGACGCGGCCCGCTCGCCCGCTTCTGTGCGAACTTCTGGGAGCGCGCGCTGGTCGAGGCCGGAGGCACCCGATGAGCCTCCCCGGACTCGACCGTGCGGACGGCGCCACTCTGCTCGACGGCGTCCGGCGCCGGCTGGCCGAGAGCGGCGCCGAACCCACCCCCGCGCGCGTGGCCCAGGCCCTGCGCGAACAGGGCAGGGTGCTCGGCGACGCCGAAGTCCTCGGCGCGGCCCGGCAGCTGAGGTCCGAACTCGTCGGCACCGGCCCCCTGGAGCCGCTGCTCGCCGACCCGGACGTGACCGACGTCCTGGTGTCCGCCCCCGACCGGGTGTGGGTGGACCGCGGCGGCGGCCTGGAGCTGACCCGGGTGACCTTCCCCGACGCGGCGGCCGTACGACGCCTCGCGCAGCGGCTGGCCGCCGTGGCCGGACGCCGGCTGGACGACGCCCGGCCGTGGGCGGACGCCCGGCTGCCCGACGGCACCCGGCTGCACGCGGTGCTGCCCCCGGTCGCCGTCGGCTGCACCTGCCTGGCCCTGCGGGTCGTACGGCCCCGGGCGTTCACGCTGGAGGAGCTGGTCGAGGCCGGCACGGTACCGCCCGGCGGCGAGCGGATCCTGCGGGCGCTGCTTATGGCCCGGCTGTCCTTCCTCGTCAGCGGCGGCACCGGAAGCGGCAAGACAACCCTGCTCAGCGCCCTGCTGGGGCTGGTCGGGGCGGGCGAGCGGATCGTGCTCGCCGAGGATTCGGCCGAGCTGCGACCGGACCATCCGCACGTCGTCCGGCTGGAGACCCGGCCCGCCAACCAGGAGGGTGCCGGCCTGGTCACCCTGGAGGACCTCGTCCGGCAGGCGCTGCGGATGCGGCCCGACCGGCTGGTCGTCGGCGAGGTCCGCGGACCTGAGGTCGTGCACCTGCTCGCGGCACTCAACACGGGCCACGAGGGCGGCTGTTGAACAGCACAAAAGAGTTCAGCAGCGCGGAAAAGAGTTCAGCATGTGGTTCAGCAGCGCGGTGAACTGTTCAGCACCATAAGGGATATCTCTGGATGTTTCGACCCGCTTAGGTCGTCGCGGCCGCGTCCCGGTGATGGTGGCACCACTGCCAGGCGAACTGGTTTGCGGCAATCGGAAGTGCAGCCGTGCGGGCGAAGGTTTCCGGCCTGGCGCACCCATGTTGAGGCCAGTACGCACACCGACGTCGCCACCCTCGAAGACGCTCCGCGACGCCGGACAGCGTGTCGCGGACGCGTTCGGCCAGGTCGAGCTTCTCGTCCAGAGCCCCGCGGAAGGCGTCCACCCCGTGCAGGTGCAGGGCAAGCCAGGCCCGCAGACCGCGGATCTCGTGGGTCAGCTCGGGCCCGAGGTCACCGGGGTCCGGGACGCCCCCGCCGCCTGCATGTCCTGGAGGTAGCTGCCGGTGCCGTCGTGCGCGGCGTGCAGGGCGGCGATGTCACGGACGACCAGGGCGCCGGTGCCGAACGGCATGAACAGGGGCCGCGATCGTCAAGGCCCCCCTCGCGCGGCCGGCCGCCGGGTGCGGCAGCCACCGATCGTGACCGACGGTCTGTACCGACGACGCTCCGGCCGGCTGAGCGGAGCTTCTCGACTCCCGTCAGGCGGGCGCCGGCACCCGGTCCCGCTGTACGACCATCATGGCCAAGTCGTCGTTGAGCAGCCCGCCCGCGTACGCTCGAAGGTCGGCGGTGATCTCCCGCAGGAGCGGCCCTGGGGCGCGTTCGGCCCACCTCTGTACGCGTTCGGCGAGCGGGTAGAAGGTCCCCTCGCTGTCGC
>NZ_JBSFDI010000021.1:0-191445 GCF_053593835.1 Streptomyces sp. NPDC002076
CAGGGAGCACGCACGGTCAGCGGATGCACGCCCCGGGCAGACACCCGCGCGTTCCGGGACCATGCCCGGCTACACCACTTCATGGGACGCGATCCGCGGTCTGGCCCCATACCGCCGTGGTGACCGGGCGAATACCCAGGCAGGGCACGGCGAAGCTGGCCGCTGGAGGGCTGCCGGTCACCGTCGCACCTGGCCGGGGGACCGACACGGCGGCGGGCCAGGTGCAGGTGCAGGTTCTCGGGCAGCATCAGTCCGGGGCAGCGGGCATCAAGGGTGTGCTGTTGACGGCCTCGGCCACCGAGCCCGGTTCCGCCCAGGTGAGCGTCGACTATTCGGCGTTCGCCTCCGCCTTCGGCGGCGACTGGTCGGGTCGACTGCAGTTGGTCCGTCTCCCATCCTGTGTGCTGACCACGCCGGACAAGGCCGCCTGCCGGACACAGATCCCACTGGGCTCGCGCAACAACATCGGCGCTCAGACACTGTCGGCCATGGTCAGCCTTGGGCAGGCAAGCAGCGGTACCGGCACGGCGCGGGCCTCCCGCTCGGCGCCACGCACGTCCCTTGCGGCTGCCGTCACGAATTCGTCGGCCACGGTGTTGGCCGTGACGGCTGCCTCATCGGGGGAATCGGCCTCCGGCGCCGGCAACTACGCGGCGAGCCCGCTGTCGGCCTCCTCCAGTTGGGAGGCCGGCAGTTCCTCGGGCGCCTTCACCTGGGACTACCCTCTGACCACTCCGCCGGCCGCGGCGGGCCCGGCACCGCAGCTGTCGCTCTCGTACAACTCCGGCAGCGTGGACGGCAGGACGGCGTCGACCAACAACCAGGGAACGCTGGTCGGTGAAGGCTTCGACCTGACCTCGTCCTACATCGAGCGGTCCTACGCCTCGTGCGACGACGACGGCGAGGACGGCAAGCACGACCTGTGCTGGAAGTACGACAACGCCTCGCTGGTGCTCAACGGCAAGTCCACCGAACTGGTCAAGGACGACACCACCGGCGCCTGGCACCTCAAGGACGACGACGCATCCACCGTCACCCACTCCACCGGCGCCGACAACGGCGACAACGACGGCGAGTACTGGACCGTCACCGCCGGCGACGGCACCAAGTACATATTCGGCCTGAACAAGCTGCCTGGAGCGGATACCCAGCGCACCAACTCCGTCTGGACCGCGCCGGTCTTCGGCAACAACTCCGGCGAGCCCGGCTACGACCAGGGCTCCACCTACGCCGACCGGGCCGTCACCCAGGCATGGCGGTGGAACCTGGACTACGTCGTGGACCTGCACGGCAACGCGATGTCGTACTGGTACACCGCCGAGACCAACTACTACGGCAAGAACGGCGCCACCACCGGCACCGCCCAGTACACGCGAGGCGGCTACCCCACCAAGATCCTTTACGGGCAGAACAAGGACACCCTGTTCACCGGCACCGCAACGGACGAGGTCACCTTCAGCTACGACGAGCGGTGCACCGCCTCCGACTGCTCCTCGCTGACGTCCTCCACCGCCTCCAACTGGCCCGACGTTCCCTTCGACGCCATCTGCACCTCCGGCGCGGACTGCAAGGCCAATGGCCCGGCGTTCTTCACCCGTAAGCGTCTGACCAGCATCGACACCCACGCCTGGTCGGCCGCCACGAGCGCCTACACGGATGTGGACTCCTGGGCGCTGACCCAGCAGTTCCTGGACCCGGGCGACATCGGCAACAGCACCGACCAGAGCCTGGTCCTCAAGACCATTCAGCACACCGGCAAGAACGGCACCGCCATCACCCTGGACCCGGTGACGTTCACGTACCAGATGCGGGCCAACCGGGTCGACTCCTCCACAGACAACATCCTCCCGCTGAACCGGCCCCGGATCGCGAGCATCACCTCCGAGACCGGCGCTGTCACCAACGTGACGCTGTCCAACCCCGAGTGCGCGCGTGGCTCGAACATGCCGTCGTCCGAGGACAACGACACGATGAGCTGCTACCCGGTCTACTGGCACATCAACGGCGCCACCGAAGCCTCGCTGGACTGGTTCAACAAATACCGGGTCACCGACGTCATCACCTGCGACCCCACCGGGCTCGGCGAGACGATGGAGAACCACTACAGCTACTCCGGGCCAGCCTGGCACTACAACAACGACCCGATCACCCCGGCCAAGGAACGCACCTGGTCCCAGTGGCGCGGCTACCGCACCGTCACCACGCTGAAGGGCGCCTCCAGCGAAACCCAGTCCAAGACCGTGTCCCTGTATCTGCAGGGCATGGACGGCGACAAACAGAAGGACGGCACGACCCGCTCCATCTCCGTCCCGGGCATCAGCTTCACCGGCCTGAGCGTGGCAGATCAGACCGACAGTGACCGCTTCTCGGGCTTCAACCGCGAGCAGATCACCTACAACGGGTCCACCCCGGTCTCCGTGACCGTCAACTACCCGTGGTCCCACCTCACGGCCAGTCAGCAGAAGTCGTACGCCAACATCGAGGCGTACTTCATCCGCACGTACAAAACCGAGACCTCCACGTACCTGACGACCTCGTCCAGCTGGCGCACCCACAGTGTGAACACCAGCTTCGACAGCTACGGCATGCCCGTCAGCGTCAACGACTCCGGCCAGCTCGGCCTCAGCGGCGACGAGACCTGCACCCGCACCTGGTACGCCCGCAACGACAGCCTGGGCATCAACGCCCTGATCTCCCGCACCCGGGTGGTCGGCCGCGTCTGCTCCACCGCCGAGACCGACCTGAACCTGCCGGCCTCCTCCAGCACCCGCGGCGACCTTCTCTCCGACACAGCCACCGTCTACGACGACCCCAACGCCACCGCATGGACCGCTTCGCAGACACCGACGCTCGGGGATGTCAGCTGGACCGGACGGGCCTCCGCCTACCCGGCCACCGCCACCAACGGTGAGCGGTACCCGACCTCGTGGCAGACCGGCGCCAAGACCACCTATGACACCCTGGGCCGGCCTCTGACCGTGACCGATGCCGCCGGCTACACAACCACCACCGTCTACACCCCGCTCACCACAGGCCCGCTGACCAAGACCACAGTCACCAACGCCAAGAACCAGAAGTCCTACACCTACCTGGACTACGCCCGCGGCGCCCCGACCAAGGTCTACGACGTCAACAACAAACTCACCGAGTCCACCTACGACGCCTTGGGCCGGGTGACCGCCGTCTGGCTGCCCAACCACCTCCGCGCCGCCGGCTACGGAGCCAACTACACCTACGCCTACTCCGTCACCAACAACGCCCCGTCCTGGACCTCCACCTCAAGCATCCTCGGCGAAGGCGTCTACAACACCACATACGCGATCTACGACTCGCTGCTGCGGCCCCTGCAGACCCAGTCCCCGACCGCGAACGGCGGCCGGCTGCTGACCGATACCCGCTACGACAGCCGCGGCTTGGCCTACGAGACCTACGCCGACGTCTTCGACTCCTCCGCCACCCCCTCCGGCAACTACGCCAGGGCCGAATACGGCGGCGCGCCGAAGCAGACCGACACCGCCTTCGACGGGGCCGAACGCCCGACCAACAGCACCTTCTACGTCTACGGCGTCATGAAGCGGTTCACATCGACGACGTACACCGGAGATTCCACCGCCACCACCGCCCCAGCCGGCGGATCGGCGGTCCGCGCCATCACCGACATCTTCGGCCGCACCACCGAACAGCGCGAGTACGCCGGCACCGACCCGGCCGACACCGCCTACGGCGCGGGCGTCGGCGCCCCCTACACCTCCACGAAGTACACCTACACCCGCGACTCCAAACCGGCCACCGTCACCGGCCCGGACAGCACCAAGTGGTCCTACACCTACGACCTGTTCGGCCGCCAGATCTCATCGACCGACCCGGACAAGGGGACGACCACCACGTCGTACACCGACCTGGACCAGGTCGCCACCACCACCGACTCCCGCAACACCACCCTCCTGTATGGGTACGACGAACTCGGCCGCAAGACCGACGAGTGGCAGACGTCCAAGACCGACGCCAACAAGCTGGCCAACTGGGCTTACGACACCCTCGCCAAGGGACAGCTGGACTCGTCCACCAGCTACGTCGGCGGGGTGGCCGGCACCGCCTACACCCGCAAGGTCACCACGTACGACAGCCTGTACCGACCGACCACCACGCAGTTGGTCCTGCCCTCCACCGACGCCCTGGTCACTTCCGGTGCGGTCACGTCCACGCTGACCTTCTCGACGTACTACAACCTCGACGGCACCCAGCAGTACATCTCCGAACCCGCCGCCGCAGGCCTGGCCGCAGAAAAGGTCGTCACCCACTACAACAGCGTGGGTCTGCCCACCGACGTCACCGGTCTCAGCGGCTACCTGCTCGGCGCCGCCTACTCCGAAATCGGCGAGCCCCAGCAGTTCACCCTGGGTACGTCCTCGGCAGCGGGCACCAAGAAGGCCTACATCACCAACACATGGGAGGAAGGCACCGACCGGCTCAAGCAGTCGGCCGTCACCGACCAGACGCACGCATACGAACTGCAAGAACTGAACTACGGCTACGACGACGCGGGCAACGTCACCGCCATCACCGATCCCACCACCCTCGGCGGCACCGGCAAGGTCGACGACCAGTGCTTCAGCTACGACGGACACCAACGCCTGACCGAGGCCTGGACCCCGTCCACTGCGGACTGCTCTGCCTCCGGCCGCACCAGCTCGAACCTCGGCGGCGCCGCGCCCTACTGGACCTCGTACGCTTACACCGACAGCGGCCTGCGCACCACGGAAACCACCCACACCTCTGCCGGTGACACCACCAAGACGTACTGCTACGACGCCAGCCGACCCCACACACTGACCGCCACCACCACGGCCTCCTCGTGTATAGGCGTCGCCGCCGCCTACACCTACGACAACGCCGGCAACACCACGAGCCGGCCCAACGGCAGCGACACCCAGAGCCTCACCTGGAACCCCGAAGGCCAACTCGACACCCTCACCGAGAAGTCCAGCTCCGGTGCCACCAAGAGCACCACCAGGCACGTCTACGACGCCGACGGGAGTCTCCTGATCCGCCGCAACACCAGCGGTGAGACGGTCCTCTACCTCGACGACATGACCGAGGTCCACCTCGACACGTCCACGTCGACTGCCAAGTACTGGGCCCAGCGCTACTACACAGCCGCCGGTTCCACCATCGCCCTGCGCAGCAACCAGACCGGCACCGAGGCACTCTCTTGGCTCGCTGGCGACGGGCATGGCACCAGCAGCCTCGCGATCACGGGAGACACCACCCAGGCCGTCACCAAGCGCTACACCACACCCTTCGGCGCCGCGCGCACCGGCGCAACCGGCAACTGGCCCGACGACAAAACCTTCCTCGGCAAGTCTGCCGACCGCACTACAGGCCTGACTTACATCGGCGCCCGTGAATACGACCCGACCACCGGACGATTCATCAGCGTCGACCCCGTCCTGAACGCCTCCGACGCCCAGTCTCTCAACGGCTACACCTACGCCGACAACAACCCCGCCACCCAGAGCGATCCCACCGGCCTGTGCCCGGTCGACCTGTGCGGCGGCGGCGAAGGAAAAGGGGGCTCTACCACCGGAGAGGTGACCAAGGTAGACAAGTCGAGCCCCGTCTACCAGGACCTTCCGTACGACCATGTCGTCCCTGGCACAGGAAAGCGCCAGATCTTCCCGGGCGTATACATCAAGGCCCAGTTCCCGGGCTGGCAAAAGGTACGCGACCGCTTCTACGACCTTTGGCTCGGCACCGCAAACACCAACTTCTACACGCCCCAGTACCTCCAAGACCCTCAAGATCCCAATCAGCAGGCGCAGGTCCAGCACTGGCTGTGGATGGCATGCAAGGGCGGCACAGTGTGCCCCAAAGGCACCACGTCGAGCTTCATGCAGGATGTGGCTGGGCTCATCTCCTCCTATGGCCTGATTGGCGAGGGATCCAGAGGCGGCCTACGAGAAGAAAGCGGCAGGGGAGGAAGAGAGAGTTTCTGCAGCTTCTCCCCCGATACCAAGGTGTTGATGGGCAATGGCAAGACCAAGCCGATAGGCAAGATCAAGGTCGGCGACCGGGTTCAGGCAGCTAACCCTAAGACGGGCAGGCACCAGGGGGCCCGGGCGGTTCAGCACGTGTGGATCAACCACGACCACGACCTCATCGACCTCACCATCCGCACCAAGGATGGCCACACAGCCACCGTCCACACCACGGCCAACCACCCATTCTGGGACGACACCACCCACACCTGGGTTCCGGCCGGCAGACTCCGTCACGGCAACGCCCTCAACACGGCTATCAACGGCCATGCCTACGTCGTCTCCACCCACCCCACACCAGGCCTCGCCGACCGCTGGAACCTCACTATCCAGCAACTCCACACGTACTATGTGCTAGCGGGCGAGACGCCGGTCCTGGTTCACAACTCCGGTGGTTGTATTCCGTGGTCAAGTGGAAGCGTTTCTAGAGCGTCTAAATCCTTGGCTGATGGCGCGACGAGCGTCACGGTGAAGAGTCGTTCGGAAGCAGAAGAGCTTTTCCTTCGGACGTATCAAGGAGACGGCTACAGAAACGCGTCTGGAATGGACGGCGTTGGAACGAAGCAATACTACGGAACTAAGCGCGGAACGTATCACTGGGATGACCAGCTCGGGGAGGACGGTCGAGTCCTTGGACACGGTGCCGGAAACCGCGATGGAGATCTTCCGCACCTTCAAGTCCACACCTTTGACGGTCCGATCGTTCGAATCTTCTGGGAGCCCTAACATGCAGATTCAGGCGGTGAACAGGCTTCTCATGTCAAAATCAGAGGTCGCTGCCCGCAGGACATCTAGTTCCGCAGAGAGCGAGTCTTGGATCTGGGTTATCCCACTCCGATCCGGAGAATTCAGAGTTCGGGCATTTGAAGTTCTTCGCGATCTATTGGCCGACGACAACGACATCTACGATGGGAATATGTCCATCGTTCATGACGAGATCGTCTCGTCGATTGACGATGTTGACGAGTCGGTCATCCGGGCGGGTGTTGATCCCGAAGAGCTGGATGTGCCGTGGAAATGCGAATTTCCGCTTTAGCTGACTCGTGAGATTCTGCAGCCCCGTGGAGCGGACCTGATGAGAGGTTTTCATCAGGGCCGCTCCAGGGGCTTCTGTGGTGCTTGACGGCAACGCTGACGGCAACGTCAGCGGACAACGCCTGCGGTGGGCGGGTGGTCCGGGGTGTCGGTCGGGCCGAGGATGCTGCCGAGAGTGTCGATGGCCTGGCGCTGGAGGCGGAGTCGGACGTGGGCGTAGACGCCGGCGGTGACGCCGATGTGGGCGTGGCCGAGGAGTTCCTTGATGACGACGAGGTCGACGCCCTGTTCCAGGAGCAGGGTGGCAGTCGAGTGGCGGAGGTCGTGGAAGCGGATCGTCCGGAGCTCTGCCTTATGGAGGAGGCGCCGGAAGCGGCGGGTGAGGTTGGTGGGGTCGAGCGGCCTGCCGTTGGAGGTGGTGAAGACGAGCCCGTTGTCCGTCCAGCCTGTTCCGGCCGCCTGGCGCTCTTCCTGCCGCCGTTCCTGGTGGATCTTGAGGGAATTGATGCATTCGGTGGGGAGGGCGATGCGGCGCTCGGAGGCCAGGGTCTTGGTGTTCAGGACGGTCAGGCCCTGGCTGCGGGTGCGCTGGAGGGAGCGGTGGATGGTGGCGGTGCCGCCGTCGAGGTCGAGGTCTTCCCAGTGGAGGCCGAGGAGTTCGCCCTTGCGGAGGCCGGTGCGCAGGGCGAGTTCGTACAGGGCGTGCAGCCGGTCGCTGTTGGCCGCCTGAAGCAGTTGCCGTGCCTCGGCCGCCGTGAGGGGCCGGAAGCGTCTCGGCCGGGGCGTGGTGGTCTTGACGTTCCGGGCGACGTTGCGCGGCAGTTCGTCCTCGCGGACGGCGTGTTCGAGGGCGGACTTGAGGACCGCGTGGACGTACGTCACGGTCAGGGGCGACAGCCGCTTCTCGCAGCACTGGCCGATGGCGCAGCAGCGCCGCCGCTTCATGTCCCGTTCCTGGGCGCAGCACTGGCAGGTCACGCGGAGCCCGTCGAGGAAGGTCCGGACGTCGCGGGTGGTGAGCCGGGCGAGCTTCTTGGCGCCGAGGTCAGGGCTGAGGTGGAGGCGGATGGCGGCGGCGTAGCGGGTGTAGGTGTTTTCCTGAGGCTGATCCTTTGGAGTGGACACCCTGACAATGGATCTTGATGGTCCAGGGAGGGATGTCCAGGTGGGACGCAAGTCTCCGTATCCGGAGGAGTTCAGGAAGGACGCTGTCGCGCTCTACCGCGCCGCTGCCGGGAAGCGGACGTACGCGGCAATGGCCGCGGATCTCGGCATCACTGCGGAGTCGCTTCGGACGTGGGTGCGCAAGGACGAGGCCCAGGCCGTGCCCGAGGGCCGCGACGGCAGCGTGAGCGCGGCCGAGGAACTGGCCCGGTTGCGGGCGGAGAACGCTCGGCTGCTCAAGGCCGAGCAGGAGTGGCAGCTGGAGCGCGAAATCCTGCGCCGGGCTGCTGCCTATTTCGCCCGGGAGGTGAAGTGAGCCCCCGCCGCTGGGACTTCATCTCCGACAACCGCGCCGACTTCGGCGTCAAGCGGATCTGCCGGGTGCTTGGAGCGTCCCGCGCTGGCTACTACCGGCACCTGGCCACTGAGCAGGCCCGCATCGAGCGCCAGGCCGAGGAGAAGCGGACCGTGAGCGAGATCCGCGCCATCCACGCCGAACACCAGGGCGCCTACGGCGCCCCACGCGTGCATGCTGAACTGCGTGCGAGAGGACGCAGGATCAACCGCAAGCGCGTCACCCGGCTGATGCGCATCAACCACATAGTCGGCCGGCACCTACGCAAGAAGAAGCGGACGACGATCGCGGACAGGACCGCGCCGCCCGCCCCGGACCTGGTGATGCGCGACTTCACCGCGGACACGCTGAACACCAGGTGGTGCGGCGACATCACTTACATAGCCGTCGGCACGACATGGCTCTACCTCGCCACGGTGATCGACATCTGCTCGAGAAAGGTGGTGGGCTGGTCGATCGCCGACCACATGCGCACCTCCCTGGTCACCGACGCGATCGAAATGGCTGTAGCCACCCGCGGCGGCCGGGTCCACGGCGTCGTTTTTCACACCGACAGGGGCGCCCAATACAGCGCGGCCGCCTTCGCCGAGGTCTGCCGCCGGCACGGCATCCGCCGCAGCATGGGCCGGGTCGGCTCAAGCTATGACAATGCGCTCGCCGAGTCGTTCTTCCAGGGCCTCAAGCGCGAATTGCTCCATGGCCGCCGCTGGACCTCGAAGGCACAGACCCGGCTGGAGCTGTTCCGCTGGCTGTCGTACTACAACCGGCGCCGTCGGCACTCCGCGCACGGCTACCTCACACCAGCCGAGTTCGAACAGCAACTGATTACGTCACGTACGCTGTCACTCGTCGCATGAACCCCGGTGTCCACTCTCGGGGATCAACCTCAGCCCAGGTGTGTCCCTTCGGCGGCCTCAGCCCCTGGCCTGCCTCGTCCTCGAAGCAGATGTGGGCGCCCAGGTCCGCCGCGGTCCTTTTACCTGCGGCCATACCTCGGCCTTCCACACCTCGATCGCCTCGTCGTCGCGTTCGATCGCCCGCCGCAGGGGCACCTGCGCGGACCAGCCGTGCCGCCGCAACAGCTTCCACACGCCCTGGATCGTGTACCCGACGTGGAACATCCGCCCGATCAGCAGCTTGACCCGCTTCAGCGCCCACCCCTGGAACTCGTCGTCCCAGCCGTGCGCGAGCGGACCCCGCTTCAACTCCCGCTCCAGCCGCTCCCATTGTCTGGGGCTCAGCCGTTCCGCCGATGCCGGCCCCTTCGAGCGCAGGGCGTCCGCACCGCGCTCCTCCCACTCCCTTCGCCAACGTCGCACCGACCGCGACGTCACCCGAAGCTCCCTCGCGACAGCCTCGGTCTTCTCACCACGAGCGAACCGCTCGGCCGCCTCAAGGCGCACCTGCTCCCGCTTTTCCTGCTGCTTGGGCGTCAACCCGCCCCCATGCGCGTACCGCATGACGACGTCGTACCGCAACGATCAAGAACCGTCACGGGCCACCGGACTCCACGAGTTCAACCTGAGTAGCTGTATTGCTCTGGAGCGTCGCTGCCGGAGCAGCGAAATCCACGCCGGGCACCTGGCGCGGGCAAGGGTCCGCACGCGCTGCATACGGACCCTTGCCTGATGTCGATCTTCCGGGGGAACTCAGCTCAGGTTCTGACGGCACTCACTGAGCGCGAACTCTCCGAAATTGTCGGCGATTTTCTCCATGAGGCCGCCCTCCGGGACACCCGGGTTCCACGCGAAGACCGGGTACTCGCCGTCCTGGTCCGGTCGGGAGGTGTCAAGCACAACGACGCCCAGGACGTCGTCGTGCTTGACGACCAAGAACCGGTGCGGAAGGCCCAGCTGAGCACGGTCCTCCAGGGTGTACGCGGATGACCCCAACAGCTCTTCTCCCCTCGCGGGGGTCTGGTACACACCAGGAAACTCGGCAGGCGGAATCTCCCACGTACCGAATGCCTCGATCAGACGCCGATACGAGGGCGGGAAGTCGAGAGCCATCTCAGCCTCCGCCCGTGCGATTACCTCCGGCGAGCAGCCATCGCCATGATGAGCCAGGTCCTCGTTCTCACGCACGAGGCTGATCACCTGTTCGGCTGCCTGCAGGCCGCTCGTCATTCGAAGTCCTTCGCCCTGCTCTTCCAATATTCCTTCTTCCACTTCTCAAACTCAGGCCGGTCGATCCCGCTGGGGATCTTGGTCCCTGACTTCCAGTGCAGTTTGCCGTAATTGTCGAAGTGCATCGCATCTGTTACCTCGGCAATCGGGCCGTCCTGTGTCTGCAGCATGTGGTGGAGGTTCAGAGGCTTGTCCTTCCCTCCGCTCGCAGCCCTGCCCGTACCCATCGGGGCAAGCCCCTGCTGCATCCGCTTCAGGTTAGTCCGACCATAGGGATCCTCGGGCGAAACGTAGTCGGGGTTGATCAGGTCGTCCCGCTGGTAGACGCGCTGACCTTCGAAGTCGGTCAGCTTCCAGAACTTACACGGGGGTCCCGAGGCCGCTGCAATCCGTGCTCTTGTAGAAGCGGTACTCCCGGACCTGAGCCCGGACAGGACGACTTCCTCACAGGCGACCTGGATGTCCTTCTCGTACGCCTCCACCGTGCGCCCGATGTCGGCGAGCGTGGCCGGATTCACCTTGTCCAGCGTCTTGAGTGCCCGGAAGGCGTCCTCGATTTCGATCCCGGTGCGCAGCGAGGCGTCAACGGCCTTGATGGCGTCGGTGATGGCTTTGATCGCCTTGCCCTGAAAGAGGGAGGCGATGTCGAAGGTGGCCCAGGCACAGTCGCCCCAGCTGCCTCCGTTGCCGGTCAACTTCTCGCCGCACCCGATGAAGTCACCCAGCAGGACCTCGACGGGGTCGATGCCCGAGTTGAAGTCCACCGCAGAGATGGTGTGCGTGACTGTGTTGTACTGGTCCGGGATGACCTGCGTGTCGATGTACAGCGTCTCCCAGTCCGGGCATCCGGTGACAGGGATTTCCGCCAGTGTGCACAGGTAGATGTCCAGCTTCACATTGAAGTGGATCTTCGCCGTGATGACGCAGTCCCCGAAGTGAACGATCGGATTGCAGTTCTTTTTGTCAACGACCTCCGGTTTCCCGATTGGTTCGATTTTTTCACTCCAGAACACGCTGCCTATGCCGGATGCGGCGCCGTCCGAGATCCGCTGGGCGTTCTTCTTGCGTTCGGTGCTGTCGGCGGTGTCCTGGGCTTCCTTGGCGTATTTGTCGGCGTCCTTGGCGGCTTGTTCGGCTTCGGCGGCGGCGGTGTCGGCGCGGTCGGCGGCGGCGCGGGCGTCCTTGGCGTCCTGTTCGGCCTGGGCGGCTGCGGAGCGGGCGGCGTCGGCGTCGAGTTCCGCCGCATCCGCCGAGTTGCGCGCGTCCTTGGCGTAGCCGTCGGCGGTGTCGGCGGCCTTGTCGGCGGCTGCGGCGTCGTCGGCGGCCTGTTTGTCGTAGTCGATGGTGCGGGCCAGGGAGGCTGAGGCGGCTGCTGCGGCCTTGGCGTCGTCGGCGGCGTAGCCGAGGGCCTGCTTGGAGTAGGTGCGGGCGTCGGCCGCGTACTGGGCGGCGTTCGCGGCGTGCTGGTAGGCCTCCTTGGCGTCTCCCTTGGCCTGGTCGGCGAGGTCCTTGGCCGCCTGGGCCTCGGCGGCCGCGTTCTTGGCGTGGGCGTCGGCGACGGCCTGCTGCTGGTCGGCGATGGACTTGGAGGCCTGTCCGGTCAGCACGACGAGGCCGGCGGCGGAGTCGGTGTCGGCGTAGGCCGAGCCGAGCTGGAC
The DNA here is from genome assembly GCF_053593835.1 of Streptomyces sp. NPDC002076. Taxonomy (NCBI): domain Bacteria; kingdom Bacillati; phylum Actinomycetota; class Actinomycetes; order Kitasatosporales; family Streptomycetaceae; genus Streptomyces; species Streptomyces sp. NPDC002076. The sequence goes on from NZ_JBSFDI010000021.1 coordinate 12,377, forward strand.
GGCGTCGTTGGCCGGGTCGGCGACCTGCTCGGCTGCCTTGCCCGCGTCGACGGCGGCCTGGGCGGTGACGTGGGCGTAGCCGGCGGCCTTGGCGGAGGCGGCGAGTGCCTTGCCGGCCTCCGTGTTCGCCTGGTCGGCCTGGGCCTTGGCGTCCTTGGCGTGTTGTTCAGCCTCGTTGGCGAGCTTGACAGCCGTCTTGGCCTGGTCGGCGGCGTCCTGGGAGGCCTTGATGGCGTCGGCGGCGGCGCTGGTGGCGGTCTTGACCGCCGCGTCTGCCTTCAGCTTGTCCGCCTGCGCGGCGTCCGCGTCGGAGCGGGCTCGTTTGGCGGCTGCTTCGGCGCGGGTGGCCGCGGCGTCGGCGTCGGCTGCCGCCTGGGTGGCAGCATCGGCATCTGCGCGGGCCTTCTTCGCCGCGCTCTCGGCGTCGTCGGCGGCCTTGTCCGCGTCGTTCGCGGCGGAGCGGGCGGCGGTCGCCGCGTCTCCGGAGTCCAGGGAGTCGGCGTAGGCGTCCTTGGCGTCGGCCTTGGCGCGGGCCGCGTCCGCCTTCTGCTCGGCGTCCCAGGCGTCGTCCCGCTTGGCCTTGGCGTTATCGCTGGCCGCGGTCGCCGCATCCCGCTTGTCCTCGGCGGTCTTCTCCGTGGCGTCGGCCTTGTCCTTGGCGTCCTTGGCCTTGCCTGCCTGGTCCTCGGCGTTCGCCTTGTCCTGCGCGGCCTCGGCCTGTTTCGCGGCGGCCGTCTCCTTCTGCGCCTTGGCCGTCTTCTCCTCGGCCTCCGCGGCGAGCCGCTTGGCGTGGGCGTCGGCGGCGGCCGCCTTCGCGTCGCCCTCGGCCGTCAGGGCGTCGGCGAGCTTGGCCTCCGCCGTCTCCTTGTCCTTCTCGGCGTTGTCCCGGTGGACCTTCGCCGCGTCGGCGGCGGCCTTGGCCTGCTCCTCGGCCGCCTTGGCGGCCTCCTTGCGGAACTCCGCCTTGGCCTGCGCGGCCTGGGCGAGCGCGCGCTGGGCGATGGTGGCACTGTCACCGGCCGAGGCGCGGGTGGCGGCCTCGGCCGTCTCGCCCGCCTTCTCCATCGCCGTCAGCGCGGCCACGGCACCCCGGGTGACCTGCGCCTTCTGCTGACCGACCAGCAGTCCACGGCCCCGCGGCGCACCCTGCGTGTCCGCGATGCCGTACGCGGCCTGCAGTGCGGTGTCCGAGCTGGTTCCGGCCGTCTGCGCGGCGGTCAGCTGGACCTTGAGAACGGCCAGTTGCTTCTTCGCGCCGGCCTGGGCCGCGGTGACGCCAGCCTTGGCCTGGTCGAACTGGGCCTTGTTCGGATAGTCCAGCTTGTCGCTGCCGTCGTGGCCCTGGGGGACGATGCGGATCTTCTGCGCGTCGGTGCCGTTGCACGTGTACAGCTGGGCGTCGTTGCCGTTGGTGAAGGTGTGCAGGTCCAGGCACTTGTCGGTGGCGGCATTGCGCAGCTCACCGGCGGCGCGGACATCGAAGTCCCACTGCTGGGCCGGGCTGCCGTTGCACGCCCACAGCTGGATCTTCGTGCCGTTGGCGTTGTCGCCGCTCTTCACGTCCAGGCACTTGCGCGCGTTGGTGTTGTAGAGGGCGTAGCCGCCGTCGTACAGGCCCCCGAGCTTCCACTCCTGGGCGGCGCTGTCGTTGCAGGTGTAGATCTGCACCGCCGTGCCGTTGGCCGTCCCGCCGCCCTGCACGTCCAGGCACTTGCCCTTGGCCGCCTCGACCCTCATGGTCAGCGACGAGTCACCGATCCAGCCGATACCGCCCGGGGACCAGTAGTCCTGCCAGCGCGTGAGGTGGTCGGCAACCCAGGACTGCCCCAGCATGTCGCTGAGCGCCTTGGCGCCCTTGGCGAGTGCGTCGACGGCGGTCTCGTTGGCGCCCAGGATCTGGTTGCGCTGCGTGGCCTGGGAGGAGACCTCCTGCTGCCACTCGCCGGCCGCCGTGGACGTGATGTCGCCCAGCACGTTGTCCGGGTCCAGCGGATCACGCCAACCACACGCCGCGAACCGGGACTTCACGTCCTCCACCGCTATGCGGTACTCCGGCGTCCCCGGCTGCGGAGCACTACGCGGGAAACCACCCGAGGACAGGAAGATCCGCGCGTCATCCGCGCCCGCGTTCGTGGCCGGGCCGCCGTGCATCCACTGGAACGCGTTGTGCTCGGCCAGCGCCCGGTTCCACTCCTGCTGAGTCGTCCCGGTCGGGTCCGGATCCTTGCCGTAGAGCGGATTGCCCACGGCGTCGACGGCCTTCAGGGACGCGTCGTCGGCCTTCGGAGTGTCGTCTTGGTAGAAGTCGTCGTCCTTCTGCCAGAACCGGTCGGCGACCCACTTGCCCAGACCTGTCTGGTTGTAGAAGCTCTGCTCGCCGTCGGGCGGCCAGTGGAACGCGGCGTCCGTGAATCCAGCCGGGGTCACCAGGCCGTCGAGAGGCTTCTTCCAGCCGTCGCGCTGAGCGGCCAGATCGTCCATCTGCTTGCTCGCCGCGTCCCGGTCCTTCTGGTACGCCACAGCCAGCGGCGTCTTCTCCCAGCTCTTCCGGTCCGCCAGGACATGGAGTTTGTCCGCGGGCTGGTTCAGGCCGTCCTGAGCGGTCGCGGACATCGACGGCCCGCCGAGCCGCAGTACGTCGGTCATCAGGCACTGGTCCTGCCGCAACTGCTCGGCGGCCGTGTCCTGGTACCAGGGATAGGAATCGTCCGCCGGTTCGGCGTGCAGCCGGGACGGACCCGGCTGCACCGCGACACCCGCCACAACAGCCAGCGCGGCCACGGAGGTTACGGCGGAGGTGAACTTCCCTGGTCTTCGTGATCCGCGCAGGCGGAACCAAGGCGTGGAGCGCAAAAGAGCGGTCCCTTTCTTCCTCAGGGGGGATGCGCCGGGTGGAAGCCGACGATCCGGGAGCAGGGAACGCTCTTACTGGCTGGCGCGTACGAACGGTCGGTACGACGGCATGGCGAAGCAACCTCTCCCCGTGAGCGACGGTGTTCCCCCGGTCGCTGAGTGACGTGCGCCCAGACGTGGATTGGTCATGATCCCGTCATGCGCGGCTTTACCTTACGCATACACCGACGGGCCCGTACAGACGTTCACTTCCGAAGGCGCGAGGATGCTGGCCTGAAGTCGCCGCACCGGCCAGGCCCCGAAGAAGGCGGGAAGAACGCGGCCCTAAAAGGAGATTCCACGATCTTCTTGTGTAGCTCCTGTGTGTATGGATGGAAGGAGCGGGCTCATCAACCGACAGGAGATGGCCGGATTCCGTCCCCCAGCGCGCACCTCGCTGAACAGCACTCCGTCCGGTCAGTAGAGCCGGGCCGGCCACAGGCCTGCCCGCCGAACCGTCGTTGCCTACAACACCGTATTCACGGGCGAACCGGTTGGCCTCCGCGACCGACCCGCACAGCGCCCGCAGGGTCATGTCCCGCAGGGTGCACTCGACGGGGCATGTCCCCTGGGCCGCACCGAAGGCGACCGTGGGCCGGCGAAGTACAAACCGGCGTCCCTCGAGGGGCGGGCTTCCCCCGCAGGAGCGGTGGAGGAGGGTTTGAAGAACCGTGGGAGGAACGGACTCGGACGGCCGGCCCTTGGGCGTCGAAGCGCCATGCGGTGGTTCCCGGCTCGTTCGACGGGTGAGAGCGGTTTCTGTCGGCTGCCGCCCTTGGCCGGGTGCTCGTCCGGTCGACTCACGACGGTGTCGACGATCCGATCGGCCTCACACTCTGCCCCGAGACGCAATCAGGTCCCGGACCGGGGCGCAGACGTCGCCGCGGCCGGCCCGGTGTCGGTTGAGCTGGTGACGTCGCCACGCCGACGCCTGCTGTCCTTCCCGTCCTTCTCGGCGGCGGCCTTCAGCGCCGCGGACTCGGTCGCATCGTCGAGCGGTACAGGGGCGGCCTATATTGGACCGCGTGAGCCGATGGAACGAGTTGACCGGGGGCAGGTCCGGACAGGACTACGCCGCACGGTTCGCGGCCCTGGCCCGTAGCGGGAAGGACATGCACGGTGAGGCGCGGTTCTGCGTGTCGCTCGTGCCCGCCGGAGCACGGGTGCTGGACGCCGGGTGCGGTACCGGCCGGGTCATGGTCCGGCTCGCGCGTCTCGGGTACGAGTGTGTCGGGGTGGACCTCGACGCGTCGATGCTGGCAGTGGCCCGGAAACAGGCGCCCGAGCTGCCCTGGTTCCAGGCCGATCTGGCCGAATTCGCGCCGGCCGAGCTCGGCGTGGCAGCCGACTTCGATCTCGTGGTCGCGGCGGGCAACATCTTCCCGCTGCTGGCCGCCGGCACCGAGGCCACGGTGGTCGAACGCCTGGCCGCGGCCCTGCGCCCGGGCGGTCTGCTGGTGGCCGGCTTCGGACTGGACGAAGCCCACCTGCCCGTGCCGCCCAGCATCACGCTGCCCGAGTACGACGACTGCTGCGCCACGGCCGGCCTCGCGCTCGTCGACCGCTTCGCCACCTGGGACGCCGACCCCTACGACGGCGACGGCTACGCGGTCAGCGTCCACCGCCGCTGAGCTGCACCACGAGGGGTCCTTGCGCCACCACGACCGTATCGTCAGCCGTCAACTCGCCCCTCGGACACTCCTTATAGCGATACGGAATCGAGGGCCTCGACCTAACGGTCGCGGTCCTCGTTGCGTTGTCGTACGCGATCGTGATGCCCAGGGCCTCGTAGAGGGTCTCTTTCTTCTCGGCGTCGGCGGCTTGGATACGTTGTGCGATGTCTCCGAGCCTGTCAGTGATCCCCCGGATCTCGTCGGCCGTGAGGGGTGGTTCCTTCTTCCGGGTGACGGTGGGCAGTGCGTCGAGCTTCCTCTGTGCCGCTTCCCTGTCACGTTGCGCGTCGTTGATCCACTGGGTGACGACGGCCGGGTCGGCTCCGGAGTCGGGGGCGGCCTGGTAGCGGGCGAGGCGCCGCTCGCATTCCTTGATCGCCTGGCGGGCATGGGCCTGCTCGGGGGTTTGTGGCTGTGCGGCGCTTGCCGCGATGCTGGCCTGGCTGAGTGCGGTGATGGTGGCGGTGAGCCGCTCGGGGGTGAAGGCGCGGGCGATCCATGCGTCCAGTGCCCGGCAGATGATGTCTTCGCGCAGGTTGATGGTGCGCGGATGATCGAGACCGGGGTAGAGGGCTGCTTCCTGTTCCTTGTACTCGCATCGGTAGTAGACACGGTCGCGGATCGCCGACGGCTGCATCTTCCGTCCGCACAGAGTGCATCTCACCCGTCCTCGCAGGACGTAGGCCCGTCGGCTGCTTCGCCGGTTGGGCCGGTCCTGCCGCTGGTAGACGCGGGCGCGCTGCCTGCGGGCGCACAGGGGGCCTCGAAGAGTTCCTTGGTGATGAGCGGCTCGTGTGCGGGTTCGTTGGACCAGATCCACTCGTCGCTCGGGTTGTGGGTCATGGTGGTGCGGTGGCCGAGGGTGACGTCGTCGATGTCGAGGAGGCGTTCTTCCTTGCGCTGTTTGTTCCAGACCTCGTGGCCGGTGTAGCGGGGGTTGAGGAGGATCGCCCTGACCGCACCGGCCTGCCATGCCTTCTTCGTCCGGTGGGGGTTGCGGGCGGCGTCGTGGGCGGAGGGGCAGGGGATGCCGTCGTGGTTGAGGCGGAGGGCGATGGTTTCGTCGCTTATGCCGTCGACGTACATGGTGAAGATGCGCAGGACGACGACTGCGGTGGCGGGCCCCGAGCAGGCCGCGAGTTCCCGTCTCGCACAGGGCAATGCCCTCGGTCCGCAGCGCCGTCTGGTCGTGCATGCGGCCGGGGCGGAACGCCCCGGCCCACAGCGTGCGTCCCTCGCCGTCGGCGACGACGGTCGCCTTCTTGGTGTTCATCTTCTTCTTGCCCGAGACGTACGCGCGACGGCCCGGCTTGTTCGCGCGCGGGCGGCGGACCTGGACCTCGGTGCCGTCAATGCGCAGCTCGACGCCCTCGGCGGCGGCATAGGCGAAGACGTCCGCCAGGGTACGAAGTCGCAGGTCGGGGTGGCCGGGGACGGCGAAGCCGCGGGCCGCCAGCAGCGGACGGATCTCGCGGATCGCGCGGGTGACCGTGGAGCGGTCTACCCGATAGAGCTCCGCCAGGGCCGCGTGCGGGAGTTGGAAGCGCAGCGCCACCAGGGTGACGACGACGCGGTCGACGAACACCAGCTCGTGATCCGGGCCCGCCCCGGGCGCGCGCATACGCTCGTGACCTCGACGTTCTCGCAGCCGGGACTCCTCAGCTGCCATCCAGGCGCCGACGAGCTCGACGACGAGTTTGCCGAGCCGCCGAGGCTGGAGGCCGGTGAAGATACGCGTGGACAAGGCCGTACGGCCCAGGTATTGCATCACAACAACACTCAAACCGCACGGCCTACTTCATGCCTCGGCAGTGCCTCGATCATTACCACGCACCACGTCGTAAGGTACGGCCTATGTCTGATAGATCGATGTCTACGGGCCGCCTATGGGCAGTCCTGCTCGGGGTCGACGCTGTGGTTGCTGCGTCGACGATCGTGGTGTGGAGGCAAAGCGGAACACCGTGGACCGAAACCTTGGTCAGTTCGGGTGTGGTTGCTCTTACGGTCCTGATAGCCGGCCCATGGGCGATAAGGCGGACCAGGGCAAGGGTCGAGGAAGCAATGCGGCAACAGCGTTGATCCAGTTCGGTCGCCTCTGAGAGTGCGGTACGTGACGTAATGCCTGCTTCGGTCTTGGGGTTGGGTAAGGGGCCCTGGTCGGCGGGGTGGGTTGATGGTCAGGTGCGGGGCTGAGTGAACAGGCCGGGTTCGGGTTCGGTGAGGATGCCCCGTGTGACCAGGCGTTTCAGCTTGCACCGGATGCCTTCGGTGTTCTTCGGGAGTGGCCGGCCTGGTCTCCGACCGCGCCGCCGAGAGGTGATCGGCCATCAGCCGAACCGCCAGGCCGGCACTGTGGGTGCCGATAAATCATCCGGCCTGGTCATGCGGCATGGTGGTACTCGTGGAGAGTTCCGCCGAGTCGGTTTCGTCGGCGGATCTCCAGGTGTCTGGTGTTCCCCGGTTCGCTGATCGGGTGGGGGAGTGGGCGGAGGGGAGCGGCTTGGCCCAGGGCTCGGTGCGGGCGGTGTCCGTTGTAGAAGGTCTCGAACTCGCGGAGCACGTGGAGGAGGTGCCTGGGGTTCCAGATCAGGGTGCGGTCCAGGAGTTCGCGCCGGCAGGTCTGTATCCAGCGCTCCATGATGGAGTTCATCCGCGGTATCTGGATGCCGGTGGTGATGACCTTCGGCCCGGCGTCGGCCATGAGGGCGTCGAAGGTGGCGGTGAACTTCGAGTCTCGGTCGCGGATCAAGTATCTGGCCCTGCTGCCGGCGTCCTCCAGGTCCATCAGGAGGTTGCGCCCGAGCTGCACGATCCAGTCCGCGGTCGGGTGCGCGGTGGCACCGAGGATCCGGATGCGCCTCGCGGAGTGCTCGATGGCCGCGAAAGCGTACAGGCGTGCCCCGGTCAGGGTGCGGACCTTGAACAGATCGCAGGCGAGCAGCGCATCGGCTTGGCTGCGTAGGAAGTCGGCCCAGGTCGTGCTCTGTCGTGCGGGGGCGGGTGGGCTGCCGTGCTCCTTGAGGATTTCCCACAGGGGGGAGGCGGCGACCTTGATGCCCAGCGCTGCGAGTTCACCGTGGATCCGGCGATACCCCACGCGCTGTTCTCGCGGGCGAGGCGCGGGACCAGGGCGCGGATCGACCGGACCGTGGGTGGGCGTCCGCGCCGCTTCGGCGCGCATGTGGCGGCATGTCGTCGCTCGAGCAGGTTGCGATGCCACCGCAGGATCGTGTCCGGGCGTACCGACAGAAGGAGCTGCCGCAGCATCTCCACGGGGAGGTGGTGGAGCAGGCCTCCTCGAACCTGGGCTTGCCGACCGGGCGCTGCAGGACCAGCAGTTGGTGCCTCAGCGCCAGTATCTCGATGTCCTTCTCCTGCTGCTTATCGGCAGCAGGCGCAGGAACCCAATGGTGTTGGTCGCAACAAGATAGGCCAGGCGCAGCAGCACGACAGATCATGATGCCCCGGGTGCCCTGCGCAGATGAAGACTGCAGCTGCCGAATATGCCATCCGGCCAGGTCAGGCGGCGTTTCGGTTCTCGTGGATCACTCCGGAGAGCCGGTCCCGGCGGCGTATGTCCAGACGGGAGATCCGTCCGATATCGGTGATTGGTTCGGGGACTGCGCGCAGTGGTGCGGCCTGGTTCATCGCTTGATGGGGCCGGTGGGTGTTGTGGTGTTGCTCGAACTGGCGGATGGCGTGGCGCAGGTGGCGCTCGTTCCAGATGAGGGTGCGGTCCAGGAGTTCGTGGCGGACAGGTCTGGACCCAGCGCTCCATGGTGGCGTTCATGCGCGGCATCCGGACGCCGGTGAGCACCGTCTGGACGCCGGCGTCTGCCAGGATCTGGTCGAAGAGCGCCGGGAACTTCGCGTCCCGGACCCGGATCAGATATTTGACGGTGGTCCCGGCGTCTTCCAGGGCCATCACCAGGTTTCGTGCGGCCTGGCTCACCCAGTGCGCGGTGCGGTGCGCCGTGGTGCCGAGGATCCGGACGCGGCGGGTGGTGTGCTCGATGACGGCGAGGATGTACTGGCGCCGGCCGGTCAGGGTGACGGTCTCGATGAAGTCGCATGCCAGGAGGGCGTCGGCCTGGGAGCGCAGGAAGTCGGCCCAGGGGGTGGCGGCTCGGTCGGGCGCGGGGTCGATGCCCTCGGTCTTGAGGTCTCCCAGACGGTGGAGGCGGCGACCTTGATGCCGAGGGTGGCGAGTTCGCCGTTCACTCTGCGGTAGCCCCACGACGGGTTCTCCCAGACCAGGCGGACCGATCAGGATGCGGATCGAGCGAACGGTGGGCGGACGGCCCGGCCTCTTCGGTCGGCAGGTGCGGGCGTGGCGCCGCTTGATGAGGTCGCGGTGCCACCGCAGCACGGTGTCGGGCTGGACCAGCAACCGGAGCCCGCGCAGAACCCGGCGCGGCAGCGGCACCAGCACAGCGGCGAGGAAGGCTCGGTCTTCCGAGGCGAACTTCACCCGGTCCGCACCGAGTTGCCGCTCAAGGATGGTGATCTGGTGGCGCAGGACGAGAATCTCCGCGTCCTTGGCGCGGTCGCTCATCGGTAGCAGCCGCAGTGCGGCGAACGCGTTGGTGATGGTCAGGTAGGCGAGACGAAGCAACGCGAGTGCTCATCCTGCCGCAGCACCGACAAGCCCTTGAGCTGTATGGATGACATTCTCGGCAGGCGCAGTGTTGTGAGCTTCACGGGCGTGTATTGACAGCCGTGGTCGGCGTGGTGAATGAGTTCACGGGGGGCGACTTCGCGGCTGGCCAGGGCAAACTTCAGCGAGGTGAGGACCAGGTCCGCGTCCGCGCGGGCGGACGTCTCCCAGGCCACCACCCGGCGGGAGAACGCGTCGCGGATCGCGGACTGAGGTTCCCCCGCTGGGTGGGAGCTGCTGATCAGCTGGTTAGGGCCGGTACTCGTAGGCGATCGTGAACCGGGGCGGCAGACACCGCTCCCCGTACTCGATGATGCCCTCCGCGTCCGACCACCTGTGGACACCGGCCAGTTTCGGAGAGCCATCGTCGTGGCCGACGGCTACGACTACCAACCCGTCTACAACGAGCTGCTGCTCACCAATCGCGGCGCCAAGACTCCGATCCAGACCGACGGCCGCTGGGTCGTCGAGCGCACGAACTCGTGGATGAACAACTTCTGCGAACTTCGCCGCAACACCGAACGACGCCGCGCCGGCACGGAGTTCTACCTTGCCCTGACCGCTACCACTATCACTGTGTGGCCTCATCCGCCGCGCCTGGTACCCACCGCCGGGACACCCGACCCGCCAGCCCCCGCATCCGATAACCCCAGCCACTACCCACTGGCAGACGCTCCAAGCTCGACCACAAGTGTTCACGTTTGAATCATGTAAGATTTGAACGATGTTCTTAATTTGAACACTTAACTTCCCGCCATGCTGCACTTGACGGCCTGGCGCCGGCATATGCCCTCATGGGTACGGAACATCTGGCGAGAGGTTGTGGCCTTCGGTCTCGTCGGCGCCGTTGCGTTCGTGGTGGAGACCGCGAGCTTCAACTTCCTGCTCTTCGGTTCGCCGGACCACGGCGGGCCGCTGGGCTCCACACCGGTCCTCGCCTCCGCGATCGCCACGCTCCTGGCCATGGTGGTCAGCTGGCTGGGCAATCGCTACTGGACCTATCGGGACCGCAAGGGAGCGGTCGACCGACGCGAGGTGGCCTGGTTCATCGCCGTCAACCTGGCCGGGCTGGCGGTCACCGCCTTCCCCGTCTACGTTGCGCACGAAGTGTTCGGACTGTCCTCCCCGTTGAGCGACAACGCGGCCCGCCTGGTGGGCTGGGCGGCGGCGACGCTGATGCGGTTCGCCGCGTACCGCACCCTCGTCTTCACCGCATACCGAGAGGACTCCCCGGACATGCCCGCGACGACCGACCGTTGGCGTGCGATCTCCCGTGCCACCCGGCCGCACGACCTGCTCTGGCCCGGCTTCCTGGCCTTGGTGGCCGCGATCTGCGGGTGGGCCGTCTCCGTCGCGTTCCACCCCGGCTTCCTCAGCCCGGACAGCCTTTCGCAGCTGGCGCAGGCACAGGGGAAGCAGCCGGTGACCGACTGGCACCCGCCAATCCTGGCTCTGTTCTGGCGCACGCTCATCGACATCACCGGCGCGCTGTCGGCGATGGCCGAGATCCAGGCCGCCCTGCTGTGGGGCACCCTCTGGGTGCTCGCGGTCGTGCTGTGGCGTCGGACCGGCAGCCGCCCCTTGTCGCTGCTGATGCTCGGCTTCGGCCTCGCCCCGCATGTCCTTACCTTCACCGGGGTGGTGTGGAAGGACGTGCACATGGCATACACCCTGCTGGCCGCGTGCGCGATCGCGCTCGTCGCGCGAGAGCTGCCGGAGGGACGGGAGCGGGCTCGTTGGGGATTGCTGATCCTCGGCATGCTCTTCCTCACCTACGCGATGCTGGTGCGCAAGAACGGGCTTCCGGCCGTCGTACCGATCTTCCTGCTGCTGATGTTCGCGCTCTGGCCGCGTCCCGGGCGGCGCCGCTGGCTGGTCGCCGCGGGGTCACTGCTGGCGCTCGCCGCCGTCGGCAGCCTGGGGGTGTCCTCGGCCGCCCATCCGCTCGCGGTGCGCCAGTACGCGCAGATACCCCTCGACGACGTGGTCCACGTACTCACCCCTCAGCAGGTGCGCTCCGCCGCGACGAAGGCCGGGGCGTCCCCGGAGTTCACCGACGACCTGGTGGCGACCGCGCGGACCTGCCAACGCAAGGACATCGTCTGGGACGCCTACTTCGCCTGCTACCCGCACAAGCCGGGTGATCAGGCCGGCTTCGAGGCCGACCAGGCCGACGTCCTGCTCAAGATGTGGACGCAGCAGATGCCGCACCACGCGACCGGCTACGTCGAGTACCGCTCCCGTACGTTCGCCCGGTTGCTGTTCCAGGGCAATCTCCAGTACCTCGGCGGTGACTCCGCCGTCATGCCGAAGGACGTCCAGGTCAACAAGACACTGGACGCGGCCATGAAGTCCTATGTGATGGGCTTCGACCGCGACTTCCCCTGGCTGTTCCAGGGCTGGTTCTGGCTGGTGGTCTCGCTGGTGCTGGCACTGCGCCGCCGCTGGCCCGGCCCGTGGTCGCGGGAGCTGCGGCTGCTCGGCGTGAGTGGTGTCATCTACATCGCCACCTACCTGCCCACCGCCCCTTCGGCCAACTACCGCTACGTGTACTGGCCGGCGATCGCCGGCACCTTCGGGATACTGCTGGCGGTGAGCGGAGCGATCGTGGCGCGGCGCACGGCCCACGCCACCCAGGACACCGGGTCCACCGCGGCGGTCGAGGCACTCGTGAACGGTCCGTTCACGGCAGACCTGACCGCGCCGCACCCCGTCGGCTCCGGTCCTCGCCTGGACGTCACCACCGGCTGATCCCGGCGCCGGTCGCGCCCGTGCCGGGTGGCTGCCGCAGCTCTCCGGCACGTCCCGCCAAGGGCCTGTCGGTACGCAACCGCCACATCAACGCGTTGAAGTGGCTGCGCAGGTCAGGGATCGGCCGAGCGCCCCCAGCGGCAGGTGCGGCTCGATCAACTCCCGCATTGCCCATCTGTCAGATCACCACGCGTCACGCGACCGGTCTACCGCACCCAGCTCCACCCTGTAGCGAGAAAGACCGATCTCGTGATCTCAACTCAGAACACTCCCTAGAGGATCACGGAATGAACCCTGCAATCGCGTGCGTCGTACCCTGCTACAACGAGGAGGCTGCCGTAGGCAAGGTCGTGCGCGATCTGCGTGCGTCGCTGCCCGAGGCGGTCATCTACGTCTACGACAACGCTTCGACGGACAACACCGTCGCCGAGGCTCTGGCGGCGGGCGCGATCGTGCGCCAAGAGCCGCGCAAGGGCAAGGGCAACGTGATTCGACGGGCGTTCGCCGACGTCGAGGCCGACGCACTGCTGATCATCGACGGCGACGACACCTATGACGCCTCCCGTGCCCGTGAGATGGTCGACCTGCTCTTCGAAGGCCCCTACGACCAGGTAGTCGGCGCTCGTCGAGAGGTCGAGGAGAGCGCCTACCGGCCCGGGCACGCGGTCGGCAACAAGATGCTCACGGGCGCCGTGCGGATGCTGTTCGGCAACGACGTGAGTGACATGCTCAGCGGTTACCGCGTGTTCTCGCGGCGTTACATAAAGTCCTTTCCGGCACTGTCACACGAGTTCGAGACAGAGACCGAGATGACGGTGCACGCCCTCAGTCTGCGGCTGCCCACCACCGAGATGGAGATCGACTTCAAGGATCGGCCCGCCGGAAGCGTGAGCAAGCTGCGCACGTACCGCGACGGTTGGCGCATCCTGAAGCTCATCCTGGGCCTGGCCCGGCGCCAGCGGCCCTCGCAGTTCCACGCAGTGATCGCCGCTCTGTTGACGATCATCTCGCTCGCCCTGGGCCTGCCGGTGGTCATCGACTTCATGCAGACCGGCGTCGTGTTGCGGCTTCCGACCGCCCTACTGGCCGCCGCCATCATGATCATCGCGGTGCTCGTTCTGCTGGTCGGCTACATACTCGAGTCCTTCATGCACATGCGCCAGGAGCAGGCACGCCTCGCCCACCTGCGTTATCTCGCACCGTCCCGCGGCGTCGACTTCGTGCCGGAGGAGCTGGGCAGCGCGCCGCAGGAGTCCGGGCCGGGGGCCGTCGCCTGAGAGATCCCCCGCATCATCCGGGAGTGGGTGGCGGACAAGGGGGAGTACCCGACGCTGACGCAGATCGGCGAGGCAGTATCAGGACACCGTTACTGAGATTCGCCGCGTGTTGTCGCTCGCGTGGCACTCGGAGCTGCAGCGATGTCTTATCCGCGAGCGAAACGACTCGGAATGTCCTCACGTCTGTACGAATACGGCCAGCCCATCGGCCAACCGCTGCCTGACTGGACGGTGCGTCCGGTGCCCGCCCGGGTCACCCTCGACGGCCGCTTCTGCAGGGTGGAACCTCTGGACGCGAACCGCCACACCGACGACCTGTACTCCGCTTACGCTTTCGAGGCGGATGGCAGGGACTGGACATACATGATGGCCGGTCCGTTCGGCAGCCGGGACGACTACCGCAGCTACGTGGTGACGGTGACGCGGGCAGACGACCCTCTGCACCACGCGGTCGTCGACCTGCGCAGCGGCAAGGCGGTGGGCACCCTCTCCCTGGTGCGCCAAGACCCGTCCAACGGCGTCGTCGAGGTGGGGAACGTGGCGTTCTCGCCCCTGCTCAAGCGGACTCCGATCTCGACGGAAGCACAGTTCCTGCTGATGTCCTACGCCTTCGACGAACTCGGCTACCGACGCCACGAGTGGAAGTGCGACAGCCTCAACGCGCCCTCGCGCAAGGCGGCAGTGCGGCTGGGCTTCACCTTCGAGGGGATCTTCCGCCAGGCCGTGGTGTACAAGGGCCGTAACCGGGACACCGCCTGGTACTCCGTCATCGACTCCGAGTGGCTCCAGGTCGGCAAGGCGCTTCGGGAGTGGCTCTCGCCCGACAACTTCGATGCGGACGGCCGTCAGAAGCAGTCCCTGTCTGCTGTACGCGCCGCCGATGCGAACCCCGACGCGGAGCGGGCGCTCTGAGGTCCGACACCGGATGCCGCAAGCGCTCGGCGCACCCACGCGAGACCGAGGACGTCCTCTACCAACACCCCGACCTACGGGAGGTGGCTTCCTCGGTATCCCGCACGTCACGATCGGCGACCAGGCGGCCGCCGGCGTCATGCTCCGGCCGGGCTCCGAGCAAGACCCCAGACCCACTCCCACTGTCGGTCAAGGACCGCGTGGCGCCGTAAAGGTACCTGCGGCGGATCATCTACGTCGACGCCCACGAAGGGGGGCACACGGCAGGATCCCCAAGCGGGAGATCCCGGCCCCTCGCTGACCGGCGCCATCGGGCACGAACCCACCAGCGACCACCGCAGGCCGGAACCGCAAGCTCAACCACCGAACCTAGGAATCCACATGACACCCGCCCGGCCCCGGCCGGTGGAGCGTGCGCAAGAAGCACAGCAGCAGACAGCACGCGGACCCGGAGGCGTCATCGCCCCACGGCGCTCGCCACCGCGATCGCGCAGATGGACTACAACGCGCCGATGCTCACGCTGCACGGCATGACAAGGGACTTCCACACCCCCGTTTCCGAGCAGGCCTGGCTGCTCGACGGGACCCCTCTGGGCCTGGCGGCTCTCCTGCTCGTCGCGGGCAGCCTCGCCGACGGCTACGGCCGGCGACTCGCCTTCCTCATCGGCACCGCGGCGATGAGCCTCACCACCGGTCTCGGCGCACTCGCCACCTCCACACTCACTTTCACCCTGGGCCGTGTCGCCCTGGGCGCGGCGTGCGCGTTGCATCACCAGCAGCCTCGGCCTGATCGCACACGCCTACCCGGCCGGCCACGTACGCATACGTGCACTGGGCATATGCGGCGCATCGTTCAGCGCAGGCACCGCCACTGGTCCACTGATCGCCGGCGGGTTCGCCGAAGTCGACTGGCGCCTGGGGTACGTGGTCTTCGCCGCCGCCAGCCTCCTCGTGGTCGCCGCTGCCGCCCGTGTCCTCGGCGAATCCAAAGGTTCGCGCGGCGGCCGGCCCGATTTGCCAGGCGCCCTCGCGTTGGGCGCGGCGCTCACCACCTTGCTCAGCGCGCAGACACTTGGGCGGAACGGCTGGTTGCGCGCACCAGTGGCCTCGAGGCGACTCCAACCGGACGGGCCAGACAGGGAAAACCGCGTTCCGGCAGGCTACTTCCGGGTGACGTCGGTGCAGTAGACGTCCTTGTCCGGCAGGTGGCCGGTGGTCAGGAAGTCGACGGTGGCCTTGTCGGCGCAGGCGGAGCCTTCGTTGTAGACGTAGTGCCCGCCGTTGTCGACGCCGACGAAGGCGGAGCCGCCACCGAGGGCCTTGTGCAGTCCGACGCCGCTTTCCCACGGGGTGGCGTTGTCCCGGCGGTTTTGCAGGATCAGGGTGTTGCTCGGGCCGCCGGGCACTACCTTGACCGTCGCCTCGGCCGGCTTGTCCCAGTAGGCGCATGCCCAGATGTTGGCGGGCATGCCGGCGGTGAGCGGCCACTTCTCGCGGTCGGCGGCGGTGCGGGCGGCGTAGCCGTCGACGTCGTGCGGCCATTCGGCGTCGCCGCAGGTGAGAGCCATGAACATGGTGGCCTGGTTGTCCGCGGGGATGCCCGGGGACGTCGGCGTGTCGGCGAACACCTCCTTGAGAACCGCGGTGTCGGCGGCCGTGGTGCTGCCGTGGGTCAGGTCGTCGGCGGCTTTCCAGAACTTGGTGAGCACGGGAAGGGTGTTGTTGTGCAGGAGCAGGGCGTAGGTCATGTTCCGCAGCAGCGCCCCGTCCAGCGACACTGATGCGCCGGGAATCGCTGCGGGCGTGCGGTCGAGCCGGTCGGCGAGGGTGAGGTAGGTGTGGGTCACCTGCGCGACGTTCGTGCCCAGCTTGAGGGTGCTGTTCTGCGCCGCGGCGACGCGGGCGGCGTCGGGGAACCGGTCGGCCATGCCCTTGCCCCAGGTGTCCGCGACTTGGTTGGCCCAGACCTTGGTGGGGTCGACGTTGCCTTCCAGGATCATCCGGTCGGTGTGGTCCTGGAAGAGGGAGCGGTAGACGGCACCGAGGTAGGTGCCGTAGGACTGGCCCCAGTAGGACATCTTCTGCTCACCGAGCGCCTGACGGATGCGATCCATGTCGCGGGCGGTGTTGGCGGTGTTGTAGTACTGCAGGTTCTTGGCCACCGTGTCGGCGCACTGCTTGGCGTCGGCCTTGGCGAGGGCCACGTTCTTGGTGATCGAGCCGTCCGCGGCGGGATAGGGGAAGAGCCCGGACACGCTGGGGTCCTTCAGACCGCAACTCTGCGGGGTGCTGTGTTCGACGCCGCGCGGGTCGAAACCGATCAGGTCGTAGCGCTCCAGCACGGACTTCGGCAGTGTGGATGCCATGGCTTCGGGCATGTCGAGACCGCCCAGGGCCGGCCCACCGGGATTCAGCAGCAGAACACCACGTCGCTTCCCGGGCTTTGCGGTGGACAGACGGGAGACCGCCACGTCGATCTTCGTGCCGCCCGGGTCCTGGTAGTCCAAGGGCACCTCCAACGTCCCGCAGGCCAGGTGGGGGTCACGGGTTTGTCCCTCGGCCAGTGCCGGGCACTTGCCCCAGATGATCCCGGCGTCGCCCGCAGTCCGGCCGGCGCTCTTGCCGGAGACCTTGGCCGGCTGTGCACCCTTGGCGTCGGCACCACACGCGGCCAGTGCGGCTCCTGCCAGCGTGGAAACCAACACAGCCGCGGCGATTCGGCGGCCTCTGGGGAAACCGTGCTTCGCGGAACTGCGTGTCGTCGTCATGGCGTTGTCCTTAGCTGCTCGCTGGTCGGCCGGCCTGGTGCGGCCGTTGTGTTCACGATTCGAGTCAACAAGAGACCACCGGTGGCGCGCGTCACCGCAGAGAGGACAAATCAGGTGGCTCGCTCGGGGGATCCTGCACCGACCCTGAGCACGGAGCGGCCGCCGTGTGGCGTATCGGATGAGCTGTCGGCGCGGAGCGAGCCGTTGCTGCCGGCTTGCCGCGCTGCGCGGATCACCCGAGGTGCAAGCGTCCGGACGACCGGAAGGGTGCTGTCGGGCATCCTGCTTCGTGCCGGCATTCCGCGGGTGGCCGGAACGACGTGGGTCGCCCGGTCCTGGTGGACCAGAAAGCCGCAGGGTGGGGAGCATGCCGATCGGGCGAGCCGGTCCATGGTCCGGATACCGCCGGCATCACAGGGCCGTCAGGCTCGGTCGCCGTCCCCCGCCAACCCTGCCCGGTACGCCAGGACCACCGCCTGGACGCGGTCGCGGAGGTCCAGTTTGGTGAGGATGCGGGACACGTAGGTCTTCACGGTCTCGTGGCTGATGACCAGCTCGGTGGCGATCTCGGCGTTCGACAGGCCCTTACTGATCAGGAGTAGGACCTCGTGCTCGCGGGCGGTGAGGACCTTCAGGCGCTCGCGCTCGGGGGACGCGGGGGCGGCGGAGGGGCGTACGCGTTCGGCGAAGCGGCCGATCAAGGTGCGGGTGACGGCGGGGGCCAGGAGGGACTCGCCGCGGGCGACGACGCGTACCGCGTTGATCAGTTCGGGCGGTGGGGCGTCCTTCAGCAGGAAGCCGCTGGCGCCGGCGCGCAGGGCCTCGTACACGTACTCGTCGACGTTGAAGGTCGTCACGACGAGGATCCTGGCAGGGCTGACGGAGTCGGGCCCCGCCAGGCGGCGTGTGGCCTCGATTCCGTCGAGCAGGGGCATACGGATGTCCATGACGACGACGTCCGGCTTCAGCTCCTGCGTGCTCCGGATCGCCTCCCGGCCGTCCACGGCCTCGCCCACGACCTCCATGTCGGGCTGGGCGGAGAGGATCGTGACGAAGCCGGCACGCACGAGGGCCTGGTCTTCGCAGACCAGCACCCTGATCGCAGGGGGCGGAACACTCACGTGGCACCTCCCGCGGGAATGCGTGCGTGCACGCGGAAACCGCCCTCCGGGCAGGGCCCAGCCGCGAACTCGCCCCCCAGCATTTCCACCCGTTCCCGCAGCCCGGTCAGGCCCCGGCCGCCCGAGACGTGCGGGCCGCCGCCCAGCGGGGCGGTGGACGCGGGAGCGCCGTCGGCCGTCCCGGCGGTAGTGATCTCGATGTCCGTCCAGTCGGGGGTGTGCACGAGCCGCACCAGCGTCCGTCGGCCCGCGGCGTACTTCACGGCGTTCGTCAGGGATTCCTGCACGACGCGATACGCCGTGAGCTGGGCACCTGTGGCCATGGCCGGCTGCTCTCCGTCCTCGACCAACTCGATCGGCTGGCCGCTCGCTCGTGTCTGCTCCACCAGATCAGGCACCCGGCCCGGCACCGGCGTCCGTTCCCGTGGCGCCGCATCACCGGTCGCCTCCAGCACGCCGAGCAGGAACCGCAGCTCGGCCAGCGCGCGGCGGCCGGTGCCGCTGATGGCTTCGAGGGCCTCGTGGAGGCGGTCTGGCGACTCGGTCAGGTACTGCGCGGCACCTGCCTGCACCACCATCGCGGTCACATGGTGGGTCACCACGTCGTGCAGCTCCCCAGCCAGGCGGCTGCGTTCCGCCGCGATGGCCATCTGCGCGGACAGGCGCCGTCGCTCGGCCTCCTGCGCCCGCCGCCCACGTACCTGGACACCCAGGCCCCACACCACCGCCAGGACCATGTAATAGAGCAGGTAGTCGGTCAGGCCCTCGGGCGAGCCCAGCACGTGCAGGACGACGCCGAAGACCACGTACCCGCCCGTCGCCGCCAGCGGTACGACCCGCCGGAAGCGGTCCTGGTGGACACCCGCGGAGTACAGCGCGACGTACAGCCCCAGGCTGCCGAAGGCCGGCGGGAAGCCCAGGCACTCGTACGCCGCGAACGAGGCCCCCACCACCGTGAGGCAGGCAGCCGGCCACCGGGTGCGCACCGCGAGCGGCAGGGTCTGCCCCAGGGACAGCAGCACACTCGGGACCGAGGCGCCATGGGTGGGAAGGTCGCCGAACTGCACCCCGAACCGCGACAGCGGCGCCGCGAACGACAGCACCGTGAAGACCAGCGCGACCCCACAGTCCCTGGTGGCAGCAGAGCGCGATCCCCACCACCGCGACAGCACGCGGAGCCGGGCGGCTGCGGCGGCCACCGGGTTCACGCTTGCGGATAGGCCACTGTCCTGCCCACGCGCCGTTGACGCAGGGGATACCGAGCCCGATGGTTCACGCGCTGCTGGGTCTTCCGTCATCATCATCCACGATCCCGTACGTCCCGCCCTGAGCGGCACCAGGACCGGGCCGTGGTCCGCGGCCCGCCCGCCCTTTCGGCACGACCGGTTCGGTATCCGCACCACACGGCACCGCGGGCCGGACGGTCTTGCACGGCAAGCCTAGCGTCCTGCCGCGGGGGCTGCGTCCCCCGGGAGAGGACAGGCAGGTAGCTCGCTCGGGGGACCCGCGGAGACGGCAAGTGCCTACCCGTCGGTGACGACGCGCAAGGGTCGCGGCTCGTAGCTTTCCAGCATCCAAAGCGCAGACCGCCCACCGGGAGCCCGTCATGAGGAGGAAGCCGTGTCAGGCGGCGGCGAGTGCCCCCGCGCGGGCCGAGCGGGTCGCCCCGGTCACGCGTCTCCCACCCGAGCTGGGTGCGCCCGCCCCGCCGGCCACCCGCTCCAGGTCTCGACAAGGGGCAGGAACGGAGACGTCGTGACGGAGGATGTCCTGGAGACCGACGGCATACCCGGCAAGCGGTCCATACGGCCGCTGGGCGGGGTGCTGGCGGCCATGGCCGTGTCGCTGACCGGTACTCGGATCTCGTCCGTCGCGCTGCCCTGGTTCGTTCTCGTGACGACCGGCAGCGCCACCCGGACCGGACTGGTGACCTTCTGCGAGATGGCTCCCTACGTGGTGGTCAAAGCGTTCAGCGGGCCGTTGGTGGACCGGATCGGCCCGCGAGCCGTGTCCTGGACCACGGATCTGGCCAGTGCAACCGCTGCCGCTGCGGTTCCTCTGTTCCACGCCCTGGGCCTGCTGTCCTTTCCGATCCTGCTGGCCCTGGTCGCGCTGATCGGCGCGGTGCGCGGCCCCGGCGACCTGGCCAAGGAAGTCATGGTCCCGGAGGCGGCCGAGTACAGCTCGATGCCGCTGGGGCGGGCCACCGGTCTGTCCGGCGTGACCGAGCGGCTCGCCTCCACCAT
This sequence comes from Streptomyces sp. NPDC002076, assembly GCF_053593835.1. Lineage (NCBI taxonomy): Bacteria > Bacillati > Actinomycetota > Actinomycetes > Kitasatosporales > Streptomycetaceae > Streptomyces > Streptomyces sp. NPDC002076. Next base: position 32,674 of record NZ_JBSFDI010000021.1, read on the forward strand.
TGGACCAGCGGCCGGCGGCTCCCTGGCGGCACTGCTCGGCCCCCTGACGGGACTTGTCGTCAACGCGGGCTGCTTTGCTCTCGGATCGGTGATCATCGCACTGGCGCTGCCCCGCTGGATGGGGCATACGGTCGAGGAAGCCCCCTCCAAGGCCGGAGGGACGGAACCGGGTTACTGGCGACGATTCGGCGAAGGCTTCACGTTCCTGCGCGGCGAGTTGTTGCTGCTGACCGTCATCGTCATGGTCGGGGTCACCAACCTGCTGGACGCAGGGTTCACCACGGTGCTCATGCCCGTCTGGGCCAAAGATTCCGGCAATGGGCCGACTGCGATCGGCCTGATGGGCAGCGTGTTGGGAGTCGCAGCGATCGCTGGGAGTCTGGTCGCTGCGGCGGCGGCGCACCGGCTACGACGCCGGATGGTGTTCTTGACCGGGTTTCTGTTGGCCGGGGCGCCGAGATTCCTGATCCTGGCTTCCGATGCACCGATGGGGGCGGTACTGGCCGTGTTCGCCGTCAGTGGATTCGGGGCGGGCTTCCTGAACCCGGTGCTGGGGGCTGTCCTCTTCGAGCGGGTGCCACGCCGAATGCTGGGCCGGGTCAACGCCCTTGGTGACTCGCTGGCCTGGGCCGGTATCCCTCTCGGTGGACTGATCGCCGGGGCGGCCGTGGCCTCCGTCGGACTTGCACCGGTGCTGGTCGCCTGCGGGGCCGCGTACTTCCTCACCACGAACCTGACCGGGCTGCGGCCGGAATGGCGCGAGATCGACCGCGTGGGTCGGCGAGACGCCCAGGAGCGGCAACCCAAGGGCAAGCACATCAACAACGAGCGTGTCGACGAGGCCACCTCTCAACCCTGACGTCTTCCCGACCGCCGACCCGTTCTGCCTGGTCACTTTGATCGACTCGGTCAACGGCAGGAAGAACCCGTTCGTGCGCGGCTAGAGATCTTCAACGGCTGAGGTGACGGCGGCTGGAAGTCGAGCCCGGTCTTGGCGATGAGACCGTCGATGAGGCGGGGCCGATACTGCATGCGTTTCAGCCTCGTCTTCACGAACGCGGTGAGCTGGTCCAGGCCGTGTTTGGTGAGGTTGGCCAGCGACCTCTTCACGTGCGACCACACACCCTCGACAGGGTTGAGCTTGGGAGCGTACGGCGGCAGCTGGTAGACGGTCAGCCATAATCGGGCGGCGATCAGCTCACGCATGGCACGGCTGACGTGCGTGTTCAGGTTGTCCCAGACAAGAACGACGGGGCCGCCGAGCTGCTGGTGGGCGGCATCGAGCAGGCGGGCGTAGTCGCTCTCGGCGAAGCCCTTGCGGCGGCCTTTGGAGGGGCTGCGGTCAAGGTGGATGCAATAGATCAGCCGCGGCCGGTGGCCGGCTTTGGTGCAGATCAGCGCCGCCATCGAGACACGTTTGGTGCCCGCGGCGGTGACCCGCACCACCGGGGCGTGACCCCGTCGGCCCCAGGTGCGGCCCTTGGGCGGCCTCAGGCCCTGGCCGGCTTCGTCGCTGAGTAGGCCCGGGGCGCGGTGCCGGGATTGCTCCCGGTCCGTTTCCCCGGACCTCTCGCCGAACCCGCCGTGCCTATTACTAGGCAACGGGCTCTCCACGGTCTCTGCCGTCAGGTGGGTGCAGGGGCCCAGGGGGTGGGGATCTTGTTGCCGCGGTAGCGATACCGGGTGACCGGGATCGCGCTGATCTTCCGCAACTCGATCCCGTCCGCACTGATCGGCAGCCACCGCCCGGTGGCGGTGGTGAGCCGTTTGCGGACGTCCGACCAGTTCCAGTGATGCCGTGTCCTCAGTAGCCGGACGAGCCTCCACCAGACGAGGTCGTCCAGCTTGCTGAAGATGTGCTTGGCGACGGCATGCCTGAAGTAGTTGGCCCAGCCGTGGGTGACCCGGTTGAGATTGATCAGCACCACGGCGAGGTCCTGCTGCGACGTTCTGTGGGTGAGGTGACGGATCTTTGCCTTCACCGACTGGAGAGGCCGGTCGGTGATGAAGGTGTAGACGTACCACTTGTTCGTTCCGCGCTTGCGGCGCCACTGGATGTGGAACCCCAGGAAGTCGAACCCCTCGCTCAGGTGCACCACTTGGGTCTTTGCCGGTGACAGCCGCAGTCCCATCGGAGCAAGCACCTGGGCGATCTCCTCGCGCAGTGTCTCGGTGTCCTGCCTGGTCCCGTCGACCAGGACGACAAAGTCGTCCGCATAGCGGACCAGCCGCCACGACGGCAGGCCACCAGCCCGGCGTCGGCCTCGCCGATAGTCGGTGGACAGCTCTCCGCCTGGTTCCCATCCCCGGTGCAGGTACTCATCGAGCACAGACAGGGCGATGTTGGCCAGCAGTGGAGAGAGGATGCCCCCTTGCGGCGTGCCGGTGAGGGTGTCTTGATGCTCGCCGAGTTCCGTCAGGAGCCCGGCCTTCAAGAACGCCTTCACCAGCGCCAGGACCTTCTTGTCCTTGATCCTCATCCGGACCCGGTCCATCAGCGCGGCGTGATCGATCTCGTCGAAGCACGCCGCGATGTCCGCGTCCAGCACCCAGCGGTAGCCGTGGGTGCCATAGAAATGGATCTCGGCAATCGCGTCCTGGGCTCGCCGCTTGGGCCGGAACCCGTAAGAGACCGGCTTGAAGTCGGCCTCGAAAATCGGCTCCAGCACCAGCTTCAGCGCGGCCTGAACGACCCGGTCGGCGATCACTGGGATGCCCAGTCGCCTCACCTTTCCCGACCCACCCGGCTTGGGGATCTTGCGCTCCCGAACCGGCAGCGGCCGGAACGTGCCTTGTTTGAGCTGGACACGAAGGTCATCCAGGAATCCGGGGATACCGATCCTTTCCTCGACGTCGGCAGATGTGAGGCCATCGACGCCGAGAGTGTTGGCTCCCCGGTTGCCGGCGACCCGGTCGAACGCCACAAGCAGCGTCGCCGGGTCGTGCACGAAATTGAACAGATCGTCGAACCGGCGGCCGGGATCGGCCACCGCCCAACGGTGAAGCTTGGCCTGCATCTCCGATACCCGCTGACGCGGACCAACGGGGTCCGCATCCGGCGCGGCACCGCCATTCGGCGATGCATCTTTCGGCATTGCAGCGTCCTTCCCTTCCCGATACCGCTGCCGCCCTTCCCCATGCTCCGGGCTCTCCCCGGCTCGGAGTACTACGGCGGCTCCGCCCCACCCGGCCCGTTCGGCGGTCGATGCGCCTATCCCCGGAGGCGAACTGGCAGCCCGCCGCTAAGGAGTTGAGACCGGGTGGTTCCCGTGTTCACTGTGCTTCGCTCGTCGAAGTAGGAGCCCGACTGTGTCCCTGCGGCATCGCCACGAGTACGCCGTAGTCCTTCCTCGTGGCCTTCTGGACGGCTTCGAAAGACCGGCCAAGAAGTTTCCCACCACCAACGGCGGCGGTTGCGCACCGCTTCCGGCCCAGATCCACCAGGTTCGAGCCGATGGCATCGTTAAGAGACGTAAAGACGCCGGTTCCTCGCGTACTCCTCTCCGACCCGCTCGCCGAACCCGCACCATCTGGCAGTACTGGCACGTCCCGGCTTTGTCAGGGCCGCTTCCGCCCTCCCCGGCATCACCCGGATCAGGCTGCCCTCAGCTCCACCTCCCTGCTACGACAGGTCAGCGGTGAAGGTCTCTCACCTCCACACGAAACACAGCGCCTCACGGCGCAACTCGAAGCAGAGCCAGGCGCCCAAGTCCGCCGCCCTCTTTTTATGACGGGCCACTGCTCGTCCTTCCAGGCGGCGATCTTCGCCTCGTCCCGCTCGGCGGCCTTGCGGGAGGGGACCTGAACACTCCAGCCGATGCGGTGCAGCAGCAGGTCCAGCCCAGCCAGGGTGTACTCGACACCGAACCGGCGGCGCACGACCTCGGCGATCCGCGCCAGCGTCCAGCACTGGTCAGGCCAGCCGGAGGCGGCCGGACCGGCATTCAACACCGTCTCCAGTACGCGCAGTTGACCTGAGTCGAGCCTCCAGCGGGCCCCGCCGGGGCCCTTGGAGGCCAGGGCCTGCCGACCTCCCGAGGCCAACGCCCCCCGCCAGCGGTTCGCCGACATCCGGGTCACCCTGAACCGCCGGGCCACCTCCCGGTCACTGGCCCCGGCCTCGATCAGATCGGCGGCCGCGAGCCGGACTTGCTCACGCCGAGCCCTTTCCTCAGCCGTCAAGCCGCCGCCATCGGGATACCTCATCCTCCCGGCATAGCGCAGCCCACGACAGCCGTCACGACTCTACGTAATCCGCACCGTTGAAGATCTCTAGCCGCAGCAGGGTGAGGGGGGTTGGTGGAGCAGGGCAGGCCAGGCGTGGATCCGGGATCTGGATCCCGCCCGCCGCGACGACCAAGGTGCCTATTCTGCCGACGCCCACGTGAGACAACCCGGACATTCATCGTGCTTGAGGCCAACCGAGGTCCGGCGAATGTACGAGTCGTTCGCGTCATGTCCAGTTCCGTAGGCCGAGCCGCCCTTGTGCTACCACAACCGTATCGTCAGCCGTAAACTCGCCCCTCGGACACAACGCTTGACGATACGGTGACGAGGGCCTCGACCTTACGGTCGCGGTCCTCGTTGCGTGTTCGTAGCTGATGGTGATGCCCAGGGCGTCGTAGAGCGGGCCTTTCTTCTCCACGGCGGCAGTCTGGATGCGCTGTGCAATATCTCCGAGACTCTCAGTGATCCGCCGGATCTGTTGCGCGTCGAGCGGGGGTTGCTTCTTCCGGGTGACGGCGGGGTGCGCGTCGAGCTTCTTCTGCGCCGCGTCGTTGTCCCGCTGGGCCTCGTTGATCCACTGGGTGACGACGGCGGGGTCGGCTCCGGCGTCGAGGGCTGCCTGGTAGCGGGCGAGGCGCCGCTCGCAGTCCTTGATCGCCTGGCGTGCTTGGGTCTGCTCGGGGGTCTGGGGCTCTGCGGTGCTCGCTGCGGCGCTGGCGTGGGTGAGGGCTTCGATGGTGGCGGAGAGACGGTCCGGAGCGAAAGCCCGGGCGATCGACCGGTCCAGGGCCTGGCACACGATGTCTTCGCGCAGGTAGACGGTGCGCGGGTGGGTGAGGTCGGGGTAGAGGGCGGCTTCTTCCTGGGCGGCTTCTTCCTCTATGAACTCGCAGCGGTAGTAGACGCGGCTGCGGATGGTGGCGGGCTGCATCTTGCGCCCGCACAGGCTGCACCGGACCCGGCCGCGCAGGGCGTAGGGGCGCGCGCCCTGCTTGCCGGCGCGCTCCTGCCGCCCCTGGTTGCGGGCGCGCTGTGTGCGCACGGTGCGGGCGGCATCGAAGAGACCGGGGCTGATGATCGCCCAGCCGGCGCCAGCACGTCTGTCCGGAGCCGAACCCGAGCTCCCGCGGCAGCAGTTGCCAGCTGATGTCGTTGTAGAGCACGTACAGGATGCCCTGCAGGCACAGCCGGTCATCCACGGGCTTCGGACCGGGTGCCTTCTTGGTCCAGGAAGGCAGCAAAGGCTCGATCAGCGTCCACAAGTCGTCGTCCACGATCCACGGTCGGTTCCCCACACCTCACGAACGGCGGAATCCTCTTACAGGACACGCCCCACCAGCGCACGTCCACAAGATTGTGTTACGAGCTTAGGACTCCGTTGGGTCTGTCTGCCTGCAGTGTTCAGGGGCATGAGGACTGTGTGGACGCACATGAAGTCAATCGTGTTCGGGCGGAGTTGGCGCTATTCGTGGCCGACGTGTTCGCCTCGATACCGCGCAAGGACCAGCGGGCCAAGAGCGACTGCTATCTGCGGGGACTGATGACGGACGGCCGCCGCAAGTCCATCCAGGCCATGGCCTCGCGGCTTCCGGATGGCAACGAGCAGAACCTGCAGCAGTTCGTGAACCAGTCCACGTGGGATCCGGTTCCGGTGCGTCGGCGGATCGCCGAGCGGATGGTGCCGCAGGTCGGCGCGGACGCCTGGGCGGTGGATGACGTGTCGTTCCCCAAGGACGGCAGGATGTCGGTCGGTGTCGCCCACCAGTACTGCGGTGCGCTGGGCAAGCAGGCCAACTGCCAGGGCGCGGTCAGTGTCCACGCGGTCTCCGACACGGCGTCGTGCCCGCTGAACTGGCGGCTGTTCCTGCCACCGCAGTGGGCGGATGACGGCGTCCGACGAAGGCGGACCGGCGTCCCCAAGGACGTCGGACACCGGGAGAAGTGGCGTCTGGCACTGGACGCCCTGGGCGAACTGGCCACCTGGCAGCTGGTGCCGCCGCTCGTGGTGGCGGACGCCGGCTACGGCCAGAACGCGGACTTCCGCGCCGCGCTGGCCGAGCGGGAGATCCGTTACGTGGTCGGCATCCGCGGCGATCTGACCGTCCAGCCGCATGACGCGGTGCCCGCCGCCCCGGCCTGGTCCGGCAACGGCCGGCGGCCGGTGCCCCGCTACCACCGGCCGCCGGCCGCCGGTGGCGGAACTGGCCGCGGCCGCAGGACGGGAGGCCTTCGCGGAGGTGACCTGGCGGGAAGGCTCCCGCTCCCCGATGACCTCCCGCTCCCTTGCGGTGCAGGTCCGGCCGGCTGGTGTGCGTCCGCGTCGGCTGGCTCAGGCAGCCGCGGTGGCCGAGCACGGCCGGTGGGACGGCGTCGTGCCCGAGGTGTGGTTGCTGGCCGAATGGCCCGACGGCGAGGACAAGCCGACCCGCTTATGGCTGTCCGACCTGCCCGACGGCACCCCGATCCCGGAGCTGGTCCGCCTGGCGAAGATCCGCTGGCGCATCGAGCACGATTACCGCGAACTCAAGCACGGCCTGGGCCTGGACCACTTCGAAGGCCGCTCCTGGAACGGCTGGCACCACCACGCCACCCTGGTCACCGCCGCCCACGCCTTCCTCACCGAGCAGCGGCTGGCCCCAAAAGCCGACACAGCGGACTCACCCTCTACCAGATCCTCGACACCCTCCAGGACCTGCTGAACTGCTGGACCGGCGTCTGCACCACCTGCCACCGACCTCTGCCCAGCAGGACCACACCAAGATCAAGACAGACCTAACGGAGTCCTACTAGGGCATCAAGGGCAATCTGCCTACTTCAAGCGCCCTCTCAGGCTGCGCCGTAAGGGCACCCCTGCGGCACCTCTGCGGTCCGGTGCACGAAGGCCGGCCGTAGCTCGGGATCCTCGGGGTCGTAGTAGCGGTGGAACACCGCGGTCGCCCCTCCGGACAGGGGCGGGACGATCCAGCTCCAGTCGGTCGGCACCGGGCGCCCGTGCCGCCTCTCGCGGTCCACGTGCGCGAGGAACCGCCGCGACTCCGTGTGGTGGTCGGCCATGCTCACCCCCGCCTGCTCGTAAGAATGCAGGACCGCCAGGTTGAGCTCGACCAGGGCGCGGTCGCGCCACAGGGTGCGCTCGTTGCGGGTGTCGAGGCCGAACAGCTTGGCGACGGTGGGCAGCAGGTTGTAGCGGTCGGTGTCGGCGAGGTTGCGCGAGCCGATCTCGGTGCCCATGTACCAGCCGTTGAAGGGCGCGGCCGGGTACGTGACCCCGCCGATCTCCAGCGACATGTCGCTGACGGCCGGCACCGCGTACCAGCGCAGACCGAGGGCGGCGAACCCGGGATGGCGCGGATGCGTCAACGGCACCTCCAGCACGGCGTCCTCGGGCACCTCGTAAAACTCCGGAGTCAGGCCGGAGCCGGGCTGCACCAGCAACGGCAGTATCTCGAAGGGTGTTTCACCGCCTTTCCAGCCCAAGTCCCGGGCCAGCGCCACCCGGTGGGTGCTGCGCGGGTCGTCCGAGTAGCGCACCAACTGCTCGCCCAGCAGCGTGGCGGCGGGACGGCCGGGGCGATCGGGGGCGAAGACGCTGATGACCGGCCGGATACGGCCTCCGTTGGTCGCGATCCGCAGATGCTCGAAGCACTCACTGGCGATGTCGTCGGGATGCGTGACGTGCCGCAGGTCCCGCACGATCAGATTGTTCCAGTAGAGCCGGCCTATGCAGCGCGCCGCGTTGCGCCAGGCCACCCGCGCGCCGTACGCCACCTCCGCCGCAGTGTGTTCGTACGTGCCGAAGCGCTCCACCTCCGCGGTGACCTCCGCGAGCCGCCGACGCGGGTCGCCGTCGCCCGGGTTCTCGGCGGCGTACTGCCGGATGAACACCTCGGCGGCCGCCAGGACGGCCTCGTGCGCCGATGGGCGGCGCGGAGCCGGGCCGGACGAAGGGGGGAGTTGCATCGGATTCTCTCCTGCTCGGGGTCTGGTGCTCACACGAGCCCGGCGCGCCGGCGGTGGTACGGCGGCCGCACGGCCGGGAGCGGACGGGGCGATGCCGAGTCCGGCAGGCGGGCGCGACAGGCGAGTGGCCGCACAGCCGGGGCCGGGTCGGCCGGACGCTCAGTCCTCGGGCGGTTCCCGCAATTTCCGGGGCAGTAACGCGGCGTCGAGTGCGGGCACGTCGAAGGGGTCGAAATGGATCCGCTCCTGCGGGATGCCCTGCCGGGCCAGGGTGGCGCTGGCCTGCGTGACCATGTCCACCGGGCCGGAGAGGAACGCCTCGTGCCGGTACCACGGCCCGAACTCGTTCAGCACCCGCGGCAGGCTACCCTCCAGCCCCGCAATGCGCTCGTGCGACACCGCGGCCCGCACAGAGAGCCAGTGGTGCCGCTGGGACATCCTGAGCATGTCGTCCAGGCCGTAGAGCTCCTCGGCGGTCCGAGCGCCGACGAAGACGTCGACGTAGCGCTCTGCCCCGGTGCGGGCCGCGTCCTCGACCAGGGCCTTGATGGGGGCCATGCCGGTCCCGCCGGCCACGCACACCAGATCCCGGTCGCTGCGCGGGTCGAGCGTCATGTCGCCCTGAGTGGGTCCGAGCCGCACCACGTCCCCGGGCTTGGCGCTGTAGACCAGGCCTTGGCTGACCTGGCCCTGGGCGACCGCACGCACGTGGAAGGTCACGGTGTTGTCCGGTCGCGGCGCGTGCGCGGGCGAGTAGTAGCGCCACGTCTTGGGGTGCCAGGGCGTCTCGACGCTCGCGTACTGGCCTGCCGTGTACGGGTAGGGCGCGTCGGGCCGCACGGTGATTTCCGCGATGCCATGGCCGCGGTGCAGGTGGTGGATGATCTCCGCCTCCCACACCGCGGGCGCCGTGCGGGCGTCCTCTTCCGCGGCGTGCATCATCACCTGCGCGACGACGCCGTATCCGTGCGTCCATGCGGCGGCCAGCTCCGGGCTCCACGCCGGGCCGGCGTAGCGGGCCAGGGATGCAAGCAGGCACTCGCCCACCGCGGGGTAGTGGCCGTTCAGCGCCCCGAACTTGCGGTGGTCGCGACCGAGCCGGCCGCAGAACCGGATCAGGTTCTCCGGGTCGTCGACGAGGTCGACGATCTGCAGCAGCCCGCGCAGCAACCGGTCGCGCTGGACGTCCAGGTTGTCCGGGAAGAGCCCGCGCACCTCGGGGTAGCGTGCGAACAGAATGGCGTAGAAATACACCGTCATGTCCGCTGCGTACGCGCCGACCACGGCCACACTCCCACGCATCAGGGAGATTTCCTCCGCAGTCAGCGGCACGAGGTCCGGCAGCGGACTCGGCGTCGGGGGCGAGGGAGTGGCAGGAGGCGCTTCTGATTCCGGTGACTGCGCCGTGGCATCCGGTGCGTCACGGCGTCCTCGCGACGCACGGGAGAATATCACCGGGCGCCTCCCGCTTCAGATTGAATCGTCATCACCATGAGGGAAATTCAGTGTCAGAGCAGTGGGGAGCGGGGACCGCCGCGACCGCTGCACATCCGGTCGTGGTTGCCGGGGACAGGCCGATGACCGGCACGGGGTTCCGCTGTGCCGGATGCCCATCCAGCACCCAGAAAGGGTCCGCCATTCGGCTGTGGCGCCGTCTCGATACGACGCCAGGGATCAACTTGACTGGCACACAGGCAACTTGGGAACGAACGGGGCGGAACTCCCTGGGATGTCCTGCCGTTCGGTGGCGATCGACAGGACCGCATTCACCCTAATACACAATCTTCACCCGTCAACCAAAGGATAGGCACGACCTCGCCCCGACTCGCGCGCGTACGTGCCACAGGCCCGGCCTGGCACGCGTGTGTTCGGCGCCGAGGAGGGGGAGTGGACGCGGAACCGACCGGAGGAAGTGTGTGGATCCGGCCGGAATCAGACCGCGGCGCGGCAGCGCGGCAACTCCGCGAAATCCGCGTCCGCTTCTGCCGGTGAGATGCCGAAGCCCGCTCGAATTGCCACCCGAAACCAGTCGGTGTCGGTAGCTGCGGTGGATTCAGAAGTCATGGCTCACGACAGCGTAATACCGAGTGAATTCATCGAGATGAACATGATCTCTGTCGGTAAATCGGGATAACCGGGGCACTCGGGTTCCCGGGCAGCGGTATGGGTGACCCGCGTGAAAACCCTGGTCCGGGCTGATGATCCGGCCGTTTGTGTTCCTGCCGTCAGGCTGCTTGCTGGTGCTCGTTGATGGGGCCGCCGAGTAGTTGAGTGCGGCGGACGCGGCCACCGAAGGGGATGACAGGTGCCGTCTGGCTGGTCTCCGAGGCTTGGGGAGACCGTTGGTGTGGGGATCGGTGGGGGCGGTGCCGGTTGTAGTGGTCGGTGTAGGTGTTCGGGTCGGTGCGCAGGTGCCGTTCGTTCATGATGAGTAGGCGGTCGGTTCACTCGCGGCGGACGGTGCCGACCCTGCGGCTGCCGAATATTTCGTCCGACCAGGTCAGGCGGCGTGTCGGTACTCGTGGATCACTCCGGAGAGCCGGTCTCGGCGGCGTATGTCGAGACGGGAGATGCGCCCCGGATCGGTGATTGGTTCGGGGGCAGCGCGCAGTGGTGCGGCCTGGTGCATCGCTTGATGGGGTCGGTGGGTGTTGTGGTGCTGCTCGAACTGGCGGAGGGGATGGCGCTGGTGGCGCTCGTTCCAGATGAGGGTGCGGTCCAGGAGTTCGTGGCGGCAGGTCTGGACCCAGCGCTCCATGATGGCGTTCATGCGCGGCATCCGCACTGCCGGTGAGCACGGTCTGGACGCCGGCGGCTGCCATTGGTCGGCGGGCTGCGCATCACCCTCCGGCGCGGCCACTGATCGGGTGTCGGCGCGGCCATCCGCGACGGGCAAGGCTCCCGCGCCGTCGAGGGAGATGCCGACATCTCAACTCGTATGCGCAGGAGCCTTGTTGCGGGGGACCGGTCGACGACCCAGCCGGATCAGAGACCGCCGGGAGTGCCGAGCCGACCGGACGGAGCGAGCGAGGGCCATACGCCGAACCACTGCTCGGCACCGTATTCCTCGAACCGCTCCACCTCGACGAACCCCAGCTTCGCCGCGAGGCGCATGGCGCGGTCGTTGGCGGTCTGCGTGCAGAGCACCACCGGCTCGCCGGGAAGCACGCCAGCGAACCAGTCGAGTGCCGCCGCGCACGCCTCGGCGGCGTACCCGCGACCCCACGCCTGCGGCAGGAACATGTAACCCAGCTCGGCCTCTTCGGCATCCGGGCGGACGTGGCCCGGACGCTCCGCGTCGCGCCGATCGAGCGTGATCATGCCGATCATCGCTCCGTCGAGTTCGATCACGAAGAGACCGGGGCGCCGCCCCGGCACCTCGGGCACCGTGCGTTCGAGCTCATCACGCGGTCGAGGGCCACCGATGTAGGCGCCCACCTCCGGCGACGCGAACAGCTCGATGAACGCCGCACGGTCCCGGGCCCCGGACTCGCGGAGCACGAGCCGTTCGGTCCGTATCGGGGCAGGTGGCCAGGCGGCAGGTCCGAGTTCAGTCATGCTCGGTAAGCTATCGCACGACCGTGGAGTGATCCGGTCCTTCGGTGGCGGTGAGGAAGCCCTGGTGGCGCATGCCCCTGTGCAGGTCGAACAGGGACAACTGAGCACCATCGCGTCGGGAGCCGTCGTGTTCGAGGGCTGGGCGCCGGACTCGGCCGGGCCGGTGCCGGACGGCCTGCCTTTGTCCGATGGCGCACCACGTGGAGTGCGTGGCGGTCGTCGAAACCATCACGAAGGAGTACTGACCTCCAAGGTTGAGGTCGGGGTTCCTGTTATCGGGTGACGGAAGACAGGCAGGATCGGCGCTCGCCAAGAACTCTGACACGATGACGGGCAAGACTCACGTCTGGATCCCAAGGCTGAGCCGCCCATGCGCCACCAGGACCGTATCGTCAGCGGTCAACTCGCCCCTCGGACACAACGATTGGCGATACGGTGACGAGGGCCTCGACCTTACGGTCGCGGTCCTCGTTGCGTGTTCGTAGCTGATGGAGATGCCCAGGGCGTCGTAGAGCGGGCCTCTTTTCTCGGCGGCGGCGGTCCGGATGCGCCGTGCAATGTCTCCGAGACTCTCCGTGATCTTCCGGATCTGTCGCGCGTCGAGCGGGGATTGCTTCTTCCGGGGGACGGCGGGGCGCGCGTCGAGCTTCTTCTGCGCCGCGTCCTTGTCCCGCTGGGCCTCGTTGTCGTGCGCGCTCGCAGCGAGGACCACCACGCCGATGATCAGGCCCAGCACATCGACGGCCAGTCCCCGCTTCCTGCCAGGCGTCTTCTTGTTCGTAGCCAGTCCCGTCGTCTCCTTCGGCACCCCCGCCGGCACGCGGACGGACTGGGTGTCGATGACACCAGGGACGGGCCCTCCAATCGCCGGGCCCGCTCCCGCACCCGAAGGCTCGCAGGGTGTCGTCGCCATCGGGCCACAAGACCCCGAGCCGCTGCCGGGTCAAGAGCCAGCCGTTCCCGTTCCGGCGGAACTCCCAGTCGTAGGGGCCGCCCATGGAGTAGGGGGCGGAAGTTCTCCCAGGAGCGGTGACGGCGACGAACCACATGTATCCGATGCCGGTTGCCCGGTCGCCCGCGTCTACGTGCATGTTGAGGATGTGGTGCTGGATGCTCGTGTAAGTCGACTCGGCCTCCTGCACCTTCGCGCGGATGGCCTCCCTTCCCTGGATTCGCTGCCAGGGCCCGAACTCCAGCACGGCGTCTTCGGCCCAGCACGCGGACCAGGTCCGCCAGTCCTTGCGGTCCAGTGCCCGCCAACCGCGGATCATGAGGGCGCGCAGGGCGTCCCGGTCCTCCAGGTCCCGCACTCTGCGCGCCAGGTCGTCAAGAGGGTGGGTGTGCAGCATTCCGGTTCCTTCCGTCACTGGGCGCTCGCTGCAGGTCGTACGACGATCTCGTTGACGTCGACGTGCGGCGGCTGGGAGATCGCATAGGCGACCGCGTCCGCGATTGCGGAGGCCGGCAGGGCCACGGCGCGGTAGGCCCGCATGGCCGCCCGGGCGGCCGGGTCCGCGATGCCGTCGGCGAGTTCGGACTCCGTGACGCCCGGTGAGACCAGCGTGACCCGAATGTCACCGGCGGACTCCTGACGCAGGCCCTCCGAGATCGCACGGACCGCGAACTTGGTGGCGCAGTAGACGGCCGCGGTGGGAGAGACCTCGTGCGCCCCGACGGAGGCGATGTTCACGATGTGCCCGCCGCCATGCGGGCGCATCACGGGCAAGGCGGCGGAGATGCCGTGCAGGACACCCCGCATGTTCACGTCGATCATGCGGTTCCACTCCTCCGTCCTGAGCGCCTCCAGCGGCGACAGCGGCATCACCCCGGCGTTGTTGACCATCACGTCCACGCGGCCGTAGCGCTCTTCGGCCGCTGCCACGAAGTCCTGGACATCGGCGGCCTCGGTGACGTCCAGGCGCTGGGTCGCCGCCGTGCCGCCCGTGGCGGTGATCTCCGTGACGAGCTGGTCCAGGCGATCGGTGCGCCGTGCTCCCAGGAACAGGCGGTGGCCGTCGGCGGCGAGCCGGCGGGCGGTCGCCTCGCCGATCCCGCTGCTGGCACCGGTGATCGCTACGACCTTGACTGTCTGGTCCGGCATGACTGCCCCTTCTCTTGGTAGGGCACCGAGTCTGGGCGAGGTGTTCCAGACGGCCCAGGCCGTGTGCTGCCTGGGTGCGGTACACCCAGGCAGCACACCAGGCCCGCGGCCTAGCCTGGGCACATGACCGACAACCAGCTGGGTGAGTTCCTGCGGGCGCGCCGTGCGGCCGTGCGGCCAGACGAGGTCGGGATGCCGAGCCACGGCGTGCGAAGGGTGGCCGGGCTGCGCCGCGAAGAGGTCGCCGTACTGGCAGGGGTGAACGCGGACTACTACACCCGGCTGGAACAGGGCCGCGAACGCCACCCGTCCGCGCAGGTGGTGGATGCGCTCAGCCGCGCGCTGCTGCTGGACACAGACGCCCAGGCGCACCTTCACCAACGGTCCGGAACCGCGCCGTCCCAGCGGCCCGTCGCCGCCACCGACCAGGTCGCCCCTGCCCTGCGCGTCCTGCTGGACGGCTACCCCAGCACTCCGGCGTTCGTCATCAACCCGATCCTGGACATCCTGGCCGCCAACGCCCTGGCCGAGGCGCTGTACTCCCCCTTTGAACCGACGGACAACCTGGCTCGCATGGTCTTCCTCGACCCGGCAGGCCGGCCGTTCCATCCCCGGTGGGACCGGACAGCCGAGACGGTGGTGGGGCACCTGCGCCAGGCGTCCGGCGCCGATCCGGGCAGTCCACGCCTACGAGCTCTCGTAGGCGAACTCAGCACGCGCAGCACGGACTTCGCCCGGCTGTGGAACACCCACACCGTGCGCGGCAAGACCCGGGAAAACAAGCACTTCCACCACCCGGACGTCGGCGGCCTGACCCTCACCCACCACGCATTCGACGTGCGGGACGCCCCCGGCCAGCAGTTGATCATCTACCATGCCGAACACGGCAGCCCCAGCGCCGAGGCACTCAGCCTGCTCGGCTCCGTGCACGCCACAGCCAACCGCACCCATCAGTCCGCCGGGTGACAGCCTGCGCGTGGCACGGTGAGCACAACAGATCTACGGACCTCACGCATCTTGATGGCCGCAGCACTCAAGCGGCCCTTCCGGGCGGAAGAGCGGCGTCCACGACCGTATGTCCGAGGCCGAGGTCGACGCCGCCGTCAACCGGATGCAGGCCGACACCGGGGTACGCATGGTCACGGTCGTCATCGAGGCGATGAAACTGTGGACGGCCAGCTGCGCCGGCCCCGCCGACCTGCGCACGGTCGACGACATGGCACGGATCCTGATCAGCGCCATCATGATGTTCACCCCGGACCCGAACAACGGCGAACCGCTGCCATCGCTGCTCACGGGTCTTCGGGCTGCCGCGCTGGGCTCGACTACGTGACGGGTGTTTTCGACAGGTTGAGCGGTCTTCGCCGTCGAGCCTGTCGAGGTGGTCCCGCAGGTGCGATGCGGCCTGCGGCAGGGCGAAAGCCACCCGCTCAAGGGCCACGATCGTGTCCTAGATGTCGGCCGGCTGCATCCCGTTCGTCATGATCAAGGAGCCGTTGAGTGTTCGGACCGCCTCGGCTGCCTGGTCCGCGAGATGTGCGGGCAAGCGTGGGGAGGCCATGGAGGGCGTTCCTTTCCCGCGGGACGGCGCGCGGTCATCTCAGGGGCGGGGCTTGCGTTTCGTGCCATCCGTCGCGCGGGTCGGTGTCGGCCTTGGTGGGCAGGTGGAAGACGGCGGTGGTGCCGCCCCCGGGGGGTCTCCTCCAGACGCAGGGCGCCGCCGTGGGCGGTGGCGATGCGCGGGCAGGTGGCCAGTCCCAAGCCGGAGCCCTCGACGTCGCGGTGCAGGCGGGTGAACATCTCCATCACCCGCTGCCGGTCCTGCGGCGGGATGCCCCGGCCGTTGTCGAGGACACGGATGTCCCACCCACGGCATCCGACCCGACCGCAAGGGCTACGCCCAGGCCCGCGCCGCCGTCGACCAACTGCTCGCGTCCTGGGAGAACCACGCCCGGACGGCAGCGGCGTCAAAAGATCCCACGCCCAAGCGGACAGTCATCGCCCATGTGCCGGAGATCAGGACAGGCCACACTGGCACGACCAGGGCTTCCCGACCGACCTCGACGACTGGACGATCGGCGTCCTGATCACCTACCTCACCGACGCCGATCATCGCCAACGAGCAGCGCCTGCGCGCCCTGGACGTCCAGACCGCGGCCGTCCGCGCCGCCGGCCACGCCGGCGAGATCGCCCTGGCCCCCGTAGAGGACGGCGGCATGATGCAGACGGCCGCCGACCAAGACGAGCTCGTCACCAGCGCCAAGGTACGCCGCGTGCTCGGCTGGCGCCCCAGCCACGCCTCCATCACCGACGCAATCGATCTCCACTACCGCGGTTGGAAGGCCGCGCAGCCGAACGGCCGACCATCGCGCCGAGATCCGTCGTCGCATTGTTCGGTGTTCTCACCCCCTGGGACTCCCGGACGAGGGCCGGTGTCTTCACCGGCTGCTGTCCGGGTGACCGGACGTGCCGAGGGCGGCCGGCCTCGGCGGGTAACGCTGACGTTGCTGCGGCGTTCTCTCCGGGGAGCGACGACTGAGCCGGAGGACCACCCGATGCGTCAGCCCCGGGGATCGATGGCGACCGGGGGCTCCGGGCCGACCGGCCGCAGTTCAGGCGAGGAGCCTTCCCCCCCGTCATCAGGTTGTGCGCGCGGTGGATGCCTTGGCTGCCGCTCGTGCGGGCCGGCCGGGGCGGGGGTCGTCGGCGAGAGTGCGCAGCAGGACGAGGGCGTCGGCGCTGGGGGTGCCGGGTTCAGCCGAGTAGACCAGCAGTCGCTGGCCGGGGGCGCTGGCGACGGTGAACGCCTCGTAGTGCAGGTACATCTCGCCGACCTGCGGGTGCCACAGCGGTTTGTCGTCGCTGGTGCACGGCCGGACGTCGTACCGGGCCCACAGCTCGGCGAAGGCCGGACTGCGCAACGAGAGTTCACCGATGACCTGGGCGACGCGCGGGTCATCAGGAAAGGGGGCAGCCTGCGCGCGTAGGCTGCTGACCAGGCTGCGGGCGGCACGGTCCCAGTCCCGGTAGAACCGGCGGCCGGCCGGGTCGAGGAACAGCATTCGCAGCTGGTTGTCCATCCGGGCGAAGCCGCTGAAGAGCTGCCCGGCGGAGTGGTTGGCGGCCAGGATGTCCAGTGCCGGGCCGACGATGCAGGCCGGCAGGTCCAGGAAGTGGTCCATCAGCCGCCGCAGCTCGGGGCTGACGGTGGTCACCGGGCCGGCGGCGGTTCGCGGCGCGGGCTGGGCCAGCCGGAACAGGTGCGCGGCGGCGTCGTCGTCGAGGTGCAGGGCGCGGGCGACGGCACCGAGCACCTGCTCCGAGGGATGCCGTTCGCGGCCCTGCTCGAGGCGGGTGTAGTAGTCGGTGCTGACCCCGGCGAGCAGCGCGACCTCCTCCCGTCGCAGGCCCTTGACCCGGCGGGAGGTGTGCGACGGCAGGCCCGCCCGCTCCGGCGAGACCAGGTCGCGACGGGCGCGCAGGAAGTTGCCGAGCTCGTTAGCCCTCGTCATACCCGCAACGGTACCGCCGACTTCAGGGGGAGAGCCTGGGTGTGTCGCACCCTGGCTGGGAGGGGGTGCAACACACCCTTCTTCGTCGGCCGCCGCCTTCCTAGCGTTGCTTCCGGAACAACGTCCGGAAGGTGAACAGATATGCGTCAGTTGGTGGGTGTGCCCGAGAAGGCCGCACCGCGGCGGATGAATCCCGCACTGACCCTGGTACTGGCGGTGGCCTGCGGGCTGACCGTCGCCAACCTCTACTACGCGCAGCCGCTGCTCGACCTCGTCGCCCGCTCCTTCGACGTCAGCCAGGGCGCGGCCACGACCGTGGTGACACTGACCCAGACCGGGTACGCCCTCGGCCTGCTGTTCGTGCTGCCGCTCGGCGACCTGGTCGAGAACCGCAGGCTCGCGACGCGGACGCTGCTCGTGACGGCGACCGCGCTGCTGCTCGCCGCAGCGAGCCCGGTGTTCGGGATGTTCCTCGCCGTCTCGGTGCTGGTGGGGACCACGTCCGTGGTCGCGCAGGTCCTCGTGCCGTTGGCGGCTCACCTGGCCCCAGCCGACCAGCGTGGCAAGGTCGTCGGCCGGGTCATGAGCGGTCTGCTGACCGGCATCCTGCTCGCGCGGACGGTGTCGAGCCTGGTCGCTGACCTGCTCGGTTGGCGTGCGATCTACGTGATCTCCGCGGTCGTGATGCTCGCCCTCGCCGTCGTACTGCGCCGGCTGCTGCCGCAGCGCGCGCCGGACCACGCGGCCGGCTACGTCGCGCTGTTGGCCAGCCTGGGCGGGCTGGTGCGCAGCGAGCCCGTGCTACGTCGCCGGGCCCTGTGCCAGGCGACGATGTTCGGCGCGTTCACCACGTTCTGGACGACCATCGCCTACGAGCTCATCGACGAGCACCACTTCGGCCAGGTCCAGATCGCCCTGTTCGCGCTGGTCGGTGCCGGCGGTGCTGCCGCCGCGCCGGTCGCCGGGCGGATCGCCGATCGTGGGCACGGCCGAACCGCCAGCGGCGTCGCACTGCTGCTCGCCTCGTGCGCGTTCGTGCTCGCCGCGCTCGGGCACGGCAGCGTGCCGCTGCTCGCCGTTGCCGCGGTGCTGCTGGACTTCGCCGTGCAGTGCCACCAGGTGCTGAGCCAGGCCGAGATCTACGCCCTGCGCGCCGATGCCCGAGCCCGGATCAACACCGTCTTCATGACTACCGTCTTCGCCGGCGGCGCCACCTCCTCCGCCGTCGCCGGCGCACTGCACACCGCCTACGGATGGTCCGGCGTCTGTACCTTCGGGACGGTGCTGCCGCTGGCCGGCCTGCTGATGTGGGCCCACGGCCAGTGGACGGCGCGCACCCAGGCGTCGGCGGACGTCGTACGGGCGGCCGAGGCCGCGCACATGGCGGATGTCGCCTGACACGCCGAAGCCGGCCGGCCCCGCCCACCGCCGCCATTCATCCGCGCCGCCAGACACCGGCGCAGGCCTGCCCGAGCCGGCACACCACCTGTAACTGGAGCACGCATGAGCAAGATCTGGTTCATCACCGGCGCCGCAAGGGGCGTCGGGCGCGAGTGGGCGACCGCCGCCCTCGAACGCGGCGACCGGGTGGCCGCGACGGCCCGGGACACCGCCGCACTCGCCCACCTCGCCGCGGCGTACGGCGACCTGGTCCTCCCGCAGCGGCTCGACGTCATCGACCGCGCCGCCGCTTCCGCGGCCGTGCGGGCGGCGCACGAGCACTTCGGCCGGCTCGACGTCGTCGTCAACAACGCCGGCTACGGGCAGTTCGGCATGATCGAGGAAATCAGCGAGTCCGAAGCCCGCGACCAGCTGGACACCAACCTGTTCGGCGCCCTCTGGGTCACGCAGGCCGCGCTGCCCCTCCTGCGCGCGCAGGGCTCGGGACACATCCTGCAGGTCAGCTCGATCAGCGGCGTCTGCGCCTTCCCCAACACCGGCATGTACGCCGCCTCGAAATGGGCCCTGGAAGGCCTCAGCCAGTCGCTGGCTCAGGAAGTCGCACTGTTCGGCATCAAGGTCACGCTGATCGAACCCGCCGCGTACGCCACCGACTTCGGCGGCCCGTCCGTGCGCACCGCGACGCCCCACCCGGCGTACACCGAGCTCCTGACGCACGTTCAGCAGGCCAGGCGGCGGCGCCACGGGACGCTCGGCCACCCGGCTGCCACCCGGGCCGCCGTGCTCCGGCTCGTCGACGAGGCCGAGCCGCCGCTGCGGGTCTTCCTCGGTGACGGACCACTCGCCACCGCGACCGCCGAGTACCGGACGCGGCTGGAGACCTGGCGCAGCTGGGAGCCGCTCTCGGTCGAAGCCCACGGCAAGCGCTGAGAACTTACCGGCCCCACTGGGTGGGATGCCGTCCGAACCAGGGCCCGGCGGGTGTCGGTACTGCCGTGCCGACACTCGCCGATCACCTCACCACTGTCGCCGCCGCGCCGGTGATGGTGACGAGTTCATCCAGCGAGCCCGCTCCGGCGACGTCGAGTGCCAGGTCTACCCACGCGACGCCGAGCGCACGCAGCCGCGCGACCAGGCCCGGACCGTAGCTGACAGGTGCCGCGCCGAGACCGGAGACGAACGCCTGGCTCTCGGGGCGGGCCGTTCCGATGACGGCGGGCCCCGCGCGCCACCGCCAGTTGTACGGCGATGCTCCCGACGCCGCCTGCCGCTCCGTCGATCAGCAGGGTCGTTCCCTCCACCGCGCCGAGCAGGTGTGCACGCCGGTCGGGCTCCCGGTGGCGGTCGGCGGCATCGACTACACGGTCACGCCCGGCGCCGGCACGCTCTGGCAACTCGGTGTCCACCCGGCCCTGCAGTCCTGCCGGATCGGCACGCTGCTGATCCGCTCCGCCGAGCAGTGGATCGGCGCCCGGGGCCTGACCCGCGCCGAACTCGGCGTCGAGGAGAGCAACCCGCGCGCCCGCGCCCTCTACGAACGCCTGGGCTGCCAGGCCTTCGGCCGCGAGCTCGACTCCTGGGACGTGGAGGCCGAGGACGGCTCGCTCCAGCGGTGCGAGACGATGTGCACGCTGATGCGCAAGGACCTGGCGTGACGCTGGATTTCGCGGCGTTCGTCGCCTGGGGCGAGGACCTGCTACTGATGCGGCCCCACCCGGACTCCCCAGCCCACCAGTCCTCCTGACCCGGACCAATAGCCGAATCGGGCAAAGCAGCTCAGAACGTCCTCTGAGTGGTGGGATCACCGCAACCTGTGCCCCGTCACCGGCCCCGGACGCCCCGGCGGACAGCAGTCCCTCGCTCTCGCCGTGGCTCGACGGCATGAGAGCGGCTCGGGTATCCGCGTACGGCTCCCCGGTGAGTGGAGCGACCCCGCGGCCGCGGACGTCGACGCGCTGCTCGACCGGCTGCCCGCGGGCCACCGCGCCGACCTGTTCCTCGACCTCGGCACCGTCCTGACCGACCGGCCTGACGCCGCCAAGGAGCCATTGCGTGCCCTTGACGCACTGGTTCCACTCGCCTCTGGCGCGCCGTGACCGTACTGGCGGGCGACTTCCCCGAACCGCCGGACGACTTCCGGGAGGGCGTCCCGTACGAGGCCCCGCGTACGGACTGGGAGACCTGGCACGAGATCCGGCACAGCGGGCGCGTATACCTTCCTCGACTGCGCTACGGGGACAAGGTGCCGTACGGGAGGCAGTACGACGACGCCAATCGGGAGGCCGCCCGATGCCTCGCCCGACTCGCGGACTTTCGCGGTCCTGAGGCGGGTGCGGGTGAGCGGTGGCTGCGCGACCGGGCTCACGGATCCGTCCCCACGGGCAACCACTCCAGGTGGAATCAGGTGGGCAACATCCAGCACATGACGTTCGTGGTGCGGAGCCTTGGTGAGAGGAGTTCTCTCTGTTGACCGATACCATCCCCGCCCGGGGTCTGCAAATGGGGTGGCCGAATATGTCATATGGTCGACGCCCCAGTCGTAGTCTCTCGCCGAGGCAGGCTGCCCGGCCGCCCAGGGGGATCGGGGGATCATCTATGCCGCACGAGGGGCATCCGAGCCCGGTGGGCGAGTTGCTGAGAGCAGCGCGTATCGAGATCGATGCGGAACTGCGCAGCGACGGCGGAAACGCGCCGAAGGCCTCTCTGAACGGTGGTCGAAGACTGTCGACGGCGCGAGGTCAGCACGAATACGAGTTCCGATTCACACGCTGGCCTCAAGTCCTCGATGGCAGGCCATTGTTGGTGCGCCCCTCGAGATCGCGGGGAGTCTGGACCCAGGCAGAAGTTACCCGACTGCCCGAGAACAAGGTCCGGGTCCTCACCAGTGCCGACTTTGGGCAGAGCCCGGGGCCGGTGCAACTGCGCGCGGACGACTCCTTGACGTGGAGAGTCCTTGTGGAACGTCTGTCGACCATCGGCGAGGCGAACCACCCTGTACGTCTGGAGAGCGCGGGGTGGATGGTCGGACTCGGCAGTCCCCGGGTGGGGCGGGAGCCCGATCCGGCGCAGTGGATCGCCAACTGGCCCTCCAAACAGTTGAATTCACGTCAACGTCTCGCGGTGTCGCAGGCCCTCGCCAGCGAGGTGACGTTTCTGTGGGGCCCGCCCGGTACGGGCAAGACCGATGTGGTCGCGCACATCGTCGAAGGGTGCCGCCGTCAAGGCCTCAAGGTTCCGCCCAGCCCGTTCTCGACGGTTGTTCCGCTCGCACCGCGACGCATCAGGTGCGGTGCGTGATGGTGCCGGCGTATGTCGAGACGAGTCGTCCCGCCAAGATCGGCGATCGGTGTGGGCAACGGGTGCAGCGAGCGACCGTTCGCGATGCCCTGATGGGGTCGATAGGAGTCGTAGAAATGGGGCCGATAAACGCGTCATTCCGGCCGACTGGTGAGTGAGTCAGGCCCTGGCCTCAGGGAGAGGGGAGTGGGGCCCTTCGGGAGATCCTGTGGCCAGAGCCCCCCTTGCGCCACCAGGACCGTATCGTCAGCGGTCAACTCGCCCCTCGGACACAATCACAGACGATGCGCAGATGAGGGCCGCGACCTTTAAGATCGCGGCCCTCATCTGCGTATCGGTACTGATGGTGATGCCGAGGTTCGACCTTCAGTCCGTGGCGGTGATCACCTGCGCGATCGGGCGTGCGTTCAGCTCGGGATCCGGATGCGTCGCGCGACATGCTCGATGATCCCGAAGTCGAAAAAGAGTGCGCCGGTCAGGGCGCGAGGCCGACCGGCGCTGCGCTTGGTCCGGAGCTGAGGCTCGGCTCGGTCGAGTGGGCCCGCCCGTGCGAAGTGGTGCCAGCTGTCTGTACGCGCACATCGATCCGGTCCACCACACCGCCCAGTTGGCCACGGCCGGTCACTGCCCGCCCCTGCTGCGTCACCCCGACCGGCACACCGATGTCCTGGCAGCACCCCCAGGCCCACTGCTCGGGGTCGACCCCGTGGCGGAGTACCCCACCGCCGACATCCCGCTGCCGCCGGGCACCCTGTTGGTCCTCTATACCGACGGACTCATCGAGAGCCCCGGCACCGACCACGACACCGCCCTCACCAACTTGGCGGCAGTCCTCTCCGAAGCCACCGGCCCGCTGGACCTGGTCGCCGACACACTTGTCGCCCACGCCCAGCCGTCAGGCGATCGTGCAGATGACACCGCCCTCCTCCTGGTGATGGCCTGTTGAGGCG
Source organism: Streptomyces sp. NPDC002076 (assembly GCF_053593835.1). NCBI lineage: Bacteria > Bacillati > Actinomycetota > Actinomycetes > Kitasatosporales > Streptomycetaceae > Streptomyces > Streptomyces sp. NPDC002076. The sequence continues at coordinate 55,680 of NZ_JBSFDI010000021.1, forward strand.
TACGCCGGAGCCGACGCAACGGACGTCGCCGGAGGGCGACGGCCAGCCGCTCGCCGGCGCAGGGGATCAGGCGCGGTTGATCCCGTACTGGGGGCCGAGAGCGGCGACCGTCTTCTTCAGCTCTTCGCCGACATCGTCCAGACGATCCGCGTCTGCGGGGTCGACGGCTGCACTGATAGCCGCTATCGGACTGCCGTCGGATGCCAACAGGGGCGTGGCCACGGCAAAGGCGTCCTTGAACGTGACTCCGCGGTTGAAGGCGAGTCCGCGGGAGCGGATCTCGGGGAGCTCGGCGAGGAACTGCCGGACCTCTCCTGCCTGCTCCGCACTGGCCAGCTCCAGGAGCCGGTACATCTCCTCGTCGGGGACATGGGCGAGCAGCGTCTTACCGGCAGCGGTCGTGTAGAGGGGGCGGCGGGCGTGGGTGCGCGCGACGAAGGTCAGGCCCGGTGACTCCTGACCGGCGTGGTCGGTGTAGACGAGGGCGTCCCCGACGCGCACCCCGGCGAGGACGGTGCAGCCGAGGGCCTTGCTCAACTCGGCCAGGAAGTTGTGATCGAGTGAAAGGGCGGCCAGCTTGTTCGCGCGTGCGGCGAGGATGAAGGGCCCTGGTCCGAGGTGGAACCGGCGGTCGTCCTCGATGAGATAGCCGCGAGCGAGAAGGCCGTTGGTCAGCTCCTGAACGGAGCTCTTCGCCGCGTCCAAGGTGGCTGCCAGCTCAGCCAGCGTCACGCCCCGCGGGCTCAGGGCGACGGCTTCGAGGATCCCGATCACTCGGTCGACCGTGCGATGCGGGCGGACGGGCATGGGCTGATGTTAGCACCGCCCTCCCGAGAAAAGTCCGTGCACACGTCTTGTCAGAGAGACGTGGATCACCTTAGCGTCCCTGCCATCCGGAAATACGGCTTGGCGTACGTAAATACGTACGATCGCATGTCCCGGAAGATCAGCACTCGCACCGAAAGGCCCGAAACATGACCGCATCCGTCTCTCCCGGCGTGGCCGCCACCGGCAGCGGTGCCCCGCTGCCGCTGGTCGCCCTGCCGCAAGGTGAGCTCCTGACCGTCAACATCGACCAGATCCCGCTTCTCAAGGACGCCATCGCCCCTGGCGTTTCCATCCAGCCGCTGCGCCTGGACCCCGAGCGCGGTGAGTGGGTCGTCCTGGGCATCCTGTCGCCCGGGGCCAAGCTGCCCCTGCACTACCACACCGGCCCGGTTCAGGTGTGGACGATCCAGGGCCGCTGGCTGTACAGCGAGTACCCCGACCAGCCGCAGACCGCGGGCTCCTACCTGTACGAGCCCGGCGGCTCGGTGCACACCTTCTACTGCCCCGAGGACAACACCGAGGACACCATCGCCCTGGCCTGGATCGAGGGCGCGGCAGTCAACTTCAACGAGGACGGCACCTTCCACTCGATCATGGACGCCGTTTCCGCTCAGCACCGGACCGAGACCGTGTCGACGGCGCAGGGCACCGGACCGGTCCCCTATATCCGCGGCGGCGCCGTCGGCGTCAACAACTCCTGATCGCGAGGGGGATGGCCGGCATTGGACGGCGTCCGGGTCCTGGAACGGGCGAACGTCTGCCTGGAGTGACCCGACCGTCCCGCCTGGACCGCCCCCGAGTTCGCCGATCCCGAGCTAGGAGTCACCCATGGCGTCACTCATGTTCACAATGCTTCTGCCGCTCATTCTCGGGTTGGTGATGTTCGGCCTGGGTCTCACATTGACGGTCGCCGACTTCGCCCGGGTACTGAAGTACCCGAAGGCTGCGGCCGTGGCGTTGACCTGCCAGATCGTCGTGCTCCCCGCGGTCTGTTCCGGTCTGGTTCTCGCGTTTCATCTGCAGGGCGCGCTGGCGGTGGGCGTGATGCTCCTGGTGGCCGCCCCGGGCGGCATCACGGCAAACCTGTTCAGCCATCTCGCCGGTGGTGATGTCGCGCTGAACGTCACGCTGACCGCGATCAACTCCCTGCTGGCCGCGTTCACGCTGCCGATCGTCGTCGCGCTGGCGACGTGGGGATTCCTGGGAGCTGAGGCCTCGATCGGTCTGCAGTTCGGGAAGTTCGTTCAGGTGCTGGCCATCGTGCTGGTCCCGGTCGCCATCGGGGTCTGGACCCGTCATCGGTTCAGCGCCTGGGCAGACGCCATGCGTCAACCCGTCAAGATCGCCTCGGCGTTGGTGCTGGCGCTGGCGACCGTTGGCGCCCTCGCGCAGTCCTTCGACGTCTTCGCAGCGAACATGGGCAGGCTCGGCGGAATCGACCTGCTGCTCTGCACGCTGAGCCTGACGATCGGCTACGCCGTGACTCGTCTCTTCCGGGTCAGCCGCCGCCAGTCGATCGCCTCGGCGATGGAGATCGGCCTCCACAACTCCACGCTGGCCATCATCGTCAGCGTCTCGGTGATCGGCGACGAGGTGATGGCCGTCCCCGCGGCTCTCTACGGAGTACTGATGTTCGTGCCGGCGGGCCTCGCCTCCTATCTGTTCTCCCGGCGCACCGAGCCGATCGTCGCGCCGGTTCCGGTACAGGGCGATGGTCCGGCTCCCGCCGAAACCTGACAGCACTGTCCATACCCCACGCCCTCACAAGGAAAGGCTCGAAAACATGACCGCACCCGTCTCTCCCGCCGTGGCCACCACCCGCGACGGCGTCCCGCTGCCGTTGGTCGCTCTGCCGCAGGGTGAGCTTCTGACCGTCAACATCGACCAGATCCCGCTGCTCAAGGATCTCGTCGGCCCCGGCATTCACATCCAGACGCTGCGCCTGGACCCCGAGCGCGGCGAGTGGGTGTTCCTTGCCACCTTGGCACCCGGTTGCAAGCTGCCGCTCCACTACCACACCGGTCCGGCTCAGGTGTGGACGGTCCAGGGCCGCTGGGTGTACCACGAGTACCCCGACCAGCCCCAGACCGCGGGCTCCTACCTGTACGAGCCCGGCGGCTCGGTGCACACCTTCTACTGCCCCGAGGACAACACCGAGGACACCGTTGCCCTGGCCTGGATCGAGGGTGCGCAGGTCAGCTTCAACGAGGACGGCACCTTCCACTCGGTCATGGACTCGGTGACCCTCCAGCACCTGACCGAGACCGGGGCGGCGACGCAGGGTATGGAACCAGTCGGCTACCTTCACGGCGGCGCCGCCGGTCCGAACAAGTCCTGATCGGCGAGGGAGCAGCCATGCGACCGGCGTTCGACGGCATCCGGGTCCTGGAACTGGGCCAGATATACAACGGCCCCTACTGCGGGCTCCTGCTCGCACAACTGGGCGCCGACGTCATCAAGGTCGAGCCACCCGGCGGTGAGCCACTGCGCTTCCGCTCGCACGAGCCCATCGAGTCCCACGAGTTCGTGATGCTCAACTCCAACAAGCGCAGTGTGGTGCTCGACCTGAAGACCGACGCCGGTCGCCAGGCGCTCCTCGACCTGGTCGGGACCGCCGACGTGCTCATCGAGAACTACGCGCCGGGCACGATGGAGCGCCTCCGGCTCAGCCCGGACCGGCTCCTGGAACACAACCCGCGTCTGGTCGTGGCCTCCGGCAAGGGCTACGGGTCCACGGGCCCGTACGCCCATATGTCGGCCATGGACATCACCGTGCAGGCGATGTCCGGAAGCGCCTCGGCCACCGGAGTGCCCGACGGGCCGCCGACCAAGGCCGGCGCCGCGTTCGTGGACTTCTCCGGCGGCATCCACCTGTTCGGGGCGATCAGTGCGGCCCTGTTCCAGCGCGAGCGCACGGGACGGGGGCAGATCGTCGAGGTCTCGATGCACGACACCATCTACCCGATGCTGGCATCCAGCCTCGGCGGCCTGCACAACCACCCCGACCGGCAGCTTCCCGAGCGCACCGGGAACCGGCATACGGGCATGGCGGTCGCGCCGTACAACATCTACCAGACCAGCGACGGATGGCTGGCGATCATCTGCATCGCCGAGCGGCACTGGCGCGGGGTGGCAACCGTGCTGGGCCGGCCCGAGCTGATCGACGACCCCAGGTTCCGCACGCAGAAGGACCGGGTCGCCAACATCGACGCGGTCGACGAGCAGATCTCTTCCCGCACCAGGACCCGGACGCGTGCTGAGCTGGTACGGGACCTTCAGGCCGCCGGTGTGCCCTGCGCGCCGGTGAAGTCGATCCGCGAGGTCGACTCCGACGAGCACCTGATCCAGCGCGGCATGATCCAGTACGTCGAGCACCCGGCCCGGGGCCGGGCACCGGTGCCAGGATGCCCCCTGAGGCTCAGCGACTCGCCGGTGGGTCCCCTGCGGACCGCCCCGCCGCTGGGCCGGTCGACACGGGAGGTTCTCGCGGAGCTTCCCGGCCACGCGGATGCCGCCGGCGAAGCCGGCACCCGGATCAACGGTGAGGAGCCCAGGCATGTTCACACCTGAACCCGGCACTCCGCTGGCGGAGTACTACGCCCAGAACCAGCCGCGGACCGGTGCCGTCCTTGCGCGCCGGAGCCTCGGCACGCTGGATGCGGTGACCATCGGCCGCTACGCACTGACCATCGGCGCCACGGACCCGATTTACTACGACCCGGCGGCTGCACGCTCGGCCGGGTACGCGGATGTCGTGGCGCCACCGAACATGCTCGCCGCGATCGTGGAGTGGGGGATCGGCACCCCCGAGGCCCAGCTCCAGCCCGACGGCACTCCCCTCGACGGTGACACGCCCCTCGGTGACGGCGGCCTCGGGCTGCGCGTGATGGGCGCCGGCGAGGAGATGGAGCTGGTCAGTCCCGTGACCGCGGGCACGGAGGTAATCCTCAAGACCACCCTCGAGGCGGTCACTCCCAAACAGACCCGCGCCGGCACCTGCGTGTTCGTCACCACCGTTCACACGTTCATGTCCGCCGAGGGTGCCGTCCTCAATCGCAACCGGCGCACCGTCGTACTGCGCAACCCCTTGCAGGAGTCGTAGTGTCCATCAGCTTCCAGGTCGGGGACATGCTCCCGCGGCTCAAGCACACGGCCACGCCCTTTCAGTTGTTCCGCTACAGCGCGGTCACCTGGAACCCGCACCGCATCCACTTCGACGACCGCTACGCGCGCGAGGAGGGCCACGGCAGTGTCGTGCTGCACTCCCATCTGCGGGCGGCGCTTGCCCTGCGCTGCGTCACCGAGGCTCTTGGCCCCAAGTGGCGCGTGGCGAAGGTCGCCTACCGCCTGCGCAAGCCCGTCTATGCGCCCGCCAACCTGACCTACACCGCCCGGGTGACGCAGATCGAGGGTGACAGCATGATCCTCGAGCTGGCCGAGGAGCACCCCTCCGGTGAGGTGGGGTTCGAAGGGACGGTACGGGTCAGCAGGACCGGGGGCGAGAACACCGGCGGTCTTGGTACCTCTACACCGGAAGAGTCGGCATGACATCAGCATCAGGGCGGGGGCAGCGTCCCCTCCGCGTGGGGAACTGCTCCGGCTTCTACGGCGACCGTGCATCGGCCATGGCCGACATGGCCCGAGCGGGCGGCATCGACGTCCTCACCGGTGACTACCTCGCCGAGGTCACGATGCTGATCCTCGGCAAGGCGCGTGCCAAGGACAGCACGAAGGGCTACGCGACCACCTTCCTGCAGCACCTCGACACGGCGCTCGAGCACCTTGTCGCGAACGGGATCAGGCTCGTGGTCAACGCCGGAGGTCTCAACCCCGCCGGGCTGGCCGCCGCGACCCGTGAACTGGTCGCACGCCACGGTCACGACCTGCGGGTCTCTCACATCGAAGGCGACGACGTCTTCGGCAGCCTCGACGGTCTGCGCCAAGCGGGCCATACCCTGCCCCACCTGGCGACCGGTCAGCCGCTGTCGGACTGGCCGCACCAGCCGCTGACGGCCAACGCCTACCTGGGCGGATTCGGCATCGCGCGCGCCCTCCACAACGGCGCCGACATCGTCGTCACCGGCCGCGTCACCGACGCCTCCCTGGTCGTCGGTCCCGCCGCCTGGTGGTGGGGATGGACTCCTGACGACCACGATGCCCTGGCCGGCGCGGTCGCCGCCGGACACGTCATCGAATGCGGGCCTCAGGCGACCGGCGGCAACTTCTCCGGGTTTCGTACCGTCCCCGACCTCGAGGAGCCGGGGTTCCCGATCGCCGAGATCGCCGCGGACGGCTCCTCGGTGATCACCAAGCACCCGGGCACCGGCGGCGTGGTCACCCACGACACGGTCACCGCCCAACTGCTCTACGAGATCGGTGAACCCGCCTATCTCAACCCGGACGTGACCGCCCACCTGGACACCGCCACGCTGACGGATATCGGCGAGGACCGCGTCGAGATCCGCGGTGTGCGAGGCTCGGCTCCATCCAGGACGACAAAGGTCGCGATCACGGGGGTGGGAGGCTGGACGAACAGCGCGATCCTCGCGCTCACCGGCACGGACCTCGACGCGAAGGCCGCCCTGGTCGAGCGATTCGTCCAGCGCTACACCCAGGCCGCCCGTGGGCTCGACGCGGTCGCCGTCGAGCGCATCGGGCAGGCTCAGCCCGATTCCGACACCCAGAACGCGGGAACCGAGCTGCTCAGGATCACCGTGCAGGGGACGCAGCAGGCCGCCGGGCGTGCCTTCTCGTCGCGCGTGGTCGAGCTGGCCCTGTCCAGCTACCCCGGGCTGTACGCCCTCGGCCCTCCGCAACCGGGGTCCGCGTTCGGTGTCTACTGGCCTGCACTGCTCGACCAGCGGATGGTCCATCACACGGTCCATCACCACGACGGCACGACGGAGACCATCGCCCCTGGCACCCTGGACGACGCCGGTGGCGAGGTGACGCCGCGGGCCGAGTCGGCGCTCGCGCAACCGGTGCCTGCACCGCGGGCAGACGAACTCATCGTCGCCCCTCTCGGTGAGATCGTGCACGCCCGCTCCGGCGACAAGGGCGGCGATGCGAACCTCGGCGTCTGGGTACGCGACCGTGAGGCATGGGACTGGCTCAAGTCCACCCTCACCATCGACGAGCTGCGACGCCTTCTTCCCGAAACACGCGAACTGAAGATCTCACGCTACGAACTCCCGCACCTGGGCGCGGTCAACTTCCTCGTTCGAGGACTGCTCGGGACCGGCGCGACCTCGACACTGCGGCTGGATTCGCAGGCCAAAGCACTCGGCGAATGGCTGCGCTCACGGAGCATCAAGGTACCGAGATCCCTGGTGCGATCCTGAGGAGACGGGGTCGCGGTTGCCCGGGGCCGGCACCAGGACGTCGGCCGTGCCTTCACCGGCATGAAGTCCTGGATCTCCCCCAGTCCGTCCTCGGTGAAGAATCGGGTGATCAGCACATTGGTCAGGGAAGGAGAACTGTTTGGTATCGGCCGGAACGGCGGGGGACAGCCCGAAGGACCCCTTCAGCGCGGTCGCGCGGTCGACGCCGAGCAGTTCAGCGACTGCGAGTGCGATGACGACGTTCTCCTTGAAGGTGAACCAGCTGAAGCCGCGCAGCTCCTCGTCGGTGACGGTCTCCGGGTCGACGTAGATCAGCTGGCAGTTCCGGGCGTCTGCCTCCTCCTTGAGGATGGGGAAGCGCTCTTCCTCCGCGGTGACACAGACGCCGCCCTCCGGCATGGACCGGCACAGGGACCGGGCCACATCGTCCAACGTCGGGCCCATCTCGGCGAGATGGTCCTCGCGGACGTTGCAGAGCACGCCGATGGTGGAGCGGATCAGCTTGGACTGGTTGATCTCCTGGAGTGCGGGCATGACGGCCATGCACTCCATGACCAGCACATCGGGTCGGTAGCCGGCGGCCCGCCGGACGATGCCGATCTGCTCCACGACGTTGGCGATGCCGAACTTGCGGTAGACCGGCTCTTCGGTGGCATCGGGGTGGATGAACCGTGCCGCGGTGCCCGTGGTCTTGGCGACGGTCACCAGGCCGCTGCCGCGCAGCGCGCCCGCGCACAGCCGGGTGATCGAGGACTTGCCGCGAATGCCGTTGACCAGCACTCGAGTGGGTATGACGGCGAGATTCGCGTCATGGCGGCGCTGTTCGACGATGCCTGCGACGAGCAGGCCGGCGCAGTACGTCGCGAGGACGCAGTACAGGAAGAGCACGGCGGGTCAGCTCCTGGGACCGGGGCCGGACGGGGAAGTGGAGGGGGTGGGCGCGCCGTCCGGGAAACCGGGCGCGGGCGGTGCGTCGGTGCGGGGGAGTCGCTGTCTGAATCAATTCGAGGCTGCGGGCGACGGATCCCACCTCGTCGCGATAGCGCGGGTAGAGCACCGTTCTGCGGTCCCGGGCTGCCAACGCCTCGGCTCGCTGCGCGATTTCACGCAGCGGACGGACGACGACGAGGTACAGCCAGCCGAGGCAGAGGGCGCCCGTGGTCACCCCCAGCAGACCGACGAGCATGATCCGCCGCTGTGCCTCGTACTCGGGCAGGCCGATCCAGAACGCCGGCCTGATCGAGGCGACCTTCCAGCCGAGTGCGCTCGCGACGCCCAGCTTGTCGTTGAACGGCGCCACTGCGGCGACCGCCGGATTCCTCCAGCCGAGCAGCAGCTCAGCGGAGCCCTTGGTTGTGCGGACGGCCCCCAGTTGGGCCCGCAGCCGGCCGTCGGAGACACACCCGAAGGCCGCGAACCCTTGTTGGACGCGATGACCCGATGCGCGGAGTCCACCAACCACACCGAGCCGAGACCGGGTCGGCTGAGGATGCCGACCAGGTACTGGACCTTGAACTCGCCCACGACATAGCGGCGTCCGGACCTCGCCGACTGCACCCTCGACCGGCTGAGCGGCCACGGCGGCGAGCACCGGTTCCTTGCCGGGGGTGTTCGTCTGCATGACCCCGGGCGGAAAAACTCTGTGGATCGTCGCGGCAACCCTTTCGGCCTCTCGGGCCACTCAGTGTTGTCCGGCCAGGTGGTCCGGTCAGATGCACGGCTGAAAGAGAGCACAGACATGCCCCTTGAATGAGAGCACAGACATGTCCCCAGCCCGCCCACGTCAGGGGTGGCGTCTCGCGTCGGCGGCCGCCGTGCCGACGGCGGCGCCCGCGGTGGTCGCTACAAGACGATGGCCGAGTCCGTGGGCAAGCCGGTGGTCCTGTGGCAGATCCCCGTGGGCAACATGGCGCAGAACAACACTCTCAACCATTACAAGGACGACAAGGTGGACTGGTTCTTCGCGCACATGGACCAGGTGGCGAACGCGCATGTCGCCGGGCTGCTGTTCGGTCCAAGGCAGCAGGAACAGACCACGGCCGAGAGCGACGGCGGAAACCTGATCCGCAAGACGATCCCTATCACAACTCGGGCGGTACAGCGCTCAAGTAAGCGAAGATGACGAATGCGCCCCCATCGGAGAGATGGGGGCGCATTCGTCATCTTCGTCGGGCTCAGCGGGTGGAGGTACTCACGCCGTAGACCGCTCGTCTACGCGCCGGCGCACCGCACCCGATCGCGATCACCGTGGATCAGGCAGGTCAGCGCTGGAGGGTGAGGACGCCCGGCCGCCAGGGCAGTTGGTCGTAGGGGCCGCTCGCGGTGGGGGACTTGCCCTGGTAGAGGAACTGCAGGTTGCAGGGGTCGATGGTCATGGTCTGGTCGGGGTTGTTGCGGACCAGGTCACCGTGGCTGATGTCGTTGGTCCAGGTGGCACCGCTGTTGGCCTTGCCCGCGAAGGGGTTGCTCTCGCCGGCGGCCTGCGGGGTCCACGAACCGTTCAGGCTGGAGGCCGTGAACGAGCGGAAGTAGCGCTGCTCATTCGCACCCCGCGCTTCGACGATCATGAGGTACTGGTTCTGGCCCTGGACCTTGTAGACCTGCGGCGCCTCGAACAGGTTCTTCACCGTGTCGCTCATGACCGTCGTGTACGACGAGCCGAAGCTGCCCGGGAAGTTCCCGATCGGCATGCTCGCCCGGTAGATCTTGCCGTTGTCACCGGCGAAGAACAGGTACATGTTCTGGTCGTCGGCGATCAGGGTCTGGTCGATCGGGCCGGTGGGGGATTCAGTCTTGGGGATGCTGCCGGTGAACAGCGGCTGCGGCGCGGACCAGCCGTCGGGGTTGGTGGGGTCGCTCGACGTACGGTAGACGAAGGGCGACGCGCCCCACTGGGATGCCAGCACCCAGATCTTCTTGGGTGCGAAGTAGAACAGCGTGGGAGCCACCGCGGACTGGCGCATCCCGGTCTGGCCGGCCGACGCCATGTCCGACCAGTTCGTGAAGGGCTTGAACATCATCGAGCCGTACGACGATCCCGACACGCTCGACGCGTAGACCAAGTGCTGGCCGTTGTACACCACGTCGGTGAAGTCCTTCACCGCGTCCCACCCGTTCGCAGGCTGCGCCAACGCACCCGTCGACGTCCACCGGTACGTCGACGGAAGGGCACACGCGCCGCCCGTCGGCGCGGGCGTCGAAGTCCTGAGGTTCCAGTGCTGGTGGGCGCCGCCGCCCGAGTCCCAGATCTGGACGGGAGTGCCGTTGGCGATCCGACCGCCGGGGATCTCCAGTGCCCGGCCGCTGGCGACGTTGGTCAGTGTGTAGGAGCCGTCGCTGTTGCGGTCGGCCCGCCAGTGCTGGTGGGCGCCGCCGCCCGAGTCCCAGACCTGCATCCTCGTCCCGTTGCCCGTCTGGTTGCCCGGCTCCTCCAGTACCCGGCCGCTGGCGACGTTGGTCAGCGTGTAGGAGCCGTCGCTGTTCCGGCCGGCCCGCCACTGCTGATTGGAGGCACCACTGGCGTCCCACACCTGGAGCGGGGTGCCATTGCCGTTGTATCCCGCGGGCTCGTCGAGAACGCGTCCGGCGGCCACGTCGGAGAGCGTGTAGACGGTGCCGGAGGTGATGCCCCCGCCCGGCGTGCCGTCACTGTTGCCGCCCAGGGCGGTGAGCACCGCGTTGTAGGCGGGTTTCTTGTTGCCGGCCGCGTCGAACAGCAGCGGGTTCTCACCGGTGCGCCAGGAGTCGCTGTCGCGGAGGCCCCACACCGTGATGCCCGTGCAGCGGGCGACGTTCATGCACGCCTGGACGGCGCCTGCGTACGCCTTCGGCGACGCCTGGGCGATGTCGAGCTCGGTGATCTGGACGTCCACGCCGAGCGCGGCGAACTTGGACAGAGTGGTCTGGTAGCTGGCCGGCGGGCCGCCTGCGCCGAAGTGGCTCTGGAAGCCGACGCAGTCGATCGGTACACCGCGCGACTTGAAATCCTTGACCATCGCGTAGACGCCCTGCGTCTTGGCGTCGGCCCAGTTCTCGATGTTGTAGTCGTTGTAGCAGAGCTTGGCCGAGGGGTCGGCGGCCCGGGCCGTGCGGAACGCCTCCTCTATGAAGCCGTTGCCCAGCACGTCCTGGAAGACCGAGCTGCGGTGCTGACCGCTGCCGCCGTCGGCGAACGCCTCGTTGACCACGTCCCAGGCGTAGATCTTGCCCTTGTAGTGGGTCATCTCGGTGGTGATGTGGTTGTCCATCACGCTGCGCAGAGTGTTGGCGTCGGTGATGGACTTGACCCAGCCGGGCAGTTGGGAGTGCCAGACCAGGGTGTGGCCGCGCATGCGCTGGCCGTGCGCGGAGGCGTGGCCGACGATCGAGTCGGCCGGGCCGAAGTTGAAGGTGCCGCGGGAGGGTTCGGTGGTGTCCCACTTCATCTCGTTCTCCGGGGTGATCATGTTGAATTCCCGGTCGAGAATCGTGGAGTACGTCGAGTCGCCGAGCCTGCCCGAGGACACCGCCGTACCGAAGTAGCGGCCACTGCCGGCCGCTGCACCGGCCAGGGTCGGCGTGCGGGCCTTCGGCGTGTGGGCGGCCTGGGCGACCAGGGGTACGGCAGCACCAGCGGCTGCGAGGACCACGGCGGCGGCGAGCACGCGGCCGGTAGCCGGACGGCGGCGATGAGAGCGGTTCTGATCTGACAACGGCATGTCCTTCTGGCACAGCGGGCCTTGATCCGGCCTCGTTACCCGCCAGTTGCCGCCACGCACACAAAGGTTGCCGCGATCGAGGGAAGAATTTTCACGGCCGCCGTCACCGTCCCCACCCAGTTCCACGGCGACCTGCTGGCCACCATGGAGGCCACCTACGCCGACGGGACCAACGCCGGCCCGGCCGACTGGACCCCGTAATAGCAGTTCGGGTACTTGTTCTCCCATCGAGCTGTGCGGCAAGGGGACTCGTCCTTGCCGCACAGCGGCGTTCACCGGGTCGGGACGAACCCTCCCCGGACCGACGCGGAGCCGCCCGAACCCTGCGCGTCGACGCGGTAGCCGTCGCCCGCGGCACTGCGCACGCCGGTGCCGTTGTTGAACTGGGCGGCGAACTCATAGCTCCCGGCCGGCACGGTCAGGCCCGGCTTGAGGACCCAGCGGTAGACCAGCGTGCCGCCGGCCTCCTGGGTGGTGACGGTGAAGTCAGCACTCGGCAGGGTCTGCCAGGTGCCGGTGATCTTCGCCCCGCCGGTCCGCACGATCCGCATCTCGACCGTGAGCGAGGTGAGCGGCTGGGTCGTCTTGAGGGCGAGGTTGCTCTGCGTCCAGTAGACGGTGCTGTGCGGGTCCACCGAGCCGGCCGACCACAGCGGTCCGTTCTGGCTCTCGCCGGCGGACGGTGATGGACTGGCGGTCGGTGGAGTCGGGCGTGAGCTGCCCGGGGTGGTGGCCGGGGCCGGCGCGACAGGGGTGGGGCGGCCCAATGTCGGGTGCGGGGAGCTGACGGTCGGGGACGGGGTGGCAGGCGTGGTCACGGTGGCCGACGGCGACGAGTGCGCGACGATGGCGGCGACGGCGAGGCCGCCGGTCGCCAGGATGCCGGTGGCGGCGAGCCCGGCGAGCGCGACCCTGGTACCGGACCTCGCGAACGGCCTGGCGCGGTGACGGACGCCGGGGCCGGCCATGCCGCGTTGCACCCGGGCCAGCATCCTCGCACGGTCGGGCCGGTGGGCCTCGGCGGCCTCGCGCAGCCGACGGGCGATCTCCTCGTTCACCGGTTCCTCCTCCCTGCCACCAGGTCCCCGACCGCTCGCGCGCCCAGTATCCTTTCCAGCTCGGCCATTCCCTTCGAGGTCTGGCTCTTCACCGTACCGACCGATATGCCCAGCGCTGCCGCCGTGTCCTTCTCCGACAGGTCGAAGGCGTGCCGCAGCACCACGCAGGCGCGCTTGCGGAACGGCAGCTGGGCGAGCGCCGCGCGGACGTCCAGCACGGCCGCCATGTCCGGCCCCTCCACCTTCTCGGGGCTGCGGGACCAGAACAGCGTGATCCGGAGTCGCTCGCGCACCGCGCTGCGGATCCGTCCCCGCGCCAGGTTGGCCACCACACCGCGGGCGTAGGCGAGCGGGTGGTCGGCCTGCTGCAACCGGTCCCAGCGCTGCCACAGGGCGACCAGGGCATCCGCCGCGAGGTCGTCCGCCGCGTCGGTCTCGCCGGTCAGGAGGTGTGCTAGACGGGCGAGTTCGGCATAGTGGCGTTCGAAGAATTCGTGGAACTCCGCGGACGCGTCATCGAGGACCATCCCCCGGTCGCCCTCTCCTGGCAATGACGTGCGCGTTGGTTGCGCGTTTAACAATGGGGGTGCAGCCTAACAGTGCCCAGCCCGGGATCCGAACGGCGGTCGTGCTCGGTTGCGGGCCGGTGATGGCTGTCCAGCGGGCTGGTCAATGCCGGGCGAACTCGATGCCGGTCGGCTGCGCGACGTCCAGCCGCACGGCGACGCCGTCGACGGCCCGTAGATGTCGGCGATCCTGAGCGCCCCGCCACAGCTGGTGCCATCGGCGGCCAGAAAGTAGTTGTAGTCGGTGCGGGGCAACTGCCGCAGCCGCCGGCGGTCCGCACCTCCAGCGCGGCCACCGGGTTCCGGTGGCCGATCACCTGGATCCCGCATCACCACTTGGTGGACCCGGTCTTGTACCGGATGGTGATCGTGCCCGGCAGGTCCGGGCTCAGCAGCGACCAGGTGATCGGGAGCCGGCCCACCGACGGGTCGGCGAGCTTGGCGAACGCCTGTCGGCTGAGGTCGAGTTGTCCCGGCGCGCAGGGCGACGGGCATTCGTTGACGATCCGTACCGTGATGGTGGCTCCGCCGGCCGCGCGGACCAGCACGTAGGCCCCGCACGCCTTGGCCGACTCGTAGTCGCCGGTGTCGGCGGCGCCGGGTACACGGCTCACGGGTGCCGACACCGGAGGGTCCAGGCGGCTGGTGAGGCGGAGATGCAGGGCCGGCAGGTGTGGCAGTACCTGGTCTTCGCGCAGGTGGGCGTTTGGAGCGCGACCGGGGTCGGACCGGGTAGCGCTGGTGTGGCCGTGGCGGCATCGGTAGCCGGGGCGGTGGTGAGTCCAGTGGGACTCCATGCGTCGGCCGCAGACACTGCAGCACAGCAGCCCTGCCAGGAGAACTCCTGCGCTCGCTCGCCGGGAACGTCATGGAGTGGGAGCTGTCCATGGCCATGGACAGCCAGGTGCGTCCCGGACTCGACGCCTGGATTCATCGGGGCGGGGGGTGACGCCCATGGCCCTGGTGCGGCTCAACTCATGTGTGCCACCGCGTAGTCCGCGTCCGAGGACGCCGCGTCGTCAGGCGTCGCTTCCGGCCGCGAGGTCGTACTGCGCCAGAGCCGGCGGCAGGACGAGACCGTTGCCACCAGAAGCAGCCCGTCGCGGATCAGCAGTACGACTATGCCCGGCAGATTGCTCCGCACGACCGGGCCGAAGCCGATGGGGAATTCGAGCACCGTGAAGAAGCACGCGACCAGGATGAGCAGCACGGGCCTGCGCTGGACCGTGGATCGGCTGGTCAGGCAGAGCGCGCCGAGGCCGAGCAGCCAGATCAGGTACTGCGGACTGATCACCCGGCTGGTGGTGACGAAGACCAGCACCGCGGCGAACGCAGCGTCGTAGAGCACGGCGTCGCTGAAAGTGCGGACGCGTACCCGCCACCAGACCAACCAGCAGAAGGCCAGGACCGCGCCGGCCAGCGCGATCCGGGCCGCGGTGGGTACATACGGCCCCAGGAACTCGAACGACCCGTAGTGCAGCCGGCAGGTGCCGTGCCACAGACCGAGCCAGCGCAGGACATGAAACGGCAGCGCTCCCAGCGACTCGATCTCGACGCCGCGCTGACGCTGCTCGGTGAGGAACGCGAACGGTCCCCGGGTGAAAGCCAGGAACGCGGCGCTGACGCCGACGGTGGTGACCAACGCCGCCACCCAGGAGCGGCGGGTCGTGAGACCCCGTCGCGCACCGGCGAGCACGAGTATGGGCCAGACCTTGACCAGCGCGCCGATCCCGGCCAGCGCCCCCGCCACCCGGGGATGCCGTGCGGCGGCCAGCAGGGCGGCGACCGCGAGGGCGGTGACCATCACGTCATATCGGGCCAGGGCCAGCGGGCCGAGCACGGCGACCCCGGCGACCCACAGCCAGGCGCCGGCCAGGTCCCGGCCGTGGGCCCGCCCGGCTCGCAGCAGCATCGCCAGGACTGTCGCGTCTGCCGCGCAGGCGAGCAGGTAGAAGGCGTGGGAGTACGTCAGGAACGGCAGCAGTGCCGGAGCGAGGAAGACCGCCGCTGCGGCGGGCGGGTACTGCCAGGTGACGTCGCCGACCGGAAAGCTGCCGGTCAGCAGCCGTTCGTACCAGCCGTGGTAGATGACGACCACGTCGGGGCGGACGTCGTCACCGGGGAAGCGCAGGGCGCCGAAGAGCGTCAGCAGCAGTGCGGTTCGCGTCACCGCCCAGGCCAGCACCGGCATCCATGTCCTTGAGCGACCCGCGGTCACCGTTCCACGCCAGCACACCGTCACGTTTCAGGGCCTCTCCGTCAACCGCCTTACACGGGTCACACTTCCGGTGTCGGTTCGCATGAAGGTGACAACACGATGAACATAGTGCGTCACCTTGTTGCACCACCCCGTGAACGGCTGCAAGCGACTGACCATGCTGCCACCCGTCACAGCGCGGCCCGGTTGCCGGTGTCGACTGGAACCGTGGCGAATGCGGCCCATACAGTGTCCGGCGCGACCTGCCGTGCGGTGAGCGCGTATCCGGTGAAGACATCGGATCCTGACCGGGCGCAGGCGACCCCGTGGCCCCGGCCGTCGTTGGCGAGCAGCGGACCGCGGAGACCGGGTCACCGCCCAGCTCGTGCCGTTCCCTTAGCTGCTTCACGACCGACCCCGGATGAGCGGCGGCGCGTCCACTTGCGGGTGATCAGACGGCGATGCCGGCGCAGCAACGTCGCCGGCGTCACGAAGTAGCTCTTCCACGATGACCGAGGCAGTAACCGGGACAACGCGGCCAACAGGACCCGGTCTCCGTCTCTCAGGTCAGGCCGATCGACCTGACGGCGCAGAACCGCGACCTGGTGCCGAAGCACGACAATCTCGATCTCCTTCTCACGGTCACCGCGTCCGGACAACAGCACGGTGTGAGGCCGGACGCACCGGCATTGAGTGTTTCGAGCCGAAGTCGAAAATCGGCCCGGCGTCGGCGGGCAGGTGCAGTCGTGGCACTGGAAAGGCAGAATGCTCGGGCGGCTCCGGCTGCCGGGCGGGCGCCGGGTGCGTGGATGGGCGAGCCGGCCCAGCGGAGCCGGCGGACAGCCAACTCCTTTTGGACACACAGGGTTTACACGCGTTCGACCCGTCGACCGGCGGGACTTGTTATGGTGTTACTCATTGGTAGCAAGCTGAGTGGGGGGACGCGGGGAGACCTGCGGCCATCTCGCCGCCGGGCGAGTGGCGAGACGGATGACCTGGCAAGGGGGCCCGGTCAACGGCTTCTGCGCGTGCGCATCACGCGGCCGTCGAACTCCAGTTCCCTCACCCGCTGACCCGGACAGGTGGGACTCGTCACATGGCTCGTTCCCTGGTCGAATTACTGACCGCACACGCCCAGCAACAGCCCGACCGTACCGCCTACCGGTACCTCCTCACCGGCGACTGCGACGGGGACATCCAGGACATCTCCTACGGACAACTGGCCCACCGCTCCCGGGCCGTGGCCGGCTGGCTTCAGGACCGCGGCCTGGCCGGCTCGCGCGCCCTGCTGCTCCATCCACCCGGCCTGGAGTTCGTCTCCGCCTTTCTCGGCTGCCTCGCCGCCGGCGTGGTCGCCGTGCCGGGCGTGCCCCCGCAGGGACGGTCGCAGAACCACCGCGCTCTCGTCCGGATGAAGCGTCTGATGGCCGACTCCGACGCCAAGGTGATCCTCGGCGGCCGCGAAGTCATCCGCGACTTGCGCACATGGACCGAGCAGCTGCCCGAACCGGACACGGTCCCCCGCGTCGCCACCGAGGACATTCCCGACGACGCGGCCGGCTCCTGGCACGCTCCCGACCTCACCGCCGACTCGGTGGCCTTCCTCCAGTACACCTCCGGCTCCACCTCCGCCCCGCGCGGTGTGGCGGTCACCCACGGCAACCTGCTGGACAACGAGCGGATCATCACCGAGCGGATGGGGCACACCCCTGAGGCCCTCGCGGAGCATGACCGGGAACTGATCCTCAGCTGGCTCCCCGTCTACCACGACATGGGTCTCATGGGCCCGGTGCTGAACACGCTGTACCTGGGCGCCACGGCCACGCTCTTCTCGCCGCTGCACTTCCTGCAGCGCCCCGATCGCTGGCTGACCGCGATCAGCCGTTACCGCCCGCACACCAGCGGCGGCCCCAACTTCGCCTACGAGCTGTGTCTGAAGCACACCACCGCCGACCTGGTCGACAGCCTCGACCTGAGCGCGTGGAAGGTCGCCTTCAACGGCGCCGAACCGGTGCGCGCGGCCACGCTGCGACGGTTCACCGAGACCTTCCGCGCGGCAGGCTTCCGCCATGAGGCGTTCTACCCCTGCTACGGCCTGGCCGAAGCCACCTTGATGGTCACCGGCGGTGCGGTGGGCGCCCCGCCCACCCTGCTGGAGGCCGCCGAGACCGGCCCGCACGCCGGCGAGGCGGACGCGGCCGCCGTGGGCTGCGGCCGGCCCGGGACCGGGATCACCGTGGTGATCGCCGACCCTGACCGGCAGGAGGAACTGGCCGAGGGCGAGGTCGGCGAGATATGGGTCGCCGGCGCGAGCGTGGCCAAGGGCTACTGGCGCAACACCCTGGCCACCCGCGAGACCTTCCGCGCCACCCTGACCGGCCGCGAGGGCCGCTTCCTGCGCACGGGCGACCTCGGCTTCGTGCGGGACGGCGAACTGTTCGTCACCGGCCGCCTGAAGGACCTCGTCGTCATCGACGGGCGCAACCACTACCCGCAGGACCTGGAGCTGTCCGCGGAGTTGTCCCACCCGGCACTGCGGCCCGGCTGCACCGCGGCGTTCTCCGTGGACGCCGGCGGTGCGGAGGGCGAACAGGTCGTCGTGGTGGCCGAGGTGGCGCCCGAGGCGGCCGGCGAGGCCGAGAAGATCACCGACCTGGTGCGCAGCGCGATCGGCGAGGCCCATGGCCTGTCGGTGCGGGACGTGGTGCTGGTCCGCCCCGGCACCATCCCGAAGACGTCGAGCGGGAAGATCCAGCGGCGCGCCTCCCGGGCGGCCTACCTCGACGGCACCCTCGCCTTGGTGGACGTGTCCGTCACGGGATGACCCCGCCGCCGCCGTCGGCGCGCCCGCCCGCGCCGGCCGCACGTCCGCCCTCCGCGGCCGCAGGTCCGTCGACTTCGGCCGTACATCACCCGATGTCAGCCGTACGCCGCTGCCGCATGCGGTCGTGCGGAATCCGCCCGCGTCACCGTTGCTTGAGGACCTGCCCAGATGCCTGCGAACGAGCCCCGGAAGCAGTCCACCATCCCGCCCCTCACCACCGCCGAGGACGTACGGGCCTGGCTGGGGTCGGCCGTCGCCGAGGCCGCCGGGCTCGACCCGCTGGCCGTCGACCCGGACCGGCCGATCGCGGAATTCGGGCTGGGGTCACGCGGGTTGGTGACGCTGGCCGCGGAACTGTCCGCACGGACCGGCCGACCACTGGAGCCATCGCTCGTCTTCGACCACCCCACGATCGCCGCGCTGGCCGACGCGGTCCTCGGCGAGCGGCCCGCCCCGGCGGCCGGCCCGGCCTGTGTCGAGGCTCCGCCGCGGGTGGCGGACGACGACATCGCCATCGTCTCCATGGCCTGCCGCTTCCCCGGCGGCGCCGACGACCCCGAAGGGCTGTGGCGGCTGCTCGCCGCCGGTGAGGACGTCATCTCCGAGGTACCGGCGGGCCGTTGGGACACCCAGAGCCTCTACGACCCCGACCCCGAGGCCACCGGCAAGGCGTACACGCTGCGTGGCGGTTTCCTCGACGGCATCGACCGCTTCGACGCCGCCTTCTTCGGGATCTCGCCCCGGGAGGCCGACGCCATGGACCCGCAGCAGCGGCTGCTGCTGCAGACCAGCTGGGAGGCGATCGAGCGGGCCGGGATCGTCCCCGAGACGCTGCACGGCAGCTCCACGGGCGTCTACATCGGCCTGTACGACAGCGGATACCTGGCCTCCGCCTCGCTGGCCCAGCTCGACGGGCACGTCGGCACGGGCTCGGCACCCAGCGTGGCCTCCGGGCGCATCGCCTACACCCTCGGTCTGCAGGGCCCGGCGGTCACCGTCGACACCGCCTGCTCCTCCTCCCTCGTCGCCCTGCACCTGGCGGCCCGCGCGCTGGCGGCAGGTGAGTGCGACCTCGCGCTCGCGGGCGGCGCGAGCCTGCTGGTGACCCCGCGCGGGCACGTGGAGTTCAGCAGGCTGCGCGGGCTGTCGCCGACCGGGCGGTGCAGCCCCTTCTCGGCCGACGCGGACGGCGTGGTGTGGGCCGAGGGCTGCGGTGTGGTGCTGCTCAAGCGGCTCGCCGACGCCCGCCGCGACGGCGACCGGGTGCTCGCCGTGGTCAAGGGCTCGGCCGTCAACCAGGACGGACGCAGCCAGGGGCTGAGCGCCCCCAACGGCCCGGCGCAGGAACGGGTGCTGCGCGCCGCCCTCGACGCCGCCGGACTCGCACCGGACGACGTGGACCACGTCGAGGCGCACGGCACCGGCACCCCGCTCGGCGACCCCATCGAGGGGCGCGCACTGGCCGCCGTCTTCGGACCGGGCCGCCCCGCCGGCCGGCCCCTCGGCGTCGGCTCGCTGAAGTCCAACATCGGTCACACCCAGGCCGCCGCGGGCATCGGCGGCGTGATCAAGACGGTGCTCGCCCTCGGACACGAGCTCATGCCGCCGTCCCTGCACGCCGAGACCCTCACGGAGCACGTCGACTGGGCGGGCAGCGGCTTGACCGTGCACGGCAGCGCCCGGCCGTGGCCGCGCGGCGGCGACCGGGTGCGGCGGGCCGGGGTGAGCGCGTTCGGCATCAGCGGCACCAACGCGCACGTCGTGCTGGAGGAGGCACCGCAGGACACCGTCGCACCGGCCCGGGCGGAGCCGGAGCTGCCCGGCCCGACGCTCTTCCCGCTCTCCGCCCGCACGCTCCCCGCGCTCCAGGGACAAGCCGACCGACTGCACGCACGCCTCGTCGCGCGGCCGGAGTTGCCGCTGCCCGCCGTGGCCGCGACGCTGGCCCACCACCGCACCCATTTCGAGCACCGCGCCGTCGTCCAGGCGGCCGGCCGGGACGAACTGCTGACCGCGCTGCGGGACCTCGCGGAGGGCCGGCCCGACCCCGGCCCGACCATCGGCCCCCGGCGGACGCTGCCCGCGGGCAAGGTGGCCTTCGTCTTCCCCGGCCAGGGCTCCCAGTGGGCCGGCATGGCCCGTGACCTGCTCGAACGCGATCCCGTGTTCGCCGACGAGCTCGACCGCTGCGACGCCGCCCTGCGACCGTTCACCGTCTGGTCCGCGGCGGCGGTCCTGCGTGGCGAGGCGGGAGCCCCGTCCCTGGACCGCGTGGACGTCGTCCAGCCGGTGCTCTTCGCGGTGATGGTGTCCCTGGCCGCGGTGTGGCGGGCCCGTGGCATCCGGCCGGACGCCGTGATCGGGCACAGCCAGGGCGAAGTGGCCGCGGCCTGCGTCGCCGGCGCGCTCAGCCTCAACGACGCGGCCGCGGTGGTCGCCCTGCGCAGCCGCTCACTGACCGAGCTGTCCGGCACCGGCGCCATGGCCGTCGTCGCCCTGCCGCACACCGAGGTCGTCACCCGCCTCGACGGTCTCG
Source organism: Streptomyces sp. NPDC002076 (assembly GCF_053593835.1). NCBI lineage: Bacteria > Bacillati > Actinomycetota > Actinomycetes > Kitasatosporales > Streptomycetaceae > Streptomyces > Streptomyces sp. NPDC002076. Next base: position 76,727 of record NZ_JBSFDI010000021.1, read on the forward strand.
GCGGCCGGGTCTCGATCGCCGCCGTGAACAGCGGCCGGGCGACCGTGATCGCCGGTGACGTGGAGCCGCTGGAGGGCCTGCTCGCCGACCTCGACCGGGAACAGGTCTTCATCCGCCGCCTCGACGTCGACTACGCCTCCCACAGCGCCCAGGTCGAGCAGGTGCGCGCGACGATCCTCGACGAGCTCGACGGCGTGACCACGTACCCCACGCCGGTCGCCTGGTACTCCACCGTCACCGGTGAGCCGGTCACCGAGGAGCTGGAGGCCGACTACTGGTACACCAATCTGCGCGAACCAGTCCGCTTCGCGCCCACCGTGGAGCGCATGGCGGCCGACGGATACCGCCACTTCGTCGAACTCGGCCCGCATCCGTCCCTGCTCACCGCGCTGCACACGATCGGCGAGGACTCCGGCCACCAGCTGGTCGCCGTCGGCTCCCTCCGCCGCGACGAGGACGGACCCGCCTGCCTGGACCGCGCCGCCGCCGAACTGCACGTCCACGGACGGCGGTTGGACTGGCGGCGCCTGGTCGCCGACACCGTCCGGGCGGACCTGCCGACCTACGCTTGGGACACCCGGCGCCACTGGATCGAACCCGAGTCCGCCTCGGGGAGCCCCGGCCTGTTCGACCGCGCCGCGCACCCGGTGCTCGGCGTCCAGTTGCAGTCGGCCGACGAGACCCGCTGGACCTTCCGCAACGAGTGGTCCCCGGCCACCGCCGACTGGCTGTCCGACCACACCGTGTTCGGCAGGACCGTGGTGTCCGGCACGACCCTGCTGGAGCTGTGCCGGGCCGCCCTCGCCGTGGCCCGCCCGGACGACCCGGCCGACGTGACCGACCTGCTGCTGCTCGCACCCCTCGTGCTGCCCGCATCCGGCACGGTGGAGGTGTCCGTCGAGGTGGTCACCGCCGGCCCGGCACCGGAGATCACCGTGCACAGCCGCCCGCGCGGTCAGGAGGCCACCGGCTGGACCCTGCACGCCACCGCCTCGGCGGCCGGGGCAACCGCGGTGGCGGGGCGGCCGCCGGTGTGGCCCGAGGCGGCGGAGCCCGCCTGGAGCCCGGACACCTACGAGCGGCTGACCGGGCTCGGCCTGGGTTACGGTCCGGCCTTCCAGGGCGTACGGGAGGCGGTGGTGACCGGCGCCGGCGAGCTGCTGGCCCGGCTGTCGCTGCCGTCCGTGGCCCGCGACCTGGCCGACCCCTACCCGGTCCACCCGGCGCTGCTGGACGCCGCGCTGCACGTGGCCGCGGCCCTCGAAGGAGGTGCCGCCCCCGACGGCCGGGTGCTCCTTCCGGTCGCCGTGGGCCGCGCCGCGCTGTCGCACGGCGGCGGCGACGACCTCACCGTGTCCGTGCGGCGCACCGGCGCCACCGAAACGGATCTCACTCTGGACGTGACGCTGTGGGACGCCGACGGCCTCCCCGCGGGCCGGCTGGAGGGGGTACGGCTGCGGGCCGCGAGCCCGGCTGACCTCGTCGGCGGTTCGGGCAACGGGCGGCACCTGTACGAGGTGGCCTGGACGACCGCGCCCGAACCGGGCGTCCAGGCCCCGGCCGGTGCCTGGGCCGTCGTCGGCGACCCGGCCGACCCCGACGTCGCCGCGGCCCTGCGCGGCCTCGAAGCCGCGGGGATCCGGTGCCGCGACAGGGGTGGCGAGGTGCCCGTACGGTCCTGGCCCCGGCCGGTGTCCGATGCCGAACCTGCCGCTGACGCCCGGGAGTCGGCGTCACGTGACCGACGTGTCGTGGATGACGCGTCCGCCCCGGACGTCGTTGCGGCCTCGCGCCGCTTCGAAGCGGTGGGGGCCCAGGCGCACGACACGGGTGGCGACGTGCTCGTGCGGTTCTGGCCACAACCGGCCGAGGACGCCGAAACGGCCGCCGCCGCACGGGAGATGACGGAAGCCGCGCTGGCCGAACTGCAGACCCTCGTCGCACAGGAGGAGGCACCCGCCCGGACCGTCTGGGTGACCCGCGGCGCGGTCGCGGCCGACGACCGGGACACCGTGCCGGGCCTCGCCCAGTCGGCGCTGTGGGGCCTGGCCCGCAGCGCCCGTGCCGAGCATCCGGACCTCGGGCTGACACTGCTCGACCTCGAGGACACCGATCCCGCGGCTGCCCTGCTCGCCGCCGTCGCGCACCGGGACGAGCCCGAACTCGCCGGGCGCGCGGGCACCTTGCTCGTGCCCCGGCTCGTGCGCGCCCGCGCCGCCGGCACGGACCGGGCACGGACACCCGTCGACGGCACCGTACTGATCACCGGAGGCCTCGGCGCCGTCGGACGCCACATCGCCCGGCTCCTCGCCGAACGGGGCGTGCCCCGACTGCTGCTGACGTCCCGGAGCGGCGCCGACGACCCGCGCACGGCCGAGGTCACCGCGGAACTGACAGCACTCGGCGCCGAGGTCGAGGTGACGGCGTGTGACGTCGCAGACCCGGCGGCCCTGGCCGGCGTCATCGGTTCCGTCGCCGGCGAACTCCGCGGCGTCGTGCACTGCGCCGGCGTCCTGGACGACGGGGTGGTCGCCGAGCTGACCCCCGAACGCCTCGCGCGGGTGCTCAGCCCCAAGGTGGACAGCGCCGCCCACCTGCACCGGCTCACCGCGGACGCGCAGCTCGACCTGTTCCTGCTGGTTTCCTCCGCCGCCGGTGTCGTCGGCAACGCGGGCCAGGCCAACTACGCCGCCGCCAACGCCTTCCTCGACCAACTCGCCCACCACCGGCGCGCCCTGGGGCTGCCCGCGGTGTCGATCTCCTTCGGCGCCTGGGCAGGCGAGGGCCTCGCCGCCGAACACGCCGACCTGGAGCGGATGGCCCGCCTCGGCCACCGCGCCCTCACCCCGGAACAGGGCCGCGACCTCGTCGAACTCGCGCTGCGCCGGGACGCCCCGCACCTGGTCGCCTGGGCGCTCGACCTGCCCCGCCTGCGCGAGACCACGGCCGGCGCGGGAGGCGGTGCGGCCGCCCTGTGGCGCTCGCTGCTTCCCGCGCCCCGCACCGGGCAGGACGGCGCGGACGGCCTGGCGGACCGGCTGGCCCGGCTGCCGGAGGCCGAGCGCACAGGCCGCGTCCAGGCCCTGGTCCGCGAGGAGGCCTCCCGCGCCCTCGGTCTGCGCTCGGCGGAGTCCCTCCGCGCCGACCAGCCGCTGCGCGACCTCGGCATGGACTCGGTGACGGCGGTGGAGCTCCGTAACCGCATCGGTGCCCGCCTCGGCTCCCGGCTCCCGGCCACCCTGCTGTTCGACCACCCCACCCCGGCCCGCCTCGCCGAGCACCTGCTGGCCACCGTGATCGCGCCGAGCGGCCCCACCGCCCGCCGTCCCGCGCCCGCCGCGCCGCACACCCGCACCGCGGCGCACGACGAGCCGGTCGCCCTGGTGGCCATGGCCTGCCGTCTGCCGGGCGGCGTGGGCGACCCGGAGGAGCTGTGGCAGCTGGTCGCCGAGGGCCGTGACGCGGTCGGCCCGTTCCCGGCCGGGCGCTGGGACGTCGAGTCGCTGTACGACCCCGACCCGGAGGCGCCGGGCAAGTCGTACGCCCGGGAGGGCGGCTTCCTGGACGACATCGAGTCCTTCGACGCGGGTTTCTTCGGCATCACCCCGAAGGAGGCCGCCGCCATGGACCCGCAGCAGCGGCTGCTGCTGGAGACCGCGTGGGAGGCGCTGGAGCGTGCCGGGATCGTCCCCGCCGAACTGGCGGGCAGCACCGCCGGCGTGTACGTCGGCATGTTCGGCAGCGACTACCTGTCGGGCTCCCGGCTCGACCAGCTCGACGGGTACGTCGGAACCGGGTCGGCGCTCAGCGTGGCGTCGGGCCGGCTGGCGTACGCGCTCGGGCTGCACGGCCCGGCGCTGACGGTGGACACGGCGTGCTCGTCGTCGCTCGTCGCGGTGCACCTGGCGGCGCAGGCGCTGCGGTCGGGCGAGTGCGACCTGGCGCTGGCCGGCGGTGTGACGCTCATGGTGACCCCGCAGACCTTCGTGGAGTTCAGCCGGCTGCGGGGGCTGTCCCCGACCGGCCGCTGCCGCTCCTTCTCCGACGACGCCGACGGCGCCGTCTGGGCCGAGGGCGCCGGCATGCTCGTACTGAAGCGGCTGAGCGACGCGCGGCGGGACGGCGACGAGGTGCTTGCGGTGCTGCGCGGCACGGCCGTCAACCAGGACGGCCGCAGCCAGGGCCTGTCCGCGCCCAACGGCCCGGCGCAGGAACAGGTGATCCGGCGGGCCCTTGAGCTGTCCGGTCTCGAACCCGCCGACATCGACTATGTGGAGGCGCACGGCACGGGCACGACGCTGGGCGACCCGATCGAGGCGAACGCCCTGGCGCAGGTCTTCGGTGCCTCCCGCCCCCGGCACCGCCCGCTGTACCTGGGCTCGCTCAAGTCCAACCTCGGGCACACGCAGGCCGCCTCGGGTATCGCCGGACTGATCAAGGTGGTGCAGTCGCTGCGCCACCGGATGCTGCCGGCCACCCTGCACGCCGGCACACCCAGCCGGCACGTCGAGTGGGACGGCAGCGGTCTGCACCTGCTGCAGAAAGCCGTGCCGTGGCCGACGTCGAAGGAGCGCGTCCGGCGGGCCGGCGTCAGCGCCTTCGGGATCAGCGGGACCAACGCCCATGTGATCGTGGAGGAGGCCCCGCCGTCCGCGCCGGAGCCCGGCCTCGCAGGTGAACCTCCGGTCGGCAAGCGGCTGTTCGTCCTGTCCGGGCGGAGCGAGGCCGCGCTGCGCGCCCAGGCCGCACGGCTGGCCCGGCACCTGACCGGGGACACGGCGCTGCCGGACGTCGCCTACACCCTGGCCCGGCACCGCAGCCACTTCCCCTGGCGGGCGGCGGTCACGGCGGGCGACGTGGACGAACTGCGCGCCGCGCTCGACGCGTTGGGCAGCGGACGGGCGCAGCCGCCCACACCGCGCGAGGGGGAGACGGGCAAGGTGGCCTTCGTCTTCTCCGGGCACGGCGGCCAATGGCCGGGCATGGGCCTGGAGTTGCTGGCCGGCTCGGAGGCGTTCCGCGAGGAGCTGACCCGGATCGACGAGGCGGTGCAGCGGCACGTCGGCTGGTCGGTGCTCAACGCGCTGCGGGCACCTGAGGAGTTCTCCCCGCTGCACCGGACCGAGTGCCTGCAACCGGTGCTGTTCGCGGTCAACTCGGCGCTGGCCGCCGCATGGCGGCAGCTCGGCGTGGTCCCGGACGCCGTGGTCGGGCACAGCCTGGGCGAGATCGCCGCCGCCTACAGCGTGGGCGCCCTCGGCCTGGACGACGCCGTGGCCGTGGTGACCGGTCGGGCCCGGGCCGTCGTCCCGTTGGTCGGGCAGGGCGGCATGGTCGCGGTGGAGCTGCCGCGGGCGCAGGTCGAGGAACTGCTCGCCCCCTACGCGGACCGGCTCTTCGTCGCCGCGGTCAACAGCGCGGGCTCCACGGCCGTCTCCGGCGCCGCCGACGCGCTGGCCGAGCTGCGCCGCCACCTCGAGGAGCGGGGGATCACCGTACGACGGCTGTCGACGCCGTTCGCCTCGCACACCCCGCTGATGGAACCTCTGCGCACGGAGTTGCTCGACCGCTTTTCCGGTATCCGGGGCGCACAGGCGCCGACGCCGCTGTACTCGGCGGTGCTGGCCGAACCCGTCTCCGGCGACCGGCTGGACGCCGACTACTGGTACGCCAACCTCAGGCAGCCCGTCCGTTTCGCCGACACCGTCCGGCGGATGCTGGACGACGGCTACCGCTACTTCGTCGAGCTCAGCCCGCACCCGTCGCTGCTGTCCTCCATCGAGGCGGTGGCGGCGGAGGCCGGGATCGACGTGGCCGGCGTCGGCTCGCTGCGCCGTCAGCAGGATGGACCCGATGTCCTGCTGCGCAGGGTCGGCGAGTTGTACGTCGCGGGGCACGCGCCCGACTGGCCGGCGCTGTTCCCCCATGGCCGCCGCGTCGATCTGCCGACGTACGCCTTCGCCCGCGAACGCCACTGGCTCACGCCCGCCCCGGCCACCGCCACGGGCTCCTCACCGGTCCTCGGCACCCACGTCGAGTCCAGCGACGAGCCCGACCGGCACCTCTTCCAGAGCGACATCGACCTGCGGGACAGCCGCTTCGCCTATCTGAACGACCACCGGGTGGACGGCGAGGTCTGGCTGCCCGGCGCCGCCTTCCTCGCCATGGTGCTGGAGGCCGCCTCCGCGGTGCAGGACGGGCGCCAAGTCCACCTGAGTGAGATCGAGTTCGTGCAGCCGTTGCGGATGGATCCCGAACGGCCCGTACGGGTGCAGCTGGTGCTGCGGCCCGCCCGGGACGGCTTCAGGTCCTTCACCGTCGCCTCCGCTGCCGCCGGTGAGCGGCGCCCGCGGTGGGAGCGGCACGTCAGCGGACGCATCGCGGTGTCCGGCGAGCAGCCCCCGGCCGACGTGCGACCCGACGGCGTGCGGTTCGACGAGGTGCCGCTCGCCACCATGCGTGAGCGGTGTACGCAGGACGCGGACCTGCCGGCGGTGTACGCCGGGCTGAGCGCCCTCGGCATCGACTACGGCCCTGCCTTCCGGGGCCTGGAGCAGGGCCGCCGCGGCCACTCGGCGGCCCTGGGCCGGCTGGCCGCCAGGCCCGCCGCGGGCCATCTGCTGCACCCCGCGGTCCTCGACGCAGCGTTCCACACGGCCGCCTTGCCCGGGGACGCGCCCGAGGGCCGGGCGTTCGTGCCCGCCGGGGCGGGACGGCTGCGGTTCACCGGACTGCGCACCACGCCTGCCTGGGCCGGCTGCGAACTGCGCTCCGTGTCCGGCGACAGCGCCACCCTGGACCTCAGGATCTGGGACGAGGACGGGCAACTCGTCCTGGAGATGGAGGGGTTCCGGCTGGCCGCGCTCTCGCCGCTGGACGGCGCCCTCTACGAGACCCGCTGGCACCCGCGCCCGGTGGCGCAGGAACCGCCGGTGAAGGGCAACTGGCTGATCCTGGCCGACGACACCGGGGTGGCGGACGCTCTCGGCGAGCGGCTCGGCTCCTCGGTGCCGCACGTCGTCGCCCGCAGGGGCAGCGCCTTCGCCGTCGAGGGACCGGGACGCTACGTCCTCGATCCGGCCGACCCCGACCACCTGACCCGGCTGCTGGAGGAGGCTTTCGCGGGCGGACAGCCCGAGCAGGTGGTGCAGCTGACCGCCCTCGACGCCCCGGCGATCGGCGACGCCGGATCGGCCGAGCAGGCGGCGCGGCTGTGCTGCCTGAGCACCCTGCACCTGGTGCGCGCCCTCGCCGGCCGTCCGCAGGGCCGGGCTCCGCGCCTGTTCGTGGTCGTACGCGGCAGCCAGGCAGCCGGCGACAGCACCGGGGTGACCAACCCGCAGCAGGCGCTCGCCTGGGGCTTCGGGCTCACCGTGGCGCAGGAGTATCCGGAGCTGTCGACCACGCTGATCGACCTGCCGCCCACCGACGGCATCGACGCCCTGTGGACCCAGCTCAGGCACGCCGACGACGAACGGCTCGTCGCGCTGCGCGGCACCGGCCGCCTGGTGCCGCGCCTGGCCCACACCCGCCCGGACGACGGCGGTCACGGCGAGACCTCCTTGGACGGTGTGCACCTGATCACCGGTGGTCTGGGCGGCCTCGGCCGCGTCGTCGCCGAGCGGCTGGTCCGCCGCGGGGCCCGCCGACTGGCCCTCATGAGCCGGGGCACGCCCGACGCGGAGGCCAGGAACTGGATCACGGGTCTCGAAGAGCGAGGCGTCACCGTGCACCTGGCCCGCGCCGACGTCGCCGACCGGGAGAGTCTCACGGCCGCCCTGGCCGCCGTACGGCACGCCTGTGGCCCGGTCGCCACGGTCGTGCACACCGCCGGCGTGCTCGACGACGCCACGCTGGCGAACCTGACCGACGAACGCGTCCTGCGCGTCCTCGCTCCGAAGGTCCTGGGCACCGCTCTGCTCACCGAGCTGATCCCGGAGGCCCGGAACCTGGTCCTGTTCGCCTCCGCGGCAGGACTCCTCGGGTCGGCCGGGCAGAGCCCGTACTCGGCGGCGAACGCCTTCCTCGACGCCTGGGCACACCACCTTTCCCGCACCGACCGCCGTGCGCTGAGCCTGGACTGGGGGGCCTGGGCCGGTGTCGGCATGGTCGCCGGGTCCGGCACCCGGGCCTCCGAGACCAGCCGCTCGGGCCTGGTCGCCTTCTCGCCGCAGGAGGGAGGTGAGCTGTTCGAGCGGGTCCTGGCCACCGCCCGCCGCCAGCTCGCGCCGATCGCCCTGGACCGGGAGATGCTGACACTCGTACCCGACGCCGTGCGCACCCGCCCGATCCTGGGCGACCTGGTCACCGTCCCGACGGGCACGGCCGCCTCGGACGACCTCGTCAAGAAGGTGTTCGCGGTGACGACCGACCAGGACCGTGCCATCTGGCTGGAGGCGTACGTCCGGGCCCGGGTCGGCGAGGTATCCGGAGGAGCGGTCGACGTGTCGGCGACCACGGCCCTGAAGGAACTGGGCCTGGACTCCCTGATGCTGGTGCGGTTGCGCAACGCCTTCGTCCGCGAACTGGGCGTGGAGCTCCCGGCCGCGGACGTGTTCGCGGCGTCCGACATCCGCCGCCTCGCCCAGGCCCTGGCCGAGGGTCTTCCGGAGCGGGGCGCCGTGGCGCGGCAGGACTCCGGCGACCTCGCCGGGGAGGTCCCGGAGACCGAACTGCGGCCCGCGACACGCGACGTCGTACGACTGCTGCGCAGCGCCCGACCGAGCATGCCGGACGCGGCGCACGGCATCGGCCTCGCCGTACGACTGACCGCGCCGACCACACCGGAGACGCTCACCGGCATCCTCACCCGGCTCGTCGCGCGGCACGCGGCCCTGCGCACCGCCATCGTCACCGGGGAGGAAGGCGTCCGGCAGCTGCGCGTGGACCGGGAGCCGGCACAGCCGGTGCTGCGCTGGACGGACGTCGAAGGCCCACTCGACGGCGCCGAGCGCCTGCGCGCCCTGCTGGAGCCGCCGTTCGACCTGGCGACGACACCGCTGTGGCGGTTCGAGCTGGTGGACGGCGGCGCACACGGCCAGATCCTCGTGTTCGGCGCCCACCACGCCGTGAGCGACCTGCAGTCGCTGCTGCTCGTGGCCGGGGAGATCGACGCGGAACTGTCCGGCACCCCACTCGACGCCGCCGTCACCAACCGCGACATCGCCCTGCTCATCGAGGCCCAGCAGGGCGGCGAGGGGGCGGGCGCCGAGTGGCGCGAGCACTTCCACGGCAGCGAACGGCTCGACCTGGAGCTGGACCGCCCGCGCCCGGCGACCCGGTCGTACCGGGCCGGCAGCGTGACCGTGACGCTTCCCGACGGGCTGATGGAACGGGTCGCGGCGGCCGCGAGCAGGCTGGCGGTCACTCCCGCCGCCTTCTGCCTCGGCACCCTGACGGTGCTGCTGGCCAGGAAGCGGCAACGGGAGCGGTTCGTGCTCGCCGTGCCCGTGGACACCCGCATCCACGCCGACGCGTACGACGCGGTGGGCTTCTTCGGCGTGCCGGTGCCGTTCCCGGCCGAGGCCCGCGCGGGCGAACAGGTCGCCGAGGTGCTGCACCGCACCGACGCGCGCCTGCAGCGCCTCCTGGCCAAGGGCGCCATGTTCTCCGACGTGCTGGCCACCCTGGCCCGAGAAGGCCTGCACCGGGAGAACGCGCCGCTCGTCGAGGTCTACTTCAACTACGTACGGTCCTCGCGCCGCCTCACCCGGCTGGAGGTGCTGCCGGCCGGCACCGGCTACTCGGACCTCGACCTGATGATCACCATGACCCCGGATGCGGCACGCATCCGGCTCGACCACAACCTGGACATCCTGGACGCCGCGACCACCGCCGAGCTGGGGGAGGAGTTCCTGCGGTTGCTGGGGGAGGCGGCCGAGGACCCTGCGGCACCGGCGCGCGCCGTCACCCGGGCTCCCGCGGGTACGGCGCCCGCACCTCGCCGGTCCCTGGCCCTCGCCGCCACCTTCGCCCTCGGCAACCTCCCGCTGATGTGCGAGGCAGCCGTCGGGAACGGGGCAGGGGACGGCGGACCGGCGATCGCCGAGGCGCCGTACCACCACGTGCTCGCGAGTCTCCAGGACCCCTCGGGTGTCTTCGCCGACCCCGCGACCGCGGTGGGTGCGGTGCTGCTGCGGGCGGTGGACCTGGAGCGCTTCGGCCCGGTCGACGACGCGCTGCTCGCCGAGCTGCGCACCGCCTACCCGGCCGCGCTGAAGGCCCTGTCCGAACGCACCCGCAAGCCGCTGATCGTCGGCTTCCTGCCCGCCGCCCGTCAGGAGGACCGACTGACGCAGTGGGAGCGCGAGGTGGCCGCCGACCTGGCCGGCCTGCCCGGCATCGCGGTGCTCGGCACCGACGAGTGGACCCGGCACCACCCCGGCGGGGAACGCTTCGACGAGCGGACCGAGCGGCTGGCCCACCTGCCCTTCACGCCGCCCTTCCAGGCGGCCGTGGCACTGCGGCTCGCCGAGGTCGTACGTGCGGTGCTGCGCCCCGCGCCCAAGGTGATCGCGGTGGACGGCGACGAGACCCTGTGGGGCGGGGTCGCCGGCGAGATCGGCCCCGAGGCCGTCGATCTGACCGGTCCGCGCGCCCTGCTCGCGCGCAGGCTGCTGCAGTGGCGCGAGGCGGGCGCGCTGCTGGCGCTCGTCACCAACAACGACGAGGCCACGGTCCGCGCCGTCCTGGACCGCCCGGACAGCCTGCTGAGGGCGGAGCACTTCAGCGTGCTGTCGGCCGCCTGGGGACCGAAGCCGGGCCGCCTGGCCGAGGCCGCACGCACGCTCGACCTCGGCCTGGACAGCTTCCTGTTCCTGGACGACAACCCCGCCGAGATCGCCAAGGTGCGCTCCGCGCTGCCGCAGGTGCTGTCGGTGACCTGCCCGTCCGCGGACGAACTGAAGGAGTTCCTGGGCCGGTTGTGGCCGCTGGTCCCCGCGGCGGTGACCGCCGAGGACGCGCTGCGGGCCCGGTTCTACGCGCAGGAACGGGAACGGGAGACCGTCCGCGCAGCCGCCGGGTTCGAGGAGTTCCTCGCGCAACTGCAGCTGGAGGTGGACATCAGGGGGCTGTCCGAGGCCGACGTGCAGCGGGCCGAGCAACTCGTCCGCCGCACCAACCAGTTCACGCTCCACCACCGGTCGGCCGACGGCGGCGACGTCACCCGGTGGCTGCAGCGGGGCGAGGTGTGGACGGCGACGGCCCGGGATCGGTTCGGCGACTACGGCCAGATCGCCCTGCTTGCCGTACGCGCGGACGGTGACCAACTGGATGTCCTGGCCTGGCTGATGAGCTGCCGGGCGCTCGGCCGAGGAGTCGAGGAACGCCTGTTGCGGTGGCTGGCCGACCGTGCCGAGGAACTGGGCTGCACGAAAGTCCGGCTGGCGGCGGAGCGTACGGAGCGCAACGTACCGGCGCGGCGACTGGTGGCCGCGCTCGGCGGCGGTGACCAGGACGACGAGCGCCTGGAGGCGGTGGTCACACCGGACCACCTGAGGGCGTTCCGTTCCTGGGAGCAGCGGTGAGGACGTCCCGCAGCACGGACCTTGTCAAAGGCAACGGAAAGACGCGCACATCGATGAAGGGCTCTCATGCGTGACGTGACCAAGGACTCCGGGCAGCGGGCGACCGCCGAGGCGATCGAGCGCGGTGGCGGCGGGCTCGGCGTGGACGACCTGCTGGCCAGGGTGATGCAGGCCGCCACCGGTACGGACTCCGGTGCCGCCCCCGCCCCGCCCCGGGACGTGGACGGCGTGGCCGCCGCCATCGCCGCCGCGGCGGGCCGCCATCTGCCCGCGGGACACCTGTCGCCCGACGCCGACTTCTTCGACGCGGGGGGAACGTCCGTGCACGCCGTGGAACTCGTCGCGGAGCTGGAGGGCGAGCTGGGCATCGAGTTCGACCTGGACGAGGTGTTCGCCGACGCCCGTCCGATCAGTCTCGCCCGGCGCTGGCTGCAGACGACCGGGGCCGAAGCGTCGAGCGAGGCCACCCCGCCGACCGTGCAGGCAGGCACCCCGCCGACCGTGCAGGCAGGCACCCCGCCGACCGTGCACGCAGGCACCCCGGCGACCGTGCACGCAGGCACCCCGGCGACCGTGCACGCAGGCACCCCGGCGACCGTGCACGCAGGCACCCCGGCGCCCACCGCCCAGGGCACTCTGCCGGTTCCGGCCTCCGGTGTGCGGCCGGCCTCCGGCGCGGGTGCTGTTGCGGCTCCGGCCCCTGGCACACTGCCGCTCTCCCCAGCGGGCGCTCTTCCGGCCCTCGCCCCGCACACCCTTCCGATCCCGACGCCGGGCACCTCACCGGCACTTCGCCCCCGTGTCGGCAGTGGCGACGACCGGTATGCCATGGCCCGCCGCGAGGACCTGGAGCAGATCCTCGCCGATCTGAGCCTCGCCGACCGCCTGCCCTTCGCCGACGTGCCCGAGCCGCTGCCGCCCCGCCGGATCCTGCTGACCGGCGCCACCGGCTTCCTCGGCAGTCACATGCTGCTCGACCTGCTGCGCCACAGTGACGCGCACGTCTATTGCCTGGTGCGCGCGGCCGACGAGGAGGCGGCCGTAACCCGGCTCGGCGAGGCGCTGAGGAGTTACCGGCTGCCCTGGTCCTCGGAGGTGCGGCGCCGGGTGACCGTGCTGCCCGGCGACATCCGGCGGCCGCGGCTCGGCCTGTCCGACGAACTGTGGCACACGCTCGCCCACGAACTGGACAGCGTCGTGGGCGTGGCCGCGGCCGTGGACTTCCTGCGTGGATACCAGTCGCTGCGGGCGAGCAACGTCCTCGGCGCGCTCACTCTCGCCGAACTCGCGGCCACCGGACGGCCCAAGCCGTTGCACCACATCTCTTCGATCGCCGTCTTCAACGAGGTCGGCATCACCTCCATGGGCGAGGACGACCCACTCGCCCACGTCGACCGGCTCGTCTCGGGCTACGACCAGTCGAAGTGGGCGGCGGAGGTCGCCCTGCGCCGTGCCCGCGACCACGGCCTGGTCGTCACCGCGCTGCGCCCCGGCGGCATCGGCGGCCACACGAAGACCGGCGCCTACAACCCGCAGGACCTCAGCAGCGGCCTGATCTCGGCCTTCGGCCGCTTCCGCACCGTACCCGCCTTCCGCTGCCTGAACGCGGCCCCGGTGGACTGGGTGAGCCGGGTCGCCGCCGCCGCGATCTGCGAGCCCGACGCTTGGGGCTACGACTACAACCTCACCGGTGTGCCCAACACCCTCGACGACGTCGTCCGTGACATGGCGCTCGGCGGCATGCACGTGCGCGTCCAGGACTGGGACGAGTGGCGCACCGACGCCCTGGCCCGCCTGGAGGCCGAACCGGTCCCCGAACTCGCCTTCCTCTCCAGGGTGTTGCAGAGCCCCACCGCCCTCAAGCTGTGTGAGGCGACCCTGAAGGGCCCGGCGGCCGAAGGCGCACGCACCGCCGCGCTGGTCGCGGCGCTAGGGCTGCCGCCCGCGGTCCGCTACGACGCGCAGGCCCAGCTGAGGACCTTCGAGCGGCTCGCCAGGGACGGCCTCGCCCGGCTGCCGCACAAGGACGACCAGCCCTACCTGTGGTTCCCGGAGACGACGGAGGGCAGCGTGGGACCGGTCGGCGCCCCCGCCGACAGCCCCTGCTCCATGGCGCTCACCCTCTCCATCGCGAGCATGTACCAGCTGGTGAAGGAGCGCCGGGTGGACGTGACCGGCGAGGTCGTCTGCACCGCCGTACATCCCGAGCCGCTGACCGTCGAGCGCGGCGACGTCTGGATCCGCCCCGAGGAGGGGATCCCGCAGCAGCACGGACTCAGGCACCAACTCCTGCGCTACCGGCTGCGGTTGCGCGACGCCGACGGCGGCCACTGGTGGCTGGAGGGCCACAAGTACGCCCGGGCCCGCCGCGACCTGTGGCGGCAGACCCGCGCGCTGACCGTGCGGATCGGCCGCGAGGGCGAACCGGCGAGCCTGGCGGGCGAGGTCGTCGTGCCCGCGGAATCCTACGTCCGCGACCAGATCGACAGCATCAAGGTCGACCCGCGTCTGACCAGCCAGGAGAAGCGGGCCGCCAAGCTGACCTGGCTCACCTGGTTCGGCCTGGAGATGGGCCGCGGCCTGCTCGGCCCCTTCGCCCGCGCCGCCGCGGACCTGCTCGACCTGCGCCGCACCCCGACCCTCACGGAGCACCACCGATGATCCTCAGGACGACCACCTCCCGCGCCGGCCGGCCGGCCCTGCGCCGGGTCAGGACCACCGCGGCCCTGCGCCCGCTCCACCACCGCCTCGACCCGGCCCGCGTCGAGGAGATCCCCTTCCAGGCGGACGACGGCGTCCGCCTCGGCCTGACCCGCATCCACAGCGGCGCCGCGGACCGCCCCGCCGTGCTGCTCCTGCACGGACACACCGCGTCCGCCGACATGTTCCTGCTGCCGGAGACCCGCAATCTGGTCGATGTCCTCCTCGACGACGGCTACGAGCCCTGGCTGCTGGACTGGCGGGGCAGCTGCCGGCTGCCGTACAACGAGACCGGCCAGAGGTACACGTACGACGACGTGGCCCTGTACGACATCCCCGCGGCCGTCAAACACGTCCGCGAGCGTACAGGCGACCGCCCGCTGTTCGTGGTCGCCCACTGCATCGGCTCGCTCGCGCTGTCCCTGAGCATGGCGGCGGGACTGGTGCCGGGCCTCGCCGGTGTGGTGTCCCAAGGTGTGTTCCTGACGCCGAAGCTCGCCGGCCGGACATCGCTGCGGATGTCGCTGGCGGGGGAGCTGCTGAAGACGCGGATCGACCACATCCCGGTCGACTTCCGCAAGGTGGGCCTGTGGTCGAAGTACACCCCGTTGTTCGCACTGGCGTCACGGAGGGCGAGTTGCCCGGACCCGACCTGCCAGATCCTGCACAATTCCGCCTGGGGCACGGGCGCCTCGCTCTTCGTGCACGAGAATCTGTCCGAGGCCACCCACGACCGCCTCGCCGACCTCCTCGGCCCCGCGCCGCTGTGGATCCTGCCCCACCTGCGCCGCATCGAGCTGGCCCGCAGCGTGGTCCGCTGGCACGAAACCGACCACCGCTACCGTGACCTGCCGCCCAACGCGCTGGACGCGGCCGGCCGTATCGACACCCCCGTGCTGCTGCTCGCCGGCAGCGACAACGGGCTGTGGCTGGACTCCCAGCGGCTCTGCCACGACGTACTCGCCGACCGCCAGCCCCAGTTGGACGTGTCCTACACCGAGATCCCCGGCTACGGCCACCTGGACACATTCCTCGGCCGGGGCGCCGCCCTGGACGTCTTCGGTCACATCCTGGATTTTCTCGGCGAACGGCGGTGAGGGACGGCTGGTCGGCCGACCACCGAACCCGCCGGTGACCACCCACGGAAGCACCACATGCCGCAGCTCGCCGCCGACGGTGCGCAACGACGTACGACGTGGCCCCCGACCCCATCCCGGTATCGCGGCCCGAGTCACATCGGCGGCGGGCGGCTTGCGCTGTTCTCAAGGGGGTGTTCGTCGACACACCGACGTCCCCGGGCATCCCCGCGGACAACCAGGCCACCATGTTCATGGCTCTCGCCTGTGGCGACGCCGAATGGCCGCACGACATCGACGGCTACGCCCCCCGCGCCGCCGTCGACCGCAAGTGGCCGCTCGCCGCGGGCATGCCCGCGCAACACCCTGATCCTGCAGAGCCGCGGGGCAACCCCACCCCGTGGGAAGGCGGCCTCGGGCTGTACAAGGCCCTCGGCGACGGCTGCGCCTTCGTCGGCGCCGACAACGGCGGGCACTACGTCTACGACGAAGGCTCCGCCTGCATCGACGAGGCCACCGTCGGCTTCCTGTCCACCGGCCACCTCCGGGACAAGGACGTCTACTGCACCGACGTCACCCCGAAGTAGCCCGCCGGAACGCGATGTTTCCCTCTCCGGCCCGCTGTCCAGGAGACAGGGCCGTTGATCAGGCACTCCCCTCGGCAAAGTCGGGGGTGCGTTGTGCGTGTCACTGGTCGTGGACGGCGCTCGGGGAACGCAGCAGGGCGCGTTGGAGCAGTGCTTCGCTCCGTGCCAGGCGTTTGCGTACCGCAGATGCCGAGTCGGACAGTGCAGCGGCCGTCGGGCCGATACCTGCATCGGGGTGAAGCCGGGTAGTGAGCGTTTGCGCGATGGAGACCGCCTGCTGGCGGGCCAGGTCATCGACGGCGTCAACCTCTTTGACAGCAAGCCGCAGGAGTGGGAGGACTACTACAACCACCATCGCCCCTACGGCGCCCTTGCCAGCCAGACCCCTACGAATGCCTACCACAGAAAGCTCAAGGCCCACTGTCATAGGCATTCGTCAGCCGCACATTGGGAGCGCAGACCCGGTTGGTGACCCGGGCAGCGCCGGTGTGGCCATGGCGGCACCGGCAACCGGGACGGCGCTGGACTCGGTCGTGCTGGCCGGGCTGTCAGAGCAAGGTGTTGTAGATGCCCCAGCCGGTGCCGATCTTGATGCGGGTGCCGAGTACGGCGGTGGTGCCGGTGCCGGGGTAGAGCCAGAGGGCGCCGGTCTTGTCTCGGGCGAGGAGGTCCCCGTAGCGGTCGCCGGTGAGGTCGCCGGCGCCGGACACGCCCGAAGCACGCTGTGACGGGCGCGACTTCGGGTCCATCTGAGACGCAAGGTAAACAACCCACCATTTTTCCTGTGAGCCCTTTGTGTGACTGTTGTGGCCACGCCAAGATCCCCTCTGCGCCCGGGACACCCCCATATGCCCGGCGCAGGGAGGAGCGGGCATGTTGCCCCCGAAGCACCAGCGACGGTTCATAACCTGCACCGTCGTAGCGGCCGCGTTCGGACTGGTAGGCGCCCAGTCGTTCGCGGCGCCGAACAACGCAAGACCCCGGCCCTGGCAGGCGCGCCACCAGGCCGCCATGGGCCGGCAGCACATCAAGGCGGTACACGCGGGCCACGGCATGTCCGCGTTCGCCGCGGAAGGCGGCGATGACGACGGGGCCGACGAGGCGGAGAACTCCGCCGAGGCGACCGCCCAGTTCACCGAGGCCCGCACCGCGCCCGGCGTGGTCGCACCCGGCGCCTACGGGGCGGCCTGGCAGCAGCTGCAGTCGATGAAGCACACGAGCGGCAGCTGGGACCACGTCACCAAGAGGGCGTACAACTCCGACGACCCCCGCTACCGCGATGTGAACTCCAACTCCAGCGGTGGCGCGGGCGACGTCACGGGCCGGATCACCGGCATCGCGGCCGACGACCAGGGCTATGTGTACGCGGGCGGCGCCAACGGTGGTGTCTTCCGGTCCACCACCGGTGGCGGGCACTGGAAGCCGATCTCCGACAGGCTGCCGTCCCTGTCGACGGGCACCCTCGCGCTGGATGGGCAGAAGCGGCTCTGGTACGCCACGGGCGAGTCCAACACCGGGGCGACGTCCTTCGTGGGGACGGGCGTGTACGTCCTCAAGGACCCGCGCCACGGCCAGTTCCAGCCCGGCGACCGCGTCGGCGGCGCCGAACTGGAGTCCACCGTCATCCACGCGCTGCGCTTCGCTGGCACCAAGGTGTGGGCGGCCACCAGCACCGGCGTCTGGTCGCACTCCACGACCACCCTGTCCGGGCCCTGGAAGCGCGAGTTCGCCCCCAACCCCGACTATCTGCCGGGCGGTTCCAAGGCGGACGACCCGAGCGCGCCGTACAAGAACATCGCCAATGACATTGCGGTCGATCCGAAGGACCCCTCCAAGGTGCTCCTCGCGGTCGGCTGGCGCGGCGATGACACCTACAACGGGCTGTACGCCAAGCAGGACGACGGCAGCTGGAAGCCGGTCAGCGGCCTCGGTGACCTGCCCACCAGCAGCGCCGACGTCGGCAACATGACATTCGCCGCCGCGGCCGACGGCTCGCGCCTGTACGCCATCGACCAGTCGCCGGCGCAGATGGCCGCCAACCCGGACAGCGGGCTCAAGGGCGTGTACGTGTCGAAGGACGGCTCGCCGTTCGGGCCGTGGACGCAGATCGCGGACTACACGAAGCTGAAGGCGTCCGGCTCCGCCCTGCAGAGCGCGGGCTACATGCCCGGCATCCAGTCCTGGTACAACCAGTTCCTCCAGGTCGACCCGGCCAACGCCGACCACGTCTACCTCGGCCTGGAAGAGGTCTTCGAGACCAAGAACGGCGGCCAGAGCTGGACCGTGCCCGGCCCCTACTGGAACTTCCCCTTCCCCTGCTGGAGCATCGACCCGGCCAAGCAGACCGGCGACTGCTCGCCCACCACCCACTCCGACCAGCACGCGGTCGCGATCGGCAGCTACAAGGGCAAGACCTGGGCCTACGTCGGCAACGACGGCGGCATCTACCGCCGCCCGCTCAACGGCGCCGTCGACTCCGGCGGCCACGCCAAGGACTGGCAGTCCCTGAGCGACGGCACCCTCGACACCCTCCAGTACTACTCGGTGGGGGTCGGCAAGGACCTCGACCGGGGTGGCGTCTCCGTCACCGGCGGTCTGCAGGACAACGGCCAGTCGATCTTGCGCGGCCACGACAAGATCATGGGCTCCAACTTCGGCGGCGACGGCGGTGACACCATCGCCGATCCCGCCAACGGCTGCAACATCGCCGCCGAGTACGTCTACCTCGATATGTGGGTCACCCAGAACTGCGGCGTGAACGACGGTTCCTGGTCGACCGACCCGTCCAAGGCCACCGAGTACGAGGTCGCCCCGCCAGACAAGGACCAGGGCGGCGCGGGCGCCCGCTTCATCGCCCCGATCACCGCCGACGCCAAGGACACGGGCACCTGGATCGCGGGCGGCCGGCACGTGTGGGTGAACACCAAGGGCTTCGCCATCCGCTCCGGCAAGGAATGGACGAACGCCTACGACCTCGGCGAGGGCCACGTGGCCACTGCCGTCGCGTCTTCGGGTGGCACCGTGTACGTCGGCTGGTGCGGCCCCTGCAACAACCAGGGCTTCACCCGCGGCATCGCGGTCGGCAACGCCGACGGCACCGGCTGGCACCAGCTGAACCTCCCGGTCGACGGCACCGTCCCGAACCGCTACGTCTCCGGCTTCGAGATCGACCCGGCCAACGCCCAGCACGTCTATGCGGCGATCAACGGCTTCTCCCGCCGCTTCACCGAGGGCCCGGGCGCGGGCGTGGGCCACGTCTTCGAGTCCAAGGACGGCGGCGCGAGCTGGACGGACATCTCCGCCAACCTGCCCGACGTCCCCGCCGACACGGTCAAGCTCCTCCCGAACGGCGGCCTCGCCCTCGGCACCGACCTGGCCACCTTCTACCGCCCCGCCGGCGCCAAGAACTGGCTGGTCCTGGGGCACATCCTGCCCACCACGGCCGTGATGCAGCTGCGCCTCGGCCCTGACGGCAAGCTGTACGCCGCCACCCACGGACGCGGCATCTGGTCCTTCGACCTACGGCGCCTCAGGGGCCGTAAGGACTGATCCGACCGGTACGCCACGCCGTACGACGACGGCCGGTGCGAACCCCGCTCCCGGGGGCGCACCGGCCGCATGTCGTTCGGGTTCACTGCACCGGATACGCGGCCACACTCAGCCGAAGCGTGAAGAGCGGCGCGCTCTCGGGCCCCAGGTCACGGTCACCGCCCCGATGCGCGCGGCACGCACCGTGACCCAGTCCACCGGGAGTTTCGGACAGCCGTGTCCGGACCATCACGACCGCCATGACCAGCAGCAGGGTGGGGGTCGGCGCTTCGGCGCGGGCGCGCTCATCGGTGCCGGTGCGGCGGGTCTCATCGGCGGCGCGCTGCTGAACGAGGCGTTCGACGACGAGCCGGACGTGGTGGTCAACAACTACTACGAGGACTGACCACCCTGCCTCCCCGGTGCGGGGACGCGGGGAATTCGGCCGCCTACACTGGGTGGGCACATGGGTGTCGGCTGTGCAGTGGGCGGGACGGGAGAGGACTGTGACGGGGGACGTCGGTGGTTTCGAGGATCCGTCCGCCGAGGTTCTCGCCCAGGCGGCCGCCGCGTTCGGGCTGCTCGCCTCCGCAGCCCGGCTGCATCTGATGTGGGCGCTGTCACAGGGTGAGAGTGACGTCACGCATCTCGCCGACCGGGTCGGCGGAGCACTGCCCGCCGTCAGCCAGCATCTGGCCAAGCTGAAGCTCGCCGGGCTTGTGAACTCCCGCCGCGAGGGGCGGCGGCAGGTCTACTACGTCGATGACCCGGACGTCGTCACCGTGGTGCGGGTGATGGTCGGACAGTTGACGGCACGTTCGCAACACGCCCTCGCGCCGGTGCGCGAGCTGCGCGGGATCGGTGGCTGAGACCACCGCGGCCCCGGGGCAGGATGCCGAGCCGCCTGGCCCGTCGGCCGTAAGCGCACCCGAGGAAGGGGTCTCGCCGGGACTGTCTGCGCCGACCGTGCTGGAGACGTTGCGCCGGCTGGACAGCGGGCCACGCGGTCTGACCGAAGCGCAGGCCGAGGAGCGGCTGGCCCGGTTGGGGGAGAGCACCGGCCCGGCCTGGCGAGCGGCCTCCTGGCCGCGGCTGTTCCTGAGAAGCCTGCGGGACCCGTTCACTGCGGTGCTGGCCTGCCTCGGAGTGGTTTCGGCGGCCGTCCTCGCCTGGAGCACCGCCTCGGTGATCCTTCTGCTCGTTTTGGTGAGCTGCGTCCTGCGGGCCTCCGGGGAGCACCGGGCCGACGGGTCCGCGGCCGCGCTGCGCGAGCTGGTCGCCACGACCGCCACCGTGCTTCGGCGGGCCGACGAGGAGTCAGCCCCGGCGACCCGTGAGGTACCCGTGGCCGAGCTGGTGCCAGGAGATGTGATCCGGCTGGTGCCGGGCGACCTGGTGCCGGCGGACGTACGCCTGTTGCGGGCGAGTGGCCTGACCGTGCACCAGGCCGCGCTGACCGGTGAATCCGTGCCGGTCGCCAAGTCTGCCGACGATCTGCCTCGCTCGGCCCGCGGCGGACTGTTCGAGCAGGCGCAGCTCTGTTTCCAGGGCAGCAGTGTGGCCTCCGGCAGTGCCACCGCGGTCATCACCGCGACCGGCGCGCACACCCGGTTCGCGGCGGCGCACGAGCGCAGGGTCGGCCGAGCGGAGGCGAGCGCCTTCGACCGTTCAGTCCATGGCATCTCCTGGATCCTGATCCGCTTCATGTTGCTCACCCCGCCGCTGGTGCTGATGGCGAACGCGGCGCTGCGCGACCGCGGTCTGGAGACACTGCCGTTCGCCGTGGCCGTCGCGGTCGGGCTGACCCCGGAGATGCTGCCGGTCCTCGTCACCCTCTGTCTGGCACGCGGCGCCTCGCTGCTGGCTCGCACGCACGGGGTGATCGTCAAGCGCCTGCCGGCCCTGCACGATGTCGGTGCCGTCGACGTGCTGTGCCTGGACAAGACCGGCACCCTCACCCAGGACCGGCCCGTCGCCGACCGCGCTGTTGGCCTGGACGGCCGGGACGACCCCGAGGTCCTGCACTGGGCCGCCGTCAACGCGTGGTGGACCCTCCAACTCGCCGACTTTCCCGAACCCGACGCCCTCGACGAGGCGATCCTGGACGCGGTCGACGAGGACACGCTCACGGCGTACGACGGGGTCGCGGCCGTGCCCTTCGCCCCGGACCACCGGCTCGCCGTGGCAGTCGTGCGCACCCCCGGCCGGCTCGGGATGCACACCCTGGTCGTCAAGGGAGACGTCGAGGCCGTACTGGACCGCTGTGCCCTCGCGGACGACGCACGTGATCAGCTGCGCGCCCTCGCCACCCGGCAGGCCGACGGCGGGGTGCGCGTCCTGGCGGTCGCCACCGCGGAGCGATCCTCCCGTCGACGCGACTACACGCTGACCCATGCACGCGGCCTGACCTTCCGGGGCCTGCTCACCCTGCGGGACGCGCTCGCGCCCACCGCCGCCGGCGCTCTGAAGGTCCTCACCGACCAGGGCGTCACCGTCAAGGTCCTCACCGGCGACCATCCGGGGACGGCGGCCCGCGCCTGCCTCGACCTGGGCATTGTGGTGACCGATGACGCCGTGCTCACCGCCGACGCCGTCGACCTCCTCACGGACGCCGAACTCACCGAGGTCGCTGCCCGTACGACCGTTTTCGCGCGCTGCACCCCGGAGCACAAGGCCCGCATCACCGAGGCGCTTCGCACCGCCGGACACACCGTCGGCTTCCTCGGCGACGGGGTCAACGACCTGCCCGCGCTGCGCGCCGCCGACGTCGGAATCGCCCCACGCAATGCTGCCGACGTGGCCCGTGAAGGCGCGGACGTGGTGCTGGCCGAGAAGGACCTCACCGCGATCGGGCACGCCGTCGCCGCGGGCCGACACGCGGGCGGCAACATCGTCACCTACCTGCGCATCACGCTGTCGTCCAACCTGGGCAACGTCCTCGCGATGCTCTCCGCCGGTCTGCTGCTGCCCTTCCTGCCGATGCTCCCGGCCCAGGTCCTGCTGCAGAACCTGTGCTTCGACGCCGCCCAACTCACGTTCGCCCACGACCGGCCCGCCCCCGCCGCCCTGCGTCAGCCGACGATGCTGGACCCACGGGACCTGCTGCGCTTCATCTTCGGCTTCGGCGTGCTCAACGCCGTCGCCGACCTGGCCACCTTCGGTGTCCTCGCCCTCGCGATGCACGGGCAGGGGACAGGAGAGGACGAGGCGGTGTTCCACTCCGGGTGGTTCACGGAGAACCTGATCACCCAGGCCCTGGTGATGGTGCTGCTGCGCGCCGGCCGCCGTACCGCCGAATTCCGCCGACCGGGCCCGGTCGCCTGGGCCGCGCTGGCACTGGCCGTCATCGGCCTGGCGCTTCCCACCTCGCCGCCGGGCCCGATGCTCGGCCTGACCTCCCTGTCGCCCGTGTACTACCTGCTGCTCACCGCTGTCCTGATCCTCTACGCCGCAGGTCTGCTGGCGGCCAGGGCACGCTTCGAGCGTCGTGACGGCAGCGGCTTCGCTCCGGTTGGGCGACTCAGGCGATCGCCGGTGCCCGGCGCCGGCCCACGCCCGTCTCGATCTCCCCGCTCTACAAGGGCTCGTGCTGGTCTTCGCCCTGGTCGTGTACGTCATCGTGCGTGCGGCCGACACCCCGCAGGACGATCCGCCACCCCAGGGGAAGGCGTCTGTCTCCCCACCGAGCCCGGGAACGATCACTGAGGTCGGGCCGGAACTGGCTGGCAGTAGGCGGGTGTTGAGAGGCCGCCAGGGCTGCGGCGCGCCCGCTCGGCGGGCGCGTGCCCTCCGCCTCGGCCGCACGCCTGAGCTGACCCCACAGTTGCCTCGCCGTGCCCCGCCGCGC
Organism: Streptomyces sp. NPDC002076; assembly: GCF_053593835.1. Taxonomy (NCBI): domain Bacteria; kingdom Bacillati; phylum Actinomycetota; class Actinomycetes; order Kitasatosporales; family Streptomycetaceae; genus Streptomyces; species Streptomyces sp. NPDC002076. The sequence continues at coordinate 99,993 of NZ_JBSFDI010000021.1, forward strand.
GCTGGATCGTGCGGCGGGGCACGGCGACCGTCCTGCTGTTACGCCTACGTCGCGGGCTTGGTCAGGAGCAGTTCGGTGTTGTGGTCTGCCGCGGTGCCGATGCGGGTGGCGGGGGTGGCGTAGGGGTCGTTGTAGGCGAGTTCCCGGTACAGCGCGGCGAGGCCGGGATCGGAGGTGTCGGTGAAGTCGGTCCGGTAGGGGGCGGCGGACTCGATGAGCGTGGTGAACAGCGACAGCGTGCCGTCCTGGTTGTCGGCGATCTCGATGATCCTGGCGTGATGCGGGTAGTCGACGTGGGAGGCGGTGTTGATCTCCCAGAAGGCGCGCTCGGGGACGGTGTGGCCGTGCGGGATGATCTGGTTGGTGTGGGTGTGCCCGTTGACCCAGGCCACCACGTTCGGGAAGCGCTGGAGGAGGGCGACCAGTTCGGCGCCGCTGTGGCGGGCTTCGAAGGGGTGGTACGGGTCGGGCAACAGGTTCCCCATCGTGCCGCTGGTGTGGTGGCTGAAGACGACGACGAGCCGGCTGCCGGATCCGCCCCGGACCACGTTGCCGTTGGTGTCGTACCAATGCCCGCTGTGCGCCTTGAGCACCGACTCCAGCCAGTTCAGCTGCGCGGTGCCGAGCGAACCGTCCGCGAATCCCGCCCGGTTGGTGGTGTCGAGGCTGATGCCGAGGACGCCGTCGGCGAGGTCGAAGGTGTAGTAGAGGTGTCCGCTGCTGACCGAGTCGTTGGTGAACCCGTGGCCGACGGGGCCGGCTCCGGTGTACGCCGGGTTCAGGTGCGCCTTGGCGAACTCGGTCGGCGTGAACGGGTGGCGCCGCTCGTCCGGGGTGACCGTGCGGATCGAGCCGCCGCTGGTCAGCAGCTTGCTCAGCAGCAGCACGGCCTCCGCCGGGTCGTGCAGTACGGCGTCCGCCAGCTGGGCCGCGGTGGCGTCGTCGCAGCCCTCCAGCTTGCGGGAGCCGGTGTAGAGGTCGTTCAGCAGACCGAGGTCGGGCAGGCTGCCCTCGATGCTGTCGTCGTGGTTGCCGACCGTCGTGTACCACGGCAGGCTCAGGCCGGGGGCGTCGAAGGGGCGGATGGCGCCGCTCAGGAAACCGGGGATCTGCGGCAGGCCCTTGGCCTTGTAGGCGTCCTGGAGGGACGACTCGGGGTTCCAGTACTGGGCGCTGCCGGAGTTCTGCACGCCTTCGTAGCGGGAGAGGTTGCCGCTGTTCGGGGTGATCCGGCCGCCGCTCATGACCGTCAGGTACCAGTCGAGCTCGATCCGTTCGTGGTTGTCGGTGTTGTCGCCGGTGGCCATGACAAGACTGAACGGCAGGCCGGTGTACGGGCCTTGGCGCACGGCGTTCACCCGTTCGACGAGTGACGAGGCACCGCGCACGGTCAGCGTCTCCTGCGGGCGGTGCGCGCTGTCGTTGAATCGCGCCAGGTACTCGAAGCGGACCGGCGACTCGGTGTCCGTCAGATGCAGGTCGGTGAACTGCACGAAGGAGGCGAGCCCGGTCCGCCGGTCGTCCCGCCCGGACGCGGCACCGGCCAGTTCGGCGCGCACCATGAGCGGCCAGCCGGGCCCCGCCGTCAGCCGCTTGTACGCCCCGTCGCCGGACGGCGTGGCCACCTGTTCCAGCGTGGTCCCCTCGATTCGCACCGCACGTGCGGCCGTGGCGGCCAGGGCCCGGTCCTGAGCACGTGCGCTGCCCGGCGTCAGCAGCGGCCACAGGGCGGCTCCTGCGGCTGCCGCGGATGCTCCCGACACGAACCGGCGACGGCTCATTCCGCTCATGAATCCCCCTGTCCATGGCGGCAATTGAGTGTCACGCCCGAGGGCCGGGCGCGTCCGCCGGGGCAACCTTACTGACGGGTAGACAAGTGTCCAGGGCACGGATGCAAACTTGGGGGAAACAGGGGGAACGAGTTGCATCGGCCGAAGGGGAGAATCAGCCGAAGGGCCTCTCCCCGCGTCACTGCTCGGCGAGTACGACCACCGCGTCGGCCGCGGTCAGTGTCAGTGACGCTGTCTTGGACGGGCGACCTTCAGTGAACTTCTGCGGGTCGGCTCGCAGTGCTTGTAGCCCAGTTGCTGCCGATCAGAAGCGTGTGTTCGGGCCTCGGCGCCCGGCTGGGTGCCGAGATGATCGCCGACTCGACGACCGTCGGCCGCGTCTCGGCCGGCTGAATTCACCGGGTGACGATGGCTGGTCGGCTCCGGCGGCGAGGGTCGCCTGGTAGCGGGCAAGACGCCGCTCGCATTCCCTGATCGCCTGAGGGGCGACGCGGTCGGCGCCCGGTGGCCGAGGCACACTGCCTCCCACCAGCGCGGACGAGTTTCGGCAGGCGCAGGCTCTGGTTCCGTGCGGTGCTCGGCGTGATGCTTTGCGAGGCTGAGTGCTGTGATGGTGGCGGTGAGCCGGTCCGGGGCGACGGCGCGGGTATACACGAATCCGGCGCCCGGCACACGACGTCTTCGCGCAGGTTGACGGTCCGCGGGTGGTCGAGCCCGGGGTGGCGCCGCGGCGCCGGGCGTCCTGCCGGAACGCAAGACCGGTCTCCGTTATCGCCAGCGGGGGCAGCGTGCGTCGCCGTCCCGCCCCTGTCCCACCCTGGGGTGCGCGCGGTCGCTCATCGGCAGCAGGCGCAACGCGGCGAAGGCGTTTTGACGGGCCGGTGGGCGAGACGCAACAACACAAGCGATCACGATGCCGCAGGCGTGCACAGGACGGTGAACTGTCTGGATGACGATTTCGGCGGGCGCAGTGGCAACGACTGCCGGGCATCCCGGCGTCGGGATGCCCGGTTGCTGCTCCGTGGGTCAGCCGCTGTGCATGGCACTGACAAGGTCGGGCAGGAGCTTCGCCGCGTTCGGCGTGCCCAGTCCGGTGACGGGGTCCCATCCTGTGGTGGCCGAGTAGCCCGGGACCGAGGCTTCGGTGGTGTTGTTGCCCACGGTGATGTCGTTGAAGTCCGCCGCGTATGTGGCCGGGTCCGACGCGAGCTTGTACAGAGTGGGGTTGATGAGTCCGAGTCCACCGCCGTTGATCTGGTCGGCGAGGGAGACCAGGCCCGCCCACTGGGGACAGGCCAACGACGTGCCGCCGATGTCGTACCAGCCCGTGCTGCACGGTGTGCTGCCGCACTTCAGCCCGCTCTGGCCGTCGGGCGGGAGGGACAGGTACACCAGCGCTCCCGTGGACGGGCTCGCCTGCAAGGAGACGTCCGGCACGCCGCGCATGGCATTGATGGAGGTGCTGCCGGCCGGCATCGCGCCCGACTGGTAGTCCGGCTTGGCGAAGAGGCTGCTGTAGCCGCCGCCGGAGCCGATCCAGCCGATCTCCGCCTGGCCGGAGGCCTTCTGACAGGCCCCCGGCGGGGAGGCGCTGTCCACGACCCTGCCGTGGGTGGTACCCGGGTCGGTGCACAGGTCCGTGCCGCCGACGCCGGTGACCAGCGGGTCGGACGCGGGCCACTCGACGGCGGGACCGGTGAGCGTGGTCCCGCCTTTGCCCACAGGCGTCTTGGCCGAACCGGCGCTTCCATCGTCACCCGACGAGCCGAGTACGGTGACGCCGTTCTGTGCCGCCGACTTGTAGGCGTAGCGCAGGTTCTCCAGCGACCGGGCGCTGCCGAAGGCGCCCTCCGCGGAGGCAAACGACTGGGAGATGACGGTCGCGAGGCGGTGCTCGACGACGTACTGCTCGGCGGCCATCATCTGGGGGAGACCCTGCACCCCGAGGGTCTCGGCGGTGGGGGTGGTGACCAGCAGGATGTTGGCGCCTGGTGCCATGGCGTGGGCGGTCTCGACGTCGAGAGCCACCTCCAGTGCCCACGCGCTCTTGTCCTCCTGCCCAGGGGATGTGCTCGTGGACGGCGGCGCCTTGGTGGCGGGCGAGCCCTGCAGATGAAGCTCGCTGAAGGTCGGCATGCCGGGCGCGCAGCTGACGTTCTCTTCCCCGCACATGGATGCGAGGTTGAATGCCTGGTCGAATACGTGCAGGTCGTGGGCCATGGTGTCGCTGCCGTAGGAGTCGACGATCGCAATCGTCTGACCGCGGCCGTCGTCTCCGGCTGAGTGCAGCGGGCCTACGTTGTAGGCCGCCTGGATGGCCTTAGGGGTGAAGCAGCGGCGTCCCACTGACGCGCACTGGGCTTGTGTTGGGGGTGTCTGGCTGGTCGTCAACTGAGTGTAGTCGGCGACAGTTGGCCGTACTTGCGGATAGGTTGCCTGGTGGGCAGCGCTCGTCGCGGGCACGGCGCCCGCCGCTGCGAGGCTGAGTGTGCCCACCCCCGCGAGCAGCCACCGTCTGATGGTGCGTGCCATCAGAGTCCTTTCTTGAGATCGAAAGGGAACTTGCGTGTCCGCCCCCAGGTGGGGGGTGGTGGCACAGGGGTTGCGGACGGGGCGACGTTACTCTCGCAGGTGTTGGGCGGATAGGCTCGTCCTGTCAACAATGACCAAAGAATGGTGCCGCTGGACGAGTTGAGTGGTGGTGCTCGAGTGCCGCAGGCGAAGCCGGCTGTGCCCGCCCCCGGGGGAGGGGCACGTGGATCTTCTGGGGGGCCGTACTTGAGTACGGCTCGGCTGGATGCTGAGGCATGCGCTGCCGGCGCCGGGAGTTCTCGCGGTGTTGTGCAACGGTCGTGAGACGGGGGAGCGGTCGGGGGCGTGGGGCTGGGGCAGGCCCACGAGAGCAGCCGGCGCAAACATGCTCTTCCGGCTGCCGTGGCTCGCAGTCGCCAGGGCGGCCCACGAAGGGAAACCGGCGATCGGGGCAGCCACTGCGATGGACCGGTGCCCGTGGTGGTCGGCCAGGGCCCCGGCCAGCGGGCCGCCGATGGCGATGGCGATGGCGATGCTCTGGGCCGCGCTGGCCGGTCCGGCGAAGGCGTAGCTGTGGGGCGCCGCCTGGTCCTGGGTGAGAGTGGCCGTTATCGAGTGTGTCTGGCGTTGTCTGTGCGGGCGCTGTCGTGCCGGGAGAGGAGGGAGAGGAGGTCTGCGACGGTGAGATCGGCTTCGGCGGGGTGGCGCAGGATGGTTCCGGGCTGGATGCGGTAGGCGTTGGCCCGGCCTTCACGGGTGTGGGTGAGATACCCGTCGGCTTCCAGATCGGAAATGATCTTCTGGACCGCGCGTTCGGTGAGCCGGCAGCGTGCGGCGATGTCGCGCATGCGGGTTGTGTGATCGTCGGCGATCGTGGCGAGCACCCGGGCGTGGTTGGTGAGGAACGTCCACCCGGTGTGCGGTTCCGGTGCTTCTCCCATGCATCCCAGGGTAGACGTCCTATTCGCGTACTCCAAAGGGTGAAATAGATTTCCGGTATTCCTTGACGGGTGAGGTCCGGTGAGCGGAGTCTTGGAAGCGAGGTCGGGGGGACACGGACGGGAGAGGTGGCCATGTCCGAACCGAGGCTTCCACCGCAGTGCGCCAGGGAGGAGGGCATGACCGTGCACGCAGCAATGACCGACGCCTCTGCCGCTGCGGAAGCGCCACTGCAGGATCTGGTGATCAATGTCTCCCCGTGCGGTGGGCGTGTGCTGGTGACGATCTGCGGCGAGCTGGACATCTGTACGGAAGGGGCACTTCGGTCAGCCCTGCGGGAAGCCGTCGGGCGGGGCCCCCAGGGCGTTGACCTCGACTTGACCGGGACAACGTTCTGTGACTGTTCCGGACTCAATGTCCTGCTGGCCGCTCGGCGTGATGCCCTCCGCGCCGGGAAGACCCTGACCGTCCAGGCCGCCAGTCGGCAGGTCCAGCGTCTGCTGAGCGTGACAGGGACCGGTTCCCTGTTCGTGTTTCGTCGTGTCCCGTACCCGCCGTCAGGGACTGCCCTGCCGGCTGCCGAGACCCAGGAGGATGCCCTGAGCCAGGAGGAGGAGCTGCGCACCGAGGTTGTTCAGCTGCGCCGCGCCATGCAGACACGCGCCGTCATCGACCAGGCGCTCGGGGTCCTGATGGCCTCGTTCCGCCTCAGCTCCGAGGACGCCTGGAACGTGCTGGTCACCGTCTCCCAGAACACGAACATCAAGCTCCACAGGCTCGCCGAGCAACTGGTCACCACCGTCCAGGGAGTTGCCCTGGCCGATGCGGTGCAAGCGCAAGTGGCCGCAGCCGTCGCTGCTCTGCATGCCGCCGCGAACATGCCTTCAGACGCCCCGCGGCCCACTGAGGAGGGCGAAGGCAGTGGTGATGCAACGCTCTGACGAGGGCGAAGGCGCTGGCGATGGTCCAGGGCGGGTACGTCCGGATGCCGGGCGGCGGTCGCCGCCAGGGCGTCGACGAGGGTGCGGGGCGGCGCGGCCGCCGGGCAGCGGAAGAGGCCCGGGACCTCGGAGGAGGGGTCCCCGCTGTACTCCGACGTCGTCCGGCCGCCTCACCGCACCGGGAAGCCGAATGTGTAGCCCTGCTCCTTCAGCCGGGGCAGGAGCGCGGCGAGCGCGGCCACCGTCTGCGACCGGTCCCCGCCGCCGTCGTGGAAGAGGATCGTCGGGCCGTTGCGCAGTTCCCGTTGAACCGTGCTGAGGATCGTTTGTACCCCGGGCCGCCGATAGTCCTCGGTATCGACGTTCCAGCCGAGCGGGCGCATCCCCAGCGACGCGGCGATCTGGCGGCTGTACGGGGTGAAGGCGCCACCGGGCGCGCGGTAGTACAACGGCTTCACCCCGCCGGATGCGCGCTCGATCATCCGTTCCGCGTCGACGACTTCGCCGTACTGGTAGGAGGCCGGCCTGCGGTCCATCGCCGTGTCGTGGTGGACGCTGTGGTCGCACAGCCGGTGCCCGTCGGCGACGACCTGCCGCACCACGTCGGGATACCTGGCCGCGTTCGGCCCGATCATGCAGAAGACCGCCTTGACGCCGTTGTCGCGGAGCACCTTCAGCACACGCGGCGTCCATACCGCATCAGGGCCGTCGTCGACGGTGATGTTGACGGCGTGCGCACCCTGGTCCGAGGCATGGGCGATGTCCATGCTCACCACCGGGGCGCGCAGGTGCGGATCGGGTACGGACTTCTGGACCGCCGGCGGCTGCTCGGAGGTGTAGAGCGGCGACGACGGCGAGGCGATCGCCCGACCCCGGCCGTCCGGCCGGTCGTCCGTCGCACTGCCCGTGTGGCCGCCCCATATCGGGCCCAGGACCGCGGCGACGACCACTGTGGTGGCCGCCGCGAGCACCGCCCGGGTTCCTTCCCGCATCCCGTGCCGCCCCCCTGTTCGTGGCCTGAGTGTTCCTGCGTTCCTGTCCCCCGGCACCGGACAAGAGGGCGGGATTCCTTCGCGGCAACCCGCTCGGCTCGGTGCGGCGCTCATCCGGCAGGCGCCTGGAGCCAGTTCACGGACGAGGATAGCTTCCAGCTTGCGCAACCAGGCAACCGGGGGGTTCTTCGCCGGACAGGTGCGCGATGAATCAGCCGTACGAAGACTCGTTCCAGCTCCTCGGGTGCCAGGCGGGTCGCCGGGAAAACCTGCTACGAGGGTCATGGCCTCGCTGTGATCCTCGGAATGTCAGCACGCGCTTGATCGTGGGACGTTCAAGCGGCCATGCTGAGCCACTTGAGTGGAAGCACCCAGCGGTTTCTTCGTCTGCTGGTGGTACACATGCCCGCACGACTTTGACCGTACGAATGGGCCGTGCAAGTCCGGTGTCGGAGCAACTCGTCCGCGTAGGTCCGGATCTTGGCAACAAGCCAGCAGGCCGGAAGCACGCCCACTCGTACGGACCGTGGAACCGAAGGGATCGGCGACCATGCGCGCCGATCAGCCGCCGAGGGCGTGGACCATGCCGACGATGGCGGTCATCTGGGAGGCGCTCCTGACCGCGAAGTCGGAGCCGGTGTAGCCGAACCAGTCCCAGCAGCCTTGCGGGTTGAGGGGCCAGACGCCGGAAACCGCCTGCGGGTAGAGGACGACGAGGTCGTTGGTGTCGGCGTAGGTGTCGAGGTTGCCCCTCTCGGCGAAGGCGGTGCCGAGGAGTTGCTGGGCGGACAGGCAGCCGTGCAGGGCGACCACCAGCTTGCAGGGCGCGCCCTGGGCGCAGTTGGGCGGGACGTAGAGCTGGCCGGTGTCGTCCATGGACACGGCGCGGGCGGAGCCACCGGGGACGTAGGCGTTCTGGTCGAAATGGGTGAGCGAGCCCTGCGGAGTGCCGGTGTTCCGCGGATTGACCGTGCCCAGCCAGGTGGTGAGCATCTCGCGCTGCGGGTCGTCATGGCAGTTGTTCAGGAACGGGGGCAGGGTGAGTGCGCAGGGGACGACGCCGTCGGGTGTGGGCCAGGAGTGCCCGGCCGGATCCCAGTTGTGGTACGTGACGTGGGCGCCGAAGTGCTCGTAGAAGTCGACGCCGGCCCGGGAGACGAGCGGGTTGACGACCGGGTCGAGGTAGCCGTGGTAGGTGTAGACCGGCTTGCCCGCCAGGTTGGAGACCGGGTCGATGCGCCCCTCGGCCGCCCAGTCGGTGGCCTGCTGCTCCAGTTGGCCGACGCCGAGGCCGAGATCACAGGTGACGAGGTCGACGACCTTGCCCTGGCCGCAGTCGTACGGACCGGCGGCGACGATTCCGGCGCCGTCGAAGGTGCCGGAGTAGGCGACCTGGAGCTGGGTGGCCATGAAGCCGCCGGAGGAGACGCCGGTGACGTAGGTGCCGGTGATGTCCAGGTCCGGCAGCGGTGGGGCGGCTGCCTCGGCGGGCGCGGACAGGCCGAGGGTGGCCAGGGCGGCTGCGGTGCCGAGCACAGCCACGGCGCGGACGGCTCTGCGCAGGGAGCGAAACCTCATTGTGCACACTCCGTGTGGGTGGGGGACGGTGCCGCCGGTGCGGGCGGCCCCGAGGCGACGGGGACGGCGGCGGCCGGTCCCGGAACCCTTCGGCGTCCCGCCGGGCGAGCCGACGGACGGTTGCTGCGGGATGCGGCGCGGGGGCCGGTCACCGGAGGGTCCCTCGGGTGTCACGCTCGGCTGACGGGCGGACAGTTCGTCAGATTGCCAACCAATCGATTGGTTGTTTCAGCTTCGTTGGGAGCTACCATCCGGCTTCTGCGCTAGGGTGTCAACCAATCGATTGGTTGGAATTTCTTCGCGTTCGCAGGAGTAGCAGTGGAACTTCCCGCCTGGGAGCCCCGCCGGGTCGTGGCGATGGGCGCCGTCCTGCCAGAGGGGGTGACGCCACCCGGTACGCGCGGGCGGATCCTGCAGGCGGGCTTGGAACTGTTCGCCGAGTCCGGCTTCGCCGGCGCCTCGATCCGGCAGATCGCGGGAATCGTCGGCATCAACTCCGCGACTCTGTACGCGCACTACCCCTCCAAAGGGCACGTGCTCGCCGCGCTGGTCCGCATCGGCCACGAGGAGATGCTGGCCCGCCTCACCGAGGCCGCAGCCGCCACCCGGCACGACAGTGCCGGCCGGCAGCTGGCCGCCCTGGTCCGCGCCCACGTGCTGCTCCACACCGACTATCCGCTGCTGGCGGTCGTCACCAACAGTGAACTGCACGCCCTGGCCCCCGATCTTGCCGGGACTTCGCTCGAACTGCGCGAGCAGTGCCGCCGTATGCTCGCCGATGTCCTCGAACTCGGCATGGAATCAGGCGAGTTCAGCATCGACGACCCGGTACTGGCGGTGACCGCGATCGGCGGCCTCGGAGTACAGGTCGCCCAGTGGTTCGGACCCGCCCTCGACCGCACCCGCGAACAAGTCGCCGACCAGTACGCCCAGTTCGCGCTGCGCATCGCCGGCGCCCACCGCTGAGCATTCGCCCCGTCCGCCCCTCGAGCCCAGGAGCGACCGTGAGACCAGTCCTCGGCACCCGGCACGGTGCCGTCCGCGGCACCACTGGTCCGGACGGCACCGCCTGCTTCAAGAACATCCCGTACGCCGCGGCCCCGACCGGACCGCTCCGCTTCGCTCCGCCCCGGCCGCCGGCCGCATGGGACGGGACACGCGACGCCGACACCCACGGCCCCACCGCGCCCAAGGCCCCGTACCTCCCACCGATGAACCGGCTCATCCCCGAGGTGGACATCCCGGGCGAGGACTTCCTCAACCTCAACGTCTGGACCCCCGACCCCGCGGGACGGCTGCCCGTCATGGTCTGGCTCCACGGAGGCGCGTTCAGCAACGGCTCGGGCTCCGTCCCCGGTTACGACGGCACCGCGTTCGCCCGCGACGGCGTGGTGCTGGTGACGCTGAACTACCGCCTGGGCGCGCACGGTTTCCTCTACCTCGGCCCCGAGGACACCGCCCCGGCCAACCTCGGTCTGCTGGACCAGATCGCCGCCCTGGAATGGGTGCGCGACAACATCGCCTCCTTCGGGGGCGACCCCGACCGCGTCACCGTCTTCGGCCAGTCGGCCGGGGCCATGAGCATCGGCGCGCTCCTCGCCATGCCCGCGGCCAGGGGCCTCTTCCACCGCGCCGTACTGCAGAGCGGAGCGGCCCATCACGTGCTGTCCCCCGGTTCCGCAGCACGGGTCGGGAGACGGCTGGCCGCCCTGCTAGGGGTGCCGCCCACCCGTGGGGACCTCGCCGCCGTACCGGTGCAGGGGCTGCTGGCCGCGCAGCAGCGACTGCGCGCGGAGATCTCGGCGCGCCCGGACCCGGCACTGTGGGGCGAGGCGGCCCTCAATCTGATGCCCTTCGAACCAGTCGTCGACAGCAGCACCCTGCCGCACCCACCCATCGAGGCGATCGCCGGCGGCACGGCCGCGGACGTCGATGTGCTGGTGGGCTGCACCCGGGACGAGTTCCGGCTGTTCACCGTGCCTACCGGGCTGGCCCGGCTGGTGTCCGACGACCTCCTGGACAGCACGGCAGCGGCCTACGGTCTGCCGCCAGAAGGGGTGCTCGCCTACCGCACGGCCTTCCCCGACGCGAGTCCGGGCGACCTGTTCGCCGAGATCGCCACGGACTGGTTCTACCGGCTCCCCGCCCTGCGTCTGGCCGAGGCCCGGGCAAGCCGGGGCGCCCGCGCGTTCGTCTACGAGTTCGCCTGGCCGTCCCCGGCCCTCGGCGGAGACCTCGGTGCCTGCCACGCGGCCGACGTCCCGTTCGTCTTCGACAACCTGGCCGACCCCGGCTTCGCAGCACTCCTCGGCGACATGCCTCCGCAGCACATCGCCGACAGCATGCACGCCGCCTGGGTCGCCTTCGCCACCACCGGCGACCCCGGCTGGCCCGCCTACCACGTACCCGACCGCACCGTCCGCCGCTTCGGCGCCACGCCCACCCTCGCCCGCGCCCCTCGCGAGCACCTGCGAGCGCTGTGGGACGGTGTGCGCTGACCGCTCGTCCCGGGCAACCTCACCGCAGGGCCCTCGGCGCGCCACTGCCTGGGCGATGGTGGTCCCTGTCGGCCGGGAACGCGGCGATGCGACCGCCCGCTCGGTGAACGGCGGCCGGCCCGCTTGTCCGGTCCCGGCCGGTGGGCCGCAGGGCATCGCCCCCTTCCAGAAGGGCGACCCGGTCAAGGCGGTTGTCCTCGCGCACCGGGTCGGGCTCGTGCCCGGCATCGTACGAGGCGGCACCGGGGAGGACAGTGGCGATGGAGCCGCCCCTGGCACCCAACGGTCATCCGCCTCGTTTCAGCTCTCGTTCGGCGACCTCCCGGAAGCTGCGGCGGGCGGCCGGTGAGGCGCTGGACGGTGTCGGTGATGCGGTCCTCGGCAAACAGGCCGGCACCGACAGCCCCTCCCGCACGGAGCACTACGAGCGATGGCATGCGCTGCTCCGTGCGCTGCTGGACCGCATTCCCGGCCTGGCCGGCACCGATTCCGCCGACTTCACCGCGCATGCCCTGCTCGCCGCCACCCGCGCCGACCTGGTCGCCCACCTGGCCGGCGAGAACGGTCTGCCCCGCGAGGAGATGCGGGCACGCCTGGCGGAGTTCGCCGGCAGAACCCTCTGCTCGCACACGCCCCAGGAACCGGCCGACCAAGGCTGACCACGGCCGGCCGGATGACGGTCACGCCCCATCGTGTCACCTGGCCGCGCGGTCGGCGAAAGCAACCCTTCGTGACGCGCGGCGGTCTTACCAGGCGTCGAGCCCAGAGGATCAGCCTCTGTCGATTCGTACTGGCAAACCGACTGGAAAGGGGCGCACTTCATGGTGCTGCATCCCGACTTCTGCCTGGACGTTCCGGAGGGTTTTGACGACTCGGACGCGGAGACCGGAGTGCATGCCATGGCCAGGAAGCTGTTCCTCGCCACAAGTGCCGCGGAGGCCTTCAGGAAGGCCCATGAGTGGGTGCAGGACCAACAGATCCGGCTGTCGGACGTGTCATGGGATTTCTTCCACGACGAGGCCGAGCCCTACTGCCTGAGCATCTACTTCACGTTCGAGCTGGATCCCGAAGGCACCTGAGCAGGACTGTGCGGTTGTGACTCCATCGCCGCCCGCTCACCCTCGGTCAGGCGTCCCGCTGAGCACAGCAACACGCCGAACCATCTGATCAAAGAGCCAGAGGCGGCGGTCATGGATCCCATGAACAGGACCGCGTGACCTCAACCCCCGGCCCAGGCTCACCGGCACGCGGTTGAGCCGGCCGGAGGCGACGCCCGGCGATGGCGTCCGGCGGTCAAGTGCCCGGACAGCCGTCGCAACAACCTCCTCCAGGGGACTGGCGTCTGGAGCCGCCGTCCGTGGCGTTGGTGCCGATGACGTCGAAGAATTCGGTGTGTTGGTGGCGCCGGGGAGACAGTGCGATCACGCCCAACCCGGTGCCATGCGACTTCTGCGACAGAGCCTCGGTGAAGCTCCGGACGAACGAGGAACAGCATCCGCTCGCCTGCGAACGCAGTCCCAGCGGGCAGCCGCACGGCGCGGACGATGCCGTCGACCACGTCCTGCCAGGACGAGCGGCACGAAGATCGCCGGGGCCACGTGGAGCTGTTCCTGCGACGGCACCAGTGCGGAAGGCAGAGTGCCTGCCCACCACAGCACGCCACCTCGAGTGGCGTCGACCGAGCTCGACCGGCATGAAGGGAGGGGCAGCAGGCGAGTGCCAGGCTCCCTGGCGGTGCCGGCGAGCCGATTCCGTCGTGGCATCGGTCTTCGGCCCATGTCACGAGCTACACGAAACGACCTGCGCACACCCGCGGCGCCGCACCCAGGGGCGCGCCGCCGCGAGCGTGGCAGGACCGGCCGACTGGCGGTGCGGACCGCCCTCCGGCATCGCCGACGACAGCGCGCAGGTCGCTCCGGCAACTGTTCAGAGGCACCGCACGGTCGACAGGCTCGGGCAGGCGCCGTCACCCTCGGTGTGAGGCGATCGCATGCCGCGGCTTCGTTCCGGGAGGGGCGATCAGCAGGCTGCCGACAGCTTCGAGCGGTACGGGCTCGGCCACGAGCCACCCGATCATCGAGAACGGCCGGTGCGTCGGCGGCCTCGGAATCTCAGGCGGCAGCTACGAGCAGGACCAGCAGGCCGCCGAGGAAGCCCTTGCCGCCCTCGGATTCGAGCTGTCCGCTCATTGACGAGGTGTCATCGAAGTCTGAGAAGCCCGGCTGACGGTCTCCGCGGCCCGCACAGACCGGGTGTCGATCACGGCGGCCACCGCGTACGGGGACTTCCTCATGGCGCGCCGGACCGGGCGGCGCGTTCGTCGTGGATCACATTGAAGACCCCGGCTGCCGTCCACTCCGGTTGAAGCCGCTGAGCATGGCGGGAGAAGGGAATCTGCAGGCAGATACCGCGACTTGATGCCCTCCGAACAACCGAAACCGGATCGCGTCGAAGATCGCCCACCGTGGGTGGGCCTCCGGCCTCACCTGCGTTGCCGCCCTGCCGGATGACGCCGCAGAGCGGCAGCCCGTCGGTGTGCGCGGTCACGGCACCGGCTGGCGGGCGGAGGTCGTGGATCCCATGAACTGGACCGTGCGGCGTCGGCCGGCCGCGCGGGCCAGGGTCGCCATCGCGCGGTTGAGGCGGCCGGAGATGACACTCGGCGGTGGCGTACGGCGGTCGAGCGTGCGCAGTGCCGTGGCAACGACTTCCTGCGGGGACTGGCGCTTGCTGCCGCCGTCTGCCGCATCCGTGCCGACGACGTCGAAGAACTCGGTGCTGGTCGCTCCGGGCGACAGCGCGAGCACGCGCAGCCCGGTCCCGCGGGATTCGTGCCACAGGGCCTCGGTGAAGTGCAGCACGAACGCCTTGGCCGCCGCGTAGACGGCCATGTTCGGGATGGGGAAGTACGCGGCCATGCTCGCGACGTTGACCAGTACTCCGGTCCCGGCGGTCCGCAGCGGCTCGATGAATGCCCGGCTGATGTCGACGACGGCCGCGATGTCGACGCTGATCTCCTGGCCGAGCCGCTTGGGGTCCTCGGTGTGGAACGGGCCGAAGGTACCGAATCCGGCGTTGTTCACGACACTGGTCACCTCCAGGCCGCGGCGCGCCACCTCGTCGGCGAGGGTCTGCCCCGCGGCGGGCAGGCTCAGGTCGAGGGGGATGACTGCGACCCGTACGCCGTGAGCCGTGGTGAGTTCGGCGGCGAGCGTCTCCAGCCGTTTCGCGCGGCGGGCAACGAGGATGACGTCCGAGCCGCGGGCGGCCATCTGCCGGGCGAACTCGGCGCCGATGCCGGCGCTGGCGCCGGTGATGAGGGTGGTCTGGCCGTGGTACTCGACGGTGCTCATGGGCGGCTCCCGGGAAAGGGTGGGCACTCTCGGCGGTGACACTGCTCTGGCACTGTACGTCGAATCTGTCACCGAGTGCCAGACCGGTACTGAGTGCAGAACGCGGTAGGCTACGGAGTCATGGACCATCGCGCGGGCAATCCGGCGGGGCTGCGGGAGCGCACCCGGCGAGCTGTGCAGGCCGAGATCGTCTCCACTGCGATGCGGCTGTTCCTCGAGCACGGATTCGAGGCCACCACCATGGAGCAGATCGCGAACGAGATCGGCATCTCGCGACGCTCACTGTTCCGCTACTTCGGCACCAAAGAGGACATCGTGCTCGGCGACCACGCCGAGCACGGCAAGGCCCTGCGGACCGCACTGGAAGCCCGTCCAAGCGGCGAACCGCCCTGGGAAGCTCTCCGAGCGGCCCTCAAAGCGCTCTACGACTCGCTCCCTTATCCACCTGAGGACTTCCTCAAGATCACCAGCATGCTGCACGCCTCGCCCTCCCTCCGGGCGCGCCAGTTGGAGAAGCGCCAGCAGTGGACGGACCTGCTCGTCCCGGACATCGTGCGACGCCTGGGCGCAACCACGGACCCGATGACCGAGGTGCGTGCCCGCGCGCTCGCCGCCTGCGCCCTGGCCTGCTTGGAGGCCGCAACGGACGCCTGGGTGCGCAGCGGCGGCACGATCGACATGGAGCGGGCCTTCGATGAGGCGGTCGCCGCAGTCCGGGGCTGAGGAGGCCGTCAGGCTCGGTCCGGGGAGACTGCCGTCGCAATCAGCGGGTTCGTGGCGCCCTCGTTCGCCGCGACCACCACGCGGCCGGCACCGTGTCCGTCGGCGAGGGCGACCAGGTGGTCGAAGTGCCGGACGCCGGCGCGCCGTTCACCAGGCAGTTCGCCGTGATGGTTCCCGGTCAGGGCGAACTCGGCGGCCCGCAGGCGCTTGCCGAAGTGCGGCCGGGCAGGAATGGATCGGGCCGGGCGCCGAATGCCGGTGTATCAGGACGTGCCGCAGGTTTCCCGGTGGTAGTCCTTGTTGCCGGCGGGTACGAGGTCCAGGTCCCGCCGGACGATGCTGATCTTGTCGCCCCAGCCCCGGCACGCCTTCTTCATGCCCTGCTCGGTGTACTCGATCACCATCATGTGGTTGCCGAACGCGGCGACGTAGTCCCCGCATTCGTCGTACTGGCCGCACTCCTCCACCACGGCGAAGTCGACACCGACCTGCTTGCGGTACGGAGCCAGCGCCGCGGTGTTCTTCTGACCGATGGCCAGGCCCTGCGCGTGTGCGTGGGCGGCGAGCAGGGACAGGAACGCCTTGGCGTCGTTCGCGGTGAGCAGCCCGTGGGGCGCGCGTGTGTAGCTGTCGTAGTTGTCCGGATCGATGGCCTCGTAGCCCTTGGCCGCGCATGCGTCGATCCAGGCGTTCACCTTCCGCGCGATCCGCTTGCGCTTGGCGTCGGTGTGAACGTCCAGCATGGCCTCCCCCCAGTCCTTGTCCATGACGACCTTGCCCGCCTTGTCGCGGAGCAGCAGGTCGGCATCCCACTCCCTCTCCGCGCCCGGCTGGGCCTGGAAGGCGTTGACGTAGCAGATGTTGTAGAGCCCCGGTGCGGGCGGCGCCGTGTGGTCACGGACGACGACGGACACCCCGGCCGGCGGGGTGTAGGGACCGCCGAGCTGGTAGTCGAAGCCCGCGTGCACAGGCGGAAGCATCACCTTGGACGATCCCTCGACCGCGTTCCCCGACGCGGCGTCGGACCCGGTCGACGCGGTCGCGGACGAGGAACGTGCCTGCTCCGTAGCCTCGCCGTGCGAACAAGCAGTGGCGAGGAACGAGGCGACGGCGGCCGACACCGCGCAAGCCACAGCGGAGCGACGGGGAAAGACTTGGTTACGCATGGTCGACAAGCTCCAGATAGCAGGGGGCATGACCCCGCCGCGGACGCTGACAGCGATCCGGGCGACTCGACTGCCCCGGTTTGACGTGGCACTTCACGGCCGGAGAGGAAGGGGGTCGCCAGCAGACACCGGGGCCGCACGCAGCACCGCCATGGGCCGCTGCCCGGATGAAGCGGTCACCTCGTCAGGACGATCAGTACGCCGGCCCCGAGGAAGGCCATCCCGCCCAACAGCAGGGACACCGCCGTCCCCATCATGTGCCGCCACATGTGCACCCGTGCCGTCTGGGGGTGCCGACCTTCATACACCACCGGAACCTCACGCCCGGTCTCCAGGCCCATCCCGGTCCCCCGCATCCGGGGCGAGAACTCCACGCGGTGTCCCTGCTGGTCGTGGAAGGCGATGACCGGCACCCAGATGTGCCCGTCGTCCTCGGCGACCTGCGTGTTGTCGACCACGACGCCTCGCGTGTGAATGCCGTCCCTCCGCAGCCGCCGCACCACAGCCGCCTCCCGCCACGCGACGGCGAAGAGCAGCACGGCCGCCGCAGCACACAGCACCGCGCCCGTAGTTCCGTTCGACATCGACCGCTCTTCCCGTTCCGTCCGGCACGCCGAGTCCTCGCAGTCGAGGAGACGCAGCACCCGGAAAGGCGGTTGCAACACCGGATGACCCGACTCCTGGAACGCCGGGGTTGGGCGACGGGAGATCGCCGGCCGGCAGGATGCCGGCTTCAGCAGGGAACGTTTGGCCGGTGAACCTTCCGCGCCCGGCCCGCGTCTTCCCGCGCGACCGTCACCACACGCCCAGGAGAACCGACCGTGGCCGACAAGGACGTTGAACAGACCGACGAGCGGGGATACGACCCGGGGCCGTGGTGGGCGGGCCTCGGGACGTGGGGGGCCCTCGCCCTGATCGTCTTCGGGGGGCTCGCGGCAGCGTGGGTCTTTTTCCGGCTGCCCGGCACCCCAGAGGAGTCGGCGTCCGGCTACTACCAGGCCGCCAGGGTCATCGCCATCGGCCTGGTGATCGCTGGAGGCACCTTGCTGAGCCGCCGTCGCGCCCGGACCACAGCCACCGAGGAGACGAACGAGCCGGAACGCTCCTGACGCCGTCGGCCGGTGAGCGACGTCAGACGGAGGCGACTTCCTGAACCCCGCATGACTTCGCAAGTCACTGGCCGAACTCGCAGAACAGGCCGGCAATCCGGAGAACTCGGCACGCATGGGCAACGGGTGTCAAGAGGGCTCTCACCTCCTGGCTTGCCCTGTTCTCAGTGCCCTTGCCGGGCGCCGGTCTGGGGGCAGAAGACGATGTGCCGAGTGCGCGAGTGAGGGTGGAGAAGACTTCACGACTCTGCACTGGAGTGAGGACGGGGCGGAGCACAGGGACTGCTTCGTCGACTCCGACGGGGTTGTCCGTTTACCTTACGGCCTTACCAGTGAGGAGACCGTGACTCACTGGGCTGAGCTGCCCGCCCTTCCAGGCAGGATGACGCACCTGGTTCTTGGGGACGGCGTGCGGTCAGCTCTCCAGAACGCGTGGCGCGCTCGTCCCCTCACCCGACCCACGGCCCGCTCGGACACTTTGCGCGAGTGCCTCGCTCTCCCGATGGGCCCGGGCCGTGGCCATCAGGACGTCCAATGCGGCCCGGGTCCGCACGAGTTCGTCGATGTGCTCGGAGAGCCGGTTGCGCTCCTGCGCCATCCGCTCGAGAGCGGCGTCGTAGTTGCCCTCGCTGGGTGTGTCGACGCAGGGCAGCAGCTCGGAAATCGTACGACTGGACAGGCCCGCCGCGTACAGGCGCTGGATGAATCGCACCCGCTCCACCTCGGCCTCCGTGTAATGCCGCTGGCCACCGGCGCTACGGCTGCTGGTCAGCAGCCCCTGCTCCTCGTAGTAGCGCAGCGACCGGACGCTGACGTCGGTACGCGCCGCGAGCTCGCCGATCCGCACGACTGCCTCCCGTGGTGAACCACGCCACACCGCTTGCCTCTGACATCCATGTCAGGTTCTAGCGTAGCGCTGTGCCCGGGGTCCGGGCACGCGATACGGACGGAGGAGCCCGACGTGACGACGTTGTTCAGCAGCTACCGACTCGGCGACCTGACCCTGCCCAACCGGATGGTGATGGCCCCGATGACCCGCGTGAGGGCCGCGGCCGGCGGCCTCGCCACACCGTCCATGGCTACGTACTACGCGCAACGCGCGACGGCCGGACTGATCGTGTCCGAGGGCGTGCAGCCCAGCCTCATCGGGCAGTCCAACCCGGGCACGCCTGGACTGCACACCGAGGAGCAGGCCACCTCATGGCGTGCCGTGACCGACGCCGTACACATCAACGGCGGACGGATCTTCGCCCAGCTCATGCACGGCGGCCGGGTCTCGCACCCCGACACGACCGGCCACCAGCCCGTCGGCCCCTCGGCGATCGCCGCAGTGGGCGATGTCTTCACCCCGACCGGCCCGCAGCCCGCACCCACGCCCCGCGCACTGGAAACCGCCGAGGTGCCCGAGCACGCCCATGCGTACGCCGAGGCGGCTCGCCGCGCGATCGACGCGGGCTTCGACGGAGTCGAACTCCACGGCGCCAACGGCTACTTGATCTCCCAGTTCCTCTCCTCCAACGCCAACCGGCGCACGGACCGCTACGGCGGCACGATCGCGGGCCGGATCCGGTTCGCCGTAGAGGCCGTGGCCGCGACGGTGGACGCGATCGGCGCGGCCAGGACGGGCATCCGCCTCTCTCCGGGGGGCGGTTTCTGGGACGTCGAGGAAAGCGACGCACTCGCCCTCAACACCGCGCTGCTGACCGAACTGGCCCGGCTCCAACTCGCCTACGTCCACCTGGAGGTGACCGCGGACGAGGAAGTGCTCCTTGATCTGCGCCGCGCCTGGCCCGGCACCCTGATCGTCAATCCGGTCCTTCCGATGGGCCCCAAGCAGACCGGCCGCGCGGAAGCCGACCACTGGCTGGGCCTCGGCGCCGACCTGATCAGCTTCGGCCGCGGCTTCCTGGCCAACCCCGACCTCGTCGAACGCCTCCGCACCGGCCTGCCGATCGCCCCCGTCGACGAGGCCACGTACTACCAGGGCGGCGACACCGGCTACCTCACCTATCCGGCCTACCAGCACACGGCCTGACGCCCGCGCGAGCGGGTTGACACAGACGGCCCGGCCAGCCATGCGCCCCCCACTGCGGACGCATGGCGCAAGTCAGCGCCGCGCCCGCGTCCGAACCACCCCCGGGACCGCGGGCCTGGGCTCAACGGGCTACGGTAGTGACGGATACCCGAGACAGTTGTCTCTCGCCGCGCGCAGGGAAGCCCACCAGCGCAGTGTTCAACCCTGAGCGAACGTGCGGCGCGCCCAGTCCGCGAATCCGGTCCACGGAATTTCCGGGTGAGCACCGTGCAGTGCGGGAATGTCCACGCGATAGCCGGGTCCATTCAGGAACGTCCACATCGCATGCATGTCCGGATTGCTGATCTCTGCCAGCGGTACGTACTCGTGACGGACCTCCCGTCCCAGCACCGCGCCCAGCGTGGCCGCCATCTGGGCGGGAGTGGGCGCGTCGCCGGCCAGCTCGATACGCCGCCCGACATAGGGGGCGGGGTTGAGCAGGACTTCCGCCGCGAACGCACCGAGGTCGGGGCGGGCCAGTTGCTGCAACGGCCGGTCGGGTGGGAGCGGCAGATCGAGAACGCCGTTGAGGATGCGTTCCGCACCGCCCAGGGCGTTGTCGAAGAAATACGTCGGCCCGAGGATCGTGTAGGGCACGTCCCCGGAGACCAGCTCAGCTTCGATCCGAGCCTTGCTGTCGAAATGGGGTACGCCGCTTTTTTGGTCGGCGCCGGCCACCGAGCTGAACACGAGATGGGGCACGCCCATTTCCCCGGCGGCAGCCAGAATCGCCCGCCCCTGAGCCACTTCCGCCTCCACACCGGCCTCGAAGGGAGTGGTCAACGCGAAGACGCCCGCCACCCCGCTCATCGCCGCGGCGAGCGACGCGCGATCGCTCAGGGACCCGGCCACCACCTCGACGCCTCGACGAGCCAATTCCCGTGCGGCTCCTCGCAGGGGGTCACGTACCAGCGCCCGGAGCCGGGCATCGCTACCCAGCAACGCGTCGGCCACGGCACCGCCCTGCCCGCCGGTTGCCCCCAGTACCAGGATCGGCCCATCGACCATCGGCAGAACGTCCTTCCTTGCGGCCAGGCATGGCAGTGGATCAATGCATCCGGCC
Source organism: Streptomyces sp. NPDC002076 (assembly GCF_053593835.1). NCBI lineage: Bacteria > Bacillati > Actinomycetota > Actinomycetes > Kitasatosporales > Streptomycetaceae > Streptomyces > Streptomyces sp. NPDC002076. Next base: position 120,751 of record NZ_JBSFDI010000021.1, read on the forward strand.
TCCACCGTAACCATCTGTCTTGGACGGCAGGCGCAGCCGCGCGGCTGCCCGATGGTAAGCACCTCTCCGCTCGGAGTGCGGACCGTCTTCTTCCTCACCCGTACACCGGTATGAGCCTGCCGCTTTCTCACCGCCTTCTTCGTGTCCAGAAGTACACAAGGCCCTGCTCGTTGGACGCGGTGGAGGAGACAGCGCACGGATACTTGTGAACGACATGAGTCTGTACGTCAGGAGACGGCTTGTCCCGCACCCATCCCCGCAAGTTCTCACGTTCCGAGACCACACGGGCCGAGGCATTCAGTGACGGTGTGTTCGCCATCGCCGTCACGCTTCTCGTCCTCAATCTCGCCGACCCTCCGCACAAACCGGGCGGCCTTGGCCGGGCTTTGCTGGCTCAGTGGCCTGCCTATCTCGGCTACCTGGCGTCCTTCGGCTATGTCGCGGTGATCTGGCTCAATCATCACCAGGCCTTCGTCCGTATCAGGACCATGGATCGCGGGCTGCATGCCGCCAACCTGCTTCTGCTGCTCACCACGGGGTTGTTGTCGTTTCCGACCGCGGTGGTGGCGGACGCGCTGCAGGCGGATCCCATGGGCGCGGACGCGCGGGTGGCCGTCGCTCTGTACGCCGGCATCGCCGCGGCGATGTGCCTGAGCTGGGTGGCCTTCTACCAACAGATCTCCCGCCGGCCCGAGCTGCTGGACCCGGATGTGGAGGACACGTACGTGCGGCACGGTCGGCTTCGTTCCTGGGCCGGTGCCCTCGCCTACATGGTGGCCGGGCTGGCGGGGGTGCTCATCGCGCCGCTGCTGGCGATCGCCGTGTTCGTCCTCCTCCCTGTCTTCTACTTCGTCACCAGTGAAGGCCTGCCCGGTGGGACGGCTCCGCCTGGTGCCGGGCATCGGGCCGACGAGACAGGTCGTGACGGTGCGGTCTGACACGCTCTCACCTCGGTGGCACGCTGGTAGCCGGGCGGACGCTGCCGCGCGGGCGCCCGGCGCCCTGGGCCGGCCGAGGTGTTCCGCTTGCGGCCTGCGACGCGGCCGAGCCTCGCCGACCCTGACGTGACTCGCCGGGGTGCGGGCCGGCCGGAGGCGACGATCGCGCTGGAACGGTCGATCGACCTGCCGGCCAGCAGGCTGGGAATGGATCCGGTGGAGCTGCGGAGGCGCAACTTCACCGCACCGGAGAGCTTCCCCTACCAGACGCCCACCGGGCGGGCGTACGGCAGCGGTGACTACGCCGCGGCACTCGACGAGGCCCTGGAGACGCGCTCGCGCGGCCGCGGCGGCCACCGCTCCAGCCGCCGCCAGCAGGTCTGGCCCGAGCCGAACCCCCGGCTCCAGGGGCAGCAGCTGCCAGGCGATGTCGCTGTGCAGCACGTACAGAATGCCCTGCAGGCACAGCTGGTCCGGCACGGGCCGCGCGGGCCAGGAGCCTTCTCGGGCCAGGGCACACCAGCAGCGCGATCAGTGCCCTTGCGACCATGGAATCACGCCGACCGATGCCAGTCTCCAAGCCGGCGGCCGCTCGCCGCGGCGGCGGACTTTCACCAGAGGTTTCGCAACCCAAAGGAAACTGGTTTGCAGACCCGGCGGTCTCCTGGGTGATATTGCGGCATCAGGAATATGTGCCAAAGCGAAATGCGCCACTATCTGAAAGGGTGGGATCCCACCTGCAGTAGATATTGAATCCGGGTGCCAAATCCTAGAATATCGGCGCCATCTTCGGCTCCCGATTCGGCAGCAGCCAGCGTCGACACCTCTTCGAGCACCTCCGCGTCCACGTCGGCCGACCGCTCCGGTGGGCAGAACCAGGGATCCGGCAGCGTGCATTATCCGCGACCCTTGGTTGGCCGCACACCGTGGACAGCAGCTCCAAGGTATGGGGACGGATGTTCTGCTTCCGGCCGCAGTGCTTGAGGTTGACAGGTGCTCATAGCGGCTATTGGCGATGCGCTATTCACCCACCGTCGCGTCATACTGAGATTTTGATTGACAGCCTGTTAGTGTCTCGTGATCGCTTCGGCGCCATGTCCGATGAAGTGGAAGCAGCTTGCTGATTAGCACACTTGAGTGGAGCACTTGGGGCACGAACAGCAATAGGAGATGCTAGATTGGGTACTTCCGTGTCGCAACCATCGTCATCTGCACCGGTGGCTCCGCCGCCCGGACTCACCGCGCCCGACCCCGCGCCGCTCGGCCTCATCGCGTTCAGCTTGGCAAACATTATCCAGAGCTTCTTCAATGCCGGCGTGAACCCGGCTCTCTTCCCGGCCGCGTTCCCGCTCGAGTTCCTCGTGGGCGGCCTTGTCCAGATGATCGCTGGAATCTTCGAGTTCAGGCAGGGGAGCAGGCTCGGCGCCACCGCGTTCACCGTGTTGGGCGCATTCTGGCTGTGCTTCGTGATCTATGTCAAATACATCATCGTCACTCTGCCCGTGGAGCAGGCCCACACAGGGACGGGTCTGTTTCTGCTGCCCTGGGCAGTGGTCCTCTTGGTGCTCACGCTTGCGGCAGCGAGAACGACAGCCGTGCTTCTGGCCGCATTCGTCTCCACCACAGTCACCGTCTCCGTGCTCACCGCAGGCGAGTTCGTTCAATCCAACGCACTGATCAGGGTCGGAGGCGGCTTCGGCTTCCTCACTGCAGCACTTGGCCTCTACGGCGCGTTCGCGGGCCTCGTCAACGGGACCTGGGGTCGACACCTGATCCCCACCTACCCCGACCCCGGCAAACGTCTCGAGCGCCTTGCCCGCAACAAGCCACTCCCCACCTCGGTCACCTCATCCGCCGCGGAGCACCCTGAGCCTTCCAGTTGAACTACGGTCTGATCCGTCGAGACGCTGCCCGCCCGGGGCCGGAGATGCCGAGTCCTGGCAGGGGAGAGCGACCGACCGCAAGGGTTCCCAACTGGCTTGTGCCTGGCTGGATCCCTCAGCCGTGGGCGCGGTGACAGCCTCGGACTGCCAATGGAGGTTCCTGGCCCGCTCCGGGCTGGCCGGGTGCTGCTGACATACCGCAGTCGCCGACGTCCTCGGCTCGTGATCCTCACCGACCCGGTGAAGCAGACACCGCTTCGGTGGGCGCCGAGCTGCCGGGGCCGCTGACATAGTGTGGTCGTGGGCGGCCTCTACCACTAGCCGCCGGTCAGCGTGCGCTCCGCAGGCCTGTCACGGCCCCGGTATCAGCGGAGCGAGCCACTCCCTTTCCTGGTCGGTGCGTTCATGGTGGCCGACCACCACCATGAACCATCAACCGACCACCTTCGAAGGCGGACCTTAACTGAGAGCCTGGTACAGGGCATCCAGGCCGTCGCGGTAGATGCCCGCGAAGAGGTCAACCACCTCATTCTCGGTCGCACCCTCAGGCGTGAATCGGCCCGACCACTGCACTTCGCAGATGCCGTCGTCGCCGATCACCGAGTGCACTCGTAGGGTCGAGACATATCCGACGACCGGGAATGGCGCTTGGAGAATGGTGTAGCTGTAGTGTCGCTCCACCTCATTGAAGTCGACGAGGCGTTCGACGATGACGCTTCCGTCGGCGTCAGTCAGCCGGCGGACGCGACCTCCTTCCAGCAGTGTGCTCTCGGGGATGTAGGGCAGCCAGTCGGGCAGGGACCCGAAGCCGCCGATGGTGTCCCATACGCTGGCGGAGGTGGCCGGGATGATCCGGCTCACAGAGGTCGATGCCATGAGGTTCCTTCGGGTTTGGTCGATTGCTGTGGTGGGCGTGGGTGTCGCCGCCTGTGACTCAGACGCCGCCGGGCAGCGGTGCACACGAGCTGACCAGGCCGCTTCCCCGGAGCTCTCGCCAGAAGTCTGATGGGACGGGCTCGTCGAGCGCGGCGAGGTCCTCGGCGATCCGGCTCGGCTTGGTGGCGCCGGGGATGACGGCGGCGGTCACGGGGTGGGCGAGCGAGAACTGCAGGGCCGCGGCCTTGATGCTCACCTCATGCCGTGCGGCGAGTTCCTTGATGCGGCGGACCTTCTCCAGGATCTCCGAGGGGGCATCCCCGTACTCGAAGTGGGTTCCGCCAGCGAGGATGCCCGAGCTGTACGGCCCCCCCACGACCATACCGACGCCCTGCTCGGCAGCAGCCGGCAGCAGCCGCTGGAGGGCGTGGGCGTGGTCCAACAGCGTGTAGCGGCCGGCCAGGAGGAATCCGTCGGGCTGCGGCTCGTCCAGCGCCAGCGTCAGCTCGACGGGCTCGGTGCGGTTGACGCCCAGCCCCCACGCCTTGATGACGCCCTCGTCGCGCAGCCGGGACAGGACCCGGAAGGCCCCGGTGCGGGCCTCCTCGAACTTCTGCAGCCAGCTGTCACCGTAGAAGTCCTGAGCGATGTCATGCACCCACACGATGTCCAGGCGGTCGACGCCGAGCCGCTTCAGGCTGTCCTCGATGGAGCGCTCAGTGGCTCGGGCCGTCCACTCGTGAAGGATCTTGTTGGGCCGGCCATGCTCGAACAGAGCGCCCTTCTCCCCCAGGTCACGGGCTCCGCTCTCCACCTCGTCCAGGATGACGCGGCCGACCTTGGTCGACAGCACGAAGGTATCGCGAGGCTTGCTGGACAGCAGGCCACCGAGCCGGATTTCCGCCAGGCCTGCTCCGTAGAGCGGGGCCGTGTCGTAGTAGCGGATGCCGTGGTCCCAGGCAGCGTTCAAGGTTGCGGCTACCTCGTCGTCAGGGACAGCGCGGAACATGTTGCCCATCGGCGCGGTTCCGAAGCCGATGCGTGTGGGGAGTAGCTGACGGAGATTCACGGTGGTGTTCCCTTCTTTTCTCGGTTTGAGGCTCGGGAGCGTCAGCCTGGCCGCCCACAGCGTTGGCGGTCGCCGGGCCGGGGACTACCGCACACCGGCTTGAGAAGGTGACGGTCAAGACGTGAATGCCTGCGGGGATCTTCTGGCGAACCATGACGCACAACGCCTAGACGCCGAATTTGTCTGGGTTGACGCTGCCCGAACAAGCGCGCCCGCGCCTGGAACGCGGACGGGCGATCTTTCTTGTACCGCCGGCGGCGCAGCGTCCCCTGGCAATACCTGCCGCTGACCCGCTATGGCGCGGGCCCACAGCCGTGCGGGCAGCGGAGGGGGGTGGGGCGTTGTCCACGGGTCGGCCTGATCAGCAGGAACGAGCGGGCTCCGGGCCTCCCGGCACTTCAAAGATCCATCCTGTGTGACGGCCATCAACATTCAATTGTAGGTTTCCCGATCAGGAGTTCTGAAATTAGTCGGGGCAGACTGTCGCGGCAACTCTGACGCGCCCAGTGCGCTCCGTCAGATCATGGACCTCGGGCCTCGGACGTGCAGAAACGGATTGTTCTGGCTACGGCTGCATAAGCGCATGAGTCGGCCGACTGGTTCGCCATAGCTGGGTGGGCCGGCCCCGCGAGGGACCAAGCCTTCTTAGATGGCCCGGGTAAGTTTTTGAGATCAGTAGCGCTTAGATACAGAATTTTGGCACTTGAATTCAATTCTGCGCAGATTTAGTTTCTCTGAGTTGCTAGTAGTGGTTTGCGGGCTCAGACTGGTTCTTGGGCCGGAGACGCGCTCGCCGCGCACCTTCGGATCGAGGTCGCCACTGCGTATGACGGGCAGTTTCGAAGGTCGGTCGCAGTCACCCCGCACAGACTCAGCTCTTGCTTCGAGCCGCCGTGCATCGGCCCATGTGAGTCCTTCGATGACTGTGGGACAAGGAACTTGAAAGGAAACCCTTGACATGGCGCGTGCAGCACTGAAGAAGGTCCTTATCACAGGAGCCGGCACTGGCTTCGGGTTCGAAGCCGCCATGCGCCTCGCCGAGAAGGGCTTTGACGTGATCGCCGGGGTGGAGATCTACGCCCAGGTGCAGACGCTGAAATGGCAGGCGGCTGAGCGCGGGGTCAGGCTTCGGGTCGAGAAGCTCGACGTGACCAACGACGGAGACCGCCGCAAGGCCCTCGACTGGGGTGTGGAGATTCTGGTGAACAATGCCGGCGTCGGTGAGGGGGGCTCCACGGTCGACATTCCCGAGTCGAACATTCGGCACCAGTTCGAGGTCAACGTCACGGGGCCGCTCGTCCTCACCCAGGGGATCGCCAAGCAGATGATCAACCGCGGGGCCGGCCGCATCGTCTGGGTGTCCTCGCGGGAAGGCCTGAACGTCAACCCGTTCACCGGCATCTACTCTGCCTCGAAGCACGCGATTGAGGCGATCGCCGAGACCATGGCCTACGAGTTGCAGGAATACAACATCGAAGTCGCCACGGTCAACCCGGGGCCCTTCCTGACAGGCTTCAACGACCGCATGTTCCAGACCTGGGAAAGCTGGGAGGACGACCCGTCGCAGAGGCTCTTCGACTATTCCAAGCTCGCCTTCCCCCGCCCGCAATTCGACCCTGAAGCGGTCTTCGCCACGCTGACGGCTGTCGCCGCCGGAGAAGTCGACAGCTACCGCAACCTGGAGCCCAAGTCGATGATTGAGGAGACCAAGCGCCTCCAGGCCGTTCCGTGGGAGCGCAAGGTCACGGACGGCCTCGGGACCCGCCACCCGGCCATCCAGCACTCCTACGAGATGCAGCCCGAGACTCCCGTCGGGTGATCGCCTCCCGGGTGACTGCGAGTGGCAAGGCCGCCTGGGACGCGCTGCGGGCAGAACCCGAGTGTCAAGGCGGCCATGTGCGGCAACGCCTACGGCTACGTGAAGAAGGCGGCAGCGTTGGTGAGCGCTGCCGCCGGGCGGCTGCCCGAGTGGAAGAAGCAGGCCATCGTACGGGCAGCTGAGGAGACGATCGCGGGGGAGCTCGACGACCACTTTCCGCTCTTCGTCTGCCAGACGGGGTCGGGCACCCAGAGCAACATGAACGTCACCGAGGTCATATCCAACCGTGCATCACAGCTGCTCGGCGGCACGCTCGGGACGCACCAGCCGATCGCCCCGAACGACGACGTCAACATGGGGCAGTCCAGCCATGGGGCAGTCCAGCAACGACAGCTTCCCGACCGCGATGTACATCGCCTCCGTGCAACAGATCGACGAGCATCTCTTGCCTCGGGGGTCCCTGGACCCGATGGTGCGGGCGCACGGGGCACTGCGCGGACTGGCCGTGGCCTTGATGAAGATCGCCAACGACATGCGGTGGCTGGCCTCGGGCCCGCGCGGCGGAATGGATGCATGTGCATCGATAGAACATGTACGCCAGGAATGGCATCCACGCGCCACCCACGCACGAAAGCGGCGTCAGACTGCTGGGCGTGTGAGATCGGGAACGCTGTCCTGTCGGCCCCGGCACGCGTGGTGTCGGGCAGACCCGGCGCTGCCGGGTCTGCCCGCCGAGGTGTCATCCGAAGACGATGACCTGGCGTCCGATGACATCGCCACGGCCCAGGGCGTCCAGGTTCTCGTTGATGTCCTCCAGCCTGACCTTGGTCACGTTGTGTTTGACGAGGCCGGCCTCGGCGAGCGAGAGCACCTCGACGAGGTCCAGGTGGTTGCCCCAGAAGGAACCGATGTAGGACAACTCGGTGCCCACGAAGGGGAACTGCCGGTGCTCGACGCGCTGGCTCATCAGGCCGACGGCCGCCAGCGCACCCTCGGGGCCCAGTAGGTCGAAGCCCATGGAGATGGACGGCTCGCTGCCGACGCAGTCCAGGATGGCGTGGATCGTCCTGCGGCCGGTCAGCCTCTCCAGTTCGTCCTGGATGGCCTCCGTGGACTTGTCCCTGACGTTGATCCCGTGGTCCGCGCCGTTCTCCTTCGCCACGTCCAGCTTGCTGTCCGTCCGCGCGAGCGCCACCACGATCGCGCCGCCGCCGAGCAGCTTCGCGTACTGGACCGCGTAGCTGCCCAGCCCGCCGATGCCCGTGACCGCGACGGTACGGCCGGGGCCGAGCTTGCCCGCGTCCCGGAGCTTGCGCATCCCCCGGTACGGGGTCATGCCCGCGTCGGTCATGGGGGCGAGGAGCTCGGGTGCTTTCGCGGCCTCCTCGGAGACCGGGATCGCGTGGCGGCACTCCACGGCCATGTACTCGGCGAAGCCGCCCGGAGGGCCGAAGCCCACCCAGCGGCCGTTGCCGCTGCACAGCTGTTCGTTGCCTTCGCGGCACTGCCGGCATGTGCCGTCTCCCCAGCTGGGGTTTACCACGACCATGTCGCCCTCCGAGTAGCCCACCGTCGTGGGCACCGCGCTGCCCAGTCCCGCCACCCGGCCCGTGACCTCGTGACCGGGGATGTAGGGCAGATCCACCGGGAACGGACCCTCGAAGTAGCCGGTGAGAAGCTGGTAGTCGCTTCGGCACATGCCGGTCGCGGCGACCTTGAGGAGTATCTCGTCCGGCCCGGGCTCGGGCACCGGGACCTCTTCGATCCGAAGGGGTTCCTTGTATCCGTACATCCGGGCTGCCTGCATGTTCGCCATGAGAACCTCTATTTCGTGGGCAGGCGGACAGCGGCCCGGGCCGGAGGGCGCGAGCACGCAGTCCCGGTGTCGGCCACCGCGGCCGCCGCTTCGGACCCCACCATGGTCGCGCGCCTGCGCTTGCGGTGCATCCCGTGTCGTGCTGGGTGATCCGGTGCCGAGCAGGTGGTGTCTGGTTGGACGATGAGCACTGCCTCCGGAGGCAATAAAGGGGCAAATGGGTGAATTGCCGACCCTGTGGGGTGGCCATACCGTGGATCCATGGCTATCGCAACGACGAGTCCTGTGACAGGTGAGGTCCTCAGGAGTTTCGACGAGCTGACCCCCGAGGAACTCGAAGACAAGCTCGCCAGGGCGGCGGCAGCAGCCGCCTCGTACCGGCTGACGGGCGTCGAGGAACGGGCGGGATGGCTGCAGCATGCGGCCGAACGTCTGGAGAAGGAGATCGAGAGCGTCAGCCGGATGATCACCACGGAGATGGGCAAGACCTTCCGGGCGGCGGAGGAGGAAGTGGCCAAGTGCATTCGCGGGCTGCGCTTCTACGCCACCGAGGGCCCCGCGTTCCTGCGGGACCTGGAGGGCGACGGCCAACGCGTGGGCGCGAAGCAGACGTTCGTCACATACCAGCCGATCGGTGTCGTACTCGCGGTGATGCCGTGGAATCTGCCGTTGTGGCAGGCCATGCGGTTCGCCGCACCCGCGCTGATGGCGGGGAACGTGGGTCTGCTCAAGCACGCCTCGAACGTGCCGCAGTGCGCCCTGTACCTGGAGGAGCTCTTCCGTGACGCGGGCTTCCCGGACGATGTGTTCCAGACCCTGCTGATCTCCGCGAGGAGGGTGGAGCAGGTGCTGCGCGACCCGCGGGTGGCGGCCGCGACGCTCACGGGCAGCGAACCGGCCGGACGGTCGGTGGCCGCCATCGCCGGCGACGAGATCAAGAAGGTGGTCCTCGAACTCGGCGGCTCCGACCCGTTCATCGTCATGCCCTCCACGAACCTGGAGCAGGCCACCGATGTCGCGGTCAAGGCACGGACCCTGAACAACGGGCAGTCCTGCATCAACGGCAAGCGCTTCTTCGTGCACGAGGACATCGGTGACGCGTTCATCGAGATGTTCGTGGCGAAGATGGGCGCGCTGGTGATGGGCGACCCGATGGACGAGGGCACCGATGTCGGGCCGCTGGCCACCGAGTCCGGGCGGCGGGACGTGGAGTCCTACGTCGACGACGCCGTCGCCAAGGGCGCAACGGTGCTGCTGGGCGGCGAACGCCCGGACGGGCCCGGCTGGTTCTACCCGCCCACCGTACTGACCGGCATCACCCCGGAGATGCGGATGTACCACGAGGAGGTCTTCGGCCCCGTGGCGCAGGTGTGGACCGTCCCCTCCCTGGAGGCCGCCCTGCGGGAAGCCAACGGCCACCCCTACGGCCTCGGCTCCAACCTGTGGAGCGAGGACGAGGCCGAACGCGAACTCTTCGTCCGTGACGTCCAGTCGGGCATGGCCTTCATCAACGGCAACACGACCAGCTACCCCGAGATCCCCTTCGGCGGCGTCAAACGGAGTGGCTACGGACGTGAGTTGTCCGACCTCGGCATGCGGGAGTTCATGAACGCCAAGACCGTCTGGATCGGCCAGGACGCCTGAACCGGACGGGGATCGGGCGACCCTGTCGAGAACGGGGGCCCGGGCACCGCCCGCCGTTTGTCGCCGCGCGCGTGTCCGCCGAGCGTATGGAGGTCCGCCGATGAGTGGTACGAACCGGACGGCGCCGTCTGATGAGGAAAGGGATCAGGGAGGGCCCGTGGTCGCGGTGCTCGGCACCGGCACCATGGGGGATGCCATGGCGCGCAACATCGCGGCGGCGGGACTGGGCCTGCGCGCGTGGAACCGCAACCGCGCCGCCGCCGATCCACTGGCTGCCGTCGGAGCCGCCGTGTGCGACACGCCGGCCGAGGCCTGCCACGGCGCCGACGTCGTACTGACCGCGCTCGCGAACGAGAAGGTGGTCGCCGACGTGATGGACCAGGCTCGCGACTGCCTGGACGGGCACGAGGTGTGGGTGCAGACGTGCACGGTCTCCCCGGACGGGTCTCGCCGTCTCGCGGAACAGGCGACCCGCCTGAACGTCGCGTACGTCGAAGCCCCCCTCCTCGGCACCAAGGAACCAGCCGTGGCCGGCACCCTGACCATCCTGGCTGCCTCCCCCCAGCAGGAGGCACGGCAGGAGGTGCGACCGGTCCTGGAGGCGGTGGGCACACGCACCGTGTGGCTCGACGAGGTCGGCCAGCCCAGCAGCCTCAAACTTGCCTACAACGCCTGGGTACTTGCCACCGTCGAGGGCATCGCGGAGTCCCTCACCCTCGCTCACGCCCTGGGGGTGGATCCACGCTTGGTCATCGACGTCCTCGACGGCAGCGGCCTCAACAGCCAGTACGTTCAGAGCAAGGGCCCGAAGATGATCGACGACGACCTCGACACCCCCTCCTTCCCCCTGGAAGCGGCCGCCAAGGACGCCGACCTGATCACCGACACAGCCCGCGCCGCCGGCCTGCACCTGGGCATCGCCGAGGTCGTACGCGAACGCCTTCGCCTCGCGGCCGACGACGGACTCGGCCGCGCGGACGTCGCCGCGACCTACCGCATGTCCCGCCAGGCCGCATCCTGACCTGGCCGTCCCCTCGAGAGAGGCTGGAGAAACGATGACCCATGCCGGCCTGGCAGCCGCACGTTCGAGCACGGCGCAACTCGCCGAAATCATCCCTCAGTTGAACGACGACCAGTGGGAGCTGCCGTCCGCGTGCGCCGGCTGGCGCGTCATCGACGTGGTGGCCCACCTCGCTGCCCTCGCCTCAGAGGCGGTGGACCCTCCACCGCCCGACCCCTCACTGCCGAAGAACCGCGAGCGCTACCACGACCTGCGCGTCGACGAACGCCGTGGCTGGAGCCATGCCGAAGTACTCGACGAGTGGCGGCGCAGCACCCCTCGGCAGCTGGACCTCCTGGAAGCGGCCCAGGAACCGCCCGGCGCGGACGAGTCCGTCGAGGTGGCCGGGCTCGGGACGTATCCGCGCCATCTCCTGGCGAACACCATGGCGTTCAACGTCTTCTGTCACCTGCGCAACGACATGCTCGCTCCGGACGGCCCGCTCCCGTTCACCCTGCCGGAACCGACCGACGACCAGGTCGCCCCCGCCATCGAGTTCATGCTCGCCGGCCTTCCCCAGATGCAGGGGCCCGAACTCACCGCCACCGTCAGCCGGCCCCTCGTCCTCGACCTGACCGGGCCGGGCGCCACCACCGTCACGATCCTCCCCGCGACCGCACCGGACGGACAGCTGACCGTGACACCCGGCGCGGACGCCGTCGCCACCCGGATCCACAGCACGGCCCTCGACTTCATCGCCTGGGCCACCACCCGCAAACCCTGGCGCGACCACTGCCGCATCACGGGCGACGCGTCCGCCGCGACCCCGTTCCTCGACCACCTCGACATCATTTAGCGGATCTCCCGTGACAGGAGGTCTTCGACCAGATCGCGGCGGCCCTGACCGCGGACCGGGCGGCGTACTTCACGGAGTGGAACAAAGATCGAGGCCTGCGGTCCACGCTCGGCCGCGCTCGTCCCTTCGAACGAGTACGTGGCCATCGAGGGCGCCGGCCACGGCCTGTGCTGGACGCACGCCGACGACGCCAACGTCCAGTTGCTCAGCCTTTTCCGCCGACCAGGAGCGGTGAAAAGGAACCGTTCGTGTACTCGACGGTCATATTCAGTGACCCGGACAACATTCAACTCGAGTTCGTCGCCGTCGGCTGGACGGGGAAACTGAAAGCACCGGGATAAAGCGGCCTCGATGCCGGCGGCCTCCCTGGAAGCCGGCGAATAATCCTTGTCGACCACAGCCTGCGGCAGTGATGCCGCGAGATTCTGAGTTCACTCGAATGGCCCCTGCGCCGGGACGAGCCGTCACGCGCCGTCGAATATGGAATCCCGGGCGTCGTCCGACGTCCCCGCACCGAAGGACCGGCATGCGAATATCCCGCGAGTCCCTCCGTACCGTGCACATGGCCCGTTGGGCTGCGGCTCTTCTGGCCGTATCGGGTCTCACCTGCGCACTGACAGTCGAAACGGCGCAGGCCGGTGGTGGTCCGAGCGGTGATCCCGGCCGGGCGAAGCCCACCATCGTGCTCGTGCACGGCGCCTTCGCCGACGCGTCGAGCTGGAACGGGGTCGTGCAGCGGCTCCAGCAGAACGGCTACACGGTGGACGCGCCGGCCAACCCGCTCCGCGGCATTCCCCAGGACTCGGCCTACCTCGCGAGCTTCCTGAAGTCCGTCAAGGGACCGATCGTCCTGGTCGGCCACTCCTACGGCGGCGAGGTGATCTCCCAGGCCGCCGCCGGAAACGACAACGTCAAGGCCCTCGTCTACATCAACGCGATCATGCCGGACACGGGAGAGTCCTTCTCCAGCCTCTCCGCGAAGTTCCCGGCCGCCCCGCTCACCAAGGCCCTGAAGCAGGTGCCCTTCAGCAACGGTGACGGCACCACCGGCACGGACGTCTACGTACAGCCGGACAAACTGCACCAGGTCTTCGCCGCCGACCTGCCCACCAGCCAGACCGACCTCATGGGAGCCACCCAGCGTCCGATCGCGCTGTCGGCGTTCGCGGACAAGCTCACCGGCGCCGCCTGGCGGAACAAGCCCGTGTACGTCCTCGTCGGCAGGCAGGACCAGGCGATCAACCCGGCCCTGGAGCTGTTCGAGGCGAAGCGCGCGAACGCCCGTAAGACAGTGGAGATCAACTCCTCGCACGTGTCCCTCGTTTCCCACCCGCAGACGGTCAAGAACCTGATCGTCGACGCCGCCGAGGACTATATGCGGAAGAAGTGAAAGGAGGTGGCTGTACGAGGGTCCGTCGGCTTGCTGACGGGCGCTACCGAGGTACCTTCTGTAGCCGGCGTCGTTGGCCAGTGTCATCGCGCCACCCGGCAGATCCCTGCCGTCCCCCGCCCCGGCCGGAAGGTCGGTCACGGAGGCGGGGAGATTGGCCACAGCCCAATGCCAGGAGCCCGAAGCGGTGGGCACATCGGGGTCGAACATCGCCACTGTGAAACTCCGGTCTCCACGGGAAAACCGGACCGGCTCAGCTGTGGTGAGATGTCCGATCAGCCTGCCCCCAGGAGGCCGCTCGCCTGCTCACGGGCCAGTTGCTCGCCGTTGGCCACGGAATCGGAAGTCAACGAGAAGGTGCTGATCGGCGGCATGAAATCGTGGGGGCCATAGGGTTTGATCATGGCAATCCTCCGAAATGTTCTACTGTCGGAGCCGTGCGTATCCTATTTTTCGGCGCCAGAATTCCATTAGTGTTTCTTGACGTTCGCATACGATACGCGTGCATCGATCGGTCGCAAGTTGCCGGTTTCGAGTTGTGTGTTCACGCTTGTTATGTAGGTCTCAAACTGGTCATAACTGCACCCTCCCTGGGTGTCATCTTCTAGAGGAGCATCCCATGGCCAAGATCTTGTGCGTGATGACCGGCGCAAGCTATTGGACCCTGAAGGACGGGCATCGGCACCCCACCGGCTACTGGGCCGAGGAATTCGTGGCGCCTTACACCGTGTTCACCGATGCCGGACACGAGGTCACCGTGGCAACTCCGCAAGGTGTCATTCCCGTTGTGGACACGATGAGCCTGCGGCCCAGTATGGCGGGTGGCGAGGAGAACTCCCTCCGGGAGGAGGCCGTCATCGAGAAGGCCGAGGAGTTGCGGCACCCCGTCTCCCTCAAGGACGTGCATCTCGAGGACTTCGACGCGGTCTACTACCCCGGAGGCCACGGCCCGATGGAAGACCTTTCGGTCGACCCGGATTCCGGGGCGCTCCTGCGGGAGGCACTCGCCTCCGGCAAACCCCTCGGCGTCGTGTGCCATGCCCCGGCCGCTTTCCTCGCGACCCGTGACGAGAACGGCGACACGCCTTTCGTGAACTACCGTGTGACGGGTTTCTGCAACGAGGAGGAGGCTGGTGTCGGTTTCGCCGACAAGGCCAAGTGGCTACTGGAGGACGAGCTGAAGAAACTGCCCACCGACTATTCGCGGGGGCCTGCCTGGGAGCCCTACACGGTCGCGGACCGCAACCTCATCACGGGCCAGAACCCGGCGTCCTCGGGCCCCCTCGCCAAGGAACTCGTCAAGGCTCTGTCCTCCTGAAAGGATCTACCGGCTCTCGGTCACAGGAGCCGGTGCCCCGCCGGGGCGACGCCCGGCGGGGCTGACAGAACTCATCAAGAAGCGTCGGCGGGCTGTCGAGCTCAGCGTCCTGCCCTCTGTGACATCGGTCGATATGCGAGACCCCTGCCGTCAGAACAGCCTCTGGCAAGCCCGTTCCTGCCTGGCGCGTCGTAGGCGAGCGAGATCTCCTGACTGCGGAGGTAGAACGATTGCCCGGGCCGGTGTGGGCGGCCGCATTGCGTCCTTGCTTACGGCAGCCCGGCCGGGATGATCCATCTGGCCGGCGAGGCCGGGGCCGGGGCGGGTGGCGCCGGTGTGGCCGTGGCGGCACCGGTAGCCGGGACTGTCGTGGCTCCAGTGGGACTCCATGCGCCCGCCGCAGACGCCGCAGCACAGCAGCCCGGCCAGGAGATAGGTGCGTCCCTGTGCTGTCTGATGGCGCGGGCGCAGGTTCTGGACGGTGATGAAGTCGGCCTCGCTGACCAGCGCCGGGCGCTGCGCTGGGCGGGCGGAGATGATCCAGTCGCTGGGAGTGTTCCAGCGCATGACGTCGCGGTGGCCGAGGGTGGTGTTGGCCGGATCGACGAGGTCGTGGTCGGTGCGCCGGCGGTTCCAGACCTGCCGGCCGGTGCAACGGGGATTGGCCAGGACGGCCCGCACGTGTTCAGCACCCAGCGCCGCCCACCGCGGTGCGGGTTCCGGGCTCGATCGGCGGCGGCCGGGAACCAGTGGGTTCAGGGCTCCGTCTGCGTGGCCGGATTGCGTGGTCCCGGCGCCTCCATGCGTCGGGATATGGCCGTCGTACTTCACGATGCCCTGCGCAATTGATGCCTCTGAGGCAATGAGACCTTCTCAACGAAATGATCTCGTGACGTGACTCGGCCCAGGGGATTCCGCGAGCCGCGATGAGTCCTGCGGCGTTCGGCGGTCGTACTGTCGAACCCGTTACCGAGGAGGACTTCTGATGCGCAGCGTGACCTATTCGATGAACGTCTCACTGGACGGCTACATTGTCGGGCCGGACGGTGGCTTCGACTGGACGGCGCCCGACGAGGAGGTCTTTCGCTTCTGGATCGACGAGATTCGACAGGTCGGCGTCCACCTGTTGGGACGACGGCTGTACGAGACGATGCTGTACTGGGAGACCGCCGACCAGGATCCTGCGCTCGACGACTCCATGCTCGAGTGGACCGCGCTCTGGAAGCCGCTGCCAAAGGTGGTGTTCTCCACCACGCTGTCGGCGGTGCAGGGCCATGCCCGCCTGGCCTCCGGCGGCCTGGCGGAGGAGATCGAGCGGTTGCGAGCCGAGCCGGAAGAGGGCGACATTGCGATCGGCGGCGCGACTCTCGCCGTCGAGGCGGCCGCGTTGGGTCTGATCGACGAGTACCGGGCCATGGTCTACCCGGTGCTGGTCGGCGGTGGCATTCCGTTCTTCCCCCAGCACGAACGCCGGGTGGATCTCGAACTCCTCGAGACCCGCACCTTCAGCTCGAGAGTCGTCTACCTCCGCTACCGCGTGGCGCGTTAGCCGGCTCGTCCGCCGAGCCCCAGGGGGTGATGTCGCCGATTCGGCCTGGGCTGAGGGTGACTTGCCCGCCAGCGGTCGCCCTCACGTCGTCCATGACGCCCGGACTCACAGCCCGCCACCCGGCGCGGGGCGAGTTCCGCGACCAACTCGCCCAGTTTTTGGCGCGACAGCCCGCAGAAGGCAGGATGGGACATTGGCCGCGCGGGTCTGCTTGATCCTCACGCATCAGGCAACTCGCGAGGCCGTTCTTGATGCCCCGCAGCTCCCGACCAAGATCAATCCTGGGTCGGCCCATTAGGGTCGGAGCCATGACGACACCCCTTGCCAGTAGTGCCTTTGACTCCCTCCGCCTCGACGCCGTGCCCGACGAGCAGGCGTTGCGCCGGGTCTACGATCTCCCCAGCGACGCGGCCGTGCGCAAGCAGATGACCGAACTCACCGAGCAGACACGGCGGTTGATCGGCTGCTCATCGCTGGTCCTGGTCGCCAGCGCGGATGCCGAGGGCAACTGTGACGTCTCCCCGCGCGGCGGCCCCGCCGGGTTCGTCACCGTCCTGGACGCACGGACGGTGGCGATACCGGACGCGACCGGCAACAAGCGTCTGGACACCCTGCAGAACGTCGTCGCCACCGGACGGGCCGGGCTGCTGTTCGTCATTCCCGGGCGCACCACGACGCTCAGGGTGAACGGCCGGGCCTGCGTCTCCACCCGTCCGGAACTGCTGTCGCAGCTGACCGCCGTGGGCAAGCCGCCGGCCAGTGCGCTGGTGCTGGGGATCGAGGAGGTCTACCCGCACTGCCCCAAGTCGCTCCTGCGCAGCGGGGCCTGGAAGCCGGAGCAGTGGCTGCCGGCGGACGCCCAGCCGACCTCGGCCGAGGTGACGCTGGCCCAGCTGCGGATGCCAGAGCTGACGATCGCCGACATCGAGCAGGCGGAGGCGGATTCGCTCAAGTACCGGTACGAGTAGCGGGCAGACCTTGCGATTGCTGAACCACCAGCCCGCCGAACCAGCACGCTCCGAGATCAGTAGCGGGAGGTTCGGGGGGGGGCGCCTCACCTCTGGGTGTTGCAGTCGTAGAGGGCGAAGCTGCCGGCGGTGCGGCGGCCGTAGGCCGTGGGCGGGATGCGGGTGCAGTGGGACTTCACCCAGGTGGTGGCGGGAGTGGTGGGGCGCTGGGTGGTGAGCAGCGCATAGCGCAGTTGGTGGGTGGTGACGAGGCTGCCCAGCTGTTGGGCGGTGGGGAAGGGGGTGTTGCCGGTGAAGCCGCCCATGACGAGGATGGCCTCGGACTTCGCGCGCAGCAGGGGCTCGGCGGTGTAGGCGGCCTGGGTGGCGAGCAGGTACTTCTCGCCGTGGCGGTGCGTGGTGAGGTAGTCGAGCAGGGCGGTGTCGCGGGCACTGGGCCGGTCGAGTCCTACCCGCTGCGGAGCGTGGCGGTGGTGGACGCCGTACGCCTTGCCGACCGGACCGGCCATCGGCGAGGTGGCGGCGCCCGCGTAGAGCGGGTCGAGGCTGGAGATGGCCCAGCCTGCCGGTACGACCAGGGTGGCCGCGATCCCGGCGGCGAGGGCGGCGTGGACCATCCGCGGGGAGGTGCGCGGCCCGCGGGTCCACAGGCCCGCCACGCCGCACAGCGCGAGCATCACGGCGATCGGCAGCAGCCGTGAGACGAACCGGGTCGGCCAGTCGAGTACCAGTGCCCACGCCGCCGTCAGCACGATCGCCGCCGGCAGCGCCATGTGCCGCCGGCCGCCCGTCCCGTGCTCCGCCTCGTGCACCGGCTGGTACTGCGCCTCGTACTCCGACCGGAAGAGCGCGAGCCCGCCGCCGGCCAGCGCGGCGAGTGCCGGGGCGATGACGGCCGTGTAGTAGGCGTGGTTGCCGTTGGAGGAGCTGAACACCAGGGCATGTACGGCCAGATAGCCGCCCCACATCACAAATCCCGTGCGCAGCGGATCCGTTCGCGGTTGCCCGGCGCGCCAGACGACGCCCAGGACCGCGGCGAGCACGGCGAGCGGCAGGAACCAGGCGATCTGCGGGCCGACCGTGTGGTTGACCAGCATGCCCCAGCCGGTGTTGCCGGTGGTGCGGCTGGCGGCGGTGCCCGCGACGGCGCCGAACGCGGTGGAGTCGCTGCCGAAGCGGCTCAGTCCGTTGTAGCCGAAGACCAGGGTGAACGGATCGTTGTTGGAGGTGCCGTCGAGGTACGGGCGGTTCGCGGCCGGTGTCGCCCAGGCGATCAGCACCCAGGAGCAGGAGACCGCCAGGGCGACCGCGCCGGCCAGCAGGACGCGCAGAGCCCGGTTCAACCTGGTCCCGGGGGCGGCGAGTTGGTAGACAGCGGCGAAGACGGGCAGCACCAGCCACGCCTGCAGCATCTTGGTCTGGAAGGCGAGCCCGATCCAGATCCCGCAGGTGATCAGCGGCAGCAGCCGCTCGGTGCGCACCGCCTTCTGCAGCGCTCCGGCGGCCGCAACCAGCAGCAGGGTGAGTGCGGTGTCCGGGATGGTGGCCCGCGTGAGGGCCACGGTGACCGGGGTGAGGGTGAGCGTGAGCGCGGCGATCAGCGCGGCGAACGGCCCGGCCCAGGCCCGTACGATCCGGTGCAACAGCCATACGGTGAGCACGCCCTCGACGACCTGCGGCAACGCGGCCGCCCAGGTGTGCGGGCCGAAGATCCAGACGGTGACGGCGTCGGGCCAGAAGGCGCCGGGCAGCTTGTCGATACTGATCGAACCGCTCGCGTCGAGCCCGCCGAAGAAGAAGGCCCGCCAACTGTCGGCCATCGACCGTATCGCCGCGCCGTAGAAGGGATGGAGCGCGGCGTGCCCGATGCCCCAGGAGTACAGCACCGTGGCGACGACCAGCACCGTGGCGAGCGCCGGGCGCTCCCAGCGCGGGGCGTCTTCCGGTGGGACGGAGCGGCGGCCGGCCGCCCGGCGGCCTCGGTGCGCGCCGGTGGGCTGGACGACGGGGACGGCGGTCATGGCAGTGGTCCTCGGATCAGCAGGTCAGGTGAGGCGGTGGGACACAGGGGGCGGGCTCATCGGGCGGGGGGTCACAGGCGGCGGGCCGCCCGGAAGCCGCGGGCGTAGAAGTCGGTGCCGTCCAGCAGCGAGCGGCCCGAAAGGTCGCCCAGGGTGGGGCCGTTGGCGGCGGAGCGGCTGGAGTAGAAGCGGTGCCGGCCCTGGTCGTCGAGGCCCATGTACATGCCGCAGTGGTCGATGAAGTTCGGCCGGTCCTTGATGATGGCGAAGAAGACCAGATCCCCGGGTTGCAGGGCGCCCAGGTCGGTGGGCTGCTCGCCGGTGTCCGGGATCACCAGGCGGCCGGGGCCGTAGGCGGCGATGGCGAAGGCGCGGCGCGGCAGTCCGGGGCCCCGGGTGTTGGTGTTGTGCAGCGGGACGCCCATGCGGTAGCCCCACACCAGACGCTGGAAACCGGAACAGTCCACGTCGCCGTAGCGGGCCCGCTCCGGCTGCACGCGCGTGCCGTCCGGGAAGGTCCAGTCAATGCCCAGATAGTCGTAGAAGTCGGACTGTTCGTCGTGGTAGGCGAAGTCCAGCGGGTTGTTGACCTTGGCGTTGCGCGGACCGAAGTGGGCGGTGCCCGCGTAGCGCACACCGGCCGCGTTGTGCTTGTCGGGCGCCCCGGCGCTCGAGTACTCGAACGCCACCGCGAAGACGTCCGGGCTGGTGTCGCCGAGCGCCTTGCGGAACCAGCCCTTGAACCAGGCGGACTTCTCCATGCCCTGCTGCCACTCGTGCGGCAGCACCCGCACCCAGGCGTCCGTGGTCACCTTGGCCTCGGTGGTCCGCGGCTCGCCGAAGGTGCGGTTGGGGCCGGTGAGTACGGCCGTACGGGCTCCGTCGGTGAACGTGGCGAGCGTGCCGCCGTCGGCGGCGCGGACCACGGTGCGGTCGGGAGCGGACAGCCGCTCGAAGGTGTGGGGCCCGGTGGCCCGGGCGCTCGGGCCGGTGCCCGTGCCGTCGGCGGCCGTACCGCCGAGGTCGTCGCCTCCGCCGCGGTCGTGCCCGAGGTGGTCCCAGGCGTACCCGCCCGCCGCCCCGGCGGCCGCCACGCCCGCGATCGTCCAGAGCACGGCGCGGCGCGTCGGGCGGCTGCCTCTGGCGGTGGGTTCGGAGTGCATGGCCGATCCTCCTGGAAGTGCGAGGTGAGAGTGCGGTGGACAGGTCAGCCGGTGGGCAGCAGGCCGATCAGCAGACCGGAGACCAGCACCACGTACGTGGCCAGCGTCACCGCCGTGGTCGAGATCAGTGTGGCCGCCATCGGCTGGCGGACCATCTGGTAGGAGACCAGGCCGGGGACGATGAAACCAAGGGTCTGTGACGTGTACAGCAGCGGAAACTCGTGGCTGAGCGCGAGCATCACGGTGGTCTGCATCAGCACCGCGCACAGCACCACGGCGGCGAACAGCCGCTTGCCGTAGAGAATCACCGTGCGCTGCACCAGCTTCGTCATGAAGTACGTGAGCGCCGCCACACCGACCATCAGGGCGGCCATCTGCACGTCGGTGACGAGCGTGAGGGCGATCCACCCAGGGGTGATCATCCCCCCGGGGGAGAGGTTGGTCGTCAGATAGCAGACGAGCGAGAAGATCAGCCCGAGGGCGATCCCGAGCGCGGCGGTCTGTGCGGTGAGGTTGGCGGGGATCACGGGTTCCTCGTGGACTGGGACGGATCGTAGGAGTGGTGCGGGGCGCCTTGGGCACTCTCGGCGGCGGGCCGGCCCTGGCGGGCGGCGAACCGGCGGGCGAGTTCGCGCTGCTCCGGGACATGGAAGCCGTACGCCGGTGTCTCCAGCGGCGCGACCCAGCTGTACGGCTCCGGCTCGGGCGGACGGGCCACCGCGATCCGCGGCCGGGGCAGCGCGATCTGCATGGTTTCCTGGTCCAGGCCGTCACCGTCGGGAACGGCGTCGAGCGGGTCCTCGGAGTCGTCCAGCGGCAGTTCGGCGAGGCATTCCAGGAACAGCTCGCCCTGGCCGTGGATGTTGCCGATCGCCACCAGCGAGGAGGCCGGGCCGAGTTCCGCGAGCATCGCCGCGGTCAGTTCCTGGGGGTCCCGGCGGTCGCCACCGAGATCCACCACCCGTCCGGTGAAGCCGGACGGAATCGCATCGCGGGCGCTCTTGGTCGGATGGCCGATCAGAAACACGGTCTCGGCGGCCAGGTCGGGGACGATCGCGCCCATCTGGCCGTTGCGCTCCACCCGGTCCGGGCGGCAGTTGATGACGACGCTGAGCGGCCGTCTGATCGCGCCCAGATCCTCCAGCTGCTTGACGTTCATCAGCGTCGACTCGGGGTCGTTGGCCGCGAAGACGTTGGCGAACCGCAGCCGCTTGCCCTCGGGGGTGACGTAGCGCTCCACCGACAGCACGCCCGGGTCGGGCGGCGCGTCCCACATGCCCTGCATCGCGGTCTGCCGGTCGATGCCGAGGAGTTCGGCGACGGTGAGCGCGATCGCCACGTTCTCCTTGAAGGTGAACCAGCTGAAGCCGCGCAGCTCCTCGTCGGTGACCGTCTCGGGATCGGCGTAGACCAGCTTGCAGTTACGGGCGTCGGCCTCCTCCTGGAGGATGTGGAAGCGGTCCTTCTCCGCCGTCACGCACACCCCGCCCACCGGCATCGAGCGGGAGAGGGAGCGGGCGACGTCGTCCAGCGTCGGCCCCATCTCCTCCAGGTGGTCCTCGCGGACATTGCACAGCACGCCGATCGTGGAACGGATCAGCTTCTCCTGGTTGATCTCCTGCAGCGCGGGCATCACCGCCATGCACTCGATCACCAGTGCGTCCGGCCGGTAGGTCGCCGCCCGCCGCACGATGCCGATCTGCTCGACGATGTTGGACAGCCCGAACTTGCGGTACACCGGCTCCTCGGTGGCATCCGGGTGGATGAACCGGGCCGCGGTGCCGGTGGTCTTGGCCACCGTGACCAGGCCGCCGCCGCGCAGTGCGCCCGCGCACAGCCGAGTGATCGAACTCTTGCCGCGGATGCCGTTGACCAGCACCCGCGTCGGTATCTGCTCCAGCGAGGCGAAGTGCCGCTGCTGCTCCAGGATTCCGGCGATCCACAGCGCGGCACAGGACAGCAGGACTATGACATAGAGGAAGAGCATGCCGATTCCGTCCTTTACCGCTGGAGGGTGTTCTCGCGCAGGGACCCGGAGACCCTGGCGGCATGGCCGGATCTGGCCGCCCGGTCGCGTTCCGCCAGGGCCTGGCGCATCAGCTCCAGGCCGCGGGTGACGGAGCCGATCTCGTCGTGGTTGACCGGGTGCAGCACGGTGCGGCGGTCTCCGCCGGCGAGCCGCTCGACGAGCACGGCGACCGCGCGCAGCGGCCGGATCACCACGACATGCAGCCAGCCCAGGCAGGCCGCGCCCAGGCTGAGGCCCAGGATCCCGGCGAGCATGGTGCGCTGCTCGGCCTGCACCGCGGGGATCTGGAGCGCCGCCGCGGGCTCCGCGGTCACCACGTGCCAGCCGAGGTGGGCCGTCGGGCCGCTCTGCGCCAGCGGCGCCGCCGCGTCGACCGACGGGCCGGAGGACGTGCTGAGCACCGCCGAGTTCGCGGTGCCCGCGGTACCCGGGGCGCCCTGGGTACCGCGGGCCAGACGGGTCAGGCCGGGGTCGGGCAGCGACTGGAAGGCGCGGTAGCCCACGCTTGCCGCCAGCACCTTGTTGTCGTCGTTCGTCACCCACACGCTGCCCAGCTTGGGCCTGGCCAGCACGGAGTTGAGCGCCTTCACGTCGATCTCGCCGAACAGGACCACCCCGGCCGCCGGGGCCTTGCCCTTGACGGCGCGGACCTGGGCGTAGGCGGCGATCGCCGGGATCCGGCCCGAGGTGTTGACGGTGGTGATCCCGCCGCCGTCGGGCACGTGGACGAGGGTGCGCAGCGGTGTGTCGCCCACCCTCAGCGTGATGCCGCCCGAGCGGTCCAGGAGATACAGCGAGCGGTACTGCTTGTGGTCGGCGAGGGTGTGCCGCAGAACCTCGGTCTGGGCAGCGCGGCTGCGGCCGGGCAGACTCGCCGCCACGTCGCTCAGGTCGGTGTACGACTGGTCGAGGGACTGCCGGACCCGGTTCGCCGCGACCTGGGTGCGCGCCTGCTGGTCGGCGAGGACCGGAACCGGAACCGCGGTCGCGGTGTCCGCCCGGTTCAGCATGAAGATCATCGGCACCGCCCAGCAGGCCACCACCACCACGCCGACCACGGCCAGCGCCCGGTAGCCCGGTCCGCGCCGGGCCGGGAACTCCTGCGGGCCGCTCTCGCCGAGCAGTTGCAGGCGCAGCGACTCCAGTGCCCGCCCGATCCGGGCCAGTTCCCCGAAGCCGTGCACCGGAACCGGCCGGAACAGCTCCTCGAACGCGCCCGGCGCGTCCTCGGTCGCGCCCCGGGCCAGGCGCCCGGCGGACAGATACAGCCGTAGCAGCGGCCGCTGCACGAAGAAGTGCAGCACCAGCCCGAGCAGCAGCGCGAGTCCGGCCAGCGCCCCCGCGGCCTCGAGCGCGAAGCGCGAGTGGTCCGCGGCGGCGGTCGTGGTGGGCACCGCGCGCGAGGTGAACACCACCAGACCGAGGTTGTCGGTGTCGCCCGGACCGGTCGCCGAGGCGACCTGGGCCCAGCCGGCCACCGTGCGCCGGGAGCCCGTGGCGGCGCCCAGCATGCTTCCCGAGGCGTCGGTGTCACGCCCCGACTCCTTCGCCGCACGGGCCGCCGCCGCGGGCAGACCGCTGTCGGTGGCGGCCGGCGATGCCGCGCCGTCGGCCGTGGTGGCGAGCGCCGTGCCGCGCGCGTCCAGCACCTCGGCGGTGCGTCCGTCGCCGTACGTCGTGAGGACGGGGAGCGTCTCGCAGACCACCAGCAGCCACCGCCGGTCGGGCCGGCTCGGGGCCTGGAACTGGTCCTGGTTGGCGTCCTCCTGCTGCGCGGGCAGCGTGACCCGTGCGAAGTACAGCAGTTGTCGCGTGCCGCCCGAGGTCACCAGCCGGGGCGGGATCGCCCCGTGCCCGGACGCCGTCTGGACGACGTCCACCCCGGCCAGCGGCACCGCACTGCCGCCGGCCGCCAGCAGTTTGCCGGTGCGCGGGTCGAGGAGCGCCTTGCCGAGGACCGCCTTCCTGGCGGAGGTCAGCGCTTTGAGCGCGGTCGTGGGGGTCGATGCGCTCGTCGCCGGGTACGCGCCCGCCGTACGGCGTACGGTGCTCGCCTCGACGTCGATCGTGGTGCGCACCGACTGCGCGGTGTCCGCGGCGATCTGCTGCTCGCCGTTCAGCACGGCCTGCGGCACCCGCTCGGCGTGTACGCCGTCGAGGCCGATCACGGTCAGGGCGGCGACCACCAGTAGGAGTACGACGAGTGCGGCGATCGGCGGGCGCACCCCGCCAAGCATCGGCATATCGGCGCGGCGGCGGAGGCGGTGCCGGCGCGGCGCCCGGGGGGCGGAGGGCAGGGCAGGGGATCCTTCCTCAACTGGCGCCGAGCGCCGTAATGTTCGACAGCGCGAACACTCTAGCCTCATGCGATTACATAATCATCACACTTTCGTCCCTGTGTCGTACGCGTAAACGGGGCCACTGGGCCACGGCCGACGCATGCGGCCCCCTGACACGCCGAGGGGCGGACCCGCGGATCAGAGCATGAAGGGGCGGTCGCCACCGGCTTTGCGGCGACCAACAGCGGTCTGCGGCCGACAAGCCCGCGCATGTGCCACGAGCCGACGAACTCGTGAAGGCCCACGGGCATTCCCAGAAGCGATGTGCACGGGAGCGAGCGCCAAGGCCCAGGAGTTCCCAGGCACGGTGGGAACATCCGATGCGGCCGGCGCTGTTGCACCGGCCGAGGAACTGACGCCGCGCGGGCGGGGAACAGAGAGACGAAAATGCTCGCCCGCCCCGACGGGATCCGGGCTCCCGGGTCCGCGGTACGCCCGGTCACCCGATGTCGGGGCGACCACTTGTACGCCTGGCGCAGACTCGGACCAAGGCCTTTTCACTACAGGAGGACTGTTTCATGAATGACCGGCCCTTGACACTCATGGCGGTGCACGCCCACCCCGACGATGAGGCCACTGGAACGGGAGGTGTCCTCGCACGGTACGCGGCGGAGGGCATCCGCACGGTCCTCGTGACATGCACCGACGGCAGTTGCGGTGACGGACCGGGGGGTGTCAAGCCGGGCGATCCCGGCCACGATCCGGCAGCCGTCGCCTTGATGCGGCGGCAAGAACTCGAGTCGAGCTGCAGCATCCTGAAGGTCAGCCACCTGGAAACGCTCGACTACGCCGACTCCGGGATGATGGGCTGGCCGACCAACGAAGCCCCGGGATCCTTCTGGCAGACACCCGTGGAGGAGGGCGCTGCCCGACTCGCGGAACTCATGCGCCGCTACCAACCCGATGTGGTCGTCACCTACGACGAGAACGGCTTCTACGGCCACCCCGACCATATCCAGGCAAACCGGATCACGATGAGGGCGCTGGCCATGACCGCGCAGACTCCGAAGGTGTACTGGACGACGGCGCCCCGCTCGATGATGCAGCGGTTCGGGGAGGTCATGCGCGAGTTCGGTGCGGACTGGCAGGAGCCGGATCCCGCCGAGGCCGCCGCGATGGCCGAGATCGGCCTCCCCGACGCGGAGATCACCACCTGGGTGGACACCAGCGCGTTCGGCGGTCAGAAGTTCGATGCACTGGCCGCGCACGCCAGCCAGGGCGAGAACATCTTCTTCCTCAAGATGGGCCAGAAAAGGTTCACCGAATTGATGGGCGTCGAGACCTTCGTCCGTGTCCAGGACACCACCGGCGCTGCCGTGCCCGAGAACGACCTCTTCGCCGGACTGCGCTGATCCGCCCGCCTTCCGGGGGCTGAGAAGGCACTCCACCCGGGCAGCGCCGGCGGGGAACGTCGGACCGAGGCAAGCAACACCGGCTCTGTGATGGGTGAGGGCCGGTGCCTGTCCGGTGTACCTGTGGTCGCGCCCTGGGCGCTTGGCCTCTGCTGGGTGACGTCAGTGCCGTAGCTCCTCGGTATCCGCACGGCCCGGCTCTGCCGTCCGCTCTTCCCTATGCACCGCGGTGTGCAGTTCACTCGGGCGGAAGCCCGCGGCGGCCATCTCCGTGTGCGCCCGCGCCGCGAGATGTTCCGCGCCGCACCTCTCCGCCAGGTCGGCACCCTCGAAGAGCAGTTCCGCCGCCCGATCGGCATGGCCGCGGCGTCTGAGGCCGATGGCGAAGTCGACCAGTGCCTCGGCGTACAGGTACTGATTCGGGGACTTGCCGAGCGTCTCCACCGCGCGCTCCAGCAGCGCCATGGTGTCCCCGTCCTCGGACACCGCCGCGCTGAAGCGCAATGCCTCACCTTTGGCGGTGGGCGTGCCGTAACGCTCCGCTCGGCGCAGTGTCTGCGCTGCGAGAGCGCGGGCGCCTGCGGGGTCCTCCGGGGCGAGGGCGAGGGCGAGGTGTCCCGCCCAGGGACACCAGGTCGGATTGAGTATGCCTTTGCCCTCCAGCCGTTCCCCGGCGGCGGTGAGTTGGGCGATGGCTTCCCTGCGCCGCCCACGGACGAGCAGCAGGCGCCCGTACAGCGTCTGGGGATCCGGGAAGACCACCGCGTTGGGGTAAGGGGGCGCGAAGTCGTGCATCTCGGCGACGTTCAGCGCTTCCTCGAAGTGGCCGCGGGACAGCAGGACGTCGAGCAGCAGCCCGACGGCGTACCACTTGGCGGGCAACCTGGGTCCGACGCGGTCCGCCAGCCGGACTGCCTCACGCGCGCAGCGCTCGGCCTCGACGAGCAGTCCGCGCCGGAAGTGGACCAGGCCGAGGAGGCTGAAGCCGAAGGAGAGGTGGGCTCCGCTCCATCCGACTTGCTGGCACTCGGCGATGGCGGAGCTGAACAGCTCCTCCGCGCGGTCGCACTCGTCGGCGTACATGTATCCGAGCGCGGTGATGCTGGGCAGCTCGAAGCCCCAGTCGGGGTCGGTGTAGCTGAGCCCCACGGCGCGTGCGGCGACGGCCAGTGCGTGTTCGGCCGGCTCACTGCGCAGCGTGGCATCCCAGGTGCGCAGGCACAACAGGGCCTTCTCTCCCGCGTTCTGCCCGGACAGATGCTCGGCGAGCCGCGCGAGCCGACGGGAACGGACAGACGCCTGTACCTCCTGCGTGTCGAAGACCCGCCACAGGTGGTGTGCGGCCTGCAGGCGCAGCCGCGCCCCGGATGTCCGTGCCTGGGCGGCCTCGGCCCCCACCACAGCGGCTGCCTCGCCGAGCTGGTCGTTGTGGGCGAGAGCCTGGGCCAAGCGGAAGGTGGCGTCCTCTCTGAGCGTGGGGTCGAGGTCGGGAAGCTGCAAGGCCGCCGAGAGGTGGTTGACTGTGGTGGCCGGGGAGGTGAGCAGGGCAGAGCAGCCGAGCTCGTAGAGCACGGCCGCACGTTCCTCGGGCGGGGGCGGTTCGCGCAGCGCACGCTCGAGGCAGCGACGAGCGGCGTCCGGAGCACCTTGGCGAAGGTTCTCCCGTGCGGCCGCGCGCAGTTGCTCCACGGTCTGCGGGTCGTTGCTCGGATGGGTCTCCAGCAGGTGCCGGGCGGCGACGGTGATGTTCAAGCCCGCGTCGGTCACCGCGCTGGCGGCCTGCCCGTGTATGGCGGTCCGCATCGCCGGTGGGATGGCCCGGTACACGGCAGTGGCGATGAGGGGGTGGACGAACTCGAGCGTCCTGGTGCCGGTCAGGATACGAGCGACTCGCAAGGTGTCAATGGCGTCCTGAGCCTCGGCCGGTGGCAGTCCGGCCACCGAAGCCGCCAGTTCGGGGGAGATCTCGGTACCGAGTACGGCCGCCGCCCAGGCGAGCCGCACGGCCCGGTTGCCGAGCCTCTCCAGTCGCTTGACCAGTCCGGTGCCGCGAGACGACGCACCAAGGTCCCGCAGCAGATGAGCCGATTCCTCGGAGGGGGTCAGGCCTCGGTCCTGGATCTTGGCGACGAGTTCGACGGTCTCGTAGGGGTTACCACCGGTGACGGCCCAGCACTCGCGGCAGAAGGGATCGTCCGCGTGCGGCCCGAGGACGCCGCGGACCAGTTTCGCGACCGACTCAGGGCTGAGAGCGCGCAGGCTGATCGGGTGTGACCCGCGACCGTCGACCAGTTCACGGAACGCCGCGGCCTCCGCCGGAAGTTCGTCCGGGCGGTACCCCAGGACGATCAGGACGGGAAGCTCCTGCACGCGCACGGCGAACGTGGCCAGCCAGGTGAGGGACTCCGTATCGCCCCAGTGAGCATCGTCGACGACCGTGATGATCGGCGCCTTGCGCACGGCGAGCTGTGTGAGGACCCAGTCCAGACCGTCCCGGACGCCCTGTGGATCCGGTACGGCGGTGCCGGCCTGCTGGGCGAAGAGGCCGACGGCCGGCCCCGCGATCTCGTACCAGCCCCCGAAGATGTCGCGACGCTCGGCCTCGGTGCAGGAGGCCAGGACGGGTTGCAGCAACTGCCGGACGACGTGGAAGGGAACCGTATGCTCCTGCTCGCTGCCGCGCGCGGACAGGACCGTGCACCCGCGGGCAGCGGCCATGCCTCGGATCTCGGCCAGCAAAGTCGTCTTGCCCAGTCCTGCGGCGCCGCTCAGGAACAGCAGCCCGCCACGTGGACCACCGCTGTCCGCCGAGCGGTTGCAGAGCGCCTCCACTGCCTCCCGCGCGGCGGCCACCTCGTGGTCACGCTCGTACAGGGGCGTTCCGGCCCGGCTGGGGCCTACCGAACCGACTCGCCTCACGCTGCGCTCCTGCTCCGGCACGCTGTTCCCCTCGCTTCCCAGCCTGTTGGTCAGCCTAGCGAGGTGGGACGACGAGCCATAGAAAGATGCAGGAAACCGTGCAGGCGGTATTCCCAGCAGGGAGCCGCAGTGGTAGGCGGCGAGCGCCGTCGCGAGGCGTACAGGTCTGGAGCGCCGTCCAGGCGGCGGCGGTTCCGTCGCCGAGGGGGTGGTGCGGGTCACCGCCGCCGGCACCGAACGCGTCTCCATCCCCGTGACCGTCCTCGGTTCGAAGGCGCCTCGGGTGAGGACTGCGGCAGCACACCCAGCAGGAGGCACACCTCACGCGCACCAGGCGTGAGGCCACGGTTCACCTGTGATTCGCCCAGAGACCGCGACGGGGTTCCGTCGGGCCGCCAGCGTACCGGCATGCACTCTGACGAAAGACTGTTCGCACAGTTCATGTCCCGCCGCGGGCTGCTCTCGGCCATGGGCGCAGCCGGCGCGGCGCTGGCGGCGAGCGCGGTGCCGGCGGGTGCGGCCGCCGCCTCACCGTCCGCGGCCGGCAGCAGAACGGGACACTGACACCGATCCCGGTCGCCACACGCACGGACGTCATCGACACACGGGGCTCCGCACTCCCTTCGTTCGGGGCCGCGTGCCTCCGCGCGAATGAAGCGGAGTTGTCTGCATGGCTGCCACGATGGGTCCGTCAGCGAATGACCTCGAGGACTGTAAGATCCCGACGGCGTCGAACTCAGGCCGGGAAGCCGTAGCCGTAGCCTTGAGCGTCCAGCTGATTGAGGAGACGGGCGAGCGCCTGCACCGTCTGCGAACGGTCACCGCCGCCGTCGTGCATCAAGATGATCGCGCCGGGTCGCAAGTCCTGGTTGACGTTGCGCAGGATGCCGTCCACACCCGGGCGCCGCCAGTCGTTGGCGTCGTCGCTCCAGCCAAGCGGCTGCAGGTGGTTGGCGCCGGCTATCCCCCGGATCGTCGGGCTCCAGTCGCCGCCGGGTGCCCGGTAGTACATCAGCTTCACGCCACTTCCCGCGGCGTCGGTTATCTCGCGCTTGGCGTCGACGATCTCGTGAATGTTGTACTCGACCGACTTGCGGTCCTGCTGCTCGTCATGATGGACCGAGTGGTCGCACAGCCGGTCCCCGTCCGCGATGATCGCCTTGGTCAGGTACGGGTAGCGCTGGGCGAGCGGCCCGAGTTCGCAGAAGGTGGCCTTCGCGTGGTGCTGAGCGAGGAGCGCGAGCACCTGCGGGGTCCACCGCGGGTCTGGGCCGTCGTCGAAGGTGAGCGCTACGGACTTGCCGCTGCCCTCCACCCCGTAGCCGACCAGCGCGTCGGAGCCCGTCGGGGCGCTCGGCAGTCGCCCGAAGGCATTCGCCGAGCCGGATTGCGAAGCCTGTCCGGACGGCACCGCGGCGGAGCCTCCATTGCGGCCGGACTGCGTTCCTCCTGCCGCGCGGTCGGATGCCGACGCGGACGGGGAAGTGTAGGAGGGCGACGGCGCCTGGGACTGCGTGTGCGGCCTGGAAGAAGCGAGCGTCGTCGAGGGAGTCACGCTGCTGGGCGAGCTCTGGGGTGTGTGCCCGCCTGCGTGCTGCCCGCCTGCGTGCGGCCCGCAGGCCGTGAGCACGCCTCCCGCGATCGCCGCCGTGAGGACGGTTGCCGTCGCCACTTTGATTCTGGCCAACGCCACAGATTTACCTCCGTCGGCACCCCTCGGTGCTCAAATCGGTGCTGGTACTGGTCACATCGAGGCAGGTTGAGCGCAGGCGCGCTGCCGGTCGACGGCACGGCGGCATCCATAGTCAGGGTCCGCTGGTGACTTACGTCCCTGGGCGTCAGTGCCCATGGGTTACCGGTCGCTCCAAGTGCTCCGGGGGCCGGTCAGGCGGCGGGCTCCGTCGCCCGGCCGCGGATCCCCCGGCTCTCGATGGAGATGGCCGGTACATCCGGTTTATGCCTGATGTCCGACCACAATAAGGGAGGCCTGTCGCTTTGCTTAATAATTCCAATCTGTGACGAATGTCGCATTGGCTATGAGATGAAAGGGCCCGAGCCGAAAACGAAGCCCCTGGCATCGAATCGGAGCACCAAAAGTCAGGGCCGGTAACACTCTGTGATGGCCTGATCGGATCTGCGGTGACTGATGCTGCCGCGAGCCCCGGCTCCTCACGCCTCAGGAGTGCACAGGCGCCACAGTCGGCTCAGCGGTGGGGTGCCCGCGAAACCCTGATGAGGGCCGGGGGCAGCCTTGTTAGGGTCCTGCGGTGTCCTCTCTGCGCGAACCCCTTTTCTTCACCCGCCTGCGCTCCGCGCGACGGGTACTCGTCGCCGGTGCGGGCGGCGGCTTCGATGTCTACGCCGCACTGCCCCTGGCGCTCGCGCTGCGGTCGGCCGGTGCCGAGGTCCACCTGGCGAACCTGTCCTTCTGCGACCTCTACGGCCTCGGGCCGGGCCACTGGGTGGCCGAGGACGTTGCCGCCGTCCGCCCGGACACTCCGTTGCGGGGTGACTACTTCCCGGAGCGGTCTCTCGCTCAGTGGCTGCACGCCCAAGGTCTTCCGGACGTCGTGTACGCCTTCCCCCGCACAGGTGTCGAACCCCTCCGGTCCGCCTACCGGGCACTGGCCGAACATCTGGGCGGCGTGGACGCGATTGTGCTGGTGGATGGCGGGACGGACATCCTGATGCGGGGGGACGAGCACGGGCTCGGCACTCCGGAAGAGGACATGGCGAGCTTGGCCGCTGTCGCGGGCCTCGACGACGTTCAGCACCGGCTGGTGGCCTGCCTGGGTTTCGGAGTGGACGCCTATCACGGTGTCAACCACTCGCTGGTGCTGGAGAACCTGGCCGCACTCGCCCGCGAAGGCGGTTACCTCGGCGCGTTCTCCCTCACCCGGGACAGCCCCGAGGGGGGCGCCTACCTCGATGCGGTCGCCCATGCCCAGCGCTGTCACGCCGACCATCCGAGCATCGTCAATGGGTCCGTCGCCGCCGCAGTACGCGGTGACTTCGGCGACGTGCGGTTCACCGAACGCACCCGGGACAGCGAGTTGTTCGTGAACCCCTTGATGGCCCTGTACTTCTGCGTGGATCTGCCCGCTCTGGCGCGCGCCAACCTCTACCTCGACCGGTTGGCGGACACCGTCCTGATGCGCCAGATCAGCTCCGCCATAGCCGGCTTCCGTGAGGAGCTGCCCCGCCAGCGCCCGCCGCGGGCGTTCCCGCACTGACTCTCCCAGCTGGAGCAGCTCCCCGGAACGACTTGCCTGGGCATTGCGCAGGTTCCTGGTCTCCGACGACGGCGAGCCAGGGGCAGCAGAGCCGGTACCGCCACGGGTGGCCGCCCCGGCACGTGCTTCGGTTTCCCGGCGCGACGGCGACGGCAGGCCAGGGGTGTCCTTCCGGTGAACTGCCGACCGGTCGTCGCTGCTGCGTGGAGAGCGACTGCTGAACGGGGCAACCTGGGATGCCGTACCGTCCCCGGCTGATCCGGGTCCGGCCGATAGTCAAGACTCCGTCATGTGACATCAGCGGTTTGAGAGGGCGGGAGTTGTCCGACGTAGTGAGGGAGGAAGCAGACGGCGACTTCCCGACGAAGGGCAACTTCGTGATCCCGCAACGCATCGTCCTCGCCTCGGTCGCAGGGCTCGTGTCCGCGTTCCTGCTCGCGGCATGCGGCTCTTCGAACGACAACGCCTCCAGCATGAACTCCGGCAATGCCGCACCTGTCGCCACGGCTGCGTCGCATCCTGCGAGCTCCGCACCGGCCACCTCCGCACCTGCGGACAGCGGCAACCCCGGCAGTGGGCACATGGCCACGACCACCATGCTGATGGCCAAGGCGGTGAAGGGGATGGGCAGTGTGGTCACCGACGACAAGGGGATGACGCTCTACCGCTACGACAAGGACCAGGCGACCCCCTCCAAGTGGACGTGTGCCGGTGAGTGTACGAAGACGTGGATGCCCGTCATGGTGCAGGGCTCCGTACGGACCATGGGTGTGAAGAACAGCCTGCTCGGCACGGTTCACCGCAACGGCATGAAACAGGTCACCCTCGGCGGCTGGCCGCTGTACCGGTACATGGGCGACACCGAGGCCGGGCAGATGAACGGCCAGGGCAAGGGCAGGCAGTGGTACGCCGTCACCCCGACCGGCCAGAAGTCCGCCATGACGGGCTGACCGGCAATCGTGGCCTGGGCCGGCTGCGCAACCGCAAGGGCCGCCTCGCCGCCACCGCGACGGCCGCATGGTCGGCTACGCCTTCCTGGCCCGGGCACCAAACCCTCCCGCGCGCTTCCGGCGCCTTCCGCCGCGGCGTCTGCCGGCTCGCGCCCCACGCCCACGCTCATTCGGGCTCGGTGGAGAGAGTGGAAGCCAGGAGTTCACGGCAGCCCAGAGCGCATGAGGGCGGGACTACCCCGGCGAAGCGAGGATCATGTCGGCAATCTGTTGCATCGCGCAGTGACCCTAGACGACGTAGGGGGCGTGCGGCAGACGGTGTCCGGAAGAAGGGTTGAACGATTTCAGTGCACTCGAGTCGTCCGGTCAGCAGTGCTCTCGACTTAGCCGCACCAGCCGGCCAGGACAAGAGGGCGAGCGGAGCACATGTCCGTCGGCAAGTGCTGGGCCTGGACGGCCTCCGCGGCCTGGCGGCGCTGTATGTGGTTCTATTCCACTGCTGGTTGTACACCTTCCCGGGCTACCCCCACAGTTCGGCGCCTGGGTGGCTGGACGGACTGATGTTCGGGCGCCTCGCCGTCGTCTTCTTTCTGGTGCTGTCCGGCTTCTCCCTGGCAATCTCCCCGGCGCACCACGGTTGGCGCTCGGGCGGCGTCACCCGATTCCTGCGCCGACGCGCCTGGCGCATCCTGCCTCCTTACTGGGCAGCGCTGGCCATGAGTCTGGTCATTTCGTGGCTCGTGGTACCGGCATCGCACTTCGGGCCACCTACCGGTGCCTCAATCCTTGTGTACGGCACCGTCGCACAGGACATGGTCACCGCCCCGACACCGAACGGCGCATTCTGGTCGATCGGAGTGGAGGCCGAACTCTATCTCCTCTTTCCTCTTCTTTTGTTCGTTCGGCGGCGGTGGGGCACGATCGTCCTGGTCGTGTGTGTGACGCTTCCGGTGATCGTCCGTGGGCTGATGGCGACTGACACATCCCCCGTGGAGGGCGACAACTGGCTCGCTCCGCAGCTCGCTCCCGTGTTCGTCGCAGGAGTGGTGGGCGCAGGAGTCGTCGCTGCGTCGGACAGAGTTCAACGCCTGCCGTGGGGATGCTTCGCCGCCCTGGCCGCCTTGCCCGTCCTGGCTCTCTGCTTCATCCAGGGTTCTGTTTGGACGGTGAACCACTACTTCTGGGTAGACCTGGCCATTTCTCCCGCCATGACGATGCTGCTTGCCGCGGTTGCCACCGGCAGATCGGCCATCCTTGTACGGCTCCTGACGGCGCGACCCGTTCGCAGTCTCGGTGGCTTCTCCTACAGTCTCTACCTGATCCATCTTCCGATCGTCATGGCCGTAATTCGCCGAATAGCCCCGCATTTTGTGTCGTCGCGACTTTCCATATTCGGGTTCACTCTTGTCCTGGGTGTGCCGGTTGCGGTATTTGGGGCGTGGTTGTTTTCCCGGTTCTTCGAGATGCCGTTCAAGCGCAACAGATCCTGGAAATCCGTGGTCGCAGTGGGCGGGAGGGTCTCCTGCCCTGAGGAGGTACGGGGCGGCGGATGAGGTGGCCTTGATCCTTTGCCCCCGGTGGGGGCCCGGCCCGTGCGGGCCGGCATCCGTGCAACTGCGCATTCAGGGCGGCGAGTCGCAGTCGAAGACCACGGCTTTCGGCTGTGTCTCGCAGGGCGGCGGACGTTGCTCGGCACCATGGCCGCCGAGCCGTCCACGTCGCCGAGCGGTGTGACATAACAGTGAAGTTGCTGGTACGCGTCCGGTACAACCGGCGCGGCACCTGCGGCGTCATGAGTGTCACACGGCCAATGAGCAGCTTTGCGCAGCAGAAGGGCAGCCTCGATGTCATCCCCACTCACGCTCCGGCGAGTATTCCCGGCCACCGCGCTCACCTGCGTCGCGGTGCTCGCCACCGGCTGCAGCGCAGGCTCGTCCACGGCCTCCTCCGTTGGCACCGCTGCGGTGACGGCTTCTGGAGCGTCGGCCACGACGGCGCCGGGCACGACGGCCTCGGCCACGAAGGCGCCGGCCGCGACAACGCCGGCCGGGGCCGACACGGCTCGGCCCGGCAGTACGGTCGCCAGCGCCCAGGCGCAGTCGGCCGGGACGACGCACAAGCGCACCGCTGCCTGCGCCACCCGTGATCTGAACGCCAGACCAGGTATCAGCCAAGGTACGGCCGGCAGCGTCTACCAGGTGATCGACTTCACCAACATCTCCCAGACCACCTGCACCCTGTACGGCTACCCCGGGGTGTCGCTCGCCGGCGGCAGCCCCGTGCGGCAGATCGGCCCGGCCGCCACACGGAACACCACGGCTCCTCGCGCGCTGGTGACGCTGGCACCGGGGGCCACGGGCAATGCGCTGCTGCGGATCACAGACGCCGGCAACTACCCCACGACGCAGTGCCACCCGACGGGCACGCAGTACCTGCAGGTCTACCCGCCGGGCCGGACGACTCCGATCTACGTCGCCTACAACTCGACGGCCTGCGCCGGGACGGTCGGCCTTCTGAGCGTCAGTGCGGTCCAGGCGGGCTCGGGAAGTGCGTCGTAGCACGCCGCGGTGCCGTGGACGGGTCCCTTTGCCGATCTCTCGGTGCACCAGGGACTCCGGGCGGCGTGCCAGGTTGGCGAACACCTCGAACTGCTCGAGCCGGGAGTTGTGTTCCGCACCGACCGCACCCGCGGCCGGCAGTTCCGACGCATCGCTGCCGATGTAATGTCGGGCGTCATGACGCACTGGCAACCGTTGAGCGCCGTGTCGAAGACGGCGCTGGCCGTGGCCCGGGCCCGGGCTCACGAGAGCGCAGCCGGCAACGCCTTGTTCGATGATCCGTACGCTGCGGCCTTCCTGGCCGCCTCGGGAGAGCCTTTGCGACCGCGGCAACGTGTCGGTCCGCTCGCGGCCGCGCTGAAGTTCCAGACGGTGATCCGGACTCGGTTCTACGACGACCAGCTCCTCCAGTCCGGCTGCGATCAGGTGGTTCTGCTCGCAGCCGGACTGGACACCCGCGCCTACCGGCTGCCCTGGCCATCTGGGACCCGCTTGTACGAGCTCGACCTGCCGCCGGTCCTCGAGTTCAAGCACCGCGTGCTGGCAACGGAGTCCGCGGACCCACGCTGCGACCGCACCGCCGTGCCCGCGGACCTGCTGAGCACCACCTGGGCCGACCGGCTGGTCGCTGCCGGCTTCGACCCCGACCGACCGACCGCCTGGCTCGTGGAAGGTCTGCTCGTCTACCTCACCGCCGACGAGGCGGCCGCGCTGCTCCACACCGTCGGCGAACTGTCGGCGCCCGTCAGCCGACTGGCCCTGGAGCGAGGACGCAGCGGACAGACCGTTCTCGACGACCCGTCCCTCGCTCACATCACCTCACTGTGGAAGGGCGGCCTGGGCGCCGGCACCGCCGAGTGGCTCGACGACCACTGCTGGACCACGGAGACCCATCCACTCGACACCGTCGCGGCGCACTACGGCCGGCCGACAGCCAACCCGTCCGGCACCGGCTTCATCACAGCCCTGCGCACACCAGGTCGATAGGGAGGAAGGCGCAGGCGATGATGCCATCAGCCGGAGCCACGAGGAACTCACGCCACGTCGGCCCGCTGCGGCGGGCGCCGGGCCGATGCCTGACGCCGTCTCCGGTCCAGTCTTCAGTCCGATACCAGTACGTGTAGGTGTCGTCGCCGTTGTCGATGCACCACCAATGCCGGTACACCAACCCGTAGGCATACCCGTAGGCGTAGCAGAGGGATTCCGATGACAAAGTCGGCCCCTCAACCCAAGTCATGGGCAAGCGGGACGCAGTTGGACGCGTCTGGGTGATGTGGTGGCTGACGGTAGGGGGCGACCCCGACAGTTCGGTGGCCACGGCGGTGGGCGTGACCAGGGCTGTCGCCGCGACTGCCGCCGCAACTGCCGGGGCGATGAGTCCGCGCATGATGTCACTCCCTCGGATTACGAGGGTCTTCTGCCGCGTTCTGGGAATTGCAGCGCGCCCATGTGCATAACGCGGGGTTGGCGCGGCAAGTCAGCGACGATACCCGGTGTTCACTGGGCTGCGCTCTGCGCACATGTGCCGCAGACGAGCGGCGGCACGTACTCGATCTCCCTTTTTGGCGCTAGTTCTCGTCGACGGAGGCCGCAACCCGGCCTCGTGTTTCGGGCGCGGTGCGTACCGCTTCAGAATGGTCGCCCGTACTGGCCCATACGAATGATTCACCGGCGCCGCAGGGTGAACGGTGGCCCTGTGCGCCCCGAGTCGAGGGCCGGCAGCCGCTCGCGACCATACGTTGACTCGTGTGTCGCTGAGCTACGCCTTTGTGAACCTGAAGCCCGGGGTGGGAAAGACGACCAGCGCAGTCTGGTTGGCCCACGCACTGCACGAGTCGGGTGTCCCACCGCTACTGGTCGACAGTGACCCCGCTTCCTCCGCGCTGCGCTGGAGCGAATTGGCAGGTGGCTTCCCGTTTCCTGTGGTCGCTCTTCCAGTGGGCGATGTGCACCGGCGCGTGAACGACTTCTTGGGCGACCGGCAGGCCGTCGTATTCGACGCTCCGCAGCTTGAGGACCACGCGCACATCGCCCGCAGCATCATGAGGTACGCAAGCGAATGGATCGTGCCGGTGACCCCGGCTCCCATCGAGCTGGATCGCATGGCGCCCATCGGTGGCGAGATGGGCGACGTACAGTCCTTGCGCGTCCAGCCGGCCCGTGCCGCCGTTCTGCTGAACCGAACGAATCGGGCCGACGCCACGCGTACGGGTCCCGACGCCGACGCCCGCGAAGCTCTCACCGAGCGGGGGTTCGACGTGTTGTCCACCCACATTCCGCGGCTCGACTTGTACGCCCAGTCATTCGGAAGTCCGGTGGAGGTCAAAGGCTCGGCGTACATGAACCTCGCAGACGAACTCATCAAGCGACAGGACAAGGCATGAATCAGCGCATGGACACCTACCGGGCCGCATTGCAGCGCGGACCGGACGCCGTCGCACCACGTCCCGTCAAAGTCAGTCAGCTGCACACCCGATACGTGCGGGTGACCATCGAGCTTGACACCGGCTTGCCGCGTGACCTCGTGCAATGGGCAGGGTCATCGGTGTCCGCGATGGTGCGGGCCGGCGCCGCTGCTCTGCGACCCCTGAGAAGCGCCCCGTAAGCGGGTGCTCTCGTTGGATGGCGGGGGTCCGGAAGGTTGTGCCCGCTGAGGCCGGTTCTCATGGCGAGGCAGCGGCGGCAGGGGCGAGCCCTCGCCAGGCTCGGCCGCCCTCGCCGCGATTCCCCGCTGTGGAGAGCGGCCCTACCACTTCCGCCACTTGTCGGTGAGCTGGTACCGGCCCAGACCGTGGCGCGCGGTCAGTGCAACTACATCGACGCCGTGCTCAGCGAGCGACTCGTCGATGTAGTCGCACAGCTTCTCGCGCTCGTCGGTTTCGAAGGCGTTCCCGTTGTGGGCTTCGTTCACCGCGTTGAGGGCCAGGATGACGCGTTCCACCGCGACGAAGACCTGCTCGTCACTGGCATCGACAAGTCCAGCAAGTTCCGCCTGGAAACCGTCGAGGACCGCGTCGGTTGCCGTAAGCAGCTCCTCGGGGAACAACCGGGCCATACAGGCGCACTCAGGGCACAGGGTGCCGGCGGCAAGCTCTTCGGCTTCCTCGGCTATGCCGTGCCGCCAACTCGTAGTCGGTCTCTCAGCCATGGGCTGGACCGTACCGGCCAGGACTGACAGCAGGAGAGCCGAGCCTTCCGACGCGCCGGCCTGCAGACGGGCGGGTCTCCTTCGCAGGAGGCCGCACCGCCCGTACCCTTCGGGGACCACGGCGTCAGATAGCGGGCGCCAAACACTGGAGGCACCTCGTGCTGATTGCTCAGCGTCCGTCACTGACCGAAGAGGTCGTCGACGAGTTCCGCTCCCGGTTCGTGATCGAGCCGCTGGAGCCGGGCTTCGGCTACACCCTCGGCAACTCCCTCCGCCGTACCCTCCTGTCGTCGATCCCCGGCGCTGCTGTCACCAGCATCCGCATCGACGGCGTCCTGCACGAGTTCACCACCGTGCCGGGCGTCAAGGAGGACGTCACCGACCTGATCCTCAACATCAAGCAGCTGGTCGTCTCCTCGGAGCACGACGAGCCGGTCGTGATGTACCTGCGCAAGCAGGGCCCGGGTCTGGTCACCGCCGCCGACATCGCGCCCCCGGCCGGTGTCGAGGTGCACAACCCCGACCTCGTCCTCGCCACGCTCAACGGCAAGGGCAAGCTGGAGATGGAGCTGACGGTCGAGCGCGGCCGCGGCTATGTCTCCGCCGTGCAGAACAAGCAGGTGGGCCAGGAGATCGGCCGTATCCCGGTCGACTCGATCTACTCGCCGGTTCTCAAGGTCACGTACAAGGTCGAGGCCACGCGTGTCGAGCAGCGCACCGACTTCGACAAGCTGATCGTCGACGTCGAGACCAAGCAGGCGATGCGTCCCCGTGATTCCGTGGCCTCCGCCGGCAAGACGCTGGTCGAGCTGTTCGGTCTCGCCCGTGAGCTGAACATCGACGCCGAGGGCATCGACATGGGCCCGTCCCCGACGGACGCCGCCCTGGCCGCCGACCTGGCGCTGCCGATCGAGGAGCTGGAGCTCACGGTCCGCTCCTACAACTGCCTCAAGCGTGAGGGCGTCCACTCGGTGGGTGAGCTCCTGGCCCGCTCGGAGGCGGACCTGCTGGACATCCGCAACTTCGGTGCGAAGTCGATCGACGAGGTCAAGGCGAAGCTGGCCGGCCTGGGCCTGGCCCTGAAGGACAGCCCGCCCGGATTCGACCCGACCGCCGCTGCCTTCGATGCGGACGACAACGGGAACTCGGGTTTCATGGAGACCGAGCAGTACTGAACGTTGCGCCGCGTCGTGAGGTGAACCTCGACAGCCTGCGGATCAGGCCCCGCCGGCGGTCAGCCCGTGGTGTCCGCCGTGGCGCGCGGCGGGTTGGGCCCCAGCGGGGCGGCGATGCGTTCGGCGGTGGCGGCCGCCCAGCGGCCGGTGGTGATGGCGCCCAGTGCCAGGATGGCCGCCCCGCACCCGGTGATGATCCACCAGGCCGTGGGCCGCGCGCCCGAGGCGACCGCGGCGCCGATCACCGCGATGCCGAGCGAGGACCCGACCTGACGGCTGGTCGCGGCGACCGCGGCGGCGACTCCGGCCCGGGCGCGCGGCATGCCGGACACCGCCGTGTAGGTGATCGGGGCGTTGACGAAGCCGAAGCCGAGACCGAACAGCGCGTACGTGACGTACAGCAGGATGTCCGAGGGGTGGGCGGAACGGGTGACAGCGACGGCCAGTGCGCCGCTGGCGGCGATGCCGGCCCCCGCGAGCACCAGGGGAATCCGCGGACCGCGGCTGCCCACGATCCGCCCGGACAGCGGCGGGCACACCAGCGACAGCACCGCCATCGGCAGCAGGTGCAGCCCGGTGCCCAGGGCGCTCAGTCCCACCACCCGTTGCAGATAGAGGGTGTTGGCGAACAGGAAGCCACCGAGCGCGCCGAAGGCGAGGACCGCTGTCGCGGTGGCCCCGCTGAAAGGTGCGCTGCAAAAGAGCCGCGGCTCGATCAGCGGTTCGGCGCGCCGGTTCTCGTACGGTACGAAGGCGGCCAGCGTGCCCGCCGCCACGATCAGGCAGGCCACGATCGGCGGCGCGGTCCAGCCCTCGCCGGGCGCCTCGATGACGGCGTACGTCAGCGTGCCGAGCAGGACGATCACCAGCAACTGGCCCACGGGGTCGGCGCGTCGGGCCGCCGGCGCGCGGGACTCCGGGACGAACAGTGCGGCGAGCGCCAGCGCGGCCAGCCCGATCGGCACGTTCAGCCAGAACACCGACCGCCACCCGGCCGACTCCACCAGTGCGCCACCCAGAACCGGCCCGGCCGCCATGCTCAGGCCGACCACTGCGCCCCAGACGCCGATGGCCCGTGCCCGCTCCCGCGGTGCGGTGAAGGTGTTGGTGAGGATGGCCATGGCGACGGGGGTGAGCATGCTGCCGCCCACCGCCTGCACCACACGGAAGACGACGAGCAGGTCCGTCGTGGGCGCCACACTGCACAGGGCCGACCCGCCGGTGAACAGCACGAGACCGAGCAGGAAGACGCGGCGCCGTCCGACGCGGTCGGCGGTGGCCCCGGCCAGGGTCAGCAGCGAGGCCAGGACGATGGTGTACGCGTCGAGCGTCCATTGCAGGCCGGAGACGGACGCGTGCAGGGACCGCTGCATCGACGGGAGTGCGACGTTGAGGACGGTGACGTCGAGACTGACCAGCAGCACGCTCAGGCAGCAGACGGCCAGCACGGGCCGGTGTCGTCCCTGTACGGGATCGGGCACGTGGGCTCCCGCGCTCAGTCGGTGGGCCGGTGGGTGGCGTGGGCGTCGGCGAAGTCCCAGACCACGGGGAGGAGTTGCCCGGGGGTCTCGATCTGGGGCATGTGACCGGTGCGGGGGAGGAGTCGGAACTCGGCGCCGGGGACGGCGGCGGCGTACGCCCGTCCGTACTCGGTGTCGACGACCTGGTCGCTCTCGCCCCACGCGACGAGGACCGGGGAGGTGACCTTGGCCAGGCGCTCGCGCAGGGTGGGGTCGGCCATGGCATGGGGGCCCGAATAGACCTGCAGCGCGGCGCGGTTGGCGGATGCGACGGCGCGCTGCTCGTCGGAGAACGTGCTGGGGTCGATGCGGAACTTCTCGGGGTCGTGGAAGGAGAGGGCGGACAGTTCGGCGGGCGTCAGGGTGAAGGGGTCGGCGACCGGGTGGCCGGGGACCTGGATGCCGGCGGCGTTGACGAGGACGGCGCTGCTGATCCGGTCACTGCCGAGCAGGGCGATTTCGGCGGCGATCCAGCCGCCTATGGAGTTGCCGACGACGGTGACGTCCTCCAGACCGAGTTCGTCCAGCAGCCGTACGTAGATCTGGGCCAGGGTGGGCACGTCGGTGAGCCAGTCGGGCCGGGCGGTGCCGCCGAAGCCGGGGTGGACCGGCGTGATGACCCGCGCCGGCCGCTGCCCGGCGAGGAGCGCGGCGAACCCCGTGACGGTCTGCGGGCCGCCGCCGCCGTGCAGGAGCAGGAAGGGATGGCCCTCGCCCCGCTCGTCGACGGTGAAGCTCAGGTCGATGTCGCCGGAGTCGAGGGTGAGGGTGAACGTGCGGGCGGTGCTGGTCATGGAAGTCTCCAAGTCGGTTTCTGGCAACGGGGGTTACTGACGCGGGCCGTCACGCGTAGTCGGTCGCCGGCACGGTGGCGTACCGGCTCATCACCTGGACGGTCGCCTGCGGGGTGAGCTCCTGGCCGCCGGCGATCATGTCCCTCAGGTCGCGGAAGTACTGCACGTACAGGTCGGGGGTGAAGGTGTTGAGCATCACCGCCGGCTCGTCGCCGTGGTTGGCGAAGGTGTGCGGGGCGCCGGGCGGGATCATCGCGAGGGTGCCGGCCGGTGCGACGTGGGTCGTCTCCCCGACGGTGAAGTGCACGGTGCCGGAGACCACGTAGAAGCCTTCGTCGTGCTGGGTGTGGCGGTGTTGCGGGGGCCCTTCGGCGTGCGGGGCGAGGGTGATCTCGCCGATGCCGAGACGGTGCCCGGTCGTGCTGCCGTCCTCAAGGATGCGGATCTGCGCCGGTCCCAGACGGATCGTCTCGCCGTCGTGCGGGCCGACCACGGAAACCTCGGTCATCGCCATCTCCTTCGTGAGAGTCAGCTCTCACGAAGGAGCGTAGAGGGTGCTGCCTCGTCATGCAAGTGGACTCTCACAACGAGAGTGGTCAGTGATAAGGTGGCGGCGGATGGACAGACACGAAGCGGACGCGAAAGGGGACGTACCGGAGTGGCGACGACGCAGGCAGACACAGGCACCGGCCGCAGCAACCAGAAGAAACGCACGCGTACGGCGATCCTCGAAGCCGCCCGCGAACTCATCGGCACGGGCGGCGAGGTGACCATGCCCGCGATCGCGCGAGCTGCCCTGGTCTCCGAGGCCACCGCCTACCGCTACTTCCCCGACCTCCCCTCGCTGATCAGCGAGGCCCTGGCCGGCGCCTGGCCGCCCCCCGCCGAGGCGCTCGCGCCGGTCGCGGACTCCATCGACCCGGTCGAACGGGTCGCCTTCGCCTGCGAGTTCCTGTTGCGCGGCATACTCCTGCGGCAGGGGGCGGTGCGCGCCATGATCGCGGCCACCATCACCCGCCCCGAGGCGGCGACCGCCAGGCCAGGTGTCCGATTCGGGCTGATCGACCACGCGCTCCTGCCCCTGGAGGAGACGCTGGGGGCGACGGATCCGGAGGCCCTGGCCCAGCTCAAGCGGGACCTCGCCGTGGTCGTCAGCGCGGAAGCCCTCTTCTCCCTCACCGACCTGTGCGGCCTCGCCCCCGACGACGCCATCGCCAGCGCGGTACACACGGCGACCACGCTGACCGAAGCCGCACAGCGGACGATCGCGCGAGGGTGAGCCGAGCGCGGAAATCTCCGCAGCGTTTCCGGCAATGCGCAAGCCCCAGGTCACTGACCCGGGGCGCTTGGGTACCTGGAGAGCTTCCGTATCAGTGACGTAGGCCCGCGTCTTGACGGCCGTCGTCGAGACACCGAGCGACGGCCGCCTCCCGGCCGGCTGACGGTCCGGCCGCCCGACCCCGCAGCGGGCTGTCGCAGTCGTCGGCAGTCGTCGGCTGTGGCCGGACCACCGTGGCGGGCCCGGCCGGGAGTACGGTGGAGACACCGAGGGCATGCCGCGCACCCGCTCCGACACCGGTGCCGCTCTCGGCGATCGACGACGCCGGGGCGGCTTTCGTCCGCACCCGGGGCAGGGCCTCCTCCATGACCTCGCACATGGTCCTCCCGACGACTCCGGTGACGCCGACGACCTTGGACCTCCCCGCGTCCCGGCCCGCGCCGAGCAAGCCGCGCAGGCGCACTTCGGGCCGGCCGAAGCGGGAGCAGGGATCCTCGCCGCACGAGGGAGAGCGTC
Organism: Streptomyces sp. NPDC002076; assembly: GCF_053593835.1. Lineage (NCBI taxonomy): Bacteria > Bacillati > Actinomycetota > Actinomycetes > Kitasatosporales > Streptomycetaceae > Streptomyces > Streptomyces sp. NPDC002076. The sequence continues at coordinate 164,873 of NZ_JBSFDI010000021.1, forward strand.
TTCGCCCGCTGACGCGCGGCCAGGTCGAGGACCGCCTGCACGAGCTGGGCGACCTGTACGCGGAGGTCTCCGGCGGCGACCCGTGGGCGTGGAACCAGGCGCGTGCCGCCTTTCTGCGGCATCTCGCGGCCGACGCACGACGGCCGGGGTTCTCGCTGCTGATCGCCGAGACCACCGTCCTGACCGGATGCGCCTACGGCTTTCCTGCGGGCGGCGCAGGTCCCTGGTGGACGGGGTTCGACGGACACTGGGGGAGCCTGTTCTGCCGCGTCGTCCCGGGGCGGCTCTTCGTCGTCTCCGGGATCGTCGTCCCGGCCCGTGTGCGCCGGGAGTACCAGGACCGTGCCTGGAACCTCGCCCGGCGCCTGCAGCGACGACTGCTCGCCGACCACGGCTCCGCACTCGGTGTCACGCTGGCGGACTCGCGGGACGAGGCGGCCATCGAAACTTTGCGGTCCTGGGGGTGGCGGAGCGCCGGAGACGACACCCTTACGGCCTTGCCGCCCCACCCGTTCCGCGTTCTGGTGCTGGCTCCCGGGACGTGAGCACCACCGGCGTCGATCACGCCTCGGCCCGGTTCAGGGCAGGGGCAGGCGCAGGGCGAGGAGGGCGATGTCGTCGGTGCTGCCAGGGGCATCCGGGCGGACAACTATGGGCTTGAGCGAGACTCCGAGCATGGTGATGGCGACCGAGTCGTTGCTGTCGGAGCGGTTCGCAGCGGGCTGGGCGTCCCCGCCGCTGCCCAGGCGCTCGAAGTGCGCGCCAGAGCAAGAGAGTTCGCATTGCCCCACCTCGCTGTGGCCTCACCTGTCGGTGATCGCGGAGAGCCATGCCGTGTCCTCCGGGCCAGGCGCTTCGAGGCCGGGTGCGGTCAGCCGGCGGACCTCGCCCGTGCGCAGGGCGACCGTGGCCCGTGGCTGCATCGGCCCGTGACCCCTGCGCGAGAGCAGGACGAGTTCCCAGACTGTCGCCGTCATGGCGTCGAGCCGGGTGGCGCAGTCGGCGCTGACTCGCCGCGGATCCCGGGTCCGTCCCAGGGACAGATGTGGGGTGAAGCTCTTGGCGAGCCCATGACAGCGCGGGAATCGCTGCTGCAGTACGCGGTGCAGGTCCGCCCACGGCGCAGTGCCGTTGGCCGTCGGGTCGAGCCACACGGTGAAGTACCCCCTCTGCTGGAAGGTCCGTACGCCGTCCAGCCGGGCGGTGAAGACCGGCGTGTCGGCCGTCGCCGCGGCGAGCAGCGGGGCGGCCCGCTCGAAGTCGGACTCCGGCACGAAACCGAAGAGGAGATCGACGTGCGGCGGCCAGCGGTGGATCTGCGGATCGTAGTCCCGGCGGATGTCCTGGATCGGCGGCCACAGCTCCGCCGGCGGGATCCAGGCCAACGCCGTGCGAGCCGTCGGCGACAAGCCGAGGACGCCGACGGGTTCTCCCCTGCCGAAGCTCGGGTCCGCCTGCGGGTTCCGCACCCGGCCGGCACCCGACGCGTCGATGCGGTCCACACCCGTGGCCCGGTCCCAGATCACCTCGCCGTCCGCCTCGATGAACATCACCCGGTGCCACGGGATGTCGCCCCCCGGGACGAAGGAAGGCAGCGCGATGCGTTTGAAGGAACCCCCGCGCTGGCTGATCCCCAGCACGAACCGGGCCGGGGCGAACCGCGGGTCCCAGCGGACCCGGTGATAGATCTCGTCGCTGGTTCGCATCACGCCTCCTCTCCCGCCGTCACACCTCTTCCTCCAGGGTGCCGCCCGCTGTCCTCACGGTCACTCCTCACTCACCGCGATCTGTCGGGTGCGGTCCGTGGGAGAGTCGGCATGTGCCGGGGCTGGTCGTCCGGACGGCAACAATCTCGCGTTCACGACGCGAGCGGCGTTGGCGCCGGCGCGGTCGAGGGCACGGTGTTGTGGGGCACGGACCCGGCAGCACCCGAGCAGTCCTCCCCGACCTCCGGTACGGCGATTACGGCGATTGGTGACCGACCGCAGGGAACCGTGATCTTCCCGGCTGCGGACAGTGCGGCATGAACCGGGGGTTTGCGGATGCGGCGGGGAGCGGCCCCTTGTGCATCCATCCGCGCCGGGTAGGGTCTGAGACCGGCTCGGCCAGGCGGTCGTGCCCTGTTGAACGTGAGGATGTGTCAGCCCGGGGTGGAAACCCGGCCCGGGTGACTTGGACTTCCGGCTGTCTGCCCGCGGAGGTGGCATGGAGCGACAGGCTGCTCACCGGGTGAACCGGGGCCTCGACTCCCACACCGGCCGATTGCGGCGGCCAGGGCGTAGGCGGGGCCGCCGGCGGTCTTTGACGGCTTGGCAACGGGGACGGACGGTGAACTGCCGAGTGCCGCGGGACGGTTCGGCCCGTGGCATCGCCGTGACGCTGTCCCTCCGGACCCCCGGCCCCGATCCACGGCGGTGCCGGCGCCCTTGCGCGGGTCGGTGTCCCTCCCGGCGGTTACAGCACGACTCCGTCGTATGACTGGTCGCGGCCACGCCCGGCCACGGCACTAGCGCCTGAAGGAGACACAGAGGAACGTGGACGGTCACTTGAACCTGGACGGGCACCCCGGCCGGGACCGGAACGAGGACCCGGACCGAGAGCCTGTCCCGGAACCTGCCCCGGGGCGGCGTGGTGGGAGGGAGTCAGGTCCCGAGGGGAGGACTGCGGCGCGCCCGGAAGTGGACACCGGTCCGCCGCAGGCCGGGCAGGACGGCGAAGGGGCGGCCCCCTCCCGGGCCGACGGCGACGGCGCTGCGATCCAGCAGCAGCGGGTCCACGTACCAGACGCCCGCCGCGTCCGGCGCTCCTCCCACCCCGACCGCCCGGGCAGTGACGGCGAGCACGGGCTCCAGGAGCGCATGGGCACCACGGACCGTGCCGACAAGTTCTACGACGAGCAGGTGCTCGACCGGCTCAATCCGCGGATGCGGGAATTCGTGGCGCGGCAGGAGATGTTCTTCCTCGCCACCTCCGACCGCCACGGGGAGTGCGACAACACCTTCCGGGCCGGCCCTCCCGGCTTCGTCCAGGTCTTCGACGACAGGACTCTGGCCTACCCCGAGTACCGCGGCAACGGCGTGCTCGCCAGCCTCGGCAACATCCAGGAGAATCCACACGTCGGCATTCTCATGATCGACTTCCTTCGGGACCGGATCGGCCTCCACGTCAACGGCAGGGCCCGTGTCCTCTCCGACGAAGAGATGCGCCGCGAACGCCCGGACCTGCCGGTCGACCCCGCGCCCGGCCGCCGGGCGCGGCTGTGGGTGGAGGTCACGGTGGAGGAGGCGTACATCCACTGCGCCAAGCACATCCCGCATCTTCGGAAGGTGCCGGCAGGCAGGGACCGCGCGTGGGGCACGGACGACTCCAAGCGCAAGGGTGGTGATTTCTTCGGCGCGGCGGCCGAGGCAGCCGACCGCGCTCCGGACGAGCACCCGCGCCGCGAGGCCGGCGACCCCCGGTCAAGCGCATGGGCCTCCCCGCCGCACGTCGCCCGGCCGGCCGGAAGGACCTGGTGACCGCGGTCGCCCGTACGCGCGGGCATCGTCGCACCCGCTTGCTGGGGAGAGCTTTTGACCCGCGGCTGACGCGGACCGACATCCTCGCCCGGCGGCCAGGTGTCATGTCACGCCATCGTGCGGGTCACCCTGTCTCCTGGCACATCTCAGCAGAGTTGTGGAACACCGTGCGCACGCCCCGTCCACACCGGCCGTGCCTCGCTCGTGCGTGACCGGGTGGGCCGAGTCACCGAGTACCTCCTGCGTACGCTGCGGGCGAACGGCGGCGCAGCGACCGCCGAGTGAAACACACCACGGCCATGTCCGTAGGCACAGGCGACCCCGGCGGGTAGGTTCCCACGGCCGGCGTCCACGAGGACGAACCCTGTGGACGCCCTTTGATCGCGGATAGCCCGTCAAGCCCTCCTCCCAGGAGAGAACACGAGAAATGTCTGCACAAGAACCTGCACACCACCCACCCCAGCGCGTCGGCGTGGTGGCCGAGTCCGTCTCCGGTGAGACGCGTGTCGCGGCGACGCCGGCGACCGTACGTCAGCTGCTGGCTCTCGGCTACGAGGTCGTGGTGGAGTCCGAGGCCGGCGCGGCGTCCGGCTTCAGCGACCAGGCCTACCTCGATATCGGCGCGGAGATCGGCGAGGCCTGGGACGCGGATGTCGTCCTGAAGGTGAACTCCCCCTCCGATGCGGAGATCACCCGGCTCCGGCAGGGCACGACAGTGGTCGCCCTGCTGGCGCCGGCACAAAGGCCCGAACTGCTTCGGACACTCGCCGATGCCGGGGTGACCGCTCTGGCGCTGGACGCGGTGCCGCGCATCTCGCGCGCTCAGTCGATGGACGTGCTGTCGTCGATGGCGAACATCGCCGGGTACCGTGCGGTGATCGAGGCCGCGCACGTCTTCGGCCGGTTCTTCACCGGCCAGGTCACCGCGGCGGGCAAGGTGCCGCCGGCGAAGGTGCTGGTCGCCGGCGCGGGCGTGGCCGGTCTGGCGGCGATCGGTGCGGCGTCCAGCCTCGGCGCGATCGTGCGGGCGACCGACCCGCGGCCCGAGGTCGCGGATCAGGTGAAGTCGCTGGGCGGGGAGTACCTCCCGGTGCACGTCGCCCAGGAGGCGAGCACCGACGGCTACGCCAGGGCGACCTCGGCCGACTACGACCGTGCCGCCGCCGAGCTCTACCACGAGCAGGCAGCGGACGTGGACATCGTGATCACCACCGCGCTGATCCCGGGCCGGCCGGCGCCGCGTCTGCTGACGGCCCGGGACGTGGCGGTCATGAAGCCGGGCAGCGTCGTCGTCGACATGGCCGCCGCCCAGGGCGGCAACGTCGAGGGCACTGTGCCCGGGCGTGCGGTCGTCACCGACAACGGGGTCACCGTCATCGGCTACACCGACCTGGCCTCCCGGCTGCCCGCCCAGGCCTCGCAGCTGTTCGGCACCAACCTGGTGAATCTGCTGAAGCTGCTCACCCCCGGCAAGGACGGGCGGCTGGCGATCGACTTCGACGACGTCGTACAGCGGGCCGTGACCGTGGTGCGCGACGGCGAAGTCACCTGGCCGCCCCCGCCCGTGGCGGTCTCGGCCGCGCCCGCCGCGCAGCCGGAGACCACGCTTGCCGAGCCCGAGCCGAAGCAGCCGAGGCTGACGCCTGCGGGACGCTTCGGCCTGATGGGGCTCGGCATGCTCGCCATGTTCCTGCTGGTCGCCTTCGCCCCCGCCCAACTCGCGGGAAACTTCACGGTGTTCGCCCTGGCGGTGGTGATCGGCTACTACGTCATCGGCAAGGTGCACCACGCGCTGCACACGCCGCTGATGTCGGTGACCAACGCGATCTCCGGGATCGTCGTGATCGGCGCCCTGCTGCAGATCGGGCACGAGAACCGGATCGTCACCGCATTGTCCTTCGTGGCGGTCCTGCTGACGAGCGTGAACGTCTTCGGAGGTTTCGCCGTGACCCGCCGCATGCTGTCCATGTTCTCGAAAGGCTGAGCCGAGATGACCTCACAGACGGCCTCCCACGCTGCCGACCTGGTCGCCGCCCTGTTGTTCATCCTCAGCCTGGCCGGCCTGTCCCAGCACCGCACCTCCCGCGCCGGCGTCGTCTACGGCATCGCCGGAATGGGCCTCGCACTGGTCGCCACGGTCGTGGTGGCGGCGCAGAGCATCACCGCCGGGGCGGTGGCCCTGATCGTGCTGGCCATGGCGCTCGGCGCGGCGCTCGGCCTGTGGCAATCCCGCCGCGTGGAGATGACGCAGATGCCGGAACTGATCGCGGTGCTGCACAGCTTCGTCGGCCTTGCCGCGGTGCTGGTGGGCTGGAACAGCTACCTGGAGGTGGAGGCGCACGGCACGGCGCAGACCCGGATCGGCGCCGACCTGCTGGGCATTCACCATGCCGAGGTGTTCATCGGCATCTTCATCGGCGCGGTCACCTTCACCGGCTCGATCGTCGCGTTCCTGAAGCTCTCGGCGCGCATCGAGTCCCGTCCGCTGATGCTGCCGGGCAAGAACGCGCTGAACCTTGGCGCGCTCGGCGCATTCGTCGCGCTGACCGTCTGGTTCACGATCAGCCCGGACCTGCCGCTGATGATCGCGGTCACCGCACTGGCGCTGGCCCTCGGCTGGCACCTGGTCGCCTCGATCGGCGGCGGCGACATGCCCGTCGTCGTCTCCATGCTGAACAGCTACTCGGGCTGGGCGGCGGCCGCGGCCGGCTTCCTGCTCGACAACAACCTGCTCATCGTCACGGGCGCGCTGGTGGGCTCCTCCGGCGCCTACCTGTCGTACATCATGTGCAAGGCGATGAACCGGTCCTTCATCTCCGTCATCGCGGGCGGTTTCGGTATCGAAGCCCCCACGGGCGGGGGCGATGAGCAGGGCGAACACCGCGAGGTGCGGGCCGCGGAGGCGGCCGAGATGCTCGCCCAGGCCCGCTCGGTGATCATCACCCCCGGCTACGGCATGGCCGTGGCCCAGGCGCAGCACCCGGTCGCGGAGCTGACGCGACAGCTGCGCGAGCGGGGCGTGGAGGTCCGCTTCGGCGTCCACCCCGTCGCCGGGCGCCTGCCCGGGCACATGAACGTGCTGCTGGCCGAGGCGAAGGTGCCGTACGACATCGTCCTGGAGATGGACGAGATCAACGACGACTTCACCGACACCTCGGTCGTGCTGGTCATCGGCGCGAACGACACCGTCAACCCGGCCGCGACCGAGGACCCGGGCAGCCCGATCGCCGGCATGCCGGTGCTGCGGGTATGGGAGGCGGAGCAGGTCATCGTCTTCAAGCGCTCCATGGCCTCCGGCTACGCGGGCGTGCAGAACCCGCTGTTCTTCCGCGAGAACAGCAGCATGCTCTTCGGCGACGCCAAGCAGAGCGTCGAGGAGATCCTGCGCGCGCTCAGCACCAACGGCAGCCATGGGGCGGCCCCGACCGCGCGTCAGGCGACGGTGGCCGGCCGGTGAGCTGGTTCTGAGTTCGTTCGCCGTCCCGCCACCGGCGTCCGGACCGACTCGATGGTTCAGCCGTTGGAGCGCCCTGATGCCGCAGGCGGCGGCCGACATGGTGTCGGCCGCCGCCTGACGGAAGGGATTCAGGTCTATAGGCCTGGAGTGACGTGGTGTCAGTGGGCCGTGCTGCCCGAGACCCACTCGGTCCACGGCATGTTCCAGTCGCTGAGGCCGTTGTCCGGGGCCAACGTGGTCTTGTCCTCGGAGTTCTTGACGATCACGAGGTCTCCGATCATCGAGTTGTCGAAGAACCACGCGGCGGGCTGCTTGCCGTCGCCGCCACCCTGGACGTCTTTCAGGCCGACGCAGCCGTGGCTGGTGTTGACCTTGCCGAAGACCGAGTCGGCACCCCAGTAGTTGCCGTGGATGAACGTGCCCGAGTCGGTCAGGCGCATGGCGTGCGGTACGTCGCCGATGTCGTACGCGGGCTTGCCGTCCTTCTTCGTGAGGCCGACGCTCGCACCGTTCATATGGATCTGCCGGTACTTCTCGGAGATGACCATCCGGCCGTTGTACGTCGGGTGCTCGGGGCTGCCGGACGAGATGGGGACGGTCTTGATCGTCTTGCCGTCCCGTACGACGGTCATCTGCTTGGTCCTGGCGTCGACGGTGCTGATCTGGCTCCGGCCGATCTTGAACGTGACCGTCTTCCGGACGCCGTGGTGGGTGAGCTTGACGGTGACGGTGGAGCCGGGCTTCCAGTAGTTCTCGGGGCGGAAGTCCAGGCGGTCGTCGTTGAGCCAGTGGCCGACCACCCGCTGCCCGCTGCTGGAGCTGACGTGGATCTCCGACTCCACGGCGGCCTTGTCGCTGATCGCTTTGTCGAAGTCGACCGTCACCGGCATGCCCACACCGACGGTCGAGCCGTCCTCGGGGGAGAGGTGCCCGATGAAGTCGTTGGCCGGGGAGACCGTGGTGATCGTGGCGTTGCTGGTGACGGAGCGGCCCTTGGCGTCCTCGGCCTCTGCGGCGACCTGATACCTGGTGGCCCGCTCCAGCGGGCCGTTCGGCTTCCAGGACGTGCCGTCCGGGGCCAGGGTGCCCGGAATCTCGGCACCGGTCGCGACGGCGGTCAGGGTCACCTTGGTGAGCTTGCCGTTGCTGACGGTGACTTTGACGGGGCCGTTGATCCCGATGTTGTGGGCACCCTGCCCGGGAGTGATCTCTACCCGGGCGTCGGAAGCGTCGTGGGCGCCCGCCTGCCCTGCCTGCGCCTGCGGTTTCGGGTGATTCCCGGTGCCGTTTCCGCTGGTGGCAGCGTTGCTGGTACCGCCGAGGGCCGTGAGTGCGAGTACGCCGCCGAGTACGCCGGCCGTAGCCATCAGCCCGGTGCGTCGCTTACGTACCGTGATCAAACGCTTCTCCCATGCCACTGATCGTGAATCCCTGACCTGGTTACCGGAGGGCAACCGGGCTCAAAGAGCCACCTTTATGCATTCATCCGTCGCGAAGGGAGTGAATTGTGGCGAATTCCACGCGATGAACGGTGCGTCTGGCTGTTTTCAGGCTGAAGATGACGACGTAACCGGAGCGTCAGCTCCCACCGCTCTCCTCGGGGTCCCGGTATCGCTCCCGCACTCGCGAAGCGGGCTGGTAGTTCGGTCCCGCGGTTTCATCCACGCGTGCGAGCAGCAGTTCACAAGGGGGTTCGAGGCGCTGCGCGAACTCCGTCGAGAAATCCATGCCGAGCAGTCGCCACGGCAGGGCCGTCAGCTCGTCGGTGAGGTCCTCCAGATGCTGACGCAGCCGCAGACCGGCGGGAAGGAGCCTGCGCTCTGCCGCGAATCCCTTCCGCGACAGCATGTCCCAGCCATGGTTGATCTCCTCCTCGGTCTGACCCCGGGATCTGCTCAGCCAGTCGTCCTTGTAGCCCAGCCACTCGTTGTGAACGATCGATGCCTCCGAGGACGTCAGACCGGCCGCGGCCATCAGGGCCCAATGCGTGTCCCCCCGCCATTCCCGGATCGCGTTCACAGCGTGCCAGCCCGACAGCAACGGGTTCTGTGGACGAGGCATGGACGCGGTCGCGGCGAACAGCACCCGACCCAGCCTCGGGAGTAGGTCGACCGCGGACCACAGTGTCGGCCCCATCTCCACCAGCGGGTCGACGATGCCGGGCGCGTGGCGACGCAGGCCTTCGTCGACGGCCTCGTCCCGCAGGCGCCAGAACTCGCGGAAGGCGGCTGCATCCCCCTTCAAAAGGTCGAAGGTGACGGCGATGCCGACCGAACTGATGGTGCCGAACGCGGCGGTCAGGGCCTCGACCCCGGCAGGCGCGAGTGGCGCGCCGCGGGAAGCGATGTAGCCGAGCGGCCCTGGGAGGCCATGGGCCTCGAACCGCGCCACGGCCCCAGGATCCCAGAAGATCCATCCGACGGTGGTGTGTACGGAGCGGGCGTTGCGACGGCTTGTCGCACTCCACTCGGCATCTGCTGCCCCGTCATGCTCTTGATCGAAGATCATCGGCACTCAGCTCCTCCTCGCTTGCCTCCTGTCAGCAGTCGCGGGACCAGAGGGTGAAGGCGCCGGGCGTGTTCATCCAGTCGAAGGTGGTGGCGCTGGAATGGCCTTGCTGGGCGAGATACTGGACCCGTTGGGCCGCGGCGGTGGGGTCGGGGTCGGTGTCGTCGAGTGCGGGGACGACGCTTTCGGCTGCCCCTTCGACAGTGAGGTAGTGGCTGCGGCAGTACCACGACATGGGGTAACCGTCGTTCAGCCAGTGGGTGGCTTGGGTGTCGAAGATGACGAACCAGGGACGCAGGGCGGCGTCGTAGACGAGACGGGGGTCGCCGTCGGGGCTTGGTCTGGTCATGGCTGGCCACATCGAGGCCTGTCCGAGCCGACCGGCTGCCGAGAGGTCGGCCAGGTGCTGGGCGTATTCCTGTTCGGTGGAGAGGTGGTCCAGGTCGTAGCCCGCGAGCTTGTTCTCTATGGTGCCGGTGATCGGAAAGACGATGAACTTTCCGCGGAGCTGGTTCCAGGTGGGCCAGGCGCCGGCCTTTGCCGCGGCGTCGAGCGTCGGGTAGGTCCCGAGCATGTCCGCGGGGGTGAAGAGGTTCTCGGCACCGAGGTGTTCGGCCATCAGGCGGTCCAGTTGGGCCGGTCCCATTCCCGCGTTGGAGCGGAAGCCCCATTTGAGTTCGAGTTTGATGTAGACGGGGTCGTGACCGGGGTGCGCGTCACTCCAGGCCTTGAGATCGTCGAGGCAGGTTCTCAGGCTGCCGTTCTTCCATGTGGTCTTGAAGACGCCTGATCCGGTGGTGTAGGTGCAGTTGTTGTCGTTGACCAAGGGATCGGAATGGCTGACGACCCATCCGCCGGGATTGTCGTACGTGCTGTAGGTGTCGATCTCCAGCAGATGCGCTCCGAGGTCGAGGCCCGTGGTGATCGACTTGGACTTGCTCTTGTCGTAGGCGTTGTGCAGCCCGGATACGGAGATCTGGTCCAGGGGAACACTGTTGAACGAGGATGTGTCTGCTGCCGGCTTGACTGTGGCGGCGTGTCCGGGTGTCGTCCAGGCCCATGGCGAAGCCAGGCCGAGCAGTATGGCGGCGGCGAGGCCACGGGCCTTGCGGCGCCGTGAACGGGCTGCCGCGCGAGCGGAGGGCATGGGTGAGCTCCTTACGTCTGGAGAAGTCGTGCGCGGGGGAGTGCCGGTGGCGCGCGATCCGCGGGCGGTGGTGCGGGGGGCGTCAGCGTCCGCGCCTTGGTGGAGTTGCGGTGCCCATGCCATGCGATGGAGCTGCCTGCCGTCGGCGATGCACAGGTCAGGGCTTGCCGCCGCACAGTTGTCGTGACTCGGCGGCGGCCCAGGTGAAGATGCCCTGGGCCATCAGGGAGGACTCGGCCTCGGCACGTGCCTGGTTGATGTCAGCGCGTGCGGCGTGCACCTCGGCGTCGTCGGGGGCGGCCTGAACCGCGAACTCCGCGAGGTGGCCGGCGACCCTCAGCTCGCCCGCGTCGGCGTGGCGTCGGGCCGCTTCCGACAGGGCGTGGGCACCGCCGGCGAGGTCCGCCAACGCGGTGGCGAGTCGGTCCTCGCGAGCAGGTTTGAGGTGTGCAGGGTTGCCGTCGTACCACCCGGCATAGCGCCGCCACAGATTGCGCACGATGAACTCCGGTTCGTCGTACTTGGCTTGCAGGTAGACGCGGTCGGCCAGATGGGCGGGCGGGCGTACGGAGTGGATCAGGTCGTCCAGCCGGGCACCGGAGTTGAGTCCGTCCAACGTCTGCTGGACCAGACTCTCCAGCCATTCCGCGGTCTCGGTGAGGGCCAGGTGGATCCGGTCGGCGCCGAAGACCGGTGCTCCGTGCGAGGGCAGCATGATCTCCGCGCCCAGAGCCGCCATGCGGCGAAGCGCGAGCGCCCACTCGCGCGGGTAGCGCTGAACCTTCTGGGGATTGCCGCAGTTGGGGGTCAGCCAGATGAACATGTCGCCGGGGCACAGGATGCGGTGTTCGGGGATCCAGGCGACGGTCGCGTCGTCGGTCTCGCCCTCTACGTGGAAGAGTTCGAAGGTCAGCTCACCGCGCGTCAGGGTGAGCGCCTCCCGGTAGGTCAGGTCGGGCCTGCGGTACTCGGTCGGCCAGGTCAGATCCGGTACCTGGAACTGCCGTTGGTTGATGATCGTGTTGTAACCATTCGTCAGTACGTAGCGGTCGAACCTTTCCCCGACCTTTTCGTGGGCGAGCACGGTCGGGCGTGGCGCCTTCTCCGCATCGAAGGGACCCATCCCGAAGACATGGTCGATGTGACCGTGCGAGAAGACGGCGGTGGTCACCGGAAGTCGGCTCCACGCACGGACGGCCTGGTGGAGCCGGCCGGCGGCCAGTGGGTTGCCGGTGTCGAACAGGATGATCTCGCCGTCCGTGCGGAAGGTGATGACGTTGCCGAAGGCGGGGTGCCAGCCGACGCCGTCGACCACCTCGATCACGCCGGAGCCCGCCTGCCCGGTATGGACGATGCTGTCGTCGACGGCGCCTTGCCAGACCCGGTCTGCGTAGTCGGTGAGGGAGAAGCTCATGGTGCCCATGCCACCGTGAACGCATGTCCGGAACAATCGGCCGCCGGGCCACTGACAGCTGCCTACAGTTGTGACATGTCACAACCAGACATGGCGCGAGAGGGTGCGATCCGGCTGGCCGTGCGCCTTGAACCGCGGGTCAACCAGCTGGCCAGGGCCATCGTGGAACGCCAGCGGGCCGAGGTGCCCGGCTTCGATCTCCTGCCCGGCGAGATGCGGGATGTGGAGATCGCGGCGACGGCCCGCCGCGCGATACGTGGATTTCTCCGCCATGTGCGAGGCCTGCCGGACACCGACATCGTGGTGTTCCGGGAACGCGCCGCCGAGCGCGCCGAGGAAGGCCTGCCCCTGGTGCAGTTGCTCAGGGGATATCACGTCGGTGCCGAGGTGCTGCTGGACGCGCTGAGCCAGTTGGCCCGTCCGGGCGAGGAAGCGGCACTGCAGTCGTTGACCCGGATGCAGCTCAGCGCGCTCCAGGCCACCGTCGAGAACGTCACCGAGGCGTACCTTGCGGGCCTCGCCGGCCGGCAGGGGGCGGCACGGGACCTGGCCCGGGCACTCATCCGTGGTGACGAGCCCGAGGAGGTGGCCGCCCGTCACGGACTGTCCCTGGAATCCGGCTACCTCGTGCTCAGTGTGCGGGCCCCCGAACCCGCCACACCGCTCGCGGCACGCAGGCTGCTGCGTCGGGCGCTCGCCCGGCTCGCCCCGCTGGCCGAGGGCCGCGTTCTGAGCCTGGCGGACGAATGCGGCGGCTGGGTCCTGTTGCCCTCCCGGACCGCACTCGACGCCGTCGCCCGCCGACTCTCCGCACGTCTTCCGGCGGCGCCGATCGTGGGCGCCGCGACGGCGGGCACCCCCAAGGAGGTCCCCGCAGCGGCCGAACGAGCACGCCGCATCGCAGCCGTCGCGGACCAGCCCGGCGTGCACCGGTTGCGGGACGTGCTGCTCGACTACCACGTGGCGGGAGCCACGGACAGCGCACCGGAACTGGCCGCCCTGCTGGAACCACTGGACAGCCAACCCGGCCTGACCGCGACCGTGGCCGCCTTCCTCGACTGCGACTTCGACCGGCGCCGCACGGCTCAGGCACTTGACGTGCACCCCAACACGGTCGACAACCGCCTGGCTCGGGTCACCGAGCTGACCGGCGTCGACCCGCACACCGCCCGCGGGGTCCAACTCTTCGGCGCCGCGCTCACCCTGCACCGGATCGCCGGTCGGGACCGCCGGTAACACCTCCGGGCTCGGACAGGGTGCCGGACACCGGAGGGTCGCTTCCCGTCGGCTGCGTCACCGCCGTACGTCGGTTACGTTGGTCAAGTACCTGGTCAGAGGGGGGCAACAAGCCGTAACCCACCGGGGACGCTCCATGACCGGCCTGATCGTCGTCCTGCTGCTGGTGGTCCTGGCCACAGCGGTGGCGACCGGTGCCCGGCGCTGGAGCCTGCCCGCCCCCTCGGTCCTCGTGGTTGCGGGTGTGGTCGTGGGGCTCATGCCCTGGATCCCCGAGGTGCGCCTGCCGCCTCATGTGATCAGCGTGCTGGTGCTGCCGCCGCTGCTCTACGCCTCGGCCGGGGAAATCTCCGTCCGCGACCTGCGCACCGTGTGGCGACCCGTGACGGCCCTGGTCTTCGGCCTGGTCCTCGCCTCGGCCCTCGCGGTCGGATACGTCGCCCATGCGATCACGCCGCTCACCGCCGCGACCGCGTTCATCCTCGGCTCCGTCCTGGCCAGCACCGACCCCGTGGCCGTGACGGCGCTCGGCCGGCGCCTGTCACTCCCCCCGCGTGTGCAGGCCATGGTGCAGGCGGAAAGCCTGTTCAACGATGCCACCTCACTGGTCCTGTACAAGGTCGCCGTGGCCACCGTGGTGTCCGGCAGCGCCATCAGCGTGCCCGGAACCGCCCTGCAGTTTCTGATCCTCGCAGGCGGAGGAGCCCTCATCGGGGCGGCGGTCGCCGCGGTGGAGACGCTGATCCGCAGACGGACCGACGACCCCATGCTGGAGACCGTCATCGCGTTGGTCACTCCCTACGCCTCCTACGTCATCGCGGAGCAGTCGCACACCTCCGGCGTGACCGCCGTCATCGTGGCCGGGGTCGTCCTCGGCAGCACCGGCCACAAGCTCGGCGACGCCCCCGTCCGCCTCCAGGTCCACGCCGTCTACGACACCGTGGCCTTCCTGCTGGAGAGTGTCGTCTTCGCCCTGATCGGCCTCGAGCTTCCGTGGGCCGTCCGTCATCTCGCGCGCGACGAGCACGGCTGGCCGCTGTGGGTGCCGGTGATCGCCTTCACTCTGCTGGCGATCCGTCTGCTGTGGATCTTCCCGCTGTCCGCCCTGATCCACCACCGGCACAGGGAGGGAGACAACCGCCTCTCCTGGCGCGTTCCGGCCGTCCTGTCCTGGGCGGGCACCCGAGGCGTCATGCCGCTGGCAGCCGCGCTCTCCATTCCCCTGGTCACCCACACAGGGGCGCCGCTACCGCACCGGGCGCTCATTCTCACGCTCACCACCGGTACCGTCGCGCTCACTCTCGTCTTCCAGGGCTTCACTCTGGCTCCTGTCGTGCGCCGCTCCGGCATCGCTCTGGAACCGGAGCACACCGCCCGCGAGGAGGCCCGGACCCGCCGGCGCATCGCCCGCGCCGCTCTCGAGGAGCTCAAACTGCTGGGCGATCTGGATCAGCTCGCCGATCTGGGTGCCGCCGCCGAGGCCGCCCTGAAACAGGCCCGCCGTCATCTGGAAGCGCGCATCCACCAGGTCGAAGACGCCCACTACAGCGACCCGGACGCCCGTCCTGCCGACGCCTACCGCGAGATCCGCCGGACACTCATCGCCATCGAGGCGGCCGAACTCCAGCGCCTCTACGAGGCGAACAAGATCAGCAATGGCACCCGGCGCCGGATCCAGCACGAACTCGACCTCGAAGAAGCCAGCCTCCGCCCCGGTGACTGACTGGCTGCGGAGGTGCGAGATCGGTTGGGCGGATATGGGCAGAGCAGCCCCTCCCCGCTGACAGAAGTGGCTTGTCCTCTTCCGACCTGCACGGCCTGCACCGTGACCTGGTGATCGCCGTGCGGTACGGGCCCGGGGAGCGTTCACCCCGGTGCCGGCCGTACCTGAGGACGCCGACGGCCCACCGCACCGTCGAGCCTGCGCACATGGCGTACCTCACTCCGGAGATAGTTCACCATTCAACCAACTGTCGGTTACTGTCGCCAGTGCCTGATACGAGGCAAGCCATCGCGATCTGCTCGTGCAGGTCATGGGGCAACAAGGAGGAAAGATCATGGGGATGGGCATTGCACGCCGGGCCGCCATGGCGGCTGCTTCCGTGGCGGTCGCAGCGACGGGACTCCTCGCCACAGGGGGCTCCGCCTCGGCGGCCACTGTTCCGGCCGGTGACCGGGACGTGGTCGTCTTGTCGTCTGCGCAGCTGCCCGGAGCCCACGACGAGGGTCGGAACAACGATCGAGTGCCCTACGACGTTCATGGGCACGGTCGCTGGGTCCGCCACGACGACGGGCGTCGTCGCTGGGTCCTCGGCCAGGTCGACTGGGCGCGCGATCACGGTCGTGGTGGGTCCCAGGTCCGCGAGGACGATGGTCGCCGCCGTTGGGTTCTCGGCCAGGTCGACTGGGCGCGCGATCACGGTCGTGGTGGGTTCCAGGTCCGTGAGGACGATGGTCGCCGCCGTTGGGTTCTCGGCCAGGTCGACTGGGCTCACGACCACGCCGGGTACGCATACCGCTGGGACGGCGGCGTCCATTACTGGGATCACGGCCGCTGGGTCCAGGGCTGACCCTGGCCTCGCGCAACGCTTCGGCCGGGTCCACCGAGTCAGAAAGCCTGTCGGGTCCCCTCGGCGGACGAGGTGCGGGCGAACCAGGTTCGCGCCTCGTCGTCGGACAGGACGCGGGTCAGCGTGGCCGTACCGGGGAGATGGGGAAAGAACCGGTCGGCGTTCCAGCTGCGCCGGTAGAGCGGTTCGTCCAGCACGAGCAGGCGGTATCCCTCCACCACGGGGATGTCGGCGGGCAGCCCCTCGTTCCAGATCCGTTTCCCGTCAGGGGCGAGGAGTTCGAAGGCTCCGGTCGCGACGGCCGCGGTGCGTTCTCGGGCGGGCTCGGGGTCCGTGGCCAGGCGGACGCTCTCAGCCGAAGGGGCGGTGCCGGGCACGTGGCCGTCACCGATGAGGACGTGCGCGAGCAGCGTGTGCAACTGGAAGTTGTCCCCGATGCCGCTGATGCGCACCTCGAACCCGCTCCCGGTGGGCCGGTGCAGCACTACCAGGGGCTCGTCGTCCAGCACTGCCAGTGCGTAGGCCAGGCACTTGAGGTCATGCCGCTCCAGGGCCGCCAGCTCGCGGCAGGTGGGGAGGAGCGTGGATGCGTGCAGATGGCGTACTTCCGCGCTGCGGCACAGTACGGCCAGCGCGGGCGGCTGCCATTCCTCGACCGAGCACCAGGCCAGTGCCAACCGCGTGGCCTCGTGAGCGTCGTCGCCCAAGCGGGCCAGCAGCGCATCATCGATGATGTTCCCGTCGGGCTCCGGCAGTTCGCCCTCGGCTCCGCCGGCAGCGGTCCAACGGCGGGCGAACTCCAGGGCGTCGAGCAGGTCCCGGTGGACTCCGCCGAGGACTGGCTCCGCGCAGGCCGCCGCATCGGCGCCGCTCTCGACACAGAAGCCGGCCGCCGAAGCCAGGAGCGGGCGCGGGCCGGTGGGCGGGAAGGCGGGGAGCAGTGCGGCCAACCGGGGCCCCGCCAGGACGAGTTCGGTGTCCGTCGCCTGCCGCAGGCTCTTCAGCGCGGCGGTGAAGGCACGTTCGGTGCGGGCACCGTCGCGAGCGTCAACGGCCTGCTCCAGCTCGGATATGACGGCGCCGAGGTCCGAGGCCTTCTGCTTCCTCTTGAAGATCACCGATACACCTTAGTCCTCCGCGTTTGCAGTGGCGGTTCTGGCCATGTCCCGGCCCGAAATCGCATCGCGGCCTCTCCCGCCGCGACCGGCGAGGCGACCTCTCACTCTGCCTCCAGCGGGTGCCAGGGGTCGTCGTGGTTTGGTGCAATGCGCGATGGTGTCGGCACCCGCAGGATGTGCAGAACCTGTGGCCCGACGTGCCGGGTGAAGTCGGTCTCCCCGCGCTGCAGGCTCCAGTCGTCACGGGCGCCGCTGTGCTGGGTGTAGAGGAGATCGCCGTCGGCAACACCGGTGATCACCGCTGCATGGTGGAAGGTGCCATCCGGCTTCTGCCAGAAGATGACGTCGCCGGGCCTGGCCTGGGACACCGGTATCTCCTGGGCGTGCACGGTTTGCGTGAGGTACCGGAACAGGTCCGGCGCGAACATCCAGCTCTGCGACCTCTCGTGGGCCGACATCCAGGGCAGGGCAGAGCGGGAGGAGTCATGCCACCAGTAGCGGGGCGTGTTGTCACCCGAGAGCGGCTGGAAGCCGGAGTGGCCCGGCCCCGTGGTCTGGGGCAGTCCTGCGGCGGCCAGCACGTCCGATACGAAGTTCGTGCAGTTGTCGTAGTTTTTAGGATCGTCTGATGTGTCGTTCGCGCGTTGATGCGCGATCTCGGCGATGCGGCGGTGGAAGTCGTCCGGGGGGACGTTGTTGGCGGAGGAGGTGTCGAAGAGGGAGCCGCCGCCCGCGAACCGGGTGGGCGACCCGGGTGCGCCAAGGAGAGGCGAGTCGTCACCGCGTGGGCCGGAGTCGGTTGTCATCGGCAGAGCTGCCGCCGTCTGGATCACCGGCTCGGCGGTGGTATCGGTGGCAGCGGCGGCATCCGGTGCATCGGGAATCTGCTCGGTGCCCTGACGGTCCGTCTCCTCGATCGCCTGGATGACGGCCTGTGCCGCCTGTCCTATCCGGGACAGCGCCTGCCGCATGGCGGTCATCCGTTGCGTGAACTGTTCGCGCTCGCGGGCGAAGAGCTGTGCCGTCTGACCTTGCCAACTGCCGGAGGACGACAGACGCTCAGCCAGGCTGTCCACACTCTTCGCCGCGACCTCGAAACGCGACACCGCCGAGGCGAACTCACGCGCACTGTTCGGGGCGCTTGCGCCTACCAGGACCTTCTCTGCCATTTCGCACCATCGTTCCGCTGAGTCACGCCCGCAGCGCGTGCCAGGTGTTCACGCCGGCGATGCCGTCTACGCGCAGGCCGTGGGCGCGTTGGAACGGCTCCACCGCCGTGCGGCCCGTGGCCGCGATGTTCGGTGCCGACAGGCCGTCGTCCTCGCCTCCTTCCGTGCCGTTCCCCGCAGGGAGGCGAGGGCACGCGGTCGGCAGCTTCAGCCGCTGAAGCTGCCGATCTGCGCGGCACCCTGCGCGTCGGTGTTGTCGATGTTGGTGATGACCGTCTTCGCGCCCGTCGCCATCTTCTGCAGCGACTGCTCCATCAGGGCGGCCGCCTTGGCGAACGCCTGGAAGTCGGCGTCGAACTTCTGCGCGGACTTGCCCTGCCACTCGCTGGAGCTCGCCAACTTCTGCCCGGCCGAACGAACCTTGTTGACCTCCTGCGTGAAGGTCTGCACCGCCGAGAGGAACTGCTGCGCGTCGCTCTGCGCGTTCGCTCCGACCAGAACCTGAACCGCCATGGCGCTCTCCCTCTTCCTGTCGCCGGCCTCCCGTTGTCCGGTGCCGGTCGCCGTTGTCGATGGCTCGAAGGTAGGCGGAGGAGCGGTGTCGGCAGTAGCGTGCAGGGCGTCGGACGTACGCCGGACAGGGCGTGTGGTGCCTCGCACCACACGCCCTGTCCGCCCGTCAGTCGTCAGGCATGGCGACCTGGATGGCGGTGAAGGAGCCGTCCGAGACGAGATATCCGCGCCCGGGCCGCATGGTGAGTGCGGGACGGCGCGGCAGGCCGACGCCCAGCAGGTCGCCGTCGAGCGAGTCCGGCATCAGCAGCACCCCCGACCTGCTGCGCCGCACCGACGTCAGCCAGTGCATGCTGCTGCGCACCTCGCCGTCGTTGCGGGCCGCGGCGATGACGTGGATCCCGGGGTCCTGATGGGACGTCAGAGCAGGGAACACTCCGCTGAAGTCGTCGAACGCGTCCGCGTCGTCGATCAGCACCACAGGCGGCCGGTCGTTCTCCTGGACCAGAGCGGTGAGTTCCGTCAGGTCGGAGGCGAGCCGCACCGGGGCCGGCAGCCGGCGGACCGGTGACTCGCGTGGCGCGTAGGCGAAGACAGGGGCGTCCACGGCACCCCGCAGGCCGAGCGCGATGCCGGCCAGCAGCGTGCTTCGCCCGGAGCGGCGGGGACCGCAGATGAGCACGTGGTCGTGTTCGTGCACGGTCAGGTGAACCGGCTCCAGGCTCTCCTGCGCGACCCCGATGGGGATGGTCCACGGGTGCGCGTCGGCGCGCGCTCTCGCCTTCAGTCCCGCCAGCGGCACGGTCTCGGGCAGTACCTGGATGGCCGGAACATGGTGCGGCCCGGGCCAGGTGGCGCATACCGCGGACGCGGCTTCGGCGAGGTCCGCTCCCGGCGCCGCGACCTGCACGACCTGCCGCGTCGCTACGACGACGCCGCGTCCGGGGGCCGCCTCGGGCACCTCGCGCGCAGGCACGCCGAAGTGCCCGTAGTCCGAGACGTCGGCGAGCCGCAGGAGCACCTTCTGCGCCGTACGGCTCAGCCAGTTGCCCGGTATGCCGCCGGCCCGGTCGACGGTCCCGGCGAACGCGATGCCGACGGCCGGGCCATCGGCGTAGACCTGCCCGAGCCGCCCCATCAGCTCGTCCAGCAGCAGGTCGTCCCCGGCCCCGGTGAGCAGTGCGCCGAGCCCGTCGACGGCCACCAGCCAGCGCGGGAAGTCCGCGCCGCCGCCGGCCTTGCGTCGCTCCAGTTCCCTGCCGAGCAGGCCGACCAGCCGCACCAGCCGCTCCCGGTCGGAGCTGCGGACGTAGCCGCCGGTGTGCGGCAGCCCGCCCAGCGGTGCCAGGTCGCCCGCGCCGTGGTCGAGTACGTACAGGTGCAAGCGCTCCGGAGGCAGGGCGCGCGCCCAGGCCAGCACCAGCGACGCCAGGGCTGTGGTGGTGCCCGAGCCGACCGCGCCGAAGACCAGGAGGTTACCGGCGTCCGGGTCCCAGCCCAGCGGTACCTGTCGCTGGCGGTCCGGATCGTCGGCGAGCACAAGGGCCGGCAGGCCCGCGGTGGGCGTCTGCAGACCGGCCTCGGCGACGTCCAGGCCGGCGAGCGGGACGTGCCGCGGCAGCGGATCGGGCCATGGCCGGCGCGGTGCCGCGTACCCGCCTGCCGTGAAGGCCGCGCGGGCCAGATCGACCAGGCGCCGCAAGTCGGTGGGGCCCGTCTCGGCATGTGACTCTTCGGTGCCCGGAGCGGTTGGCATACCGGGAGCGAAGTCGAATGGGGCGACGCGCAGCCGCTCGCCTGCGACCTCGGTCGCGGTGACGGTGGTCGCCAGGGCCGTCTGGACGGCCTCCACCTCGCCACCGGAGACCCGCCGGAAGGCCCGGCCCCACTGCCGCGGTCCGATCGCCGCCGCCGCGGGCGAGTCGATGACGGCGCGGGAGTCCTCGGGGGTCTCCACCCGCAGTGAGATCCGCAGCTTGACGTTGGCCTTTATGGCGTCGCTGACCGAACCGTCCGGCCGCTGCGTGGCCATCACCAGGTGGACGCCGAGCGCGCGGCCGCGCTGAGCCACGTCCACCAGGGCGTCGACGAAGGCCGGCAGCGTCTTGACGAGCGTCGCGAACTCGTCGATCACCACCACCATGCGCGGCATGGGTTCCAGCTCCGGACGGCCGGTGTCCCGCAGCCGCTGGTACGTACGGAAGTCCGACACGCCGGCGGCCCGCAGCATCCGCTCGCGGTGCCGCAACTCCGCCTCCAGGCAGCGCATCGCCCTGATGCTCAACTGCTCGTCCAGGTCCGTGACCATGCCGACGACGTGCGGCAGTTCGGCGCACTTGTCGAGTCCGCCGCCGCCCTTGTAGTCGATGAGCACGAAGACCAGGTGGTCCGGGTCGTTTCCGACGGCCAGTCCGGTGACCAGGGTGCGCAGCAACTCGCTCTTGCCCGAGCCGGTGGTTCCCGCGATGAGCGCGTGCGGTCCGTCGTCGTCCAGGTCGATCTCGTACCGTCCGTCGTCGGTGACACCGAGCACGGTGCCTGCGCGCAGCGTGCGCGCCGCTGCCCGCCAGCGGTCCACAAGAGCGCCGGCGGTCAGGTCCGGAAGGCCGAGCAGCGGCAGCAGCGGCGTCCGCACGGGCAGGCCGGCCCCGGCCAACGCGATCTCGGGGTCCTCGAAGCGGGCCAGCGCCCGGGCGGTCGCGCGTGCATGCGCCTCGCCGACCCCGGCGGTCAGCATGCTGCCGCGTCGCTCGCCGGTGGCCACGTGGCGCAGCTCCCCGGCGCCACCGGCGCGCACGCTCAGCACCACCTCGCACAGCGCCGGCAGCGGATCGGCGAGCACCACGGCCCGGGTGGCACCGGCCCGGCCGCCGATCAGGTCGCGCAACGGGCAGTTACGGCCCTCCAGCAGGGCGGCGCCGTCGACGACCACCAGCAGCACACCGCGCTCGGCCTCGGGGAACGGATGGTGGGCCAGGAGTTCGGCGGCGAGGCGGTCCGCCCCTGCGCGGCCGATCCCGATCAGCCGGCTCGTGCCCTCGGTCCGGTCGAACAGATGCGGCAGCCACTTCGTCCACTCCCACCGCGCCGACCAGGCCGAGTTGGTGAACACCGCGACCGCCAGGTCGGCCGGGCCCGCCGCCACCGCCGCCTGCAGCAGCAGTGCGCGGGCCGCCGCGAGCGCGGCCTCCCGGTGCCCGTCGACCCCGAGCACCCGGGTCACGCCGAGATCCACGTGCACCGGGACGCGCGGCAGTTCCGCGTACCGGGCGAGCACCTCGGCGACTTCGGCGGGCAGTTCTCGGGCGCCGGAGGGCGGTTCGGCGAGCTGCGGCTGCCAGGGCTGGTCACCCACGCCGACCGCGAGCTTCAGGAAGTCCTCGGAACCCGCACGCCGCTCCCACAGGGACGCGCCCGGTGCTTCGGCGCGGAACGTGACCTCGGCCGGATCGAGCCCCGCGGTCCTGCGGCGGGCGAGTTCCGCCCGATGCTCCCGTGCCACCTCGTCCTCGAAGCGTGCCAGCGCGGCGAGGTAGGCACGATGCCCGCTGCGGCGTCCGGTCCGACCGCGCAGCCGCTCCTCGAACCCGGAGGCGAGGTACGCCAGCGGCGACAGCGCGGCGAACACGGCGAACCGCACGTCGTGGAAGAGCCACACCGTCAGGGCGGCCAGACCGATCGGTGCCAGGAGCGACGTGTACAGAAACGGCGAGCGCTGCCGGCGCTGCGGCGCCTGGGGCACCGGCAACGGCACGGGTGCCGGGGGCGTCCTGCGGGCATGGCGGTGGAACGGTACGCGCCAGCCGTGCCGCACACCGTGGACGGGGTCGACGCTCGCCCGTCGGTGTTCTTCCGGCGGGGTCACCACGCGCAACACCGCACCACCGCCGACACCGATCACGTCCTGCTCACCGACCGGCGTCGGTTCCGTGATCAACGTCCCATTGACGTCGATGCCGTTACGGGAACCCTGGTCCGCCACCATGACCGGCCCAGCCGCCGCCACGGTGAGCACGCCGTGGCGACGCGAGACCGCGGGATGATCGATCCGCACACCGCAGGCGGCGTCCCGGCCGACGGGCGTCTCGCCCGGGCGGAGGGGCAACCGGGCGCCGGCATCCGGACCGGCGATCACCCAAGCCTCACGTGGCGGCGGCTCGGGGCGGCTGTGCGCGACCGCGGTGGCCGGGCCTACGACCGACCCGGCCACCAGCCCGGAGGCGGGCAGCCCGACCGAGCCGGCCACCAGACGTCCGTCGATCACCAGGGCGATGGGCGGCTGCCCGAGCGCCTTCGCCAGGTCGCCGACCTCGGCGGTCGGGTCGATGATCGTCAGGGCGTACTCGGTCCTGCGTCCGCCGGCGTCGAATACGAATTCCATGGGTGCCTACTCGGGGATCGGAAGCCGTAGTTCCACGCAGGTTCCTTCACCGGCGGCACTCTCGATCAGCACCGCACCGCCGACCTCGGTGAGCCGGCCGATGATCGACCGCCGCAGGCCGGTGCCGGCCGTCGGTTCGCCGTCGAAGCCGCGTCCCGCGTCGACGATCGTGAGCACGAGGCCGTGCGACCCGTGGTTGACGCGGAGGGTGGCAACATCCGTTCCTGCGTGTTTGACGACGTTGGTGAGGGCTTCACGGGTCGCCTCGACCAATGCCGACACGTGGGAGCGCGGCAGCCGGTCGTGCGGATTGCCGGCGGCGGCGAGCCCGGCGGTGTTGACCTCCACCCGCAGGTGCTGCAGGGCGAAGGCGCGGGCCAGTGTCTCCAACTCGGCCACCAGGTTGCCCGGTTCGCGCTCCCTGCCCGTCTCCACCAGGTCGCGCAGCCACGCCGCCTCCTCGGCGACCTGGCCGCGGACGCCCGTGTCGAACCGACGGTCACCGCGGGCCAGCATCTCCATGATCTGCAGGACCCGGTCGTGCAGGATCCGCTGATGCCGCTCGCGCTCCTGAGAGCGTGCCGCCTCCTCGGCGTTACTGATCGCCACCGCCGTCTGCCGGTCGAGTTCCCGTCCGGCCCTGCGAACGGCGCGCGCCGCCATCGCGGTCGGCAACGCGAAGGCGACTGCCGTCGTGCCCGCGGCGGCGCCGCCCCGCACACCGGCACCGGCGAGCCACCACACGAGCGGGCACACCGCCAGGGCCGTCCCCGCCGCGGTGCGGACCCATAAGGCCGCGAGCCGGCCGGCCGCCGTCACCCCCGTATCGGACATTGTCCGCTCTGTCCCGTTCCTCGCCCTTGTTCTGGCCCTTGTTCTGGCCCTTTTCCCGCAGCGTGTGTCTCAGGTGCGGCGCGCCGCCAGGGCGATCCTGGTCAGCTCCGCCTTGTTGCCTGCCTGCAGCTTGACGCGAATGCGCTCGACGTAGGTGTCGACCGTGGCCTTGGTGACGTTCATCCGCTTGGCGGCCTGGGCGTGGGTGAACCCGGCCGCGATCAGGTCCAGCGCCTCGCGTTCACGCGGCGACAGCAGGTCTGACGGGTCGTCAGGTACCGCCGGTGTCGCGGAGAGCGCGGCGGCCAGCACGTCCGCCAGTTGCGGCGAAAGCGAGAACCCGCCCGCCGCGACCGTCGCGAGGACCGCCAGCAGCGTCTCCTTGCCGGTGTCCTTGGTGACGTAGCCGCTCGCTCCGGACCGGACGACCGCCAGCACGTCGGCCGGGGCACGCGAGGCGGACATCACCAGAACCCGTGCCCAGGTGGCCATCTCGGAGACTGCCGGCGTCGACGGCCTGCCGTCCGCCAGATACAGGTCGAGGACGACGACGTCGACCGAGCCGTCCCGGGGCACTGCGGCCGGGTCGTCCACCGAGGCCACCACGTCGAAGCCCGGACTGCTCGCCAGCAGTGCCGCGACACCTTCGCGCGTCACGGGATGATCATCGACAATCGCCACCCGTACATCCGCCACCGGACAATGGTCGCAGCGTGCTGATGTGCCGTCAACTCACCGCCGACCGCAGGGGATTTCACGGGACATGGGGTCCTGGGCCAGGATAGGACCACAGTGCCGCGCGGAGCAGGGCAAGGGGGATTCATGAGCTCCGGACTGACCGATACCGACCTGGCAGTGCTCGGTGCGAGTCCGCTCACACCGGACGACCCGACCAGAGTCGGGCGATACCGGCTGGCCGCGCTGCTCGGCGCGGGCGGCATGGGGCGGGTGTACCTGGGGTGGGCGGACGGCCGTTTCGTAGCCGTGAAGGTGGTACGCCCCGAACTGGCGGGCAACGAGCAGTTCCGGCGCCGCTTCGCCCGCGAGCTCACGGCGCTCAGCCGGCTCGACGCCGCGTTCACCTCGGCCCTCGTGGACGCGGAACCCGACGCGAACCGGCCCTGGCTGGCGACGGAGTATGTGCCCGGGGTACCGCTCGAGGACGCGGTCCGGACGGACGGGCCCCTGCCACCGACGGCGGCGTGGCGCCTGGCGGCCGGTGTGGCCACCGCGCTGGGCGCGATCCACACGGCGGGCATCGTCCACCGGGACCTCAAGCCGTCGAACGTGATCCTGGACCTCGACGGTCCCAAAGTGATCGACTTCGGCGTGGCCCACGCGGCCGATCTCAGCCAAATGACGGTCACCGGGCAGCATGTCGGCACGCCCTGCTACATGGCGCCGGAACAGGCGCGGACGGGAGCCCTGGGTCCACCGGCGGACATCTTCGCGCTCGGCGGGCTTCTGACCTTCGCCGTGACCGGCAAGCCGCCCTTCGGTGAGGGCACGGCCACCGAAGTCCTCTTCCGGGTCGTGCACGAGCCTCCCGATCTGACCGATCTGGCAGACGTCGACCGCGAGTTGCACGCCCTGGTCACACGCTGCCTGGAGAAGGATCCCGGACAACGCCCCGACGCCGCCGCCGTGGTCGCTGCGGCAGGGGTCACGCGCGCCACGGCCCCATGGCCGCAGCCCCTGCTGGCCCGCATCGAACCGCGCCGGGCGCTCACCTCACAAGCGCCGACGGACGAACCGGAGTTACCGGATGACGGGCT
This sequence comes from Streptomyces sp. NPDC002076, assembly GCF_053593835.1. Taxonomy (NCBI): domain Bacteria; kingdom Bacillati; phylum Actinomycetota; class Actinomycetes; order Kitasatosporales; family Streptomycetaceae; genus Streptomyces; species Streptomyces sp. NPDC002076. The sequence goes on from NZ_JBSFDI010000021.1 coordinate 190,513, forward strand.
CACCGGCGCCGACGACGCGGCAGGGTTGCCCCGCAAGGCGCCTGAGCGCGCCGCACGGCCTTCGCACCGACGGCGCAACATCCTGGCGGCCGCGACCGCAGTGGCCCTGGTGGCCTCGGCCGCCGTCACCGCCGGTGAGCTCGCTCGGCACAACGGACCGGCCGCCGGTGCCAGGGCCTCCGCGCGCAACTCCGGCGTCACCCCGGCAGTGAGCTCGGCATCCGCAGGCCCGCGTTCCAGCGGGCCCGGCGCCGGCGGCAAGTCATCGGGAGCCACGAGCGGCCACCCGGCGGATCCTGCCGGTGGCGCGAACGGCGCACCGCCGCCCGGCGGGAGCGGCGGCCAGAACGGCCCCGGCGCACCACCGTCCGGTGGGACCGGCGGCCAGAACGGCACCCACGCACCGCCCGGAGCCACCAGCCCAGCGGGGCAGGGCCCCGGCCCCACCTCGACGCACGCTCAACCAAAGGCCGGCTGGATCCCCGGGTCCGTCGCGTCGTCCAATGGCTGCGAGGCGTGGATGAACTACCGCCCGAGCGACGCCGGTGGATTCACCCAGGCCTTGCTGGAGTCCTGGGGCAGCGACTGCAGAATGAACTACTTCCGCGGCCCGGAGTCGAGCAGCCAGAAATTCACCGACGCACGTGAGCAGCAGGGAGCCGGCACCCTCAATACCGACTTCTACTGGGACGGCCCCGGTGTCTACACCTGGGTGTGCGTATGGCGGGTCGGCGCGTACAAGCAGAACAGCTGCGGCGGCAAGTACTACGTGCAGGGTGGCACCTACCACACGGCGTGAACGCGGGCGCGCACTGCGGGTGCCGACAATTCCCCGGTGACTAGTGCCGCATCAAGCAACGTTCGCCCTGTCGACGAAATCGCGAAGGCGTTCGTCGGCGGCGTGCTTGTTCCGCCAGATGATGTAGCGGCGGA